>SVPY01000054.1 GCA_015065615.1 Oscillospiraceae bacterium | reverse complement strand
TATCGTCGGTTTCCCCGGTGAAACTTACGAGGAATTCAAGGATACTTTAAGTTTAATCGAGGAAGTTGAGTTTACTTCCCTTTTCACATTTATTTTCTCCCCGAGAGTCGGTACCAAGGCAGAGAAAATGCCCGACCCCGTTTCTTACGATGAGAAGAACAATTGGTTTAATGAGCTTTTAAAAACTCAGGAAAGAATAGCCGCAAAGCGCTGCGCCTCTATGGTAGGTAAAACCGAAAAGGTGCTTATTGAGGAAATAAACGAGAAAACAGGACTTCTTTCAGGCAGAACGGATTCAAGTATTATCATTGAGTTCGAAGGCGGTAAGGAGCTTATAGGCACCTTCCAAAACGTAGAAGTAACCGAAGCTAAAAACTGGATACTTCGCGGAAAACTTACAGATTAAGCATTTATTGCTTTTTCAAATATAAACAAAATAAATATAAAAACAAAATCAAAGGAGATATAAAAATGGATATTATCGCACTCGCAAGAGAAATCGGCAAAGCACTTCAGCAGGATGAAAAGTACCTTGCTTTAGAAGAGGCAAGAAAGACAAGCGATGCTGACGAAGCTTTACAGGAGCTTATCGGTGAATTCAATCTTAAGAGAATGGCTATCAATAACGAAGTCCAGAAGGAAGATAGAAGCGAAGAAAAATTAAAGGAATTAAACGACGACCTTCGCCACACTTACGCTCAGATAATGATGAACGAGAATATGACAAGATACAACGAAGCTAAAACAGAAGTTGATAACCTCGTTCAGCGCATCACAACAATTATCGCTATGTCTGCAGAAGGCGAAGACCCCGAGACCTGCGATATCGAAGCTTCCTGCAGCGGTAACTGCGCTTCCTGCGGCGGCTGCCACTGATCTGATTCAAACCCTGATTAAATCCTGATTTATAATTTTATTAAAAATTTTACGGAATGGTGACTTATGGCTGATTACTCCCCGATGATGAAACAGTATTTTGAGATAAAAGAACAGTATCCCAATACCTTGTTATTCTTTCGTCTCGGTGATTTTTACGAGATGTTCTTCAACGATGCAAAAACGGCATCCAGAGAACTTGAGCTTACATTAACAGGAAGAGACTGCGGTCAGGAAGAACGCGCACCTATGTGCGGCGTTCCGTTTCACTCTGCCGATTCCTATATTGCAAAGCTTGTGGAAAAAGGCTATAAGGTCGCCATCTGTGAACAGGTAGAGGATCCCACCACCGCCAAAGGCATAGTAAAGAGAGAGGTAATAAGAGTTATCACTCCCGGTACGGTGCTTGAAAGCAATATGCTGGACGAAAGTAAAAATAACTACATCGCTTCCGTATATTTACTTGAAAACAAAACAGGTGTAATTTTTTCCGACGTCTCCACCGGCGAGATTCAGGCAACCGAATTGGAAGCTTTATCCTTAAATGAACTGGATTTAGCTTTAATGAACGAGTTTTCTTCGTTCCACCCCAGCGAAATACTTATAAATGATGAGGCTTCGGTTTTAAAAGCTTCATTAAATTATGCAAACGATAAATTAAACGCCCAAAATGAAGCTTTAGCTTTCGATTTCTATGAAAACAGCGAGAGTAAAGTTCTCTCTCAATTCAAAAAAAGTGCTTTAAGCGATTTAGGTCTTGAAGCAAATTCTCCCGTTTTGTTTGCTTTATGCGGTTTGCTTACGTATCTTTCAAAAACCCAGATAACGGGTCTTGACAGAATGAGCGAAATAAACCTCTATAAAGGCAGCAAGATAATGCGTCTGGACGTTAACACAAGGCGCAACTTAGAGCTTACCGAAACCATGCGCAGCCGCGAGAAAAAGGGCAGTCTTTTATGGGTACTTGATAAAACCAAAACTGCCATGGGTAAAAGACTTTTAAATTCATGGGTTGAAAAACCTTTAATAAGCCCCGCTTCAATTATTTTAAGGCAGAACGCTGTTGAAGAATTATTCGAAAATCAGGAACTTTCTGACTGTGTAAGCGAAAATCTTACGGGTATTTACGACCTTGAAAGAATCATGACAAGAATCGTTTACGGCTCAGCAAACGGCCGTGAACTGCGCTCACTTTTTCAGGCGCTTACAAAACTTCCCGCACTCTCTTCATCCTTAGCAGAGTGTAATGCTACCTTATTAAAGAGAATTTATGATGATCTGGACACTCTGGAGGACGTAGCCGATTTAATTGACGCTTCTATCGTAGAAGAGCCTCCATTCACCATCCGTGAAGGCGGTATTATTAAAAAAGGCTTCAACGAGGAGCTTGACTCCGTACGCCTCGATGAAAGCGGCGGTAAGGGTCTTATCGCTCAGATAGAAGCCGACGAAAAAGAGAAAACCGGTATCCCAAAGCTTAAAGTCGGTTACAACCGCGTTTTCGGTTATTATATTGAAATAACCAATTCCTATAAAGAAATGGTTCCTGCCAATTACGTCCGTAAGCAGACTTTATCGAATGCCGAAAGATATATTACAGAGGACCTTAAAAACCTTGAAAACAGAATTCTTGGCGCTCACGATAAATCAGTTATTATTGAGTCCCATTTATTCGAAGAAATAAGAAAAACCATAGCCAACGAGCTAGTAAGAATACAGAAAACAGCCAAAGCCATAGCTGAGCTGGATTCATTAAATTCACTTGCGTTAACAGCAAGAAAGAACGATTACACACGCCCCAGAATTACAGCCAACGGCAGAATATACATAAAAGACGGCCGCCACCCCGTAATTGAGAAATTCTTAAAGGATAGCTTCTTCGTTCCCAACGATACCGATATGGATATGAACGATAACCGCGTATCTGTTATCACAGGCCCCAATATGGCAGGTAAATCCACCTATATGCGTCAGGTCGCCTTAATAGTTATTATGGCTCAGATAGGCTCCTTCGTGCCTGCTTCCGCCGCCGAGATAGGAATTGTGGACAGTATCTTTACAAGAGTCGGCGCTTCGGATGACCTTGCCGCAGGTCAGAGTACCTTTATGCTTGAAATGAGCGAAGTAAGCTATATTATAAGCCACGCCACAAAAGATAGCCTTATTATCCTTGATGAAATCGGCCGCGGCACCTCCACCTTCGACGGTATGAGTATTGCAAGAGCCGTGCTTGAATATATTCAGGATAAAAAACAGCTTGGAGCAAAAACTCTTTTCGCTACCCATTACCACGAGCTTACCGAGCTTGAAGATATTTTCGACGGCGTTAAAAACTTCAACGTAGCCGTAAAAAAGAGGGGAGACGACATCACTTTCCTGCGCCGTATAATAAGAGGCGGCGCCGACGATAGCTTCGGTATTCAGGTTGCAAAGCTTGCAGGCATCCCCGATAAGGTCATAAGCCGCGCGAAGGTAATACTCCAGAGCATTGAAGAAGGCACCGAGCTCAAAACCCCCAAAGCAAAAAAGCAGGATACCGAGGAAATGATTCAGTTCACCTTCGATACCCCTCATAACGACGTAATCTCTAAACTTAAAAATATAGATGTAAACACTTTAACTCCCATCGAGAGTATGAATATCCTCTTTGAGCTTGTAAATATGCTTAAAGATAAATAATTTTACAGGAGGTGAATTCCGTGGCAGAGATAAAAGTTCTCGATAAATATACCGCCGAGCTTATTGCGGCAGGCGAAGTTATCGAGCGTCCCGCTTCCGTAATAAAGGAGCTTGTGGAAAACTCAATAGACGCAGGCGCCAGCGTTATTACAGTTGAAATAAAAAACGGCGGCATAAGCTATATGCGCGTAACTGATAACGGCTGCGGAATCGAGCGTCAGTACGCTTCTACCGCCTTTATCCGCCATGCTACAAGTAAAATAGCCGTTCCCGATGATTTAAACAGCATCGCCACCTTGGGTTTCAGAGGTGAGGCTTTGGCCTCTATCTGCGCTGTTTCTCACGTGGAGATGCTTACAAAAACAGCCGACGAAGCTTTAGGCACTCACCTTGTATGTGAAGCAGGTGAAGTACTCGAAATTGAGGATTCTGGCTGCCCCAACGGCACTACCTTTATAGTAAGGGATATTTTCTATAACGTTCCCGCAAGAATGAAGTTCTTAAAAAAAGACGTTACAGAAGCCAATACCATAAGCGGTATATTGGATAAAATCGCTCTATCTCATCCCGAAATATCCTTCCGGCTTATACGCGATGGCAAAGAGACCCTGCACACCCCCGGCGACAATAAGCTCAAATCTGCAGTATACGCCGTTTACGATAAGGAATTCGTATCGGGTCTTATTCCCGTAAACTACAGCTTTAACAATATGTCCGTTTACGGCTTTATTTCCAAGCCTTCAGCTTCAAGACCCAGCCGCGCTATGCAGAATTTCTTTATTAACGGCAGATTTATAAGAAGCAAGACCGCCACAGCCGCTTTGGAAGAAGCCTTCAAAGGCACTTTGATGGTAGGTAAATTTCCCGCTGCCGTTCTGCATATTAAGATGCACTTTGCCATGCTGGACGTTAACGTTCATCCTGCTAAACTGGAAGTCCGCTTTACTAACGAAAGACCCGTATTCGATCTTATTTACGCCGCCGTTAAATCAGCTTTATCTGAAGGCGACGCTCCCAAAAGCTTCAACGTAAATAAATACGCCGCTTCCCCCTTTGCAAACGAGGAAAAAAGCGAGCAGACTAAGCTCAGTGTAAATTATTCCGCTTCACCTTTAAAAAAGTCAGAAAGCGACGGCTCTCAGAAAGCTAAGGAATACAGAAACAGCTTAATTGATTCTCTTAAATCTTCTATTTTTGCAGGCGGCGACGTAAATGAAACTTTAGCCGATAAAGCGGGCGCTACCAAGCTTGAAAAAATTCTTGATTATGTGCCTCAGCCCGTTTTATATAAAGAGCCCAAAAAAACCGAAACCGCCGTAATAAGCGAATCGGAAACAAAATCGGATGAATATTTCAAATCATTAATTGAATCAGAACCGCCCTTAGTAAAGCATACGGAAAAAGCTCCTTTGGCTGAAAAAGAGAAGCCTTTTGAAACTTATAAGGAAGAAAATAAGGAACCTGCGCTTCCCGTTAAAAATGAAACCGAGCCCGATATAAAAAATGAGGAAACATCAAAACCAAAAAACGCCCTCAGCTTAAAAATAAAGGATTCAAGCGTAAAAATATTAGGTGAAGCTTTCTCTACTTATATTATTTGTGAAAAAGATAATACTTTACTGCTTATAGATAAACACGCCGCTCACGAGAGGCTGATTTATGAAAAATTAAAACAGAACGAGGGCGAGTTTTACTCACAGCAATTACTTGTTCCTATTACAAGTAAGCTGGATAAAGATGAATATGATGCCATTTTGATGCATCAGGATGTTATAATGAAGTCGGGCTTTGAAATTGAAGATTTCGGCGAAGGCACCGTTATCATCCGCAGCGCACCTTCCATTTTATGCGGTCAGGATATAAGCTATGCCGTAAGCGAATGCGCTTCATATCTTGCATCCCACCCGGGAAACTTCAATAACGATAAATTGCTCACTGAATATATGGATTGGACATACCACAACATCGCCTGCCGTGCAGCTATGAAGTCGGGGGATAAATCTACTATAGATGAGCTTGTGGCTTTAGCTGTAATGCTTTGGGAAAATCCCGAGCTTCGCTATTGCCCTCACGGCAGACCCATATATATGCAGATAGAAAAGAAAAACATAGAAAAGGAATTCGGAAGAATTCAGTAAGGATACAAGCCCTTATGTCAAACAAAATTATTGCCGTGTGCGGTCCCACAGCTTCGGGTAAAACCGAGCTTGCAATTAAAATAGCACAGAAATATAAAGGCGAAATAGTCTCCTGCGATTCAATGCAGATATATAAAGGCATGGATATAGGTACAGCCAAGCCGGATGAAAATGAGCTTAACTTGGCGCCTCACCATCTTATAGGAGTAATTGATACCGATAAAGAATTCAGCGTTGTGGATTTTGTGGACCTTGCTTCAAAATCCATTGAAGACATAAAGAAAAGAGACAGGCTGCCCATTCTTGCAGGCGGCACAGGCTTATATATGCACTCTCTTGTGTACGGAATCGATTTCGACGATAACTCAAGGGACGAAAAAATAAGAAGCGAGCTTTTTGATGAATTCGAGAAAAACGGTATAGATTCTCTTTACAGCGAGCTTATTAAGCTGGACGGTAAAGCCGCCGAAAAAATTCATAAAAACAATACCAAAAGGGTTTTACGAGCCCTTGAATATATTAAGGTAACGGGCAAAAAATTCTCCGAGCAATCTCCGGAGGAAAATTGCCAAAAGCGCTACGATACACTTCTTATCGTGCTCTCCTACAGAAATACCGATATATTGTACGAAAGAATAAACCGCCGTGTGGATATTATGATGGAAAAAGGGCTTTTAAAAGAGGCGGAAGAATTCTATAAAAGTCCCGATTACGGCAGCACCGCCACTCAGGCTATAGGCTATAAGGAGTTTATTCCGTACTTTAATCACGAAATAAGCCTTCAGGAAGCGGTTGAAAATATCAAAAAAAGTTCCCGCCACTATGCAAAAAGGCAAAATACATGGTTCAGGCGCGAAAAGGACGCCGTGTGGGTCTTTGCCGATGACTATATAAGCCGTGAAGCGCTTTTTGATCATTGCTATTCACTTATAGATAACTTTTTAAACAATTAACTATTGTGAGGAAAAAATGAAAGTAAATAATCCCATAATAAGAAAAATATTCTCCACCGTTATGGCTATACTGCTGCTTGCATATATCGGTTATCAGATTTATGCTGTAAACGCAAAGAAAATAGTCACGGAAACCGCTATGTATGCAGAGCTCGGCGATACCATTCAGGTTTCTGCATGGGCTGTAAGAGACGAGAAAATTATAAATAATACGTCAAGCGGCGTTTTAAGCTATAAGATAAATGACGGCGACCGCATTGCCCGTAACGCAGTTATCGCGGATATCTATTCCTCTGAAAACAGCGCCTCCACAATGGCTCAGATAGAGCGCCTTACAGAAGAAGCCGAGTATATGCAGGCGCTCAACAATTCAGGCAGCTTTTACCATGCAAATCCCGATATAGTAAACGAACAGATAAACGACTCCATAATATCCATTATCCGTAATTCCAACGGTAACGGTATTTCCGATTTATCAAAAACTTATTCAAAGCTTCACTACCTTCTTAATCAGAAAAACATTTTAAAGGGCAGCAGCTCCGAAAACAGCTTCCAGAATAAGCTTGATTCCATTAACGAAGAGTTAAATTCCTTACAGCTTAACGCTTCTTCCAAAATCGGCTCTATCAAAGCACCGCAGGCAGGTTATTTTTCATCCCACGTAGACGGCTATGAAAATTCCTTCGATTTTGAAAATATCGAGAGTATTACGGTAAGCGAAATCGAAAATATCAAAAAAGCCTCCTCAAGTTCAGCTATAGGTAAAATAACCACAGACTTTGCCTGGTACTTTGTATGTGAAATAAATCAGGCTCAGAAAATAAAACTTGAAACACAGAGTAAGGTTTACGTCAAGCTTCCGCTTATCTCATCCGAAACGATTCCTGCTTATGTTATTTCAATAAACACGGAGACCGACGGGGAGACGGGGGAGAACCGCTATTCTTTGGTGCTTAAATGTAATTATATGAACGCAAACATAGCGTCCGTAAGAAACGAAACCGTGCAGATCATAGTGGACACTTACTCAGGCGTTCTTGTTAACGAGCGCTCGATATATTTTGAGGACGTTATAGAAAAAGTTACCGACGAAAACGGAAACGAAAAAGAAATAGTACACAAAAACGTAAAGGGCGTATTCGTTAAATACGGCAGCCGAATCAATTTTGTACAAATCTTCTCTGATATTACCGTCAACGGTTACGCAATTTGCAAAACCGATCTCAGTGACCTCGAAAAAGCTTCCTTGGTTACAGATAGTACAATAACCCAGTACGACGAAGTTGTGGTTAACGGCGACGATTTATATGATGGTAAATTGCTCTAAATTACAGGGGCAAAATAAACAATATATTGTAAATTTTTGAGAATATACAAATATAGGTTGACATTTGAGTGTAAAAATTGGATAATAGACATATATGTAATTTTTGATTTTTTCACTTCATTTTCATATATTTAAAAAATTATAACGGAGGATAAAAATGGCAAGTTTAGTAGAGAAAATTCAGAAAATGTGGAACCCCCCCGAGGATGAATACGATGAGTACTACGAGGATGAGCAGTACGAAGAAAAGGAAGAGAAAGCTGAACCCCAGCCTGTAAGCTCTTATAAAGAGACAAGCACTGCTTCTTCCGCGCCTTCACTTTTCAAGCGTTCACCCAAGGTTGTAAATATGAACAGCAAAGCTCAGCTTCAGGTTATAGTATTCAAGCCTATGTCTTTCAGTGAGGATACCAGAGACATCGCCAATTCCTTAATTGACGGTCACGCTATTGTACTTAACCTCGAAAATACTATGAAGGATGAATCCAGAAGAATTCTTGACTTTTTAAGCGGTGTTGCATACGCTCAGAACGGCAAGATTCAGAGAATTGCCACAGGTACATTTATTATTACTCCCGCTAACGTTGAAATCAGCGGCGAGGATATTTTCGATGAATTCGAAAATAACGGAATCTATTTCTGATTATGATATTTAAAGCTAAATATATAGGGAGGATATTTGGATGCTTACATTAAAAAAAATTAACGAAATAAGTTTCAGAAAGTCCGGTTTTTCCGGTTATAAACCCGAGGACGTTGACGATTTTATCGATGAGGTCAGCGAATCTTTCGCCGCTCTTTTAAAGGAAAATCAGTCCTATAAAGCAAAGGCAGCAGAACTTGCCGCTAAGAACGTTGATATGCGCGAAAAGCTCGTAGCTTTGGCTGAAAAAGTAGAAGCCTACAGAGCAGATGAAGACGGTATCAAGAACGCTCTTTTAAGCGCACAGAAACTTGCCAACGCTTCCATTAAGGATGCCAAAAAGCAGGCTGAGCTCATTATCGCCGAAGCTAACGCTAAAGCAGATGATATTTTAAACGAAGCCAATAAGAAGTCTCTTTACATAGTAGAAAACTATAAGAGCAAGATCGAAGAAAAAGAGAGAGAATACGATGCTATAAAGGAAGAGGTTACAAACTTCCGTTCATCTCTTTACGAGATCTATAAGAATCACATTACAGCAATTGAGGCTATTCCCGATTATACCGACGAGCTCAAGTCAAAAGTAACGGTTAAGGAAGAAGTTAAAGTACAGGAGCCCGTAGCTGAAACAGTACCCGAGAAAGAACCCGTAATCGAAATCGCAGAAGAAAAAGTAACTGCAGAGAAAACTGCTTTTGAACTCGATACAGACACAAAGCTTATCGATACCTTCGACGATATCGACCTCAACGCTTACACAGATATTCCCGAATCTCTCAAAAAGGAAAAAGAATCCCTTTACAGCACACTTGAATTCGGTGAAGGCATTAATATCAAGAAATAAAATTAACCGGTGCAAATTTTACGTTTGCACCGATTTATTATAAATTTACAGGTAAATATATGATAAAACTTCTTTATATTATTTTAATCCCCTTACTAACGGTTCTTGACCAGTTAATCAAATATTTCGTAACGGTTTATTTAAAGCCCGTAGGCTACGTTACTTTGATTCCCGGTCTCCTTGAACTTCGCTATCTTGAAAATTCAGGCGCTGCCTTCGGCATATTCCAGAATATGACCTGGTTTTTCGCCCTCGCTACCGTAATTATCACGGCTTTAATCCTTTTTTATCTCATTAAAAATAAGCCCGTACATCCCCTCGAAAGAGCCAGCGCCATTATGATTATTGCAGGCGGATTCGGTAATTTAATCGACAGACTTTTTATCGGCTACGTTATAGATTACATCAACGTAATATTTTTCGGTTATATTTTCAATTTTGCCGACTGTCTCGTTGTTATAGGCGTATCGCTCTTTATTTTCTACACTCTCTTTATTTTTAAAGACGGCAAGAAGAATAAATCCGAAAATAACAGTACTGAAACCAATAAAGAAAATGACACAAACATTTGATAACGAAATAATTACCTTCAAAGCAGAAAGTACCGACAGAATCGATAAACAGTTTAAAAGCGAATTACTTTCACGCTCAGCGCTGCAGAATCTTATCGAGCAGGGCTTGGTTACCTGCGAAGGTAAAACCGTAAGCAAGAATTTCAAGCCTAAAATAGGCGATATAATTGAAATTGAGATTCCCGAGCCTACTGATATCGATATTCTGCCCGAAAATATTCCGCTGGATATAAGGTACGAGGATAACGACCTTCTGGTTGTAAATAAGCCCAAGGGCATGGTAGTTCACCCGGCTCCGGGAAACTACACAGGAACCCTCGTAAATGCCCTTATGTATCATTGCAAGGATTCTCTTTCAGGTATAAACGGTGTTATCCGCCCGGGAATTGTTCACAGAATCGATAAGGATACCAGCGGTCTGTTGGTTGTAGCAAAGAACGATAACGCTCATATAAAGCTTTCTGAGCAAATTAAGGAGCACAGCTGCCTCAGAGAATATCAGTCTATAGTTTACGGCAACGTTAAAGACGATAAAGGTACCGTAAACGCACCCATAGGCAGGCACAGTGAGGATAGAAAGAAAATGTCCGTCACACATTCCGTTGCCCACAAAAGAGAAGCTGTGACCCATTATGAAGTTATCGAGCGTTTAAATAAAGGCTTTACCCATATGAGATTCCGCCTTGAAACCGGCAGAACTCATCAGATACGCGTTCATATGTCCTATATAGGTCATCCCGTGGCAGGGGATCCTGTTTACGGACCCAAAAAGGTAATAACGGAGCTTGAAGGTCAATGTCTGCACGCCTGCTTGATAGGTTTTATTCACCCCGTAACAGGCAAACTCATTGAAGTAAGGTCCGAGTTACCAAAATATTTTACCGACTTTTTAAATAAATGCCGCTAAATTAGATTAATTTAATTTGATTTGAATTTAGTCTGTTTGAATTGATATGGATAATAATAAAAACAGTAAGGAGCAGTTCTCCGATTCCGTTCAAAAAGCTTTCGTGCTTACAGTTATGGTAATAGCTTTAATTTTCATTATGGCTTTTACCATGTTCAAAGATTCTGCCGACGTTAATATCTACAGTATCACGGTAGAAAAAACCGTGTATAACACCGTTCCCGATTCCGATAAGCTTAATATCAACACAGCCTCAAAGGAAGAACTTATGAAGCTTGACGGAATAGGCGATACTATCTCCGAAAGAATTATAGATTACAGAGACGAGCACGGCGCCTTCAGCAGCATTGAAGAGATAAAGAACGTAAAGGGTATTACCGAAACAGTTTACAAAAGAATAGAGCAGTATATAAAAATAAAAGAACCGTAAGGCTTAAAAAGCTTTGCATCTGTCAAGGAAAAGTAGACACTTAAAAACCCCATAGTATTAGAAGCCCAGTTCGGTCTTGTACTGAACTGGGCTTTTATAGCCCAGAGCGGC
>SVPY01000053.1 GCA_015065615.1 Oscillospiraceae bacterium | reverse complement strand
TGTATCTGTCGTAATAGTCCACCATTTGGTTGAATACAGTGTTCATTTTTATCCTTTCAGTTCATTCAAGTGTCCATCCGTGGTCACCGTGGTATATCATAAGTTTTGTCATACCGCCGTCAACGCAAATATTTTCGCCCGTGATAAAACCTGCTTTATCGCTTGCTAAGAAAAGTGCCGCATTAGCAATATCCAAGGGGTTACCCACTCTGCCTGAAAGCTGCTGGTAAGCATCGGGGCCCTCGTATTCTCTATACTCTGTATCAATCCAGCCGGGAGAAATGGAATTCACCCTCACTTTACCGGATAAACTTACAGCCAAAGCGTGAGTTAAAGCGGAAATACCGCCCTTTGCCGCGGTGTAGCTTTCAGTTTGAGGCTGACTCATTCTGTCGCGGGATGATGAAATATTGATTACGGAAGCGTCTTTAGTAAAATAAGGCATAAAGAGTTTAGTAAGATAAAAAGCCGCAGTAACACCTACGTTTAAAGCATATACAAAATCCTCGTAGCTGCAGTTTTCTATGCCGCGCATTTTAGGAGGTGCATTATTAATAAGCACGTCAACTCTTTTTTCCTTTTCGATAATAAGCTTGGAAAATTCCTCCAGAACTTCCTTTCTGCCTATATCACCCTTAAAGGTACAACCATCATTAATATCAATAGTATAAACCTTTGCGCCTTCTTTAGTAAATTCCTCCGCCATACATTTGCCGATTCCGTGGCTTGCGCCTGTAATAACCACTACTTTGTTTTCAAATTCACTCATCTTACTTTTCCTTTTTCTGTGCTTTAAATAAAACTGCTCTTATACCGCTTGAAATCATACTATACTCATCGGTCCAATATTCACCCTCTGATATAAAATTGCCGGGTCCGTAAGACTCTGCAATTTTGGGAATCTGATGCAAGGGGCCGAAAACGTTACGTCTTGTGCCTACTATAGTCAATTTAATTTCAGCTTTATTTTTTACTGCATCAGTTACGTCGGCTTCATAAGGGTCCCAGCCAAGAATACTTGTTTTGCCCATAGCCTCAACTTTCACGCATCCGCCTGTGAAATCGGCTGGAGTGAGCACAATTCTATCGGCGTTTTCAAATTCACCGCTTAATAATTCTTTATAGATATCGGGAGTGATTATGTAGGTAATTTCACCTGTATAGAAGGGTAAATTGTAATTCTGATAATCTTCGCATCCAATTTTCTCTGTGGCTGTACAAAGAATTTTCTTATTAACACCCTCAATTCTTACACCGAAATCACCTGCCAAGTATACCGCCTCCACGTTAGTGGTGCGCATAAAATCTACGTCGATAGTAACTTCGTTTAAACCTATTTTCAGCGCATCTTTTGGGATATACATCTTCTTAAAGCATTCATCAACCCAAAAATCATTTATATCACTGTTCTGAAGCTTTGTACCGTTGATTCTGTAAATATTATTCTCAGGTCTTTCGCCCGCAAGGAAAACTTCACCCTCAGGCAATTTCTCAATATAAAATTCGTAGCTTAAATGAAGCTTACCGTACTTCTTAGTATCGTTAAGCTTAGAAAACCAAGGCTGAAGCATCCCGCCGCCGCGTCTTTCTATGCCCACTTTATCGCGGATATGATTATCGGCTTTCAAAACTTCCTCGGCTTCGCTTTCATTTTCACCGTTTAAGCTCCATTTCACGTAATCCAGCACGCAGATATTAGGCTCATTTTTAATATAGTTAAAATCGCCCTTATATTCTTTTTCACTGATTGTTTCAAATGTTTCGTATTCAGGCAGCTTTTCACACTCACAATTTAAAACAAAACATATAGAACCTGCAGGCTCTAAACTGAAATTAAAGCTATAAATATTACCGCATTTTTCGGCTTTATACTTATATCTTCTGCCGCTTTCCATATCCCATAATTCCGGATAGAGGTTATTTTCTGCCTTGACTTTAAGGGTGAGATTATTTCTTGATAATTCTCTATCCTCATTAATTGCCGCTATAACATAACCTTTGCCGCCAAAATTCTTTCTTACGGAAGTAAAAACGTCTTTCTCTATATTTCCTTCAGAATTTTCTACACTTACAAAAGTATCGCTTATATTCTTTATTGTTTCAATAAGCTCTTTTTCGGCATAAGGAATCTGAATACATTTTTTTGAGAGAAGCTTTATTTCATCAGATTTAACCGCATTTACGTATGAAGGCAGGAAACCCGAGAATATAACTTTACCGCCAAGGGAAACAAATTCATTTAAAAGCTTTAAAGTGGTAGGTCTTATGGTAATCATATTTGTAACTATTACTGTTTTATATGAAGCCTTACCTACTTTTATTATAGCTTCGCCTTTATCATTTACTCCACAAGAAGCCATACGGCTCATCATTTCTTCCTCGCCGTAATCGTAATCAATATGATTTCCGATTAACATACGGGAAATTTCAGCATATCTTTCTTCAAAAGGAGCAATATCCTCAGAATTATTGAAAATCCACTTTGCCCAGCCAACGTAAGCCTGGCACCATACGGATTCAATGGGATTTAGAAGCAATACGTCACAATCTGCTTCGCCCTCACTCATCATAAGGTTGAATCTTGAGAAATAATCCTCCACCTTGCTGTAGTATTTATACCATGGAGACTGATGTAAAATAGAAGCAGGATAATCTCGCTTTGATTGTCCCTCCATTGTATACCATGAAAGATGGTGGCACCTTAAATTAATACCAAACAGTGCCTGCCAATCACCAACCGCCTTGTGCTTTTTGAAGTCAAACTGCCAACCTGTGCAGCCGTAAAGCTCACTTAAAAGCCACTTCTTGCCAAGCTGTCTTGCAGCGGAAGTTAACTGCTTTACTATAAAGTAATTTTTAGAGTGTTCCGTTAAAGAATCAATACCGGGGTAACCCATATGCTCGTAAAAACGCATCAAAGAGCCGTTTGGCACTGTTTGATTCATTAAACTATCTTCGTGTAGTACGTGACCTGTAAACTCAATGCCATTATTCTTGCACCAATCGTTTATAGGCTTTGCAAAACGCTCAATAAAGAGGTTGTTTGCCAAATCAATATAGAAAAGCTTAACGGGAGAAACCTTTTCTCCCTTATAGCGGTAGAATAATTCGGGTAAAATCTTTTTTGCATCAAAGCCGTAGCGCTTTGTAAATTCCTCAAAAATATCATCGGTATAACAGATACCGCAGGCAAAAACACCATCCTTATTTGTAGGGCTGTCAAAAAGTTTTCCGCGGTGAGGTTCATCTGTAAAAATACCTTTTATGCTTCTGCCAAGTCTATCCCCGCACTTTTCCTTATATTTTTCGTGAGTAAGCTCAATAAACTTCCCTACCGCTTTATAGCTCATAGTGTCTATATAGGTAGTTCCGTTATAATCAGAACTTTCTTTATCGGGAACTATGGCAAAATGAAGAACTTTCCAATTACCTTCACCGTCATTTTCTTCATTTTTATCTATAGCATTTAATATTTCTGCCTTTAGATCCGAAGCCTCTATATCAATTTCCTTATAAAAGCTTAAATTAATACCCGAAAGCTTAGCAATAAATAGAGCTATGGTATTTTCTCTTTCTGTAAACTTTTCCACGTCTGATTCGAAAACGTAGAGGGATTTCATACGCAGAGATTTATCCTTAGTTACCATACCGCCCGCAGAACCTGATGGCCATCTGTCCTCATCATAGAGCCATGCTTCCATACCGTCTTTTTCAGCTGCATCAGCAACGTCGTTAATTAAATCGAACCACTTATCACCTAGGTATTCAGTTATTAAACCTGATCTGGAGTGCATAAAATATCCGCCAAGACCCATTTCCTTCATAATTTTAGCCTGGCGCACAAGCTCATCGCTTCTAAGTTCACCATTCCAGGACCAGAAAGGCTTGCCTCGATAAAGCACAGATGGATTTATAAATTCGTTTTTAATTTCATTATTATTCATAACTATTCCTTTTCTAAATCTTCTACAAAGTAAGCGTTTGTATCGGCAGGTTTACCGTATTTATCCCATACTGTTACTCTTACGTAAACGCTGTGAGGAGGAACTTCGCATTCAGCCATATTAATAACACCGTTTTTCTCTGCTCTGAATCTTTTAGCATGCATAATTCCGAAGTTAAAGTCGATATATTCAGCGTCGCTGCATTCAATATGAATTTTACCGTTTTCATACCATAAAGCTCTGATTTCAGGGCCCTGTGAAGCGTAGAAATTGCCTTCTTCCAATGCCTTTGTTATTGTTCTGTACTGAAGCTTTTCTGCTTTAATTACTGTGTAGCCACCAAAACTATCATAGAGATTACCACCGAAATTATGATTATCGTCCGCCGCAATTGCATAAATCTTCTTGCCGCTTCTTAAAATATCGTCATAAATTTTAGGGTTATAATCATACCAGCCTTCGGCTATACAAGCATAATTACAGATCTCCATAGCATTCATATTTTCATATGACATATAATTGCTGTAATCCTCCTGTGACCATACAGGGTGGTTATAGGTTACAAAGAATCCCGTATTCCTTGCGTTTTTAATAGCTTTATTAATACATTCAGCGGTATATTCCTTTTCAAAATCAGGTAAACTCTCATCAAATTTTACTAAATCTCTGTATTTTTCGCCGTTACCTTTTAAATTACGTATTTCTTCTCTGTTCCAGCAGGGAGCTATAAAATTATCTTCCTCCAATGCAATTAAGCAAATATGAAGGCATTTATTTCTTCCAGGTGCTTTTCCGGACTCGCCAACGTCCCATTCAAAGCCGTTAAGAGCAAGGAAGTTCTCGTCACTAAGCTCTTTATGATGTGGTATAAGCAGACTGTGGTCTGTGTAGGCTATAATACTGTAGCCTTCTTTCATATATAATTCTTTAAGCTCTAAAGCAGTATATGCGCCGTCAGATACCTGAGAATGGCAGTGAAGATTCGCCTTATAAAAATTGCCCTTTTCTGGCAGTAAATATTTTCTCATAATAAAACACCTTTCGTTTTAATAAATTAATAATATCATTTAAGAAGTTTCAGTACAATAAAGAATTTTAATTTTAAATTGCAACATATTAATTTTTGTGCTAAGATAAGGAAAAGAAAGAGGTGAAATTATGGAAAACGTAAAACTTGGCAAATACCGCCACTTCAAAGGTATGGAATATGAGGTTATAGCTATTGCAAATCATAGCGAAACTTTAGAAAAGATGGTTGTATACAGAGCACTTTACGGTGAAAACGAATTCTGGGTCCGCCCTCTTTCTATGTGGAATGAACAAATAACCCGCGACGGTAAAACTTTTAAAAGATTTACTTATATAGGAGAATAAAACAAAAAACGTACCGATTTAAATGTCGGTACGTTTATTTTATTTATAAGCTTTTATCGTGTAGGTCTGGCCCCAGCTACCCTTAACTTCAACCTTAGAAAAACCTGCTTCAAGCAGCGCGTTTGTTTCATTTTCTACCGTTAGAGGTGTGTCGTAATGATAAAATTCATTATCACTTATATTTTCTTCCCTTTTAAGCCTTAATAAATTTTCTCGGTACATATTTTCTTCATCCTGACTTAAAGAAAAATAATCGGTCAAAATGAAATATCCGCCGTCTCTCAAAGCTTTGTGAAGCTTATTATATAGAGGTATTTTCTCACACCCGGTAAAATGATGTAAGGATTCTACTGAAACCGCGGCATCATATATTTCTTCACCGAAAGGTACGCTGAAATATGAACCAACAATAATATTTACCTTTTTATTTACAAACTTTTTCTTTAAACTTTTAAGCATAGCTTCGCACAGATCAATACCTGTAATTTCTGCTTCAGGGTTAAGCTTGAAATAGCTCTCAAGCTCCAGACCTGTGCCACAGCCCAAATCAAGAATTTTTGCCTCTGTGTTTTTTGGAAGCAAGCCTGCCGTAAAAGTGTAAAACTCAGTGGCACAGTATATTTCCGTCATCATGTGCTCGTCGTAGCCTATAAGCCTTGCTTCGAAAAAGTCACTCATTTTTTCAAGCATACTAATTATACCCTCAGTTTTTAATCATAAATTTAACTATTTCGGAGTCTGTTTGCTTCATGCCTACTTTACCTATATGGCCTACGCTTTTTATGGTCTTGCCGGTATCTTCCTGCAAAATACCTGTGTTGGCTTCATAAACCTTGCCCTTCATAGCAAGAGCGTGAGCAAAGAAGGAAGCATCAAGAGCAGAAGCTATTTTGGCGGCGCAGGAGGCTTTTGCGCCGTCGCATATAATACCGGGGATATTTGCCATTGTGTTATCGATAGTATCCTTAATCTGCTTTACACTTCCGCCTATCATATATGTAATAGCTGCACCTGATGCGCAGGAAGCTGAAACAGCACCGCAGAAAGCTGAAAGCTTACCGATAAATTCCTTTTGGAAAACAGTTAAAAGAGAGGAGAAAACCAGTGAACGGTATAATCTTTCCTCGCTTATGCCGCTTTCTCTTGCATAAACAATTAAAGGAACTGTGGAAGCAATACCCTGATTACCGCTGCCTGAAGTGATAATAACAGGCATATCACAGCCTTCCATTCTGGCTTCAGAAGCCGCCGCGGCATAAGCCTTTGCCTTTGTAATGGCTGTGCCTGCATAGGCTTCTAAAATCTCTTTACCGATACCAAGACCAAAACCGCCCAGCATACCTTTCTCTGCAATTGCCATATTGCATTCTATTTGTTTAGTAACAAAAGGTAATATTCTTTCTATCTCAATATTTTCGGCAAAATTATAAATATTTTCTATACTTAAATTTTCACGGTCGGTTAACACCGCTTCTTTATAATCGTCGTCAGCTTCAAAAATAATTTTACCGTTTTTCTCAATCAGTACAATATTCGTGTGGCTGTGGCGAACTTCAACTTTTACTTTATTATCTTTATTTTCAAGTTCAATTATAAAATGCAAAGGTATATTTGATTCAAGGTACTCTACGCTACATTTACTCGCCTTTAAAAATTCACGGGCATGGCTTCTTCCGTTATCGTCAACTTCGCTTAATACTTCCATGAATTTCTCACTTTCACCGCAAAGGGCACCAAGAACGCAGGCAGCTTCTACTCCCGTCATACCGCCGGAGTTGGGAATTCGAACACAGCGTACGTTTTTAATGATATTGCCGCTGCATTTAGCCGTAATTTTCTCGGGCACAGCGCCTAAAACATCCCTTGCTTTACTTGCGGCATAAGCCAACGCAATAGGCTCAGTGCATCCCATAGCAGGAACAAGCTCCTCTGTAAGTATTGCTATAAAATTTTCGTACATACCCTTTTTCATACAAATTTCCTCAGAGTAAATTAATTTTAAAGTATAAATTTATTATAGCAGATAATTTTTTCACTTTCAATTATTTTCACGCCTTGCATTTTTGATATTTTTAATTATAATTATTATTCAGTAACTGAAAATGAAAGGTAAAAATTATGGGCAGTTTACTTTTAGCTTTAATATACGTCTGTTTTATAAGTCTCGGTTTACCCGATTCTCTTTTAGGCTCAGCCTGGCCTGTGCTTCACGTTGAAATCAACGTGCCTGTTTCTTTTGCAGGTATAATTTCAATGATAATATTTGTGGGCACTATTATATCAAGTCTTTTCAGCGATAAACTCCTTAACAAGTTCGGTGCAGGTAAGGTTACTGCGGTAAGTGTTGCTATGACGGCTGTCGCCCTTTTCGGCTTTTCGGTAAGTACCAATTTTTTTATGCTTGTTCTTTGGGCAATTCCCTACGGATTCGGCGCAGGCGGTGTGGACGCGATACTTAATAATTACGTTGCTCTGCACTTTAAAGCACAGCATATGAGCTGGCTTCACTGTATGTGGGGAGTGGGCGCATCTATAAGCCCTTATATAATGAGTTTTTCTCTTACAGAGCTTAAAAGCTGGAACTACGGTTACCTTATAGTATCGTTAATTCAGATAGTCCTTTCTGTTGTTATTTTCTTCAGCATTCCTCTGTGGGAAAAAGGAACAGGCAGTGAAACCGAAGCCGAGAGTGAAATTAAAGCGAAATCCCTGAGTTTTAAAGAAATATTCGCTATAAAAGGCGCAATTCCCTGCTTTCTTACTTTCTTTGCATACTGTTCATTGGAGCTTACCGCATCACTTTGGGCAAGCACTTACCTTACGGAAAAATGGAACTTCACCCCTGAAGCCGCTGCAGGATTTGCCTGTATGTTCTATTTGGGAATTACAAGCGGCAGATTCTTAAACGGTTTCCTTGCCATGAAACTCAGCGACCACTTTTTAATCCGCATGGGGCTTGGCATCATCACTTTGGGCATAATCTTTATGCTTCTACCCTTCCATTCTGTTTTCGCCCTTGCGGGATTCTTAGTTATAGGCCTTGGCTGCGCCCCCATTTACCCCTGTATTATTCATATGACTCCCAACGTATTCGGCAGAGATAAATCACAAGCTATGATAGGTGTGCAGATGGCTTTTGCCTATACGGGATTTCTTATTATGCCCCCACTTTTCGGAATGATTGCTGAATTCACTACCATCGCCTTACTTCCCTATTACCTCATAATTTTCCTTACTGCTATGTTTATAATGCACGAACTTGTAGTAAAAAGAAAAGATATACAATAATTTAAAGCTCCGCTTACTGACTTAGTTCAATAAGAGGAGCTTTTTATTTATTAATTAAATTGCTGTGGGATATATAAAATTCCTCACTTTTCAATCTATTTTATCGGGATTAACAGAAATTTCAAGATAAACTATATTAGAGTTTACATTTTCACTTTCAAAATGTACTGACATAGCCCCATCTTTAATATAATTTTCAAAGCGGTAACGCACAAGCTTATCCGCACGTTTTAAAGCTCTGCCTTCATAATAATGACCGGTTATAACGTTCTCGTTTACAGGTATTTCTTCTGCATTATTCGGAACCATTCCGTCGATAGTAACGTTAACATTAAAATTCTCTGTATTACTGTAACCAACAGTCAGATAAATGTATTCCTCTGCCCTTATTTTGCCTATATTTAATGAAAATTCAGCACCACATCCATCTTTGCCGGAAACAGTGGTAGGCAGCGGATCGTTTACCTTGCAGTTCTTTGGAGCAATATCCTGAGCTGATATAACGAGTGTACGCAGACCCACCGATGCTTTTTCGCGGTTTGCATGACGGGCTAACGGCACTGTAGGCTGGTAAATACCGCTGATATTTTCGCTTGTTGTTGATCCGGTAATGGTATAATAATTATTGAAATACATTCCGTCCGCGCCGCGGCTTAAATAACTTGCCGTGAGTCCTTTTACGTGCTCTTCGTAAGTGTGGTAGATTTTTTCCGCTCCGGGAGCAAGCCAGCGGATAACGTGGTCGTCACAACCGATAAGAAAAGCGGTATTTTTACCAATGGCTTTTCTCCATTCATCAACATCAACGTTACTGTTGCAAACCTCTTCACAAGAAGCTATTATAACGTCCACAAGACCTTCTTTCGCCCAAGTTTCAACGTCAAAACCGTAAACATAGTTATCAGAAGGAGTGTGCGCAATTCTGATATACAACTTTATGCTATGGCCAAACTTTTCTTCAGCCTTTGTAATAGCACCTCTTATTTTTCGGATGAAATCATTCATATACTCCTGATATCCCGTGTCGTTAAGATAATCGAAGCAATAAATATTTCTCATGAAGTCAAGTCCGAATCCAAAAGCATCATACCTCAGTATTATTTCCTCGATGTAATTAAGCATCCACTCTCTTACTTCGGGACAAGCAAAATTATAGAGATATTTAATGTTTCCGCTGGTTCCGTCAGGACGTCCGTATGCATCATTTCCTATAAGCCAGCCGTTTTCTTTTGCTTTGTAGAAAAATGAATCATGAAAAGGGCAGCCGTCTAAATCAACGTAATGCAGATCGTTCATACGGAAATATATCCAGGGACGAACTCCTTTTTCAGCACATTTTTCTATAGCAATATTTGCCCAATCAAGTCCGTTTTCGGTAAGGTCTTTATAAAAATCCGGGTATAGATGTTTACGATAAGGCAAACCACCTCTATTTTTGGAAATTACAGCAAGCTTACCTGTTTCTTCCTCGCCTCGTTCTACTCTTCCTGCAGTATCGCGTATCAGCCAATTGGAGTAGCTTGAATCTACAATAGAAGACTGCATAAACACGCAGAAAGCCATATCTGTAACTGTTGAATCTTCTGTAATCTTCTCAAAATATGATTCAGCTTGTAAAATAAGTTTATCTTTTCTTGTTTTTGCCGCTTGATAGCGCTTTTGAAGATCCTCTGAGCAAGTAGTAATTTCTATCTGAGATTCGCCAACGGGAAGATATCTAAAGGGCCAACCTGCATCACAGTCAATAAAATTGATTCCTTCTTTGAACCAGTTTGGATCGTTGAACTTGATATTGTTGAATTTTGACATAATATCATTCTCCCAAATTAAAATTAGCAATTGTAAATAATCAGTTCATAGAGTAAAAACATTATGTATAAATTCTAACATATATCCTTTTGCCAGTCATCCCGTAAATAAGTTTGTTTTACTATGAAAATTTCTATATTTATCAACCATCCAGTTCCCTCTTCGCTAAAAACAGTTCACCGAACTGTTTTTTTGACGCTCAGACTCTCTCGAGTTCGACTCTCCTATTTTCTTCATAAAATAACAAAAAGACCCAACCGATGGTTGAGTCTTTTGTTATTGGCTATGGGCTACGAAAAAGATATTTTTGCTGGTTTTGCGTATGAATTTGAACTCTTACATAAATCACGGCGAAAGCCGTGTATATCATCCGCAACTTGTTGCGGTATATCATCAACACGAAGTGTTGTATATCATCAAGCCGCAGGAAATGCACGCTGACGCGTGATGATATGCACCGCACGTTGTGCGGAGATGATATACCAAGCCTGCGGCTTGGATAAAAAAATCCGATGCTTTCGCATCGGATTTTTTGGTCGGAGTAGCGTTATAGTAATCAAGCGTAAAACCGCATAAATACTAGGTTTTCTGCAGCCAAAAACAGTACATATCTCTTTGTGGGAGGGCAGTTACTACCCAAGACTACCAATGGTAAACGCAAAACATTTACGGAAAAATAAAAAGAGGGTGGCGTGTAAAAGCCGCCCTCAAATTTTAATATGCGGTAAATATAGAATAGTAAATAGGAATTATTTTTTACATATACCTTTGTAAATATAATACGGTTTCGAATAAAGGTACGAGCCGTTTTTATCGGAGTCAACAAGATTGTTTATAAACTCATCATATTCCTCTTTTGTAAGAACTCCAGTATTTTCACCTTCAACCCAGTCAGTTGATTCGCCGACAAGCCAGCCGATGTTTTGGCTAAACTCATACCCGAACATACCTTCTTTGTATTCGGTTTCAATAACGCTATGAACGTACACACTGCTTTCGAAAAATCCAGAGTTGTTAAATACTCCATAAACCCTTCTGCCCATCCAACCATCAAGGTCATCCATCCAGCCTTGTTTTGTAACAGCGTATGTATGTATGCATTTAGTAATTAAGTCCTGATTTTCGCCGTTATAAACAACACTGTCAAAATCAGCGTGTACACATATTACTATTCCACCTGGTTTTAAGATTCTGTTTATTTCACTAACAAAGGTGGTTTTGTCGCTGATACATTCAAGTAAGTCTTTGGTTAATACCAAGTCAAACGTATTATCTGGAAAATCAAGTTTTCCTGCACAGTTCATAATTTTAAGCTCTACAGGTGTTTTATAT
>SVPY01000052.1 GCA_015065615.1 Oscillospiraceae bacterium | reverse complement strand
ATTACTTTAATAACAGGCGGCCTGCGGCCGCTCTGGGCTATAAAAGCCCAGTTCAGTACAAGACCGAACTGGGCTTCTAATACTATGGGGTTTTTAAGTGTCTACTTTTCCTTGACAGATGCAAGGTTTCAAGCTTTGCGGTGTTTCTTTATAGCATTTGCTTTCGGCATAAAACCGATATGTTTTTAATTGTATCGTTTCATTCAATCTGGTTATATTATTTTATTATAATTTGGCTATAGCATTATAACCAGAAATGTTTATAATTTAGAAAGGCTTAAAACCATATCATCGGGAAGAATTTTTGAGAGCACTCTGTAGGCTCTGTAATAGAGTTTATTTGTAAAGGTTCTCTTACCTTTCATAGCTGCTTTTAAGGATTTTTCCGCAATTTCCCTTGTATTTTCACGAGGAAGGGATGCAAAACGCTTGGAGTCTTGCATATTTATTTTTCCCGCCTCAAAGAAATTAGTCTCCATAGGGCCGGGGCAAACTGCAGTAACGGTAATACCGCGGTCTATAAGTTCCTCTGAAAGAGCCACGGAAAGGGATGAAACGTAGGCTTTGGTAGCGCAGTAAACGCTCATTTTGGGTGTGGGAGCAAAAGCGCCGATGGAGGAGACGTTTACAATAAAGGAATCCTCTCCCATATAGGGAAGGCAAACTTCCGTCATTAAAGTAAGACCCAAAGCATTAAGTTTTACTGTACTGATAATTTCATCGCCTGAAAGCTCATCGAAATTCTTTAAATTTCCGTAGCCTGCGTTATTTATAAGGAGCCTGATATCGGGCCTGCGCATCTCAAAAACTTTAGCGAGGGTTTCGTAGCTTTTTTCATCGCTTAAGTCAAGATAAACGGCAATAACGGTTTTCTTATCGGTATCAATGCTCTTTGCAAGGGCATCGAGCTTATCTTTACTTCTTGAAATTATCCATATTTCATCAATATCTTCAAAATTATTTACAACGAGGTCGAAGTATTCCCTACCAAGACCCGAGGAAGCTCCGGTTATAACGGCAGAACTCACTATCATTCACCAAGACCCTAAAGGTCGTTCCTTTTTAAAATTATACTTTAATAATTATAATGTATTAAAATAAAATAGTCAATTCAATTTAAAAAACAGAGGTTATTATTTATGAACTACAGCGAAAAAGCAATTGAAATGCACGAAAAGTGGCAGGGCAAAATAAGAGTGGAAACTGTTTGCCCTCTAAACAGCCGCGACGATTTAAGCACAGCCTACACCCCCGGTGTAGCCGCGCCTTGCCTTGAAATAGCCAAGGATACATCCCTTTCCTACAAATACACAAGAAGGGGAAATTTAGTGGCGGTTATTACCGACGGCACCGCGGTTTTAGGTCTTGGCGATATAGGCCCCGAGGCAGGTATGCCCGTTATGGAGGGTAAATGCGCCCTTTTCAAAGCTTTCGGCGACGTGGACGCCTTCCCTATCTGTGTAAGAAGCAAGGATGTAGATGAAATAGTTCACACAGTTGAAATGATTGCAGGCTCCTTCGGCGGCATCAATTTAGAGGATATTTCCGCACCCCGTTGCTTCCAGATTGAGGAAAGATTAAAAAAGAGCCTTGATATCCCCGTTTTCCACGACGACCAGCACGGTACCGCCGTGGTTGCTCTTGCTTCCCTTATCAACGCGTTGAAAATCGTAAAGAAAGATATTAAGGAAATTAAAGCGGTAGTAAACGGCGCAGGCGCCGCAGGCTTAGCGGTTACCAAGCTTTTAATGAGCTACGGCCTTAAAAACGTAATTCTCTGCGACAGAAACGGCCCCATTTACGATGGCATGGAAAATATGACATGGGCGCAGGCTGAGCTTGCCAAAATTACAAACCCCGAAAAAATAAAGGGAACTCTTAAAGACGCAATAAAAGGAGCGGACGTATTCTTCGGCTTCTCCGCGCCTGACTGCTTAAAGCCCGAGATGGTGGAATTAATGGCAAAAGACCCCTGCGTATTTGCCTGCGCAAACCCCACTCCCGAAATTTTCCCCGAAGAAGCTATTAAGGCAGGCGCAAAAGTTGTTGGTACGGGACGTTCCGATTACCCCAACCAGATAAATAACGTACTTGTTTTCCCCGGTCTTTTCAGAGGCGCACTGGACGTAAGAGCAAGCGAAATTAACGACGCAATGAAAATTGCCGCCGCCGAAGCCATAGCTTCATATATTCCCGAAAACGAGCTTACTGCGGAAAACATAATTCCTTCCGCCCTTGATAAAAAAGTTTCAATGGCAGTAGCCCATGCTGTTGCAAAGGCCGCAATTGAAACAAAAGTAAACAGAATTTAAAAAAGAGGATAAAATTATGGAAAAGAAGCATACTATTTATAAAATCGCAACTATAGGTATTTTCGGCGCGCTGGTGTTCGTCTCCAATATGATAAGCATTCCCATTCCCGTGGCTATCGGCAGTGTTACAAGAATTCATTTGGGCAACACCTTCTGCCTTTTATCCGGCCTTGTTTTAGGCGGTTTAAACGGCGGTCTTTCGGCAGGTATAGGCTCTGCCTTATACGATTTAACCAATCCCGCCTACATAGCCTCCGCTCCCTTTACCTTTGTTTTCAAATTCTTAATGGCCTTCGTGGCAGGTATATTATCCCACTCAAATAAAAGAAACGGCGAAAAATTCCTTTGGAATCTTCTGGGCTGTACCTTGGGTCAGATAACTTACATCGTTCTTTACATAGCAAAAAGCTTTATTGAGGGTCTTCTTGAAGGAAGCGCCGCTATGGCACTTATCCCCTCTATGCTTACCAAGCTCACAACCTCCTCCATAAATGCCGTTATCGCTATAGTTATTTCCATTCCTTTAAGCATCATAATCCGCAAGGCTCTTACAAAAAGCAAGCTGCTTTCTTAAGCCGCCCCGGTTACCTTTATGCTTTTCTTTACATTTACACTTGCATTAATAATTTATTAAATTATTTTTCAAATATTTAATATAAATTCATCACATTAATGTCATAATTAAATGGCATAATTTCATCATAGAAACAATACAGTCTGCAAGTGATAAAGCAGGCGAAAGGGTGAATATTTTTGTATAATCAGAATGAAAATAATAACGAAAACCGTACAAATGAGGTAAACGGCAATAATTACGGAAATCAGAACAATTATCAGGGTGAAAGAAGCGGTGAAGTCCATACCTCCCCCGACGGATATTACCACTACAGACCTCAGAACAGCTCAAGCTCAAACTATACTTATCCTTACCGGAATAATCAAAATTCAAACTACAGCGGTCAGAACTCTTACTATCAGCCCCAAGGCTATAACCAAAATTACGGTCAGGGCTATTATACCCCCTATCAGCCCGTAAAACCCGCCAAGGAAAAGACCGAGGATAAAAACAAGGGTAAAAAGATTCTTGTTTTCGCTCTTTCAATGCTTCTTTCCTGTCTTATAGCTTTCGGCGCATCCTTCGGCACACTCAGCTATATGATTTCAAGCGGTGCAATTCAAATTGAGGATACCGACGAGAGCAAAGTAAACGCAGTTTTCACCATTACAAAGGTTGAAAAAGAGGAAGAAATCAAAAACGATACTCCTGCAGGTACTATTAAAAAGCTTACAAATCAGGAAGTAGCACAGAAGCTTATTCCCTCCGTTGTATGCATTCAAAATTATCAGGTTGTAGAATACTATAACTTCTTTGGCGGAACACAAAAAAGCGACGAAGTTTCCCCTGCAGGCGAGGGCAGCGGCATTATCTTCTCACAGGATGGCTACATTATTACAAACGCTCACGTTGTTGACGGCGCCGATAACTTAAAGGTTATTACATCCGACGGCACAACTTACGAAGCTGTTTTAATCGGCAGCGATGCTATTACCGATATTGCGGTAATTAAAATCGATGCAGAAAATCTCCCTGCTGCAGAATTCGGCAAGGCAGAGGATTTATCCGTAGCCGATACAGTAATTGCCATAGGCAACCCCGGCGGTATGACCTTTAATTCCAGCGTAACTATCGGTTACGTATCCGCTTTAAACCGCGAGATATCCGTTGGCGACGGCGGCTATACTATGGAGTGCATCCAGACCGACGCAGCCATCAACCCCGGTAACTCAGGCGGCGCACTTGTTAATGAATACGGCCTCGTAGTAGGCGTAAACAGCGCAAAGTTCGTTTCCGAAGGCTATGAGGGCTTAGGCTTTGCAATTCCCAGCGAAACAGTTTTAGATATTGCAAGTGACCTTATTAATTACGGCTATGTAAAGGACAGAGCAATTTTAGGTATTAACGGCCAGTTTGTGGATAGCGTTTCCTCCAGATTCTACGGTCTCTCCGTTGGTATGTACGTTTACGATTTCGTAAGCGATGAGGCGGCAAACTCAGGTCTTGAAAAATACGATGTTATCACAAGTATCGACGGCATTGAAATTACTTCAAGCAACACCATTACAAACTATTTAACAAAGAAAAAGCCCGGCGATACCGTAACACTTACAGTAGACAGAGCTTTAGAAAACAAAAAAGATATTACCATTACTGTGGTGCTTTCCGAGTACGAGCAGTAAATCGATATATTCCTCCGAATTCAAAAAAACCTGAACTTAGTGTTCAGGTTTTTTCTTTTACCATTCTTCCGTAATTTTTACTTTTCCGCTGAATATTTCTTCAGCCGCTGCCGCCACCGCGCCTATTATAGTGGCATCTCCCTTAAAGGCAGAGGGAATTACCTCTATTTTTCTGTAACGGGATGCAAAAATAGAGGAGTTTATTTCTTTTTCCAGCATTTTTTCAAGTATTCCGTTTACTCCGTGGTAACTTAAAATTACCTTGTGGGTATCGATAAAATTAAGGGCGGAAACCAGCGCCGCAGAAAGATAAGAGGTAAATTTTTCGGCAGCATAAATTGCCGCCTTATCCCCTTTTGCGGCTTTTTCGGTAACTTCCTTAAGGCTTATGCTCCGGGCTTGCGTTTTGCTTATACTGTTATAATCTTTAAGCAGATTCTGCTCATTGGCGTATTTTTCAAGGCAGCCTCTTGCGCCGCACTCGCATTTTTCGCCATTTAAATCAATGGAAATGTGTCCAAGCTCGCCGCCTATACCCATAGCGCCGTCAAAAACCTTTCCGTTAGCTATAATTCCCGCGCCTATACCGTGGTGCAAATGTACTAAAAGGAAGTTATCCATATTTTTTCCTGCGCCGTAAAGATGCTCTCCTTCTGCGGCGCAGGCGGTATCGTGGGCAAGAGTAACGGGAGAATTAAATTTTTCTTCCAGAATATCCTTTATAGGTAAATCTTTTATACCGAAAAAATTAGTGGGAGCTAAAATTATACCTTTTAAAGAATCCACGGGACCGGGTACGGAAAGACCTGTGCAGAGCACTTTTCTTTTTGTCCCTTTTAAAGTTTCGCTGTATAAATCAGAGACGAAGTCAATAAGGCTCTCTGCGTCGTAAACCTTTTCGTATTCTTTTTTATTTTCACATATCACCTTTGCGGAAAGGTCGCTGAAAAGCACGCTGCAGCTTTTTCTGCCTATATAAATACCGCCCACCAAGGGGGAATTTTCCGAAAGCCTTAAAAGAGAGGGTCTTCTGCCCGCTCCCGAAAGGCTTATTTTATTTTCCGCCTCCGTGATAATGCCCCTTACCATAAGATCTTCCGCTATATTGGTGGCGGTCATTTTAGAAAGATTTGTGTACTCAATAATTTCGCTTCTTTTGATCTCACCCAGCGTGGATATTAATTTTAAAACAATCAATCTGTTTATATTTTTCATATCCTTTGAGCTTTCGCCCTTAATTTTCGCCTGCATATCCTTCCCTCTCCAAAATTTTAATTTAATATGATAATATATAAAATTCTTGCATTTTCTCTTTAATTATATTATAATATTAGCAAGAGAATTTGTAAAGTCTTTTTACTAATTATTTTTTTAATAAAGGAGGAGTAAAAATGATTACCTTTACCCCCGAAACCGTTGATTTCAAAAAGACTACAACCTACAGCGCGCAGAACCGCCATAACTTAGTGAGAATAGATAACCTTCGCACCCCTGGAATGCAGGAGGATGATATCTTCACAAGCGAGGAATTTGAAATTTTAATTGAGAAGCTTAAAGAGGCAAAGAGAGAAAAACGCACGGTGACCTGCTTTATAGGCGCTCACGTTATTAAATGCGGTCTCTCCCGCTACCTTATATGGCTTATGGAAAATGGATATATAAGCCATTTAGCCTCCAACGGAGCAGGCTCCATTCACGATTTTGAACTTGCATATTTAGGCGGTACCAGCGAGCACGTACCCACCGCCATTGAGGACGGCTCCTTCGGTATGTGGGAGGAAACAGGCGCATGGATGAACGAGGCTATAAAGCTTGGTGCACAAAAGAATTACGGCTACGGCGAAAGCCTTGCCCACTACGTGGATGAAAATCCCGAAAAATTCCCCTATAAGGACGATTGCGTTTTCTACAGAGCATATAAAATGGGAATTCCCATGACCTACCACGTAACGATAGGCACCGATATTATTCACCAGCACCCCTCTGCGGACTTTGAAGCAATAGGCAAAACAAGCGGAAAAGATTTTGCTTATTTCTGTCAGTCTATTAAAAACCTTGATGAAAACGGAGTACATTTAAACATCGGCTCCGCAGTAACGGGCGCCGAAGTCTTTTTAAAGGCTCTTTCAATTGCAAGAAATCAGGGCGCTATGACAAAATATATCACCACGGCGAATTTTGATATTATCCCCCTCGGTGATTACAGAGTAAACATCGGTCAGGATAAATACGAATATTATTACCGCCCCAGAAAAAACATAATCAACCGCCCCGTATCTATGGGCGGCGTGGGTCTTTACATTTACGGCAACCACGAAAAAACCATTCCTACACTTTATGCAAGGCTGAGGTGAGAAAATGAATAAAACCGTACTTAGTCTTGAAAAAGTAAAAGAAATTGCAAATAAAATAAACGGCGTAAATATTTTGGTTATCGGCGACATCTGCCTTGATATTTACTGGCGGGCAGATATGAAAAGAAGCAATCTTTCAAGGGAAACTCCCCATTATCCCCTGCCGGTTGTAAGCGAGGTATATTCCCCCGGCGGCTGCGGCAACGTAATAAATAACATAAACGCATTAAATCCGAAAAATCTCGTATCGATTTCGGCAGTTGCAGAGGATTGGCGCGGCTTCCTTTTAACTAAGTATTTCAAGGATAACGGCATCAGCACCGAAAAAATCGTAACAAGAAAAAAGGGAATCACACCTGCCTACTGTAAACCCTTAAGAATGGGCATCTCGGACGTTGTTTACGAGGATCCGAGGCTGGATTTTGAAAATTTTGAAACTGTTGACGAAGAAACGGAAAATAAAATTTTAAAAGAAATTCAGCTTGAAGCGGAAAAAGCCGATGTTATCGCCGTCTCCGACCAGTTTAAATTCGGCATAATCACTCCAAAAATAAGAATGCTGCTCTCTGAGCTTTCGCAAACAAAACCCGTAATAGTTGATAGCCGCGAGAGAATAAATGAATATAGGGGCGTTATCATAAAGCCCAACGAAATAGAGTGCGCTTTCGCCTTGGGCGAGGATATAAGGGGTAAAAGCCTTGATTTAGAAGACTTTATCGATTTGGCGGAAAGATTATACAAGAAAAACCATAGCCCCTTAGCCGTTACCTTAGGCGAAAAAGGCGCCTTGTGGTGCGACGAAACGGGTGTAAGCTACGCCCCCACAGTAAAAGCCACAGGCGAAACCGACATAGTAGGCGCAGGCGATACCTTCCTTTCCGCTTTCAGCCTTGCTTACAGCGTTACTGAAAATAAAGCCGAGGCTCTGGCTTTTGCTAACCTTGCCTCCGCCGTTACCGTTAAAAAAATAGGTACCACGGGCACAGCTGCTAAGGAAGAGATAATAGCCAAATGGGAGGAATATTATAAATGATTCAGGAAATTGAATATATAAATAAAGAAAAATCTCCCTGCGGAAGAATAAAAGCCGCCGTATTTGATTTCGACGGCACCTTCTCCACCCTTCGCTGCGGCTGGGAAAAGGTTATGGAGCCTTTAATGCTGGAGTGCATTTCAGGCGGCAAAAAGGAGGCTTACCCCCCTGAGCTTACAGAAAAAGTAAAAAATTATATAGACACCTCCACAGGTATACAGACCATCTACCAGATGCAATGGCTTAAAGAAGAAACGGAAAAAGCAGGCTTCGGCAGCAGCGATAAGGATGCCTGGTACTATAAAGATGAATATAACCGCCGCCTTATGAGTGAAATAAAAGGCAGGATAGAAAGCGTAAAAAGCGGTGAGAAATCGCCCGAAAACTTCCTTATAAAGGGTGCGGTTAACTTCTTAAACGCCCTCATAGAAAGCGGTATTGAAGTTTATCTTGCAAGCGGTACCGACCACTGCGACGTAGTAAAAGAGGCTTCCGCCTTAGGCGTTGCTGATAAATTTACCGAAATTAAAGGCGCGCCCGAAAGAAAAGCCGCCTGCTCCAAAGAAGCGGTAATAAGAATGATTTTAGAAGAAAAGAATCTCCCCGGTGAAGCTTTGCTTTTAGTGGGTGACGGCAAGGTGGAAATCGCCCTCGGCAAGGAGTGCGGTGCCTTCACAATAGGCGCCGCCACAAACGAAGAAGCCCTTGAAGGGGTAAACCCCGTTAAGCGCGAAAGGCTTATTAAAGCAGGCGCGGATATTATAATCGGTGATTTTCAGAATTTAAAGGAACTTAAAAACTGGCTGGGAATTTAATTATAAAACAGGAAGGAAAAACATTATGCAGTACACAAGCCGAATCATTTTTGAAAATAAAATGGATATGCTTCAGCCTTACGTATATAGCGATAAGGTGGATATTCCTTTATGGCTTACAAAGGAAGTACACTATGAAAAAGCCGTAGAATTCACCCCCATAGATGAGGATTACAGCGAAATTAAAATAGGCGACCACTGGCAGAGCACCTTCAATAAAACAAGATTTTTTAAAGCCAAGGTGCGAATTCCCGAAAATTACGAAAATAAAACCAAGGTGCTTGTTCTCGATTTAGGCGGCGAAGGACAGGTAAGAATCAACGGCGAAATAGTTTCCGGTATAGTATCCTATAAGGATTCATCCTACCTTACACCTCATCTTCGCTCCCGAGTTATAATTCCCGAGAAATATAAAGCAGGGGAAGAAATTGAGATCGAGTGCGAGTGCTGCTTCAACTTCCTTGAATCAGGCTACTCTATAAACCGCCCCGGTATGAGCCCCGTGGTGGAATACACGGTAAGAACCGCATTTTTAGCTACACTTGAAGAAGAAGCCGAGGAATATTACTTCGACCTAAAGAACGCCGTTGAAGCTATGGATACTTTTAAAAATCCCTTCGATACTTTGGAGGAGAGCAACGCCAGAATCCATAACTACACCGTAAACAAAATTATACGCGCAAGCAATCAGGATAGTTACCTTCACAGCAAGCTTTTTAAGATAATTATGGATTCCGTAAATCAGCTTGAATTCGAATTTGACCGCGAAACTCTTTTGAATTCCATCCCCAAGGCAAAAGAGGTTTTGAAAAAGGGACTTGAAAGCATACCCCACAAGGCTTCTGCAATGGTTAAATTCGTAGGTCAGAGCCATATTGATACTGCGTGGCTGTGGCCTTTGAAGGAAACAGTAAGAAAATGCGGCAAAACCTTCTCCAACGTACTCTCTTTGATGGATAAGTACCCCGAGTTCATTTTCGCATTCAGCCAGCCCCAGCTTTTTGCTTACCTCGAAGAATTTTACCCCGACCTTTTTGAAAAAGTTAAAGAAAGAGTAAACGAAGGCAGAATAGAGCTTGTGGGCAACGCCTGGGTAGAAATGGACACCAACGTACCCTCAGGCGAAAGCTTAGTCCGCCAACTTTTATACGGCAGAGAGTATTATTTAGAAAAATTCGGCAAAGAAAGCAAGGTATTCTGGATGCCCGACGTTTTCGGTTACACCTGGGCATTACCTCAGATAATGAAGCGCTCAGGAGTTGACTATTTCTTTACTTCCAAGCTTGTTAATAACGATACCAACAACTTCCCCCACTCCCTTTTCAAGTGGAAGGGCACCGACGGCACCGAGATACTCTCCTATTTACAGCGCCTTACTTATAACGGCGACCTTTCAGCCACCACCCTCTCCGAAATTTACAACCTCTTTACGGAAAAAGAACACGCTGATACCTTACTTATGACCATAGGCTACGGCGATGGCGGCGGCGGCCCCACCTATCAGATGCTTGAGAAAGCTAAGAGACTTAAAAACTTCCCCGGTCTTCCCGAAAGCGAATTTGCAACTGCAGAATCCTTCTTTAAAGAAGCCGAAAAATGTGAAGATGATTTAAGCGTATGGAACGACGAAATGTACTACGAATTCCACCGCGGCACCTACACCTCTCAGGCGGACGTTAAGAAAAATAACCGTAAGGGCGAACTGTATCTGCGTAAAACTGAAATCGCCTGCACTTTAGCCGCTTTAACGGCAGGTAAAAAATATCCCGCAAAGGAGATAGGCGATATCTGGAAAAAGCTTTTAACAAATCAGTTCCACGATATTCTGCCCGGCTCCTCCATTCACGAGGTTTATGAGGACTGCAAAGTTATATATAAAGAAATTTTCTGCAGCGCAGAGAAAATTTTCAGCGAAGCTATGGGTACTCTTAACGCATCCTTAGGCTTAAAAGAAAATCAGTTTGCCGTTTGGAACTTCTTGGGCTTCGAAAACAGCGGTACGGTAAAAGTAAGCCTAAAAGGCGATTTCGACACGGTAAGAGACAGCCTCGGCGAAAAGCTTGAAGCTTCCTTTAGTAAAAACGGAGACTACACGGAATTTCTTGTAAACGTAAAGTCTGTTCCCTCTATCGGTGTTAAAATTTTTACCGCAACAAAAGAAAACAGCGAAAATATAAAAGGCACAGCCACAAAAGAAGTATTTGAGAATAAATACCTTAAGCTTACTTTCGACTCAGACGGCAACATCCTCTCCCTTTACGATAAAGAGGCAGAAAGAGAAGTTTTCACAAATGAAAAGGTATCAAATCTCCTTACGATTTTCGAGGATATTCCCCACAGAGAGTCTGCGTGGAATATTGATATGGAGTACCAAAATCACTTCACAGAGCTTCTTAAGAGCGAAAGCGTAGAGCTTAGTGAAAACAGCGAAGTAAGAAGCGTGCTTAAAGTAGTTAAAAAATATAATAAATCTACCATCACTCAGGAAATTATCCTTGAAAAGGACGCTAAGCGCGTAGACTTCAAGACTCACGTAGATTGGTACGAAACTCAGCGTATGCTTAAAGCCGCCTTCTACCCCGACGTACTTTCAAGCAAGGCAACATACGAAATTCAGTTTGGCGCTATTGAAAGACCTACTCACTACAACACAAGCTACGATAAGGCTAAATTCGAAGTTTGCGGCCATAAGTGGGCAGATCTCTCCGAGGGTAATTACGGCGTAAGTATTCTTAACGACTGCAAGTACGGCTATGATATTAAGGATAACCGTATGCGCATAACACTCCTTCGCGCTCCCACCTTCCCCGACCCCACAGGCGACAAGGGCGTTCACGATTTTGTCTACTCTATTTACCCCCACACAGATAGCTGGCAGAATGCCTCTACGGTAAAAGAAGCTTATAAAGTAAACGTACCTATGGAAGTATTCACCTGCGAAGATTCTTCCGATGAGCCTGTTATCCACAGCTTCATAACTGTAGATAAGAAGAACGTTATTATTGATACCATAAAGGGCGCACAGGACGGCGACGGCATAATAGTAAGAGTTTACGAAGCCGAAGGCGGCAGAGTAAATACTTCTCTTAAATTTGGTTTTAACGTAAAAGAAGCTATTGAAACCAACTTAATGGAAGTTAACGAAAAAAATATGGAAATTAAAGATAATACGGTAAACTTCCGCATCAAGCCCTTCGAAGTTAAAACTTTCAGAATTAAATAAGCATAAAAACACCGCTCTCAATAAAATGAGTGCATCTGTCAAGGAAAAGTAGACACTTAAAAACCCCATAGTATTAGAAGCCCAGTTCGGTCTTGTACTGAACTGGGCTTTTATAGCCCAGAGCGGCCGCAGGCCGCCTGTTATTAAAGTAATACA
>SVPY01000051.1 GCA_015065615.1 Oscillospiraceae bacterium | reverse complement strand
CTGCGGCTCGATCTCTCTGAAATGTGTATATTTTCTTTGTTGCATAACAACACCCCCTGATGTAGTTATTATCCTACATCAGGGGGCCTTTTGTCTATTGTCCGTTTTTACAGGAGCAGTCTATCGCTCGGCTCCCTTTTTGATTTATAATTTCTACCTTATAAACAAATTGATAATTTTTCCTTAATTCTATACAGCTCCTCCTTTTGTGTACTAATAACATACCCATATTTTCGTTGCTTTTGTGTTATAAAAGCAACTTCGTTCATTTTCTCTATTAGTTCAGGTTTATTAACTTTTAAAATAGGTGTTTCTGTATTATCAAAAATATCAGATACGAAACTTTTATCATATAAACATATGGCAACAGTTGGAGATATCGGTAAAATAATAGCAGGCATTCCGTTGATATCAAATTCATATAAACCTTTAATCGGCAAGATAAAAGATTTTTCTGTTTCATTTACAATAAATGTTAATAAATAATCTTCAAATACACTCTTTTTCTTTGCATAATAAATACCATGCGTTACGACAAATTCATGACGTTTTTGTATTGGTATAAACTGCGAGTAAAAACTATTTTCTTTATTTTTCTCCATTGCAGTTGAATCCCGTGCCATCAACGCATACATAAAAGTTTTTATCCCATCAATATAAATATCGCTGATAGAAACCTTTTCTTTATTAAATTCAATCTTATCTATGTATGCTAATATATCACTAAAAGGTTTTTCTATATTTTTACTCAAATCTTTTTCAAAAGGGTCGGAATAATAATTATATTCTGTATTTATCGATTTTGCATTTCCTTTTATAACAATTTTATTATTCTTTACATCATAACAACAAATATTATTATAAGAATTATTAAATCGCCTTAACACAAATTTAGGCATTTGAATATGACTGTTAACGCCTTTACTATTTCCCATTTTACACCTCTCGTCGCATTTATAAATATTTCGCTCTAAATGCCATCCTGTCAATCTTCAACCACAATTAATATCTTAAAGGATTTTGAATCCACATTGTTACTAAAAGTTACAACAGTCACACCCACTTCTCTAGGTATAACTGTCATTTCGGTCGATTTACTCCAAGACTCATTGTCAAAGCTAACCTTAGCAGCATCCGATGAATAACTGACTATTACTGACCCACCATTAGACCAATATGCAGTTAAGTTGAATTTTTTATTAAATTCGCCTTTACTTACAACAATAACACTATCACTAGCAAAAAAATTGCTCGCTGCATATCCTATATTTCCATATCTCGTTCCATTAACAATATCAGTGAAATGCCCTGCTTTAATTTTATTGTCCAAACTTTGTTTATTCAATCTACCAATTGTTGATTTATTATTAGCTATTTCCCTCTCTAATATCTCTACTTCTGCTAGTAAATTTTTATTTTTTTGCTCCAATAATTCAATCTTTTCAATTTGTTTGTCTATATGTTGATTTAAATCAATATTATTTTCATTTAATCTATTATTGGTAACAGTAACTATAACATTAATTGTTAATAACAATAAAATTAAAAACACCAATATTACATAAGATTTTTTAAACTTAATCACTTTAAAATACTGTTTTTTGCATCCCGTACATTGTTTAGTGATGTTATCTATCAACGAGCCACATTTACTACAATATTTTATTTTCTTATTTTCTTGTATCTCTTTTTTTGTTTTAAAACCACGAGGCACACTATTAGATAATCGTGCACCATACATATTTATATAAATAGTTTTATAAAACTCGCCTGAAGGTAAATACATATCGTAAATATCAATCATTCCATTTATATTATTTACACTTATAGAACCCTTGCGCAACCATTTAACTTTTTCACCTTTTTCATTATAAAGTTGGTCAAGATACTCTTGTTCTCCTTCAACCAATTTGGTTGCTAATGTATAAATCGGTTTTTCAGGTACTAAACCAAAATCAGCATCGTTTTCATCATTTGGTTGTTCATGCTTATTAGCTTCGTATACTCGAACTGTTTCCTTCGCTTGAATATCAATAATTGTTTTTACCAACTCTGCTGAAGACAGTTCATTATTTAAACCTTCAGTATCCTCATTTTCTGATGTCACAATGTTTTCTTCTATGCTACTATTACTTTCATTGGCATCAGAGTTAATATTAGTTGCATTAGCTTTAGCACTGTCGGTTATCATTCCTCTCAATACCAATTTTTTATATCCAAAATAACAGAATATGCTTGTCCATATCATATAAGGAGCCATATTAATGTCATATTGAATAAATAACGTAACAATCTTAATCAAGAAATTAAACAAATAGCAATAAACACTATATCTTTTTCGGGAAATAGGTTTATTTCTTATTCTGGAATACCAGAACGGAAACACACCATATATTAGAGCAGTCAATAAGATTGACCATATTAAAACAGGTATATAAGCAGATGGATCTTGCATAAATACTTCATACTTCATAATAGTACCCTCACAAATAAGAAATTCTTTATTAATTATACCACTCAAAAACTTAAACCTAACAATCAAGTTTAATATATATCTAAAGTTATTATATCATACATTACCGTAATAATAAAGCGACACAGTGCTATTTTATGTTTTCTTTTTTCACTCATTTTATGAAAATTATTGCTTAATTTTTGAAAATATGGTATTATAATCTTTGCGAAAAATGTTACTTAAAATTTAAATAAATTACCTAAGAAAAGGAAAATAATATGAAACTCGGTATCGTAGGCTTACCCAACGTAGGTAAGAGCACACTATTTAACGCTATCACAAACGCAGGCGCACAGAGCGCCAACTACCCCTTCTGCACAATTGAACCCAACGTAGGTGTGGTTGCTGTGCCCGATAAGCGCCTTGAGAAATTGGCTGAAATCCATAACCCCGATAAATTCACACCCGCTACGGTTGAATTCGTTGACATCGCAGGTCTTGTTAAGGGTGCAAGTAAGGGCGAAGGTCTCGGTAACAAGTTCCTTTCCAATATCCGCGAGTGCGACGCTATCGTTCACGTTGTAAGATGCTTTGAAAACGACGACATCATTCACGTTGAAGGCAGCATTGACCCTGAAAGAGATATTGAAACTATCGATTTAGAGCTCATTCTCTCTGATATGGAAATTCTTGACAGAAGAATTGATAAGACAAATAAGCTTTTAAAGGCAGATAAAAAATATCAAGCGGAATTAGACCTTTTCAACCGCGTAAGAGAAGCTCTCGATTTAGGCAAGCCCGCAAGAAGTGTAAATTGCACTGAAGAAGAAGCCGAAATTCTCTCTACAGTTGATCTTTTAACAAACAAGCCCATTATTTTCGCAGCTAATATGAGCGAGGAAGATTTCTCAAACGGCATTGATACCAACGAGAGACTTTTAAGAGTTAAGGAAATTGCAAAGAGCCAGAACGCCGCAGTTTTACCCATCTGCGCTGAAATCGAAGCTGAAATTTCCGGTATGGAGCTTGAAGAAAAGGAAATGTTCCTAAGTGATATGGGTCTTGATGAAAGCGGTCTTGACAGACTCATTAACGCTTGTTACTCACTTTTAGGTCTTATCTCCTACTTAACCGCAGGTAAGCCCGAAGTAAGAGCATGGACTATCACAAGAGGTACAAAAGCGCCTCAGGCTGCAGGTAAAATTCACTCCGACTTCGAAAGAGGCTTTATCAGAGCTGAAGTTATCGCCTTCGATGACCTTATGGAATGCGGCGGCAGTATGGCTGTTGCTAAGGAAAAGGGCTTAGTGCGCTCTGAAGGTAAAGAATACGTAATGCAGGACGGCGACATCGTTCTCTTCCGTTTCAACGTTTAATTAAATATTTACGCAACTTAATCGGCAGGAAGGTTTTTCTGCCGATATTTTATAAGCAAATTAATAAGTAAAGGAGTTATTATTATGAACGAACTTTTGAAAGATGCTCTTTACACCAAAAAGCCCCTTAAATTCGGTGAGAACGGCAAATTCAAAATACTTATGATAAGCGATATTCACGGCGGCAAAGGTTACGCGGCTGATTTAACCGTAAGAGACATAGACGCCATAGTGGAAACAGAGAAACCCGACCTTGTAATTATGGGCGGCGATATTGCAGGCCCCGGCTATATTCACGTTGAAACAGAGGAGGATTTAAGAAATCTTTTAGACGGCGTTGCATCCCCCATGGAGAAAAGAAATATCCCCTGGGCGCACGTTTACGGTAACCACGACGATAACTTTGGTTTAGAAAATGCAGTTCAGCAGAAAATCTACGAAACTTACCCCAACTGCGTATCAAAGGCAGGTCCCAAGGATATTGACGGCGTGGGCAATTACTTTTTACCCATTTACGATAATAAGGGCGAGAAAATTTTATTCGGCGTATGGGGTCTTGACTCTCACCGAGGCACAGAAAGATACGGTGAATACTTCGGTACAGCCGAAAAGTACCAGTATTTCCATGCGGGTGCCAACACAAGCGGCAGCTACGACGGCGCTCATTTCGACCAGGTTATGTGGTACTATAACACTTCCAAAGAAATTGAAAAATATAACGGCGCCAAAGTGCCCTCTTTAATGTATATGCACATTCCCACTCCCGAACACGCTTTGGTTACAACTCATAAAAACAGAACAAACTTCAGCGGCTATCACCTTGAGGACGTTGCTTGCAATATAGTTAACTTCGGTCTTTTCGGTGCCTGCCTGCAGAGAAACGACGTTAAGGCTATTTTCTGCGGCCACGAGCACGAAAATAACTTCTGCGGCACTTACTGCGGCATTAAGCTTGGCTACGACGGTCACATGAGTTACCACGCCTGCCATAACGACGAAGTAAGAGGCGGCAGAGTATTTGAAATTGATGCTAATAACCCTGCTGAAATAAACACCTACCTTGTTAAATCTAAAGACGCCGTTAAAAAGCTTGAAAATAAATAATAAATAAAAAACTAAAACTGTCGAGTTCAATAAAATTCGACAGTTTTCTTTTTACTTTTAATTTATAATATCGTTTATAAGGTTTTCGTAATATGTATTTTCATATTTCTTAATAACGTACTGATGAGGTCCCTTTTCTTCCTCGGTAAAGAAGTTTTCACCCGTTTGAGCGTCAAGCCTTGCTTTGCCCCTTACCGTTTTGTAGCCGGCTTTCTCTTCGTCGCCGATTATCGCCATTAAAACAAGCATGGGGTCCCAGCTTGAGCGTCCGTTTTTTGAGCCGTGGTCGCAAAGCACCTTATATAAATAGTCTTCATTATTAAGTTTGCCGCCCGAGATAACGTCGAAACCAACTTCCCAGCCTAAAAAGGTAACGGGTACGGGGCAAAGCTCACAGAATATTTTACCTGCTTTTCTTGAGCGCTCGTTTCGGCAAAAGTTATTTTCCTTTTCGCCCTGTTTATCCCATTTACCTGCCATCACCCAGAACTTTTTCACCTTTTCTTTTACCAAATCTACACCGTATTTATCGGAGTATTCGTCAGGTTTACTTTCAAGTAAAGCGGCAACTACCTGCAAAAAGCCTATTTCCATTATTTCTATAGGTTCATCCGATTCCGCCAAGAGCTTTCTATATAGCTTCACGGGGTCGCTTTCTTCAGGATTACTTATATCGGGGCAAAAAGTCTCCTTCAGCCTTTTCTGATAAGAGGGATTTCCGCCGAAATCCGTACCCTTTAAATCAATGGCAACGGGGATATTCTCAATACCCTCGGCTTTTAAAAAACCCTTTAAAGAAGCAAAGGAATACTCCATACAGGCATTTATTATCACGCCATTTAAATTGATTTCGCCCTTTTTTATAAAACGGGTAATAAGCCTTAAAGCCACTGCGTCGTCGCAGTCGGTCCACCAGTCTGTACCCAAAATAATATTTCTCATAAAAATTCTCCTCACCCGATGATTTATTCTGATTTTAACACATAAAATTCAATAAGTTAAGCTAAAATAATATTTATTTTCAAAAGAAAGGTTTTATTTCTTGCAATTTTATGATATGATTATATGTAACAATACTATTTTGAAATTAAAGGACTTATAATTATGGCGGATAAATATAAAGTTGGTATGCTCAGCTTGGGCTGTGCAAAAAATCAGGTAGACGGCGAGGTTTTAATGGCTCAGCTTCGCGACAAGGGCTTTGAGCTTTCCGATGACGTGGGCATCTGCGATATCGCTATTGTTAACACCTGCGGTTTTATTGACAGCGCAAAGCAGGAATCCATTGAGGAAATCCTGGAGCTTGTTACCCTTAAAAACGAAGGCAGAATCAAGAAGGTAGTAGTAACCGGCTGCCTCAGTGAAAGATATAAAGAAGAAATCATGAAGGATATCCCCGAGGTAGACGGCGTATTCGGTATAGGCGCTAACGCTTGCCTTGGCGATAAGCTTTACGAGATGATGGAAAAGGGTAAGCTCCAGTATTTCCCCGATAAAGAAGATATGCCCCTTTCAGGCGACAGAGTTTTAACCACTCCCAGCTACTACGCTTATTTAAAAATTGCAGAGGGCTGCGATAATTGCTGCACCTACTGCGCAATACCCGAAATAAGAGGCAAATACAGAAGCAGACCTATGGAAGATATTATTGCTGAAGCTGAAGCTTTAGTAGCTAACGGCGCCAAAGAGCTTAACATCATAGCTCAGGATACAAGCCGCTACGGTCTTGATATTTACGGCAAATATTCTTTGGCAGAGCTTTTAACAGAGCTTTGTCAGCTTAAAAATTTAAAATGGATAAGAGTTTTATATCTCTACCCCGATGCAATTACCGACGAGCTTTTGGACGTAATGGCAAAAGAGGAAAAGATTGTAAAATATATGGATATCCCCTTACAGCACGCCAGCGGCAACATACTTAAGAAGATGAACCGCCGCGGCAACAGAGAGAGTTTAATCGCTCTTGTAAACAAGATAAGGGAGAAAATTCCCGGTATTGTACTTCGTACCACCTTTATTGCAGGCTTCCCCGGTGAAACAGAGGAAGATTTCGAGGAGCTTTGCAAATTCGTAAAGGAAATCAAGTTCGACAGAATGGGCTGTTTCGCTTACTCTCAGGAGGAAGGCACAGCCGCCGCGCTCCTTCCCGACCAGATTGACGAGGAAGTTAAAGAGAGAAGAGCCGAGATAATTTACGATATTCAGCAGAGAATTATGGAAGAAAAGAGCGAAGAATTCATCGGCAAAACTTTAGAAGTTATGACGGAAGGCTTCGACCGCTACGCTGAGTGCTATTTCGGCAGAAGCGCTATGGATGCCCCCGACGTTGACGGCAAAATTTTCTTCACTTTCAATAACCGCCGCCCCGCTTACGGTCAGATAGTTAAGGTGGTTATTGAGGACGCAATGGACTGTGATTTAACAGGCTCTATGGTTGACTAATTTATTTTTAAGAAAGGCTCAAAATTATGAACCTCCCTAACAAATTAACGGTATTAAGGGTTATTCTGGTTCCCTTTTTCGTATTTTTCCTTTTATACGATTTTATCCCCCACCACAATTTAATTGCGCTTATAATTTTCGCCGCCGCATCCTATACGGATCATCTTGACGGCAAAATCGCAAGAAGAGATAATTTAATTACCAATTTCGGTAAATTTATGGACCCTCTTGCCGATAAAATTTTAGTTATCAGCGCCCTTATCTGCTTTGTTGCCTCAGGCACGGTTTCACCTTGGTTTTTAATTTTAATCACTCTGCGTGAATTTGCCGTTACCCAGATCCGCCTTATCGCCTCTTCAGGCAAAGGCAAGGTAATAGCCGCCAATATATGGGGCAAAATGAAAACAGTAAGCCAGATAGTAGCGGTTATTGTTATCAATTTAAGCTTATACATAAAAGAGCTGGGCGCTATGAATTTATTTACAATAAACGATACTTTCGCCGCTGTTTTATATTACACAGAGCTTGTATTTATGATTATATGCACCGCTTTAACCATTATCTCCGGCTGGATCTACATTAAAGATAACCTTGAATTTATAAAGGACTGCTAAAAAAAAGAGATGAAGCTTTAAACTTCATCTCTTTTCTTTTTTATTCTTCGGTTGTTTCTTCTGTTGTTTCTTCAGCTTCGGGTTCGATACCGAGCACTATCTCGTCGTAGGCTTCGCTGAGAGATAATAAGGATTCGTTATCGATGTTGATATCCGTAATCATATTTGTAGCTTTATCGTAGTAGAATACGCCTGCCATAAGAACGGAGCCCTCGAACTCGCCCTCTTTATTGGTTATATCCAAAAGGGTTTCGAAGTAACCTGTGGTATCGGAGCTCTTTCTGTATTCGAACTCGTCGGGAGCAACCTTATAATCCTTCTGCTTATTCCAATAGTTCCAATATTCTACCATATCCTTTAATTCCATACAGCATTCTTCTGTCATATACTGACCGTAGTTATTAAGGAAATAATAGTATGAAGCCTGGTCAAGAGGGAATATATTTCTTTCACCGCTAACGTCCTCGTGACCGTCCTTATCATAGGGGAATGAGAACACACCTGTAACGGCAGCCTTTAAATTATCACGGAGGGGGTCGTAAGTTGAGAAGAACATTCCTAATCCGATAACTGCTACCAACAGAATGGTAACACCGGTATAAATAAGAGTTTTAACAACTTTTTTCTTTGCTCTTTCCTTCTTTTTAGCAGCGTCCCTTATCTGCTTTCTTGTAAGTTTTACTTCATTTTTTGTTTCTGTGTTTGCCACTTTTTTGTACCTTCCTTATCCATCACTTAAAAAAGATAAAGTAATTTTATCACGAAGTAAGAGTTTTGGCAACATTAAAAATAAATAAAATGAAAATGAGGTCTGCCTGAGCAAACCTCATAAATTTAAATTTCTTATATTTTCCAGGTGACAGTAATTACTAAAGTACTGTTGCCAATAATTGAGCTCTCCCAGGATGTGCCTGTGAATTCACCCTCGTCGTCAAGATTATAGTTAGTATATTTATCGGTACGAATGACTGAAAACTCTTTTCTTCCTTCGGGTAAACCTTCAAAATTAACCTTAATTTCGTCTGCTTTTCCTTCGTAGTTAGAAATTAAAACGGAAAGCTTATTTTCGTTCTTTGCGGCAACGGCGTATACGTTTTCGCCTTCGCAAACTGTTTCAATTTCCGTGCCTAATTTATAAAGTTTATTAAAGCCAAGGAAGGAACTGTAAGTTTTAGTAGGTAAACCGGATTTTTCGAACACACCGCAGAAAATCATACGGGGGTTGGAATCATAGTGAGCGGCAATATCAACGGGACCTTTCTGGAAAACTGAAAAAACAGCGGAAACAAATGAAGCACCAACTTCACTCTTCATATCATCCAGCCACTCGTGCTTATCTATTCTGCTACGATAAGTACTGTTATCAAGAGCAAAATCATCATCCACACTCTTAATATTCCATTCGTCACAAATTGTAATTACCTTATTAAAGCCATATTCATCAAGAAGATTTCTTATAAAATGGCAAACTTCGTCAAAACACCAGATATGGCGGCGGTATAAATGCCAGGAGAAAAAGTCGAGAGGAGAATTTGTTTCTTTAACAAACTCTAAGAAAGCTCTTGCATATCTTTCGTCAATGTAATCTGTCTTTAAAGAATTTTCTTCATACTCAATAGCTTCAGCAAGAGTAGGGCCGCCAACGTAAAGGTCGGGAAACTCCTTTTTGATCATTTTAGATGTAGTTTCATACATTCTGAAATAATCGTCCCTTGTGCCCTGCCACATATCATCCTGAGTTAAGTTGGGCTCGTTCCAAATTTCCCAATATTTGATGTTAAAGTGGTAGCCGTTTGCCCAACCTTCGTTGTAGTGGCGGATAATATTTATAGCAATTCTTGCCCACTTTTCCATATCGGGAGGCACAATTGTATCTATTTTCTGCCTTGTATGCTCAATGGAAGTACCAATGCGGTAAATAACCTCGGCACCGCACTCAATAATACCCTCAATAACTGCATCAGTATTAGGGAAGCGGTAGTTCGCAGGGTCGTTTTCGTCAGCTCTGAAATCAGGAAAAATTCTTGGAATATCAACTACGGGTCCGCGGGGGTAGTCGGTATCGTGTAAACGAGCAAAGGGGAAACCTGCTTTTTTCCAATATGCTATTTGAGCGGGAGCTCCGTAAACTACGGGGCTATTCTCTACGCCGTGAACGGGCTTGATTTTACCCATTATTTTATCTGCATTTACATTTACTATGTACATATTAAGTCTCCTTAAATTTATTAAACACATTATAAGACAAAATCAGCAACCTTGTCTATAACAAAATTGCTGACTTTAATTTGCCTAATTAATTTTATCTTACCTGACCCTTACCCGTAATTATATACTTGTAAGAAACAAGGTGCTTTAAACCCATAGGGCCTCTTGCGTGTAACTTCTGGGTGGAAATACCGATTTCGGCGCCGAGGCCAAGCTCTCCGCCGTCTGTAAATCGGGTGGAAGCATTTACGTAAACTGCCGCGGAATCCACTTTGCTTGTAAACTTTTCCATATTTTCTATGCTCTCTGTTACTATACACTCGCTGTGGTGGGTGGAGTACTTTGCAATATGCTCAATAGCTTCGTCGGTATCCTTTACCACCTTAACTGCAATTATATAATCGAGAAACTCCGTTTCATAGTCAAGATCGCTTGCCTCTTTGCAGGGGATTATAGCCTGAGTTTTCTCACAGCCTCGTATCTCCACTTTTTTAACATCCAGCTTTTCTTTAATTAAAGGCAGAGCCTTTTCTGCAATTTTCTCGTTTACCAGCAAGGTTTCGCAGGCGTTACATACGGAAGGACGGGATGTTTTGGCATTAAACACAATGTTTGCAGCCATATTTAAATCGGCACTTTCATCAATATAAACGTGGCAGTTACCCACACCTGTTTCAATAACAGGTACACGGGAATTCTCTTTAACGGACTTGATCAAGCCTGCGCCGCCGCGGGGAATAAGCACGTCGAGGTATTCCGTCATAGTCATTAATTCAGTAGCGCTGTTTCTTGAAGTATCGGTAATAAGCTGAATGCAGTCAGGGTTAATTTTTATGCTCCCTAACGCATTCCTTAAAACCTTAACTATGGCAACATTGGAATTTATAGCCTCCTTGCCGCCGCGCAGAATACAGGCGTTGCCGCTTCTCAGGCACAAAGCCGCCGCGTCGCTTGTTACGTTGGGGCGGGCTTCGTAGATAATACCTATTACGCCTAAAGGCACGGTAATTTTCCTTACCTGCAGACCGTTTTCCAAGGTTTCACCCTCTAAAACTATGCCCACGGGGTCCTTTTCGTTTGCTACTGCAATAACGGCATCCGCCATAGAATTTATTCTTTTATTATCCAGCATAAGCCTATCTATCATAGAAGGCTTCATACCGTTTTTCTCGGCATTCTGTAAGTCTTTTTTATTCTCTTCAATTATGTAATCGGCTTCGTTTTTAAGGAATTCTGCCATTTTATATAGCATTTCCTTCTTATTTAAGCTTCCCATATTCAAAAGGACTCTTGAAGCCGCCTTTGCTTTACTGCCTATAATTTTCATTTCCTCAGTCATAACTTTTTATTACCTTCAATTATTTTTTTAAAAATACTGTGCCTATATCTTTACCTTCGAACAAATCGTAAAGGTTATTAGGGTCATCGCCGCTTATAATACAGCAGTCAATTCCTGCTTCTGTAGCAATTTTAGCCGCTTTTATTTTAGTCTGCATACCGCCCGTGCCAAGGCTGCTTCCTGCGCCGCCTGCCATAGCCTCTACTTCCGGCGTGATATTCTCTATTACGGGAATTCTTTTTGCCTCTTTATCCACTTTGGGATTAGCCGTATATAAAGCGTCGATATCGGTTAAAATAACAAGAGTATCGGCGCCTATTAAGGTTGCAACTATAGCGGACAAAGTATCGTTATCACCAAAGTTTTCGCCCTCAAGCTCATCTACCGCCACTGTATCGTTTTCATTTACAATGGGAATAATGTTCATATTAAGAAGCTCTATAAAAGTATTGTGGGCGTGGCTCTTTTTTATGGGCTCCAGAATAACATCCTTGGTTAAAAGCACCTGAGCTATATTTCTGTTATATTCACCGAAAACCTTATCGTACATAAACATCAGCTCGCACTGACCCACAGCCGCCAAAGCCTGCTTTTTTTCGGTTTCCGTAGGTCAGTGCGAGCTGATGTTTA
>SVPY01000050.1 GCA_015065615.1 Oscillospiraceae bacterium | reverse complement strand
AGCTTTAAAGTTAATTTTCCCCCGAAATGGTTGGTATAGGCCCATTTATCCCTCATAAAGATACACCTTTCAGAGATGAAAAATCAGGCAGTGTAAATTTAACTTTAAAGCTTCTCTCTATAGTAAGGCTTATGCTTCCGAAAGTTTTACTTCCTGCTACCACTGCTTTAGGTACATTAAGTGAGGATGGCAGAAGCAGGGGAATTTTAGCAGGCGCCAACGTAATAATGCCAAACCTTTCACCAAAGGCGGCAAGAGAAAAATATATGCTTTACAATAATAAAATTAATACCGGAATAGAATCCGTTGAAGGACTTGAAGCCTTAAAAGAAAGTATGAATAATATAGGCTATCAGGTAGTGGTTTCTAAAGGTAATTATAAATACTGAGAATTTATATATAAGGAGAAATAATTATGGCAATTTATAATCCCAAATCATTAAAAGCAGAAGAATTTATTAACCATGAGGAGATTTTAAGAACTTTAGAATATGCCGAAGCTCATAAGAACGATATGGAGCTTATTAATAAAATTCTGCAAAAAGCAGAGCCTGTTGAAACAGAGGACGGCGTAAGATGTGCAGGTTTAACCCATGAGGAAGCTTCAGTATTACTTGCTTGTGAGGACGAAGAAGTTCTTAAAAGAATTGAAAATTTAGCAGAAAGAATTAAGGAAAGATTCTACGGCAAGAGAATAGTTATGTTTGCGCCCTTATACCTTTCCAATTACTGCGTAAACGGCTGTACTTACTGCCCATACCACGGCCAGAATAAAACTATTCCCAGAAAGAAATTAACTCAGGAAGAAGTCAAGGCGGAGGTTATTGCCCTTCAGGATATGGGTCACAAGCGCCTCGCCATTGAAGCCGGCGAACACCCCGTACATAACCCCCTTGAATATATTCTGGAGTGCATCAAGACCATTTACTCCATTAAGCATAAAAACGGCGCTATAAGAAGAGTTAACGTAAATATTGCCGCTACCACTGTGGAAAATTACCGCAAGCTTAAAGAAGCAGGCATCGGTACTTACATTCTCTTCCAGGAAACATACCATAAGGAAAGCTATTTGCAGCTTCACCCCACAGGTCCCAAGCACGATTACGATTACCACACAGAAGCTCACGACAGAGCTATGCAGGGCGGTATTGACGACGTAGGTTTAGGTGTACTCTTTGGTCTTGATAAATATAAGTACGAGCTTTGCGGTCTTTTAATGCACGCAGAGCACCTTGAGGCGGCTTTCGGTGTTGGTCCTCATACTATCAGCGTTCCCCGTTTAAAGAGAGCTGCCGACATTGACCCCACTAAGTTCGATAACGGTATTTCCGATGATATTTTCGCAAAGATCTGCGCTTTAATCCGTATTTCCGTTCCCTATACAGGTATGATCATCTCCACCCGTGAGAGCCAGCAGGTAAGAGAAAAGGTTATTCGCCTCGGCGTTTCACAGATAAGCGGTGCTTCCCGTACTTCTGTAGGCGGCTACACAGAGGAAGAAAGACCTACTGACACAGAGCAGTTCGACGTTTCCGACCAGAGAACTCTTGATGAAGTTGTAAGATGGCTTATGGAAATGGGCTATATCCCCTCATTCTGCACAGCTTGTTACCGCGAAGGCAGAACAGGTGACAGATTTATGGCTCTTTGCAAAAACGGTCAGATTCAGAACTGCTGCCAGCCCAACGCTTTAATGACTTTAAAGGAATTCTTAATGGACTATGCCAGCGAGGAAACGGTAAAAGTAGGCGAAGCGCTTATCGAAAAGGAATATGCAAACATAAAGAGTGATAAGGTTCGCGCAATTTGCAAGGATAGAGTGCAGAAAATAGCTGAAGGTATAAGAGATTTCAGATTTTAATTTAAGGAGAAAACTATGGGTTTAAACGATACACCCGTTGCACAGAGACTTCACATAGCATTTTTCGGCAAAAGAAATGCAGGTAAATCTAGTTTAGTTAACGCCGTTACAAATCAGAATTTAGCAATAATCAGCGACGTTAAAGGAACTACCACCGACCCTGTGTATAAAACCATGGAGCTTCTGCCTTTAGGCCCCGTTGTTATAATCGATACAGCAGGTATTGACGACGAGGGGGAACTGGGTAAGCTTCGCGTTGCCAAAACGAAACAGGTACTGAATAAAACCGATATTGCTATATTGGTGGCAGAAAAGGGCAGAAGCCTCGATAAAGACGAAACAGAGCTTTTAGAACTGATTAAATCTAAAAATATCCCCTATATAATAGCTTACAATAAGGCGGATTTAACAGATTCATCAAAAACTTTGGCGGATAATGAAATTACAGTAAGCGCTAAAGAAAATATAAATATAAACGAGTTCAAGGATTTAATCGGAAAAATTAAGCCGCAAGCAAAAGAAAATCCCTTGGTAAGCGACCTTATAGAGAAGGGCGATATTATAGTTCTTGTTTGCCCCATAGATGCTGCCGCGCCTAAAGGCAGGCTGATTCTTCCGCAGCAGCAAACTATAAGAGATATTCTGGATTCAGGCGCCATAAACGTTGTGTGCCGCGACACAGAGCTTGCGGACACTTTGGAAAAATTAAATGGCAAAGTTAAAATGGTTATTACCGACAGTCAGGCTTTTGCTTCTGTTTCTAAAATAGTTCCCGAGGAAATTCCCTTAACTTCATTCTCAATATTAATGGCAAGGTATAAAGGCTTCCTAAATACTGCCGCAGAGGGCGTAAAGGCTATAATGAAATTAGAGGATGGCGATAAGATTTTAATAAGCGAAGGCTGCACTCACCACCGCCAGTGTGAGGATATTGGCTCAGTTAAAATTCCGCGCTTGCTTAAAAAGGTAACGGGCAAGAACGTAGAATTTGTTACCACTTCGGGCACGGAATTCCCCACGGATTTCAGTGAATATAAGCTTATTATTCACTGCGGCGGCTGTATGCTTTCGGATAGAGAGATGCAGTACCGTATGAAATGCGCGATAGATGCAAATATTCCCTTTACAAATTACGGCATAGCTTTAGCTTTTATGACAGGTATTTTAAAGCGCAGTGTAAAGCCTTTAGGTATTGAACTTTAAATAAAAATTATATTTATGAAACTAAAAAGGAGACTCAGGCAATAAAGCTTAAGTCTCCTTAATTTTATTCTTTTGTATATTTAATATTTTCCGTAAAGCCATCGAGAATAACTGAATTTTCGGGTAACTCCTTTAAAAGCTTTCCGTTGTGGTAAACGTTTTTCATAATTATATTGTGGGTCTTGTGGCTTTCGTCGTAACCTTTAAAGTAGGCTCTTGGCGGATGTTTGCCGAAAAGATAAATATTCTCAAAAGTGATATCACGGCAAATACCGCGTCTTTCTCCGCCTGCTGAGTATTCGAAGTGGTAAAAAGTTTGCACGTTCATTAAGTCGGGATAGAAATTAAGGTCAGGGTTCTCGTAAATTTCACTATCTGACTTCTGAAGCTTAGGGCAGGGGATAATATCGTCATATTCTACGTTTATGTTTCTGTAGGTAATATGGTGAACGTCCGCATAGTCTACGTTGCAGCAGTCAAGAACTGCGCCTGTTACGTGAATAATATTGCAGTTTTCAAATATTACGTCGTAAATTTCTTCGGCTCTTGTTTCGGCGCCTATTTCAAGGCATTTGCCCCAATCGTTCCAAATAACACAGTTTCTGACGAGTACGTTCTTAAATATGTCGTAGGCTTTGCCACCGCGGTACATAGCGGCTTTAACAGCTTCCTCTACGTCGCCTTCATAGTAGCAGTCAAAACCCTTTACGCAAATGGAATCATCGAAGGTACGAATAAAGCAGTTCTCAATAAGCACGTCTATGCAGTTGTGCATATCTATGCCGTCTGAGTTAAAGCGCCAGCAGCCTATTATCTTTACGTTTCTGATGTTTAAATTTTTACATCCGATAGGTCTTATATTATATACAAGACTGTCGCGTATTGTAATGCCGTCAATTTCCACATTGTTGCAGTACTCAATTTGTATTGTATGCTCGCGTGTTGCGTTATTTATAGCCGCATCGTTATTTTCTGCATTATATTCAAAAAGAATATTTTCCTTATTGCGGCTGTTATCCAGAATACCTCTGCCTAAAATTTTAATATTATCGGCATCAATTGCCTTAATGCAGGCGTAAACCACAGCTCCTTCATCAAGGTAGAGGGTCTGATTGCTCTTAAGCTCAATTAAGCCAACGTCATGCTCACCTTTAGGGAAGTAAATTACGTTCTCGTCATCTTTATTAATTCCGTAATTTTCTACAGGGTCAGCAAAAATATGCAGGGCATTATTTCTGCCAAAAGGCTCAACTGTAAAATACGCAGGTTTATCTAAAGTAAAAGTAATTACACCATCCTTAATTTCAGGCACTATACCTAAAGAAAGAGGACGGATTACTACCTTTTCAAAAGCTTTATTGGGCGTTATTTCAAATTTAACGGGCTCATCAAAAGAAAGGGAAAGAAAATTTATAAGCTCTGTTTGCTCCAATCCTCTCTGATGGCCGGGCCAGCGGCGGTTAAATGGAACGCGCGAAACTCTTGCAGTGTTAAGCTCTGCCTTAGCTCCGTTTATTTTAATTTCATAATCTTCACAAATTAAATTGTTCCCAACTACGGGATAAATATTTACCGACATTTTATCACTCCTTGTAGTTTGTATTTAAATTATAACTGTAAATTAAACAGATAAAAGGTAATTTATTAATAAAACAGGTAATAATTTATTGCAAAATTATTAAAAATGCATTATTCTATAATTAAAGAGGGTGAAAACGTGCTTGGCTATAAAATTAAAATAAATTCTCTGCCGGAAGTTATATGGGCGCTTGAAACTGATCTTACAAATTATGAATGGCAAAACAGTGCAGATAAAAACAGTATTGAGATATCGTTATCACGGTCGGATAAAAGATATTATAAGGGAAGAAAAAGTGAAGTGGTGCTTAAAGGCTGCAGTCTTGAGTGTGTTGTGGGTGATGAAGAGATTTATTCCTGCTGCGAGGATGGTCAGAAGATAGCAATACTTTCGGTTTCATTTAGGTTTAGTGAAATTGCTTATGAAAGACTTGAGCTGAACGCGGCTTCACTTGAGGATAAAAATACTCTTTTGCTTCCTATGTATATTCAAAATTTAAGCATTGACGAGGAAACAGACCTCAACTCTATGCTTCACAGCATAATAAAGCATTATCACGAAAAAAGTGAAAGCGGCAGATTGAAATCTGTATCTGTTTTCCTGAAGCTTCTTGCAAAAATAGATGGAATTACAAAGAAAAATCTTATAGGCAATAAAAATAAAAGGGAAAACTACTACACCGAAAAAATAAACAATATAATAGAAAAGCGCTACGGTGAAAAATTAAAAGAAAAAGATATAGCCAAAGAACTTGGAATTTCACCTGTTTACCTTGCTGCAAATTATAAAAAAGAAACAGGGTGTTCATTTTCAAGAAAACTGCTTATGGTGCGAATGAAAAAAGCTGCTGATTTATTAGGTGAGAAAGGTATGAGTACTGCTGAAGTTGCTATGAAAACAGGATTTCAGGATGAAGGCTATTTCAGAAAAAAATTTAATGCTTACTACGGTATGAGCGTGAGGGAGTATAAATATATAAAAAGCGGTCTTACCCTTTATCACGATAAGCCGGAAAGAAAAAATAAAGAATAACGAAGAAAAAACTGATTTACATTTATCTTATTTGGCGGTAAAATAATATTATAAAGCCTGAAAGGAATTATTTGTTGTTATGGTAAATTTATTTGAAATATTAAAGGTTATATTTTTAGGTATTGTGGAGGGTATTACCGAGTGGCTGCCTATAAGCAGTACGGGTCATATGCTTCTTGTAGATGAATTTATCAAGCTTGATATGACGGAAGAATTTAAAGAGATGTTCTTCGTTGTAATTCAGCTTGGCGCTATTTTGGCGGTTGTTTTATTATTCTGGGGTAAGATGATTCCTTTTCAGTTTAAAGATAAAACGAAGCCGAAAATAAAAAAAGAAACCTTCTCTTTGTGGTTTAAGGTGGTTGTTGCCTGCCTTCCCGGTGCGGTAATTACTTTACTGTTTGATGATTATATTGAAGCGCACCTGCACACTCCCACAGTTATCGCCGCTACTTTAATTATTTACGGTATTGCATTTATAATTATAGAGCGCGGTAATAAAAAAGCGGGCTCAAGAGTAAAGCAGAAAGATTTAATGGAAATAAGCTATAAGGACGCATTGTTAATCGGTCTTTTTCAGGTTTTATCCATTATTCCCGGTACTTCACGTTCAGGCTCCACAATTATAGGCGCTCTCTTAATCGGTGTTTCAAGAGTTGCGGCTGCTGAGTTTACTTTCTTCCTTGCCGTTCCCGTTATGTTTGGCTTAAGCGCTATTAAGCTTTTAAAATTTGGCTTAGCCTTTACTTCCGCAGAGCTTATTATTTTATTAGCAGGTATGATTACCGCTTTCATCGTTTCCGTTATAGTTATTAAATTCCTTATGGGCTATATCAAAAAGAGAGATTTCAGAGCTTTCGGCTGGTACAGAATAGCCCTTGGTTTAGTTGTTTTGGCTTATTTTTTGGTATTCTGAATTAATATATAAGGGGGAATTAAAATGTTATATCCAAAAAATCTTGAAAAGAATTTGAGCGTAGAACTTTTCAAAAATCCCACCAGCGAGTACCGCGGCACACCCTTCTGGGCTTGGAACGGAGACCTGAAAGAGGAGGAGCTTTTAAGGCAGATAGATATCTTTAAAGAAATGGGCTTCGGCGGATTCCACATGCACACAAGAGCGGGTATGTCCACTGAGTATTTAGGCGATGAATTTATGGCTTTAATAAGAAGCTGTACAGACAAAGCTAAAAGGGATAAAATGCTCTCGTGGCTTTACGACGAGGATTGCTGGCCTTCCGGCTTTGCAGGCGGATACGTAACTAAAGATAAAAAGTACCGCGCACGTCACCTGCTTTTTTCAACCGATTACCTTATGAATGAATATTCCTGCTCTGTGCAGAACAGGAAGCTTATTGCCTGCTTTGATATCGTTTTGGATAGCGAAGGTTTTCTTGCTTCATATAATCAGATAAGCGAAAATGATGAAGCTAAAGGCAAAAAGTGGTACGTTTACACCGAGGGCGATATCCCTACAGGCTGGTATAACGGTGAAACTTACGTTGACACTTTAAATAAAGAGGCTATTGATAAATTCATTGAAATTACTCACGAAAGATATAAGGAAACGGTAGGCGATGAATTCGGTAAGGTTGTGCCTGCAATATTTACGGATGAGCCTCAGTTTACAAGAAAAGAGACCTTAAGCTTCGCTTTTGAAGAGAAAAACGTTCCCCTTGCCTGGACTAACGATTTCCCCGAAACCTTTAAAAAGAAGTACGGCGAGGATATTATCCCTCATCTTCCCGAGCTTTTGTGGGAATTGCCCGATGGCAAAATTTCCGTAACGCGCTATCATTATCACGACCACGTAACCGACAGATTTACCGAGGCTTTCTGTGATAACATCGGCGCTTGGTGCCGTGAAAACGGTATTGCTTTAACAGGCCATATGATGGAAGAGCCTTCTTTATTAAGCCAGACTCACGCAGTTGGCGAGGCTATGCGCGCTTACCGCGGCTTCGATATCCCCGGTATTGATATGCTTTGCGGTAACAAGGAGTATAATACGGCTAAGCAGACTCAGTCCGCAGTGCATCAGTTTGGCTACGAAGCAATGCTCAGTGAGCTTTACGGCGTAACAGGTTGGCATTTTGATTTCAGACGCCATAAGTTAAACGGCGACTGGCAGGCGGCTTTAGGCGTTACCGTTAGAGTTCCTCACTTAAGCTGGTACACAATGAAGGGCGAAAGTAAGCGCGATTACCCCGCCGCTATCAGTTATCAGTCCTCTTGGGCGGAAAAATATAATATAGTGGAAGACCACTTCGCACGTGTAAATACAGCTATGACAAGGGGTACACCTTCTGTAAAAGTTGGTGTTATTCATCCTATTGAGAGCTACTGGCTCCATTGGGGTCCTGCCAACCAGACAAGCGATATAAGAAATCAGTACGAAGAAAACTTCGGTAAATTAACAGAGTGGCTTCTTTTCGGTCTTATTGACTTCGATTTTATTTCCGAAAGCTTACTTCCTTCTCAGTATGGCGAAAAGGATAACGGTAAATTCTCCGTAGGTAAAATGGATTACGACGTAGTTATCGTGCCCAATATGGAAACCATAAGAAGCTCTACTTTGGAAATTCTCAATAAATTCAAAGCCAAGGGCGGCAGAATAATTTTCCTTGGCGATACTCCCACACTTTGCGATGCGAAGGTATCAAATGAGGGTAAAAAGCTCTATGATATTTGCGAAAATATTCCTTTCAGCAGAACAAAGCTTTTATCCGCTCTTTCCGACCTTCGTGAGATTGATATCCATTATATGAACGGCGAGAGAAGCGACAGCTTTATTTACAGTATGCGTAACGATCTTGATTCCCGTTGGCTCTTTATTGTAAGAGGCAAGGAAAAGAGTACGGAAATTTACGACGACTGGGGCGACGCTGAAATATTCGACGATATTAAGCTTGAAATTAAGGGAAATTATAAAGTTAAGCTTTACGATACCGTTAAGGGCGAAATTTTGGATATACCCTATACTCAGGAAAACGGCAACACGGTTATTTTAAGAAGAATGTATAATGAGGATAGCCTGCTTCTTAATTTAACAGAGGGCGAAGGTTCATTGGAAATTGAAACTGATGCCTGCGGTGCGTATAAGCAAATTAAGCTTCCTTACGTTAACGATTATAAATTAAGCGAGAAAAACATATTGATGCTGGATACTGCGAAGTTCAGCTTAAACGGCGAAGAAATGCACGATGAAGAGGAAATGCTACGCGCTTACGAAATTTGCTATGAGAAAATTAAGCTGGATTATGAGAAAAAGGTTGCAGGCAGATTAAAGGACGTTGTTAATCCCATGGGAATTCAGCCTTGGGTATTCGGTAAAAATGTGCCTCAGGATAATTGCAAACTTATTTTCAAAGTTAAGAGTGAAATAAAGGCAGAAAACGTTTACCTTGCTATGGAGAATGCCGAGTATACCGAAGTTAAGCTTAACGGTAAAGAAGTTCCTATGAATATAGAGGGCTATTTTACCGATAAGGAAATTAAAACAGTAAATATCGGCACACTTGAAATCGGTGAAAATACTATTGAAGTAAATACAAAAATCGGCATCAGTACAAGCCTCGAATGGTATTACCTTTTAGGTGATTTCGGCGTTAAGATGAACGGCCGTGAGAAAATAGTTTGCGAAAAGCCCGAAAAATTAGGCTTCGATAATACTTACAATATGCTTTATCCCTTCTACGGCGCAAATATTACTTACGAAATTCCCTTTACAAGTGAAGGTGGCGATTTAATTCTTACCGTACCTCACTATAAAGGTGCCTGCGTTATTGCCGAAATTGACGGTCAGGAAAAAGAAATAGTTTTCACACCCAATAAGGCAGAATTTAAAGGTATTGAAAAGGGTGAGCACACATTAAAGCTTACGCTTTACGGTCACCGCGGCAATTGCTTCGGTCCCGTTCATAACTCACAAACAGAGTATAAATCTATGAGCCGCCCGGGCCGTTGGCGCAGTAAGGGTATTAAATTTACTTACGAATACCGCTTTACAGAGCTTGGTATTTTAAGTACGCCTATATTAGAAGAAAAAATTTAAATTATCAAAATAAATCTGCAAGGAGAAATAATTATGCCACTTATAAGAGCAAGAGAACCTAAAATTCCCTTTAACCCCCCTCATCACGTAATAAAAAAGACAAAGCTCCCCTACGTTGGAGAACCCGATGGTAAAATTGATAAGCCCTTCTGGGATCAGGCAGAAGATATCGGTTTCCTTCGCGATATCGAAGGTGACCATATGCCCGCACCTTTAAAGAAGACAGTTATCAAAATGCTTTGGGACGAAAATAACCTCTACGTGGGCGCGAAGCTCTATGACGACGAGATATGGGCTTACGTGAAAAACCGCGATGAGATCGTGTATATGGATAACGATTTCGAAATTTTCCTTGCTCCCATGGAGACAAGCCACCGTTACTACGAGATTGAGACCAACGCCAACGGCACGGTGTGGGACCTTTTAATGGAGAAACCTTTCCGTGACGGCGTACACAGAATTGTTTCCTGGGATATTGCAGGCTTAAAGAGCGCTACTCACGTTGAGGGTGAGCTCAATAACGCCTCTGCTGATAACAAATACTGGTCCGTTGAGTTTATTATTCCTTTCTTCTCCCTGCGTGAGTGCGGTATCGATATCTGCCGCCCCACACACATCACTCCCGACGTGGGCGAGATGTGGCGCTGTAACTTCAGCCGCGTTGAGTATAAGGTGGACGTAATCGATAATAAATTCTACAAGCGTAAGGACGAGGACGGCAATTTCCTGCCCGAATTTAACTGGGTATGGGCTCCTACGGGTATTATTGACATCCACATGCCCGAAATGTGGGGCTATATCGTATTCGGTGACGACGAAACTGAGTTCAAAGCACCCGAGGACGAAAAGGAAATTATGCAGCTTCGTAAGCTTTACTACCGCTTAAGAACTTTCGGCGCCGAGAAGGGTTACTACACAACCGACCTTAAAGATTTGGTTGCCGAGGGAGAAATTTCTATAGACGCCAAAATTTACGCAACTCCCAATATGTTTGAAATTATTATGCCCGATAAATTATCAGGCGGTACTGTTCACCTGCGTCACGACGGCTTTATGTGGCGCCAGAAGTACGAAAATGAAGTTTACGAGCCGTAAATAATTGGAGAGGATTTAAAATGATAGTCGGTACAAAGAAAGATATTTTAACCTACAAGGGTTTAAGCGAAAATCTCGATAAAGGTATAGATTTCCTTTTAACTCTTACAGAAAATACCGAAAATGGACGCTATGAAGTAGCCGAGGGTGTTTACTGCATAGTTTCCGAGGGTGAGGCAAATGCAGCGGACGTTATTGAGTATGAGGTTCACAGAAAGTATATTGACCTTCAGTATATTTTAAAGGGTGAGGATACCTGTTATTACGCTCCTCTTCATAAGTGCGATAAGTTAATTCCCTACGATGAAGAAAAGGATGCAGAGTTCGTTTCAGGTGATTGCGAGACCTATATCACCTTTAAGCCTGAGGATTTCTATATTCTTCACCCCTTCGATGCCCACGCACCCTGCCGCGGTGAAAACGTTTATTTCAAAAAGGCAGTTATAAAGGTTAAAATTTAAGCTTGATAAATATTTAAAGCAGGGTGTATTTTGCACCCTGTTTTTTGTTAAATAAAGCTTGACTAAGCTTTAAGGGGGTATTATAATCAATAAGGCTACTTAAAAGTCAAGTATTATTTTTTATATAAAAGGAGCTTTATTATGAGCGAAGAGAAAATTTTAGCAACCGTTGGCTCTGCTAACATCACAGAGGCTGACGTTGAAGGCTTTATTGCAGGCTTACCCAGAGAGCAGAGAGCTTACGCTTCTAACCCTCAGTTTAAGAAGCATTGCCTCGAGCAGCTTATTTCCATTCATCTTTACGCTATGATGGGTCAGGAACTTAAGCTTGACGAAACAGAGGAATACAAGAAGATTATGGAAAGCGCTAAGCGCGATATCCTTTCTCAGCTTGCTATGAACGAAGTTTTAAAGAACATCAAGGTTACAGACGAGGAAATAAAGGAATTCTACGATAATAATCCCCAGCATTTCACCGAGGGCGAGAAAGTTAGCGCTAAGCACATTCTCGTTAAGGAAGAAAGCGAGTGCCTTGAAATTTTAAACGCTATCAACAACGGCGAAACAACTTTTGAGGATGCAGCTAAAGAGAAGTCCACTTGCCCCTCCGGCCAGCAGGGCGGCGATTTAGGCAGCTTTGGCCGTGGTCAGATGGTTCCCGAGTTCGAAAACGCAGCTTTTGCCGCTGAAATCGGCGCAATCGTAGGCCCCGTTGCTACACAGTTCGGTTTCCACCTTATTAAGGTAGAAAGTAAGAGCGAAGCTACTGTAGCTGATTTCGAGAGCGTAAAGGCTCAGATCAGATCTAACCTCTTAAGCATGAAGCAGAATGACGCTTACATCAAGAAGGCTGAAGAATTAAAAGCTAAGTACATGGCTTGATTTAAAAAATTAACTCCACCTGAATTAATCGGGTTGCATCTGTCAAGGAAAAGTAGACACTTAAAAACCCCATAGTATTAGAAGCCCAGTTCGGTCTTGTACTGAACTGGGCTTTTATAGCCCAGAGCGGCCGCAGGCCGCCTGTTATTAAAGTAATACA
>SVPY01000011.1 GCA_015065615.1 Oscillospiraceae bacterium | reverse complement strand
TACAGACCGCAATATCCCACCGAGATAATTGACAAAATAGTTACTACAGCCTCATTGACTTGTGACTCCCGAATTATTGAAATTGGTGCAGGAAGTGGTAAGGCAACATCACAGTTTATTGATTACAATATCGATATACTTTGCATTGAGCCCGGAAAAGCTTTAGCCGAAAAAGGGATAGAGAGATTTAAAGGTAAAAAAGTAAGCTATATTATTTCTCTTTTCGAAGATTGCGTTTTTGATGATTCCGCTTACGATGCAATTATTGCCGCTCAATCCTTTCATTGGGTCAAGAAACCTGAAGGGTATAAACTGTGCGCACAAGCGCTTAAGAATAACGGATTCCTTATGCCATTCTGGAATATTGAAATAATCAGCGATATTAATATTGACCATGATGTTTATGATATCATTACAAGATATGATGGTTATACAGCAGTTCTTAAAGAAGACGCATATTACAAAAGATCCGAAAATATAGTTGCCGATATCGAAAACTGCGGATATTTCACAAAGCCTGAAGTTTTTCGTGTTAAATGGGAACGTAATTATACTGCAGAAGAATATTTCGGCTATCTTATGACCGGTAATATGTTTATTAATAATCCTGAAGAAAAGATGATTGAATGTTTAACGGAGCTTAAAAATCTTGAAGAAAAATACGGTGGTATCAAAAGAACTTTCATCTCCGAGCTCTATATTTCAAAAATGATTATATAAATTCAGAAGATTCATTTGATTTCCAATGTGTCAAAAAGCAAAACGAAAGGCGGAAGGTTTACCCTCCGCCCTGTTTGTTTTTCAGTTATTTTATTTGTGCCTTAATTTCATCTAAACTCATTCCGCTTATAGTATCGTTATAAGCGAGAAGATTATAAGTGTACTGTACCACCTTGTTTGTGTCAGTAACAGCTTTCTGGATATTATAGCCCTTTGTAAGAATTTCGGGAAGTACCAAGGCTGCCATCCCGTTCTCTATTTTTACCATATACGGTTCAACCGCAGGCGTGTAAAAGCTAAGACCCATTTCACTTTTTTTGCTTAAAAACAGAAGATAAGTTCCGCCTTCCTCTGCTTCCACGTATAGAGGGTTCTTAAAAAGAGCATTACCGTAATAATAATCGTCGATATTTTCGATGGAAAGATAGCTGTTGGATACAGTTATTCTTTCGGATTCAATGTCGCCTTTTAATACTTCTTCAATAACGAAGCTGAAATCTCGGCTATACCCCATTGTATAACTTACTTCAGCTTTGCCTAAAACCACGTAAGTGCTTTTGTTTGCAAGATCTTTAATATCAGCGCCCATATTAACGTCAAACATAACAATTGGCGAATAACCAACCTTACTTAAATCGATAATATTTTCGCTTTTGGAAGCTGAATTATTTTCTTCCTTTTTTTCGGAAAATGATACTTTTTCTTCGACTTTTTCGGACGTGCTGCTTGTAGGGTTTTTTGTGTTTTCGGGAGTTTCGGCGCAGGATGTAAGACTGAAAATTAAAACCGAAACAATTAAAAATAACGCAAATAATTTTTTCATAGTCATCCTCCTGTTGTTTTTTATGATTTATTTTATGGGTAATGCAAAATTACGACTCATTAATTATTTCTTTGAGTTCACTTATCATAATACCTGAAAAATTATCCTCAATTTCAGGCAGATTATAATTAACCTTTATGATTTCTCCCGTATAACGGATTCCACCTAAATTATCTACCTTTTCGTAAACTTCTACGAACTGAGTCTGTTTTTTATCAGTGAAAAGATTACTTTCAACAAAGAGCGCATCCCCTTTTACTCTTAAACAGTAGGGCTCAGTTGAAGCGGTATAATAATCGAAATATTCAATTTTATCAAGGAAAAGAATATATTCGCCCTGATATTCATGCCACAAAAAGAGTGGGTACTCAAAACTCAGATAATTATCGCCGTATTCTATTTTGTCCCACGCACGGGTGCTTACGGTAATGTTTTCAGGTACGTCGCCTTTTAAAACTTCGGTAACAACAAATTTGCTTAATGTCGCTTCGATTTTTGAATCCAGAGATTCTCTTGAAATATACTCCGAATCCCTGCATAAATTCCATGAACTCGGTGTCGACGTTTCATCAAAATTGAAATAACCCTTTACGATAACGTCGGATTTATCTGCCATTTCTTCTATACTCTGTGAAATATCGTATTCATAACTGAGCGTTATTTCGCCGTCGGGGTTATCGGTACTTAGGTCTATCGGCGGCATATCGTACTCAGTGTACCCGTTATCATCGGCGCTGTCTTCATAAAGACTTGTATATCCGGAGTCTGGCTTGACTGTTTCAGTGGGTGCAGGATTATTAAATAAGCCCGAAGAGAATACCAAAGCCACGATTAATACTATACACATAACAGCCGAAACAGATTTTATCGTTTTTTTGACTCTTTGTTTTTTAATTTCTTTCTGCCGTGCTATCCGTTTAATGACGCTTTTAGCCATTTCTTCAGATGTTTTCATAGATAAAGCCCTCCTTTTCCAGTTCTTCTTTTAGCGATGTCCTTGCGCGGTGAACAAGAGTTCCCACGTTACTGACGGATTTCTTAAGAATTCTTGCCGATTCCTTTATGCTTAAATCTTCGAAATATATAAGCCATAAAATTTCTCTGTACTCGCTTTTGAGTTTACTCATAGCTTTGTGTACCGTTATTTTATCCTCGGATTTTATGTAGCTTTCTTCAAGATGTTCTGCCTCATGTGCACTGACACTGTCAGTTAACAGCTCAATGGAAATTTCTCTGGAATTTTTCTTTTTATTCTTCCTTAAATAATCAATGGTCAGATTTCTCCCTATTGTATAAAGCCATGTTTTAAACGAACTTAAATTTTTGTATTTAGGTTTCTTAAGAAATAAATGCACAAAGGTGCTTTCGGTAAGTTCTTCCGCCAGACTGTAATTATTAACAAAGTTCTGTATGTAAAATATAAGACCGTCTTTATACAGTTTGATAAGTTCAACTAAACCCTGCTCATCGCCTTCGTCTGCAAAACGGCGGTAGTAACTTACACTTTGATCCATCAGTAAACTCCTTTCTTTTGATAGTATGTTGCAATTTGGAAAAATTCGCGAGTTTTTACCTTTTCACTTCTTATACGATAATTATACCATAAACTTTACAGTTGAGAATTAATTTTTAAAATAATAGTAAAACAAAAGGGCGGAGATTAATTCTCCGCCTGTTTTCATTATTTTATTTGCGCCTTAATTTCATCAAGAGTCTTGCCTGTGATGTCGTCCTTGAAATTTATTTTTGTTCCGTAATAATATGCCTGCATTTTGTCTCCCAAACTTGTATCGCATTCAGACTTTAGATACCCTTTATAATCTATGAGATTACAAAGCAGTTCTGCTTTTGTGCCACTCAGCTTAATGTAAAGAGGCTCGGAGAGAGAATGGGAAACGTAGTCGTACTTTTCGTCTATTTCCTGGTTAAGGAATAAAATATACTCAGTTTCAAGCTCGGGCTCTATATACAAAGGATCGGGTACGTTTACGTAGTGTTCAATAACACCTGCGCTAAGCAAAATTCTTTCGTAAATTTTAGTTTCGATTGATATTCTGTTATAGTAAGGAGAATCTTCTGTAAGAAGTTCCCGTCGGTATAGTTCTCCTTTTATTACTTCCGTAACTTCGAAACTGGGGTAACCGGCAAGAGGCAGTCTGGATATATCGTAATTATATTCAACAGCCTGAGGATAAAGGAAGTTGGTTCTTCTGTTTATAAAACGACCTCTTACAATAAGATCGGCGTTTTTAGCCATTTCACTCAAATTATCTGAAATCTTTAACTTATAAGTAAGATGAGTGTTGTAAACGTCAGGTACGTCGCCTATAGAATCCGATACTCCACAACTAATTTGAGAATCAATGCCTTCAGGGAGTATAGGCAGATGATAATCAATTTTTTCTTCTATGTTTAGTTTAAAAATACCGCTTGTGAAAAGAATTGAGGTAACGAGAACTCCGATAAAAAGAGAAAACAAAGAGGCAACTAAAATTTTTAACCAAGCCTTTTTCATACATATCTTCCTTTCATAAGTTAATTATTACATAATTATAATATCACACATATAATACTATGTCAAGTAATACAAGCCTGATTATTTCTTTATTTTTAGAAATGAGATTTACCTATATAGATTTACTGAGTTCATCACGGCTGGATTCTTAAATAAAAATCTCCGACCTATGAAATGAGTTTTGTCACAGGCCGGATTTTTATGTATTATTAATTTATTTAATGGTTTATCAGTATAACCAGCTTGAGGGAATTAAAAAAGTATAGGGAGCGGTTGTGATGGCAAATATAAGCGCCAGTTTGTAACGCAATACTTTGTCCGTATTTTTGAAGGTTACAAAGTAATTTAATACGAAAATCAAGACAGCAGAGATTAAAAGCGCGGGAAGCGTTAAGTAAAGCTCATCTCCCATGTGGCCAACATCAAAAGCCCACATAAGTAAAAACATATATGCCGAACCGATAATGTCGGAGAGTAAGCCGAATCCGTATATGGGGAATATATGGCGTATGTAAAAGCGCTTTTTCTCAGTCATATTTAACACAAACAGACTTATTATCAATACGAGACTATCGATAATAAAGTTGCCGGGCAATACAAACAACCACGCCTGAGGGAACAGTAAGAGCATCCAAAAGGGAAACAGTACGTTATATAATTTTATATCGGTTTTCTTATTGTTCATATTTTAATCTACTTTGCAAGACTTTAATTTATATTTTATTTTTCGGGAATAAAGATATTACTCCATGCTTTTTTACCGTTTTTATCCGTTGCCTCAGCTCTTACCCATTTTTCTATAGGACGGATTTTATATTCAAAGTGAGTGAGATTTTCGCCCTTCAGAACTCTTTCGGGCAGCCACGCGGCATTACTACAAACACATATTGAGCAAGTTTCCGTGCAGTCGATAATTAAATATCCGTCCTTAATTTCCGCGCTGATTATAGGTCCCTGAGAAGCGCAGAAGTCGCCTCTTTTAATGGCATCAAGTATTTTTTCTCTGTCTATTTCATTTCCTTTAACGTAGATAAAGCCTCTTAGTTCATCGTTTCCGTCATAGGCGTGAGCGTCGTCCGTAGCAAGTATTTTATAGTAAATTCCGCTGTTAGCGCACATATCTACAAAATAATCAGAGTAAGCGCGGTTTACGTTCTGACCGCATTCTGATACGGAATTAAAAATTTCTACGCCGCCAAAGCCGTTTAGCGATTTTGCATCATCTAAGGTGTTAAGGGACCAGGCTGGATGACCGAAAATTGCAAGTCCGCCTGCTTTGTTAATTTTATCAATAACTTCCTGACGTGTTGCACTGCTTCTTTGAATTTGCGGGTCTTCTTCCATCATAACTCCTATTATGTGCATTACGTCCACGCTTGTGTCACTGCCGCCTAAATTATATTCACAGCCAGAAAGGATAGGCAGACCGTGTAAGGTTTGTTCTTTGCCGTAATACCAGTGGTCTGTAAGAGCGATGGCATCGAAGCCTGCATTTTTATATATTTCTGCCACCTCTTCGGGAGTTTTCTGTCCGTCGGTTATAGTCGTATGTAAATGAAGTGCAATTTTTAAATAATTGTTTCCAAATTTATCTTTATACATAATTTAACTTCACCTCCTTTTTTAGTATATCATATAAAAAGAAGTAAATTCAATAAAAAAATACGGCAAAGGAAAATTCCCTTGCCGTAAAATGTTTTGTTTAATTATTCTTCGATATCATCGGGTGTGAATGTCTTAAGCTCAATGCCCTTCTTCTTTCTGTATACGGACATACCTGCATACATAGCGATACCAACAACGCAAAAGATGATAAATGCGATCCAGCCGCCCATATCCATCATCATGCAGGAGCCTACGATTACCCAAAGGGAAATAAGCATACCGATAACGGAGAGGAGAGTAGCGCAGGGTACTTTGTAAGGACGGTTCCACTCGGGGTGCTTTTTGCGGAGAACGAGACCGCTTAAGCAGCACATGAAGTATACGAAACCTGCAGCTACGTTACTCATGGAATAAACGAAGTTTACCCAGCTGTTTTCACTGTGAGCTGTGAAAATGCAGAAGAATACTGTGAAGAGGAAAACAACTGTGTTAGCAAGAACGGGCTGACCGTACTTATTAACCTTACTGAATGCCTTGGGAAGCTGATTCATTTCAGCAGCGCCGTAAAGAACGCGTGCGGAAGATGTCCAGAAGCCCATAAGAGTTGTGAATGCGTGAAGAACACCGGAGATAACTGCGATGTAGCCGAGGATGGGCATGAGGTTATACATAGCAATAAGCTCGGGCTCGGGCATGCTCATAGCAGCGATTGTATCGTAGGGAGCCATACCGCCGATAGCGATAACAACTACGAGGTATAAAGCAGCGGGAACGATTAAAGCAGAGAGGATAACTTTCCACATCTTGGAGCGGGGGAATGTTGTCTCCTCAATCATGGAAGGAGTCATTTCGAAGCCGATGAACTTTAAGGAGAATGCTGCCATAGCAAGGAAGATACCGCCAAAGCCCATGGGGAAGAGACCGCCTGTAAGACCTTCTTTAGCGCCTTCTTCGGAAACTGCTGTGAGGTTGGCAATATTCCAGTGACCGCTGAAGTAAAGTGAGCAGCTAACGATAATTGACATTGCGATCATAGCAAAGAAGAAGATGTTGGCAAGTTTACCGAGGATATCAATATTGAAGTTAGATACGATATACCAGATAAGAGCTGTGCCGATAGCGATAAACATCTGAACCATAGGAGGGATGTCAAGACCGGGGAAGAAGTGGCCTGCAGCTGTGATAAAGATGAAAGCCATCATAGCGGGCTCAACAACCTGAACGAGGAACATCATCCACTGTGTGGTGAAACCAACCTTGTGGCCGAATGCGTTTGTTGTCCAAACGTCTACGGAACCTGCGAAGGGGAGCATACCTGTAAGTTCAGCAAAGATAAGACCTACGGGGATAAGTAAAATTGCAAGAATGGGGAAGATGAAAGCTGCGCCTGCGCCTGTCATTTCGAACCAAGCGGGAGCTTCTGCAAGCCAGCCGCCGATAACGGCACCGGATGCGATGGAGATCATGGAGATAAAGCTTAAGCTTTTCTTAAGAGAAGGCTGTTTGTTATCCATTTTAATTAAGTCCTTTCAGATTACTTATTGATTGCTTCAATGCATTCTTCTGTGTTAATAACGTGACAGTAAATGTTATTGAGAATTTCAAGCTCGTTATCCTGAATCTTCTGAGTGGAAGCCATACAAGCATCCTCAATAAGCCAAACCTTAAAGCTCTCATCAGCGAGGCTTCTTACAGTACCTGATACACACTGGTCGGTTAAAACGCCTGTGCAAACAACTGTATCGATGCCCATATTCTGGAACCAAAGGCGAAGGGGAGTACCTGCGAGTGCGCTGTCGGTTGTCTTTGTAACAACTATCTCGTCCTCCATGGGAGCAAGCTCGGGTACGATTTCAGCGGAAGGTGTACCGGGAGGGAGTAAAAGCTCGTTGTAGCCTGTAGCCTTCTGGTCAAGTGAACGGTCCGCGCCGTTCTTTTTCTGGCACTGAATTTTAGCGAAAGCTACTTCAATGCCTTTTTCGCGGAATGCTTTAAGAAGCTTTGCGTTATTGGGTACTACAACTTCATCAATTTTAGTGTAGAAAGGCTCCCAACGCTCGTATTCGCGAAGCTCAGCTTCTGTGGGATTTTCGCTTCTTTCAGGGCGTGTGATAAACACGTGCTGCATATCGATAACAAGAAGCGCTGTTTTTTTAGGGTCAATTTCAATTGGACCCATGTCCATATCGTTTTCGTAATAGAATGATACGTGACGGTCGTTAACTCTCATTTTTTCGTCCTCCTAAAATAAAAAAGGGAGAAGGTGAAAACCGTCTCCCAAAAGTAACTAAAGATACAAACCTTTGTCCTTTTGCCTGAGAGAGTTTAGCCCCTTCGGCACCCAAATTAACGGGATTCTCCAAAGAATTTCAAAATTCGATTTGAATTTTGCCGCGGTGTTATCTTCACCGAGATTGTTAAAATTGTATCATATAAAACTAAATAAAACAAGTGTAAAATGCAATTATTTAGAAATTTGTAGAATATTGCCATGATAGCGGGAATTCTTACCGGTTAATTAGCCAATTTACCGCATTTTTAATAAATTTCAAATAATTTTCGTCGTTTGCTACAAGTAAACTGTGGCCGGGAGCAAAAGAAACGGATTTTCCCTTGCCTAAATTTTTGCACCAAGCGCTTATTGTACCTGCATATTCATCATCTGCGCCTACCATTAACACTTCAACGTCGTTATCAATCTGGCAAGTATATTTTTCGTCGTAAACTGTAAATGCGTTAACGCCATCCAAAATAGGATGTTCTTTATTAACGGGAATATATGTAATGTTTTTTTCAGGTGGATGAATAAGGAAAACGCCGCCTGCAACTTTATGATATAAAGAATCAAGGGGGTAACCTACTAAACCTGCGTGAACAAACAAAGCTTTGCCGCCGTTTGCAACGTAATTATAAAGTGCTCTTTCTCTTTCGGGTGTTATAAAATAATCAACGCCTGTTTTGGGATTTAAAGTTGTATTATCAGATTTAAAGCTAATGTAAAGTTTAACTTCATTTTCCATATTATCCCAGGGAATTTCGTTGCCTGTTGATGTAAAAATTATTTCATCATTATCAAATATATTTTCAAGGCTTTTTATGGCTGTTTCAAGCGGGTGACAATAATCGCCGTAAATAACATAAACTTTTTTCATAGTTTTCCTTTCAAAACAAAATGAAACTAATTTAACTAAAGAATTTATTTGATTTAATTATACGTTTGTATTATAATTAATTCAATATTAATTTTGTTCGGAGGCAAAAATTATGGATTTAAATAATAAAGTTGTTATTGCAGTTGTTGGTTGCGGCAGAATTGCTAACGCCGCTCATTTTCCTGCTTTTCAGCAGATGGATAACATCAGAATCAAGTACGCTTGCGATTTGATTGAAAGTAAAGCACAGCTTGTTAAAGAAAAATTTGATAAGGTTGAAAACGTAATTACAGATTACAAAGTTGCATTATCTGACGCAGAGGTGGACGTAGTTTACGTATTAACACCCAACTACGCTCATTACACCATTACAATGGATGCTTTGGATGCAGGCAAGCACGTATTCTGCGAGAAGCCCATTACCATTAACTACGCTCTTTCCTGCGAAATGGCAGAAAAGGCAAACAAACTCGGCAAAATGCTCAATATCGGCGTATGTAACCGCTACCACAAGTCCGTTGAAATGCTTGAGGAAATGAACAGAGATGGTAAATTCGGCAATCTCTATCACGTTTACTGCTCTTTCAGAAACTTCAGAAGTATTCCCGGCCTCGGCGGTGCTTTCACGACAAAGGAGCAGTCCGGCGGCGGTGCTTTAATTGACTGGGGCGTACATTTCTTAGACCTTATCCTTTATATTTTAGGCGGTGCAAAGCTTAAAACTTTAACAGCCGACGCATACAGCGAAATGGCTAAGGATATGAAGAGCTATAAGTACAGATCAATGTGGGCTGAGGATACTGCCGACGTAGAAAACGGCACAAACGACGTTGAAGATTTTATTGCAGGTCATATCCGTACCGATAAGGCAAGTATCTCCTTTAACGGCGCATGGGCGCAGAACATTGATAAGGATGAGATGTTTATCGACTTTTTAGGCGATAAGTGCGGCGCAAGACTTATTTACGGCAAAAAGTTTGAATTATATTGCGGCGATACCTTGGAGACAATCACCTTTGATTACGACATTCCCGATATGTACCTTTGCGAAGATAAGGCATTTATCGAATCCACAATTACAGGTGTTAAAAACCGCAACCATATTGATAATATTCTTGAGAGCGCAAAGCTTCTTGATTACCTCTATCAGTCTGCCGATAAAAAAGAGGAGATTAAATTATAATGAAGGCTGTTAAATTTGCCATTATCGGTGCAGGCGGCATAGCAAATCAGTTTGTTAAGGCTGTAAACAATACCGATAAAGCCGAAGTTATTATGGTTGCTTCAAAGGATATGGAAAGGGCAAAGAATTTTGCCGAAAGAAACAGTATTCCTTCCTTCGGAACCTACGAAGAAGTATATAATAATCCCGAAGTAGAAGCTGTTTACGTATCTACCACTCATAATTTCCATCACGGTATTATAATTGATGCTTTAAATCACGGCAAACATGTTTTGTGTGAAAAAGCAATGGTTTTAAGCGAAAAAGAAGCCGCTGACGTAATTAATTTAAGCCGCGAGAAAAATCTTTTGCTTATGGAGGCTATGTGGAGCCGCCATAACCCCTGCGTTAAAAAGGTAAAAGAGTGGATAGGAAGCGGTAAAATCGGTAAATTGGTTACAGGATTTTTATCCTGGGGATTTGAAGCTTCCCACGACCCCAAGCACAGGCTTATTAACCCGGATTTAGCCGGCGGCGCTGCCTGGGATATAGGTGTTTACGCTCTCTTGACTACCGATTACGTTATAGGTAAAAAGCCATTGGAAGTTAAAACCTTATGCCACTACGGTGAAACGGGCGTGGATATGATTGACCACTACGCTTTAAAATATGATGACGCCATAGTGAGTTTAACGGTTAACCTTTGCTGTAATATGCCTTTCTTGGTTGGTTTCAACGGTACAAAAGGATATATCAAGGCGGACGGTTTGCCCTTTGCAGGCAAAGTAAGCCTTTATGACAGCTCCAATAATCTTATCGAGGAATTTGTTGACCCCAACGAAAGAGGTATGGGAGTTAACGTAAATGGTTTTATCTATCAGGTGGAAGAGGCTGCAAGGTGTATTCGCGAAGGGCTTATTGAAAGTCCCGTAGTGCCGCACGGGGATAGCCTCTGGAGTACTAAAATTTACGATATACTGCTTTCAGAAAAATGATGGAAAAAGAATTTTCAGTTTTATACCTTATATTCATAAATTTGCTTTCTTTCATTTTGTTTGCTGTTGATAAGTGCAGGGCAAAAAAGAAGGCTTACAGAATAAAGGAAAGCGTACTCTTGTTTACTGCATTTATAGGCGGCGCTTTTGGTGCCTTAACTTCAATGCTTTTATTCCGCCATAAAACTCAGAAAATTAAGTTTACTTTATTGGTTCCTTTATTTTTGATAGCCCAGGTATTTTTAGGTTACTATGCAATAAGGGGTTTTGTGTGAATTTATGAAAGTGTTATTTGCTTCGCTTAACGGCTTTTTTATAGTTGCGCAGTTTATAGTTCTGTATATTTACCGAAATTTTATAGGCGGATATAAAATGAAGGGTTTCTGCAGTTTTATATTTGTACTGCTGGGTATAGTAAATTTAATTTACTGCTTTTTAAATAAAAAAGACGGTAAAATATTTCCTGTATTAATAGTGTGCGGTTTGCTTTTCGGTATGATAGCGGACGTGGTGTTAAACTTTAATTTTATTATCGGCGCTGCAATTTTTGCAGTGGGACATATACTGTATTTGGCGGCTTTCACCATGCTTCATAAATTTGAAACAAGAGATCTGATTGCAGTATTTTGTATATTGGCATTCTCTATAATAATGATTTTACTGCCTATTTATGATTTTGGCTCCAAACTGATGTTTATTGTAATTATCGTTTATGCGGTTATAATTTCGCTTATGCTTTCCAAAGCTTTAATGAACGCGGTAAGTACAAAGAAAACAATGGAGATTATACTTTTTATCGGCAGCCTTTTATTCTACGTCTCCGATTTTATGCTGCTTTTAAGTATATTCAGTGGTGAAAAGAATTTTTCAAGCTTAATTTGCTGCTATACTTATTGGCCGGGGCAGATTTTAATTGCTTTTTCCCTTTATTTTTACGAAGGAAAATTAATAGCTTAAATAAATTAAGGAGCTGACTTTTTACGTCGGCTCCTTTTTATATGTAGTTTGTAGTTGATTTTTAAAGATTTACAATTATATTGCCCTTATCAAGCTTCTTTGCATATTCTACTGCGTAAGCAAAAGCCTTGGCGCTCTGAGCATCGGTTTTTATATTTTCAAGTTTTAAAAGTTTTTCAGCGGCGCGCGCAGCGTCATCTTCATTTACCTCTGCGAAACGGATTCTTTCCAAATCATTAAGGAACATAAGCTCGGGAATTTGTGCTTCTGGGCTTACTGCAACGATATCGGTGAAAATATTTGTAAAGCCGCTTATAAAACCTACGGAGCTTTCGCCTTTACCTGCCGCGGTGATAACTGCCTTGGGAAGTTCTGTTTCAAGCTCAAAATACTGCTTAAAGGTTTCGTCGCCTATCTGCTTGGAAAAATCGCGGATTATCGTGGGGTAGGGGTGAGAGCCTGTTGCGGTGCCTTGGAATAAAAGTGTGTTTTCGCTATCTTCCGTAGCCGCTTTTATAGCTTCTTCTCTGGGGTCACCGTCAGTTTCAATTACGGTACCGCCCATAACTTTTAATTTTAGTACGAACATATTACCGGAAATTTTGGGATTTACGAATACCTCGCAGGGGATTCTGCCTACGGAAGAGGACATAACAGCCGCAACACCGTCCTCAGCTGATGCTACGATTCTTTCCTTATCCATAAATCTTGCAAGGAAACCCTGACCCATACAAGGGTTAGCGCCTAAGTTGTTGGGTCTTTTAAGCTTTGCATAAATCTTTACGTTTTCGTTTGAGAATTCTTTTAATAAAACAAAGGGTGAAGGAACAGAATTACGGAAACGGCGGATTCTTTCCTGCATTGTTTTGAATTCTTCGGATACAAGCATCTCTTTATAGCTTTTTGCCATATCCTCAAGAATATTCTGGGGCAATTCATTTTTACAGCCGCCGTATTTGCCGAAATAGCCGTTTGCATCGGGGTAGTTTTCAAAATAATAATCGAAATCAATACCTAAAAATTTCATACGCATATTCTCCTTTTTTTGTTAATTTTAAATTATCATAAAAAAGTAACATTGTCAACTAAAATCGAAAATAAGCTCACTGAAAAAGTGAGCTTAAGTTTTGTTTTATTATTTAATTTTTTCAAAATCGGATGCAGGGTGTTTGCAGAGAGGGCAAACAAAATCCTCGGGAAGAGAACTGCCCTCGTAAACGTAGCCGCAGATTTTACATACGTAGCCCTTATTTGTTTCAGTTTGGGGCTTGGGTTTTACGTTTGCGTGGTAGTAGGCGTAAGTCATACTTTCGGTGTTACTTATTACCTTTGCTTCGGTAACACTGCATATAAACATTCCGTGAGTGCCTAAATCCACGTACTGTTCAACAGCTAAAGATATATAGGAATTGATATATCGGGGAAGATAAACAAGACCGTTATCACTTCTTAAAGGCTCGCAGTTTTCAAACTTATTTACGTTTCTGCCGCTTACGAAGCCAAAAGCCTCAAATACCTTGAAAGGCGCTTCGGTAGTAAGGCAGTTTACGTTCATTGTGCCTGTTGACTTAATAACATCATGAGAATAATTATCCTTATTAACGGTTACAGCAATTCTGTTTGGTGTATTTGTAACCTGCATTACTGTGTTTACAATAAGACCGTTATCTTTTTTACCGTCGTTACTTGTTACAACGTAAAGTCCGTAACCGATTTTAAATAATGCGGTGAGGTCAATTTTGTTTTCAACGGGATTAGTCATAGTGATTACTCCTTACATAATTCTTCTGCAAGATTTTTAAGCTGCTCGGTGCTTTCTGCGTTCAGCGAAGAAAGAATTTTTACGCTGTTTTCTGTAAAAGTAATATTCTTGCTCTTTTCAAACATAGCTTTCATTACTTTAGCCGCTGTGGGCGCCCAACTGCCGTTTTCGATTAAAGCAACCGTGCGGTTCTGGTAGTTGCGCTCTGTAAGATGATTGATAAATTCACGCATAAAGGGGAAAATTTCAGCGTTATAGGTTGTGGTGGCAAGAACAAGTTTGTTATAACGGAATGCATCCTCAACGGCTTCTGCCATATCACATCTTGCTAAATCGTTAACCGTTACTTTTTTGCAGCCTTTTGCTTCAAGCATATCCTTAAGAAGCAGTACTGCTTTCTTTGTGTTGCCGTATACGGAAGTATAAGCGATTACAACGCCTTCGCTTTCGGGCTTGTAGCTTGACCAGATATCGTAAAGATTAATGTAGTAGCCAAGGTTTTCAGTAAGTACGGGACCGTGAAGGGGGCAGATTTTTTCAATTTCCAACTTTGCGGCTTTCTTTAAAAGAGCCTGCACCTGGGGGCCGTATTTGCCGACTATACCGATGTAGTAACGTCTTGCTTCACATGCCCAATCTTCATCCGTATCGTATGCGCCGAATTTGCCGAAGCCGTCAGCGGAGAACAAAACTTTATCTAAATTATCGTAAGTGACAATAACCTCGGGCCAGTGTACCATAGGCGCTGTCATGAAGGTGAGAGTGTGCTTACCCAGCTCTAAAACCGAGCCTTCATTTACAACAATACGGTTTTCGGAAAACTCGGTGCCGAAGAAATTTTTCATCATGGCAAATGCTTTCTGAGATGAAACTATTGTTGTACAGGGATAAGCATTAATGAAGTTTATGATATTTGCAGAGTGGTCGGGCTCCATGTGCTGGATAACAAGATAATCGGGCTTTCTGCCTTCTAAAGCGGTTTCAATATTTTTGAGCCATTCATCAGTAAATCTTGCATCTACTGTGTCCATAATTGCGATTTTTTCATCAATTATCATATAGGAATTGTAGCACATTCCGTTGGGTACTGTGTACTGACCTTCAAAAAGATCGATTTCGCGGTCGTTGACGCCAATATATATAATATCATTTGTGATTTTCATAAGATAATTAACCCTTTCAAAATTGATTTAAGTTACACTGATTATACCACATATCATAAATTTTGAAAAGTAATTTGTATAAAAAATAAAGGGTAAGAATATTCTTACCCTTAAATTATTACTTATTCTTTTCGTTAAAATCTCTGGTTGCCTTGCACATAGCGTGAACGTTCTCTGTTTTTGTATCATAGAACATATAGTCGGAGGCTGCAAGAATATGTTTTCTGCCCATTTTCTTGGTCATTTCAAGAATATGCCATGCTTTTTCGTAAATTTGCTCGGGTGTTTCATTTAAGAGGGAATCAAGACCAATGTTGCCTCTTGTGCAAATTTCGGGAGAAAGCTTACTGAAAGCATCTTCAATACTCTTTACGTTACCAACGGGGTAAGGTGAAAGAGTTTCGAAGAGGTCAATGCCCATCTGGTTGTAGTAACCCTTGGTAAGCATAGGCTCAATGGGTGAACAAATGTGGGAATAGATTAAAAGACCTTCTTTATGAGCCATTTCAGTAACGATTTTGGAGTAAGGTACCAAGAATTCTTCATAGTAAGTAGGTGAGATCATTTCACTGCCGGGGCCACCTAAGAATACAAAGTCGCTGCCGCCTTTAGCTGTTGCCTTAATAAGGTGTTCGTCCAGCTTCATTATTTTATCCATAATAACTCTGAACGGGTCTTCGGCTTCCATAGCAAGTATAGCTGTATCCATAGTGCTGGGGAAACCTAAAAGCTCGTAGGGCTGCATTGCCCACTGTACGTCCATAACATTATCGTCGCCAATAATTTTACGGCTCTCTTTTACACTTTCTGTAATAAGTGAGAAATCCTTTACTTCCAGAAGCGCATCAAGGAAATAGTCCAGTATCTTAAGGTCCTCTTCATCCTTTACAAAAAATTCGGTAGGACAGCAACCTTTTAACTCCTCGTCAATTAATTTTGAGCGGAGTGTACCTTTTTTGCAGCTGAAAGTGGTTTCAATTGTGCGGCGCTTACCCTCGTGAGAGATAGTGGTGGTGCTTTCTTCTTTAAATTCACTGGTGAGGGATGAAAGAGCGGGCAGACCAAAGTTATAAAGCGGCACCATATCAAACATCTTGGTGGCGTTTATTGTGTCCTGCATAGTGGTTTGAGTCATCCAGGTTTTGTTTGCAAGCCTTGTATCAAATCCGGCACCTGCACCTATCTGAGGTGAACAAATAAGCTCGTTTCCACCGTTCTTTACGTAGTTAAGAAATTTTTCACGGTTTGTCACAAATATACTCTCCTTTATATTTATTTAAATTTAATTTAATTTAATTTAATTTAGTTTAGTTTATTTGCATACTGCAAAATTCCACAGCAGCTTCGGCGGCAGTGGCTGCATCGGGTGTATAGCGGTCTGCACCGATTTTTTTACAAAATTCTTCAGTAACAGGTGCGCCGCCTATAAGTATTTTTACTTTATCGCGAATACCTGCAGATTCCGAGAGCTTTACAACTTCTTCAATTGCGCCCATGGTAGTAGTAAGCAAAGCAGAACAGCAGATTACGCTGCATTTTTTCTCTATAGCTGTGTTTACGTAAGTTTCAGGAGAAACGTCAGTGCCTAAATCGATAACTTCAAGTCCTCTGGCTTCCATCATCATTTTAACTAAATTTTTTCCTATATCGTGTAAATCTCCCTGCACAGTTCCTATGCATACTCTGCCTTTAAAATTTGTAAAGCTTTCTTCAAATTCACTTTTTAAAAGTGCAATTGATTCATTCATGCTTCGTGCGGCGAGCAGAACTTCAGGAACGTAAATCTCATTTTTCTTGAATTTAACGCCTACAATACTCATACCTCTGAGTAAACCATCGTTTAAAATTTGCTTTGGAGGTATGCCGGCTTTAATAGCAAGTTCAACAAGATTTTTCACGTTCTTATTTTTACCGATCTGCATATTATCGCAAATGTCGTTTAATATGCTGGTAGTGGCTTCTTCTTTGCTTAATCGGTTAAAAGCAGAGTGAGACATTCTGTATTGATAAGGGGTTTGCCCCACAACTGCTTTAAAAACGCGGTAGAATGAGGGAATATCCTTTAAGCCGCAGCTTCTTACTATCTCTTCGTTAGTCAGAGTTGTGTTTTTAAGCAGTGAACAGGCTCGGTTTATTCTTACGTTTCTTACATAATCCAGAAAACTTTCGCCTATTTCTCTCTGGAAAATACGGCTCAGCCTTGATTTGCTCATATAAAGGGAAGATGCTATAGATTCCAAAGTCAGCTCGCTGTCGCTGTATCTTTCCAGTACCGCACGTACGGCTTCAGAGGCAGCTGCCCATTCTTTGGAGCGTATGGGGGTCTGGGTCTGAGCCATATTTATATATCGGCTTACGGTTATCAGTAAGAGTATAAGGTAAGAATGAGCGGCAGTTTGCCATCTCTCTTTTTTATTCGTCAGTTCTTTTTTAAGCATAAGGAGAATGTTTGAAATTTCATCCAGAGCTTTTGAAGAGAGCATAGCGTAGGATATTAAGGAATTATCCCTGAAAACACCGTAGCAATAATCACTGCTGCCTATATCGGCATACTCGCCCTGCAGACATTCATCAGCATTGAAGGATAAAAGCTGCACAGTGGGAAACTCTTTCTCGTTTAATGCGAAAAATCCGTGAGGAACACCGCCGCCAACAATATAAATATCGCCTGCAGCACACTCTATTGTTTCACCTAAAATTTTATGAATGCCTTTACCTTCAGTTACAAGGCCTATTTCGATCATATCACTTACGTGAAGGCGCGAAAGACTTATATCACCGCTGTGTATCTCATTGAAAGTTTTGGCGTTTTGTATTATGTTTTGCAGGTTGTTTTCTGAGGGATGTTCCATAATATCACCAATATCAAATAAATAAAATGCTTAAATCTTAATCTTCTTTATCTCGTCAGCGTAATACTGAACGAGCTCAAATTTAGTACCGGGCATAAGTCTGTGGTCGGGGCAGGGAATAAAGCCGCCCATTGAAGCTAAGCGCTTCATTCTTTCAATTTCTTTATCAACTGCGGCTTTATCTTTGCGAAGGGCTGTTTTATCCATACCGCCTATACCAAGCATACCTTTGCCGAATTTGTTTCTTGCAGGTTCAAACTGGTCTCCCCATACACCGATTTCGATGGGGAACATTGTGTTAACACCGTTATTAAACCAGGTGGGAAGTAATTTTTCGGTTACACCGTCGCAGTCAAGGGAGATAATGTCAATGCCGTATTTATGGCAAAGGTCAGTTCTCTTTTTGTAATGCTTTGCGCAAAGCTCATCGAAAATTTCAGGGGAGAGAAGGGGACCGTTTTTAAAGCAGATATCTTCCCAGAAGTGAGCAAAGTCAAATTTAGCGCCTGTTTCAAGAATAGCTTCGGCGCATTTGTACTGCATTTCTGCCCATGTATCAACTATTTCGGCAAATAATTCTTCGTCATCATCATAAATCAAGTAGCTCATACCTACAACGGAGCACATATCTCTTATTCTGCCGAGCACGCTGCCTAAATTAAGACCCACAGGTACGTCCCATCTTCTTGTTTCGTTGAAATTTTTGAAATATTCTAAATTAACTCTCTCAGGAGTAAACTGCATTTTGGGTTTATAGAGAGTTTCAAATGCTTCTCTGTCCTTTAAAAGATAATCGTCTTCAGAAGGGATAGAGGTTACGCCGGGCTTAATTTTTTCTATAAGGCCGTCGTTATTCTGAATTCTTTTTGTGCCGTCGGGAAGAATTTCAAGAATAGTATTGCCAAAACCGGGTCTTAGACCAATATCAGCGCCTGCGCAGCGGAACCAGTTAAAGTCCCAGCCGATTAATTTGTCCAGTTCCTCGTCGTATACGCTGCCGTCACAGTTTCCGTGTTCTGCCAATTCCTTCGGGATTTTGCCCTGTTCCGCCCATTCTGTTAAAAGCTCACTCCAATAGCCGAAATGAACAGCAGGAAGGCGGTCAACGGGTTTAAAATGGAGAAGGTTCATTGCTCTTTCTCTGTTTGTCATGACATATCCTCTCTTTATAAAAATATTTCCGTTCTTTTTTATCAATTATATCACAAGTTTTTTAAAAAATATATATGGTATAAATTTAAAATGTATATAAAAATGAAACAAAACCACATAGTTTTTGTCAAAAAAACGGTATTACCTATTTACAAATACTATACATTGTGATAATATATAAATAGAGATAGTAATACAAATGTGTAAAAATTAAGGAGGCGAAATAATGAAAGAAAAAATAACAAGGTGGTGCCTGCGAGTAATAGCCGGTTTAGTGGCCTTTTTGTTAGGTGTCACAGCTGCAAAAATATTTATCAAACCTGAAGTTGCAGTAAACCTTGTAGGTAAGAGTGAGGTAATTACCTCAGTGAAAACTTATCAGGTAAGTTTCGAAAAAGGCTACGGAAGCGTAAAAATCAATTTACCTGAAAATTGGGTTTACGAAATAGACGAAAGTGAAAACGAAGAAACCACAAAAATTTTCTCGCTGGGTTTTAAACCAAGTGACGAAGAAGGCTTTGTAGAAGTAGTTCACTGCAAAAATTACTTTGACGTTGGTGCCAAGTACGAGCAATATCAATACGAAGGCAGTATGATAACCTTAGGTGATAAAAATGGCTGGATACATATATATCCCGGGGCTGAGAGCTGGGCTTACATGACACTTGAAGGGTTTATGGGATGCTACTTGATATACGGAGAAAACGCCGCGTGGCTTGAAAAGTACAATGATACAGTTCTCGATATAATTGCTGATTCGGTTCTCGGCGAAGGAAATATGAGAGCTGAAGATGCTTTAAATATAGGCAAAAGCGAAGTTCCTGAAAATTATGACGATAGTAACGGTTATTACGATGCTGCTGAAGGTTGTTGGTTTGCCAGGTATTTCTATTTCAAAAGTAATAAAACAGAAATGCATATTGTTAAAATAGACAGTGAAGGTGCGGTATTATCGGTAGAAGTTGATGAGATATAGGGGGTAAAGTATGAAAAACAAGAAAAATATAGTTATTATAATCAGCATATTTGTTGTGTTTTTTATAGTGGGTTTCCTTTTTGGCACAACTGACCAAAAGGCAGAAAACAAAGCTGTATTTGAAAATGCTACCTTGGTTGAATATGAAAAGAACGGCGGTAAAATAGCTATGTATATTCCCGAAGGATGGGAATATACAATTAATAAAGAAGGATTAGAGCATCTTTTAGTAAATTTCAGTATAGATTTTAAACCTGAGGGTGTTGACGGTGGATATATCAGCGTGAGCTATCGTGAACGTTTTGGTGTATGCGGTACGGAGTTGAACGTAGAAGAGATAACAGTAGGTGAATATAAAGCTGTAAAGGGTACCTATGGTTATGCAAACTACTGGTCTTACATAAATTTTCTTGATACAGAAGGAATTTATATTGCCAATAATGATACTGCCTTCTGGTATTATCAGTATAGTGACGAGGTAATGGAAATTCTTTCCACAGTTAAATTAGGTTAAACGTTTATAAAGTACACATAGGGAGGTCAATATGAAAACTTTTAAAAGTTTGTGTGTTTTGATTATTTCGATAATTACAGGTATTCTTTTTGCTTCCTGCTCAAATGACGTAAATATAGAAAAACTTATCAAAGAAGCTGAAGAAAAAGGATACGATACGGCACTTTCAAGATGTATAGTAAGTGACGACGGTACTATTTTCTTTGAATATGACGGTAAAGTCTCAGAGATTCACTATTATGATAACAAACATTATTTAACTGATACGCTGACAACGGGAGATTTGGTTTTGCTTATTGGAGAACCTAAATTCAATTCTCGTGAAGGAAAATATATGAGATTTAAAAATTGTGTACTTATTGAAGAAGGCACAGTAGATGATATTTCCGACGAAATGCTTGAGCCACTGATAGAAAGAGGTTTTGTAGATGATATTTTAAGGGAGAAAAAGGGGATTACTCTTGATACCTCAAATTGGCAGGACGTATATTATGAATCGGGCAACCAAAGTATAAGAATTAAAGTGCCGGAAGGCTGGGAGTACGAAGCTGTAGGCGGTGTAAGCGAAGTTTACGGAGGCTTATTCAGTGTTAAATTCCGGCCTAAGGGCGAAAAAGGCCATATAGGAATTGCGTATTGCAAGGATTACGGAATTTGCGGTACGGGTCTTACCTCAATAAGCTGCAGTGCAGGTAAATATAAAGTGAGCGCAAGTACTTATGGCGAAATCGGAAATTGGGACATGATTGATGTAGGTCTGGTGCCGGGAAATTACGATATCTTTTTCAGTGATGCTAAAGAGTGGTACAATGAAAATAAAGAAACCGTTGAAAATATTTTTACAACTATGGTTATTGCTGAAAAAATAATAAGCTACGACGAAGCTTTAGATTTAGCTTATAAACTGTATAGTGAAAATTACGGCAAAGAATATGAACGTTTATATGGAAGCTTTAATAAAGAAAACGAGTGCTGGTCTTTTGATTTTAGTTATAAAACAGACGAAAACTCAAAAGATGGATACGTTATAGTAAACGTTTATCAAAATAAAACAGCAGAAATAGAGGATAGAAGTAAATAAATTAAAAAGGAGCTTTTAATAAGCTCCTTTTTTGCTGCTATTTTTATATTGCTATTGTTATACCTTTTTATAAATCAAATATTCCGCCTTCCAAAGCGCTTCTTGCAGCCAGAATATATTTACTTGTATCAAGGGGGTCAACGTTTCTTCTTTTAACCGTGGCACCAAGTTCTAAGGGACACTCTTTATAAGAATCCAGCTTTACACTCATAGCGCCTCTGCCGCTTGTGAAGGATGCAAGGGCGGTGGAATAATCTAAACTTGTTTTTACGGGTACGAGAGCGTTCAAAATCACTCTGTCACCGTCTGCAAAGCTGTCAAGAACTTCGCCCCTCATAGATACAACGTCACTCATTACTCTGCCCACACATTCAGAGGGGAGAATGAACTTAATTCTGAGAATAGGCTCTAATAACGTACTGCCGCCTCTCAATAGACCATCCTGAATTCCCATAGGAGTAGCAACGATAAAATCAAGAGGATGAGTGTGAATTAAATGATGGCCGCCGCCGACTAAAGTTATCTTAACGTCAGTTACCTGCCAGCCGAGTCTGCCTTGGCTGAGTGCAAGGGGTAAAGCCTGCTCTACCTGATGCTGGTACCTTGCCATAATATCCTTAACAGGAACAACGGAACTGAAAGTAACGCCGCTGCCTCTTTCTGCGGGTTCTATTTCAAATTTTAAAACTGCCCAGCAGGGTTTGGGCATTGTGTATGCTACGAAGCCGGTGGCTTTTTCGCTGATTGTTTCCTTATATATTATAGCGGGAGGAGTGAATTTGACCTTTAAATTAAATCTGGTTAAAAGCAGTTCTTCCAAAATTTCAAGTTGAATTGTACCCATAACTTTTAAATGAAGTTCGTTAAGGGTACTTACGTACTGAACTGAGAGAAGCGGGTCTTCACCTGATAAAATTTCGCAGGCTTTTCTTAAATTTTGCATCTCATCCTTATTTTCGGGAATTGCCTGAACCGTAATCAAGGGTGTGCGAAGTTTACCGGGAAGAATATTTTTGTTTTCGGGTTCACTGCCTATAACGTGACCGATTTTTATATTTCCGAGGCCGTAAACCACCCCTATTTCGCCTGATGCAATAGAGCCGGTAACAGCGCCGTTGGCAGAATGGATCTGGGTTATTTTACTTTGTACCGTTTTTTCTTCACCTGTAAGGGGGTCAATACCGACGGGCAAGGTGATAGCGGCGCGGTTTGAAAGCAAACCGCCGAACATTCTTATATAAACTCCTCTGCCTAATGTCTTATCCTCTTTAGCGGCAAAAACCACTGCGGAAAGCTCCTCAGAATTTGAAGGTTCGGGTAAATAGTTTATAATGCCCTCCAAAACTTCTTCTATTCCTTCTCCTTTTAAGGCAGAGCCCGCCAGTACGGGGTGAAGTTCTGCTTTTTTTGAGAGATCAAAAAGCTCTTTATTGATAGTTTCTTCAGAAATTTCCTCGCCCATTAAGTATAATTCCATCAGCTCGTCGTTTCTTTCACAAACGGCGTCTGTAACTAAGTCAAAATCTGAAATCAGCACCGCATTTTTAGTCAGCTTATTTTTTATATCCTCGTAGGTTTTATTAAGGTCGGCGCCGTCTCTGTCCAGCTTATTGATAAAGAAGAAGAGAGGTAAATTCTGCTCCTTCATAGCTTCAAAAAGAACTTCCGTTTGCGGCTCTACGCCTTCAACGGCGGAAATCACTAAAATTGCGCCGTCAAGCGCCCAGAAAGAACGCTCAACTTCGGCAGAAAAATCCACGTGTCCCGGGGTGTCGATTAAATTTATTGCGGTATCGCCCAGATTAAAATTTACACAGGTAGATTTAACCGAAATACCGCGTCTTCTTTCAACGGGAAGAGTATCGGTATGGGCTGTGCCGCTATCTACACTGCCTTTGTTTCGTATTGCGCCTGCTTTTAAAAGTATTTGCTCCGAAAGAGATGTTTTACCTGCATCAACGTGGGCGAAAATTCCTATATTCCTTATTTTTTTCATAAAATCTCCGTGTAAATCAACTTGAACTGATTGCATTATAAACTAATTTTATGAAAAACACAAGAAATATGAAAGGGATAAGTAAAATAATTAATTTTGTTCACTAAAAAGTTAATAAAATGTATTTTAAGAAGTTTTTAAATTTGATATAATATAATTAAGTAACAAAAAGGACGGTTTTTATTATGGATTTCCCTAAAAAACAGGTACATCTTGACTTTCATACCTCTCCCGATATAAAAGGTATCGGTTCAAGGTTTAATAAAAAGCAGTTTCAGTCAGCGTTAAAGGAAGCAAAGCTTGATAGTATTACCGTATTTGCAAAATGCCACCACGGTTTAAGCTATTATCCCACACAGATAGGTAAAATGCACCCGGGTCTCAGTTTCGATTTAACGGGCGCTCAAATTGAAGCCTGCCACGAAATAGGAGTAAGAGCTCCCGTTTACATTACTGCAGGCTGGAGTGATTTTGATTCATCAATGCATCCCGAGTGGGTGTCAAAAAATAGAAAAGGCGAAATCAACTCTACAGGCACAAGAAAAGACAGTTTCATTCAAAGTGAAAACGACTATATGGGCCACTGCTCATGGATAAACCTTTGTTTAAACGACGGTTCCTACTGCGAGTATATTTACAAAATTACCGAGGAAGTATGTAAGCGCTATAAGGATTTAGACGGACTTTTTTACGATATCTGCTTTATTGACGGCGCCTGTTACTGCGATGAATGTATAAAGAGTATGAAGGAAATGGGTCTTGACCCCGAAAACGAGGCGGATGCGAAATATTATTATATAGAAAAGCACAAGAGCTTTATGATAAAGTGCGGTGAAATTTTACGTAAATATCACCCAAATGCAACCATATTCTTTAATTCAGGCGGCGCCGATATGGATAAGCCTCAGTATCTTCCTTATGAAACTCACTACGAGATGGAGGATTTACCCACAGTTTGGGGCGGATATGATAAAATGCCCATAAGAGCGAAGTTCTTTAAAGAAACAAAGAAGCCCTACATAGGTATGACGGGTAAATTCCATACTTCCTGGGGTGAATTCGGCGGTTTCAAGGATAAGGATGCGTTAAAATTTGAAATATCCTATATGGCTATGTGCGGCGCAGGCTGTTCCGTAGGCGACCACGTGCATCCCGACTGTGAGATGGAATGGGAAACTTACAAAAATATAGGCTACGCTTACAGTTATCTTGATAAAATAGCGCCTTTCTGCTATGGCGGCGAAAGTACCGCAAATTTAGGTATTGTGCTTGGCGATAGTGAAGAAGCCAACGAAGGTCTTTCCTGTATTCTTCTTGAAAATCAGATAGACTACGACGTTATATTTGATAATAATTTTGAAAAGTATGATACCGTAGTTATGCCTACAGGCGTAAAGCTTAACGGTGAAGGCTTGGAAAAGCTTAAATCCTACATAAATGGCGGCGGCAAGCTACTTTTTATGGGAGATAGCCTCGTTGAGAATAATAAATTCCTTATTGATATCGGCGCTGATTATATAGGCAAGAGCGAAAACGACTGGGATTATATTTTCACCGATTTAAAACCTGCCTGTGAGCTTCCCGATGCACCTATGCTCTGCTATTACCCTGCGGAAAACGTTAAGCTTACTGACGGCGAAGCGCTTGCAAATATACTGCTTCCTTATTTTAACCGCACCAAGCTTCACTATTGCGGCCATCAGAATACTCCTCATAATAAAGAGGGTGAAATAAGACCTGCCATAGTTAAAAAAGGAAATATTATCTATATGGCTCACTCAATGAGCGGTCTTTATAAAAAGTACGGCAGTTTATATTATAAGCGCTACGTAATGGCAGCCTTGGATCTGATTTATACCGAAAGACCGTTCTATACAGAGGGACTTTTATCACAGGGCAGAGCCATGATGAATAAACAGCCTCAGAATAACCGCTATTGCCTGAATTTGCTTTATGCCATTCCCGCAAAGCGCGGTATGTGTGAGATTATTGAGGATATCCCGGATATTTATAACGTAAAGGTCACTTTAAATATTGAAGAAAAAGTAAAGGACGTTTATCTCGGAATAAGCAAAGAAAAACTTCAGTTCTCAGTTAAGAATAATAAAACTGAATTTATTCTCCCCAAGCTTCACTGCCACGAAAGTATAGTAATTGAATATTAAAAATTTAAGCCGGGATTAATCTCTCGGCTTATTTTTATATTGAAATGAAAAGGAAAAAATATTATTATATTAAGTAATAAGATAAGTTTATTTTGCGGAGGCAACAGGATGAAAAAAACTTACGTAACCACTATGCCCGACCATATAGGCGCTTTTTTGAAGGCAAGCCGCTGCTTTGCTTCTTTAGGTATAAATATAACAAGAGTCAGCTACAATAAAGCCGTGGACTCCAATACTCTTTTTATTGATGCGGAAGGTACTGAAGAACAGCTTAAAAAGGCAGATGAAAAGTTAACCGAAATAGGTTATCTCAACAGCAACAAGGCAGATACCAGTATTCTTTTAATTGAGTGTAAATTAAAGGATGTACCCGGCGCAGTTACCGATATTCTTACATTAATAGGTGAATTTAATTTCAATATTTCATATATAAGTTCTCAGGAAAACGGCAGTGATTACCAGTATTTCAAAATGGGTCTTTATATAGATAACGCCGAGAAGATCTCACGTTTTCTTGCTGAAGCCGAAAAATTATGCGAAGTAAGAATAATTGATTATAACAGCGCAGAAAAAATATATGATAACAGTATTTTCTACAATTCATTCGTAAAAGAGCTCAGTAAAAATATAGGTCTTAGTGAAGAAACAAAAAATAAGCTTCTTGTAAACACCAACCTTGCTATGCAGACTCTGGACGAAACGGGGCTTTCACCCTACAGGACTTTCGACAGTATCGGTAAATTCGCAGAGCTTTTAGCTTCCTGCAAAGGCGAAAACTTTGAGCCGAGAATCAGCAATCACAAAATCACCGATAATACCGAGATTATTTTGATTGAGCCTCCCTGCGGCAGTAATACGGCTATTATTAAAAGTATGGGTGAAATTCTTTTTGTGGATAGCGGCTATGCCCTTTATAAAGACGAGATGATGCCTATTATAAAGGATTTGGTGCCCGAATTTAGCAGTATTAATAAAAGAATTCTCGTGACTCACGCCGACGTGGACCATTGCGGACTTCTTAATTTGTTTGACGAAGTTATCGTCAGCCAAAAGAGCGCATTGTCACTTACAAGGGAGTATATGAACGAGGACGGTTTCAGGGAGGAAAATTCCCTGCACAAGCCCTATATAAATATCTGTAAAATTTTAACCGCTTACGAGCCTGTAAAAAAAGAAAAATTAAGACCGATGTGGGCAAACGTGGAAAACCAGAAAACTCCTTTGGTACAGATAGGATTTTTCACGGTAGGCGAACTTAATTTTGAAGTTTACGAGGGCTTCGGCGGTCACTTACAGGGCGAAATTGTGCTGATAGATTACGAACATAATATTACTTTTACGGGTGACGTATATATCAATATGAAAGGTCTTACCAAGGAGCAGGCTCAGTATAACCAGTACGCTCCCATACTTATGACCTCCGTGGATACCGACCCGAAAAAATGCGCTATGGAGAGAAAAGCGGTGCTTCAGCGCCTCGGAGGCGGCAAATGGCAGATATTCGGTGCTCACGGCTATAAAAAAGATTACAGCGTAAACGCCGAGTGATAAATTGAATTACTAAGAAGGTTTGATTTAAAAGTCTTATGAATAAATATTTGATAGTAAGTTTAATAGTGCTTATTGCGGCGCTGATTTCTTTTGTAGTGATTTTTATCGACGGAACGAATTTCAGCAAAGAAATTGAGCTTAGTAAATTTAAAATTAAAAGTGAAAAAATTCCCGAGAGTTTCAGCGGATTTAAAATCGTTCATCTGTCGGATTTTCATAATGTGGAATTTGAAAATGAAAATCAGGGATTAATAGATTTAATCAGTGAAGGCGACCCTGATATAATCGTAATCACGGGGGATTTTATAGATTCAAGAACTACCGATACGGCGGTATCCCTGAAATTTGCGGAAAAGATCATTAAAATCGCGCCCTGTTATTACGTGGCGGGAAATCACGAATCCAGAATACCTGAAGAATATTACGAGCTTTTGAAAGGCTTCGAAGCTTTAGGGGTTACCGTTTTGAATGATGAGAATATCTTTTTGGAAAGAAACGGTGAAAAAATTCAGATAACGGGAATTAAAGACCCTTCATTTAAAGTCCTTTACGATGATTCAGAGGACGAGGATATAGTAAAAAGTAAATTTCAAAGATTTAAAACAGAGGAAAACGTCTACAGAATTTTGCTTTCTCACCGACCCGAACTTTTTGACTTATACTGCGAAGAGGGTTACGACCTGATTTTTGCAGGCCACGCCCACGGCGGACAAATAAGGTTTCCTTTAATAGGCGCGCTTCAGGCACCTAAGCAGGGTTTATTTCCTAAATACACCGAGGGTCTTTACGAAAAGGGAGAGAGTAAAATGCTTTTAAGCAGGGGAATAGGCTACAGTAAAGTGCCTATCAGAATATACTGTAAACCGCAGATCATTTTAGCGGAGCTTGAAGTTGAAAGGAGCAATTAAAATGGAAGAGGAAAAAGGCGGACTTAACGTAAGCGCAAAATCGTTTTTGACCGCAATAATAGTTATACTTGTATTAATGGTGCTTACTTACGCACTTACCTTCGTTGTTCCTGCAGGTGAGTATGCAAGAATTACGGACGAAGTCGGAAATACGGTAATTGACCCTAACGGAGGATTCAGCTTTAAAGAGGCTTCCCTTCCCTTCTGGAAATGGCTTCTTTCACCTTTGCTGGTTCTTACTGCCGAAGGCAGCGGTATGATAATTGCCATAATAGCCTTCCTTCTGGTTGTGGGCGGAGTTTTCACAGCTTTAGATGAATGCGGACTGATGAAATATATGCTCGGCAGAATAGTGAATAAGTTTAAAAGCGCCAAATACAAGCTTTTGTGCGTTATATCGTTTTTCTTTATGGCTATGGGCGCATTCGTAGGTTCTTTTGAAGAGTGTGTGCCTTTGGTACCTATAGTGGTGGCGCTTTCTGTTAACCTCGGCTGGAATAAAGAAACGGGACTTGGTATGAGTTTGCTTGCTGCAGGCTGCGGCTTTGCTTCAGGCGTATGTAACCCCTTTACTATAGGCGTTGCCCAGAGTCTGGCGGGACTTCCTATGTTTTCGGGTATATGGCTTAGAATTTTAAGCTTTGTTCTTATTTATTTACTGCTTATTTTCTTCCTTATAAGAAACGTAAAAAAGCTTGAAAAAGAAGGTTTACGTGTAGCTGAAACCGAGCGTTTTGAGAAAAACAAAAAAATGGATAAGGGACTTATTTCCTTTGCTTCTATTTTAGGCGCAGGTATATTGCTTGTCCTGCTTTCGGGGTTTATTAAAGAATTGCAGGATTTAACCATGATAATAGTTGCGGTTATGTTTTTGGTTGCAGGAATAGTATCCGCTTTGGTTTCGGGAATGGAAGTAAAAAAGCTTCTAAAGGCCTTCTTAAAAGGCGTGGTAAGCATTTTGCCCGCTGTACTTCTTATTTTAATGGCAAGTTCCGTTAAATACATATTAACCGAAGGCTTTATTTTAGATACACTTCTTTACTATGCCGTAAATGCAATATCGGGTCTTCCCAAGTGGTGTATAGTTCTCTTTATTTATTTGATAGTGCTTATTATGAATTTCTTCATAAGCTCGGGTTCTGCAAAAGCCTTTCTTTTAATTCCCTTAATAATTCCCATGGCACAGATTTTCGGAATATCTTCCCAGCTTTGCGTTGTTGCTTTTGCTTTCGGTGACGGCTTCTCGAACGTATTCTACCCCACCAATGCCGCGCTTCTTATTGCCTTGGGACTTGCCGATATAAGCTACGTCAAATGGGTCAAATATTCATGGAAATTCCAAACTTTAAACCTAATTTTAACTTCACTTATACTTCTTTTCGGTTTCTTTATCGGTTACTGCTGATATGAAAAACGCATAATTTATTAAAATAATTCACAGAATCCCTAAAAATATTTTATATAAAAGAATATTTCTGTATGTTAAAATCAAAGCACTAATTTATAAAGTCAGGAGCGCCTTTGCGAGGGCAATGGTAAGAAACTGATATGACTGAAAGAGAATGTGTAAAAAATGCCCTTCATTTTAAACCTGTAGAGAGAGTCCCCGTAAGAATCTTCTTTTCGGGCGTAGGTTATTATGAACACGGCGAAAAGCTTAACGATTTATATATGAATTTTGCAAGCAGCTTCGAGCCCATTGTAAGGCGCCCCATTCCAAAGCCGGGACCCGAGTGCTTTGATAAGGACGGCAACTTCCATATTTTCTGGGAGGATGAATGGAAGGTTAAATGGGAAGGCAGAATTTTCGGTATAGCTGGCATTCCCTACGAGCATCCCATAAAAAGTCCCGAGGATATAGCTTTTTATAAAGCTCCTACACCGCCTTCGTTAACTGACGAAAGCTTTGAAGCGTATAAAAAGAGAATAGAAAGCTACAAGGCACAGGACAAATACGTAATGCACGGCTGCGGCCATCTTTATGAAACCTTAATAGCAGTTTACGGCGACGAAAACGTGCTTTGCGATATGGCTTTAAACGAGCCTGAAATAAACGAACTTGCCGACAAAATAATAGAGTACGATTCCGTTTTGCTTGAAAGAGCAATAAAAGGCGGAGTTGACAGCATTGAATTCGGTGACGATTACGGCAGCGAAAGAAGTTTGCTTATGAGCCCCAAAACATGGCGCAGTTTTATTAAGCCAAGGCTCGATAAACTCTTTAAGCCTGCAAGGGATTTAGGTATGGATATACACTTCCATTCCTGCGGTCAGGTAAGCGAAATTCTTGAGGATTTAAGGGAAGTGGGCGTAAATTCAATCTGGCCTCAGCTCCCCGCTTACGATATGAAGGATTTGGCAAAGCGCTGTAAGGATTTGGGAATAGCAGTAGAAATTCATACCGACAGAGCCAACATAATGACCTTCGGTACACCCAAGGACGTAAAAGAGCTTGTAAAAAAAGAAGCAGAAATTTTCGACGTTATGAACGGCGGCGCTTTCTTCCACGTTGAAGTGGATAACGGTTTCCCCTTCGAAAATATCGAAGCTCTGTGTGAAGCAATTATGGAATACAGATAAATAAAGGAATATATATTATAATGGAAATTAAAAAGATTTTATTTAACGGTGAAAATACTCTTAAAAAGGTATGCAAAAAATATAAAACAGAGGACGTAAACCTTAAAATCAAGGAAGATAAGGTCCTTATTACCGCCGATGAAACTGCGCTCAATAAGGTGGAAATTTTATTTAATAATGAATTTTTCTCAAAGGATGCTTTAATTTTGGGCGATGCGTGGGAAAGAGCTTACGCAGATTTATGCTTTCAAAAAGCAGACCCCGAGAAGTACCTTCCTTGGTATTTTGTAGCTAAGGACGAAAATAAAATTTATGCCTTCGGTGTGAAAACTTTACCCAATGCCATGTGCTCATGGCTTATTAAGGATGAGGGCATTGTATTAAATATCGATTTAAGAAGCGGTAAAAACGGTGTTATTTTAAACGGCCGTGAAATTGAAGCCTGCAGAATCGTTACCAAAGAATATGAAGGCGACGTATTTGACGCACTTTGCGATTTTACAAAGTTTATGTGCGATAATCCCCGTAAGGTAAAAGGTCCTATTTACGGTGGCAATGACTGGTACTGCAATTACAGTAAAAACAGCCACGAAAAAATAGTTACAATGGCAGAGAGAATTGCTGAGTGTGCAGGTATTGAAAACGGCGTCGCTAAAGAAAATTCCCCTGCAAGTAAAATGACTCCTTATATGGTTATAGATGACGGCTGGCAGATTACTCATAAGAGCACAAGAAAAGGCGATGAGTATAGCTATAACGGCGGTCCTTGGGATAAGTGCGGCAAGAATTTTAATTCAATGGCGGAAACAGCCAAGGCAATAAGTGATTTGGGTGTAAAACCCGGTATATGGTTCAGACCTTTGCTTACAATCGCAGAGTTGCCCGATGAATATATCACCCGTTATGACCCCGTGGAAAACGGCAAAATGCTTGACCCCTCACATCCCGAGGTTTTAAAGATAGTAGCGGAGGACGTGAAAAGAATCTGCTCATGGGGTTATAAGCTTATCAAGCACGATTTTTCCACCTACGATATTTGCGAGAAGTGGGGCTCCCAGATGAAGGAAGGCTTCGTGGGCATAAGTGATTTTTACGATAAAAATAAAACTACAGCCGAAATTTTAAAAAATTTCTATAAAACCATACGCGACAGCGCAAGTGACGACGTACTCATTATGGGCTGCAATACAGTAAGCCATCTTTCTGCAGGTATTTTTGATATTCAGAGAACAGGTGACGACACAAGCGGCTATGAATGGGAAAGAGTAAAAAATTACGGCGTAAACACTCTTGCCTTCCGCTTACCTCAGCACGAAAACTTCTATCAGGCAGATGCCGACTGTGTAGGTATTACGACCGCTATGGATTGGAACAAAAACAGAATGTGGCTTGACGTACTTGCAAAGAGCGCTACGCCTCTATTTGTTTCAATAGGTCACGATGCATACAGTCAAGAAGTAAAAGAAGATATCACTAAAGCCTTTATTAATATTACAAACGCTGAAAAAACTTCCCGTCCTTTAGATTTTATCGAAAATCCTATTCCCGAAAAGTGGGAAAGCGACTTCGGTACAGACGAATATAAGTGGTAATTTTAACCTGTTAAGTAGGTGCTATTATGGATTTAATTAAGCCTTACAAAGTTTATATAAACGAAAAGCCTATTTTGATCGAAAGAGCAAGGGTTTCGCGGTTTCCTTTTAACCGCCATTGGCCGGGTTATCAGCGCGCTTTGGATCAAACAGAAATAACGGGGTTCGTTTCTTTTGACATTACGGGCGAAATGAATATTAAAATAGAATGTGATTTCGATTTTAACGAAGTTACAGTACGCCCTCTTTCGTTAAATATTAAACCCAAAACAGAGGATAAGGTTATCAGTTTCACTATAGATAAGCCGTGCCAGGCAGTAGTGGAATTTGACGGTATTTCAGGAGCTTTGCATCTTTTTGCCGACCCGAAGGAAAATTATCCCATTCCATCAAATGACGTAATTTATTTCGGTCCCGGCGAACACGATGTTGGCCGTATCGATTTACAAAGCGGTCAGACCGTATATATCGATAAGGGCGCTACCGTATACGGAGAGGTTTTTGCAATAGATGCAGAAAACGTTAAAATTCTCGGAAAAGGAATTTTAGACCATAGTAAACAGACGAGTTTTCAGATAGATAACGATTTTATTGACCCTTTAAGACCAAGTCCCATTGTTTTCAGGTACTGTAAAAATGTGGAAATAAAGGGAATAACGGTAAGAGACCCCTTCTTCCTTGCTGTAAGACCTATTGCCTGCGAAAACGTAGTTATCGATAATATTAAAGTAATCGGTTGCTGGAGATATAACTCGGACGGTATAGACCTTATTAACACCCGCCACGCCAAAATTAAAAACTGCTTTGTTAGAAGCTTTGACGATAGCTTATGCCTAAAAGGTTTTTGCGGACCCTTTGCCTGTGAGATGTACCATAACGGCAAAACCTACGATATTATGGAGGACGTGGTGTTTTCTAACTGCGTTGTATTCAACGAATGGGGTAAGGCTCTTGAAGTCGGTATAGATTTATGCGCTTCGGAAATTAAAAACTGCCGCTTTGAAAATTGTGACGTTATTCACGCCTGCGGTGTGGCTATGGATATTTCCAACGTAGATTATGCCGAAGTTCACGATATTACTTTCGAAAATATCAGGGTCGAACACGGCATAACCGCCCACAGACCGCAGATTCAGGATAATGAAGATTCTGTTTATGAGGGTGAAAACAGCGACCACATGCCTTTACTTATGCAGTGCAACGTTTTTTTCAGCGAAGAATATTCAACAATCAAAGATAAACACGGCAAAATTCACGACGTTAATTTTAAAGATATCAAGGTATATTCTCCTAGAATGCTTCCCTCGGTTTTCAGCGGCAAAGACAAAGAATATAAAGTAAGCAGAGTGAATATAGAAAATCTTTATCTTAACGGCAATAAAATAACCGATATGAAAGAAGCAAATTTCACGGTCAAAAATTACGCTGAGGAAATAAATTTAAAGTAAGGAATAAAATATGAAATATCCTGAACATAAAATAGTTATAGACGTAACCAAAGCTCCTTATAATGCAGATAACACGGGAAAAATAGATTGTACCGCCGCTTTAAGAAAAGCTATAGACGATTGTCTTTCGGGTTACGTAACGGGCTTCGAAAAAACAAGAGAAAAGTTAAGAAAAGAGAGTAATAATTTTACCGAAAATTATTATCTTGGCAGAGAAATAGGCAGAGTTATTAACGGAGTGATGACAGTTACATTCCCCGAGCATCTGCCGCCCTCGAGAATATTGTATTTTCCTGAGGGCACCTATCTTGTAAGCGACACGGTAACTTACACCATAGAAAATCTTAACACTCTTCAGCAGGTAAATTACATTTGCGAAATGTGCAGGAATATACATATTCTCGGTGAAAGCAGGGAGAATACCGTAATTAAACTTGCGGATAATTCAAAAGGCTTTGAAAAAGGTGCCCAAAAACCCGTATTGAGCTTTAACCGCGTTAAAAGCGACTACGGCCCCACAACCAATTCCGCTATGCTCAATAAGCTTGAAAGTATAACCGTTGATTGCGGAAAGGGTAACGAGGGCGCCGTTGGCGTTATGTACGTTTCCTCCAATTTGGGAAGAATCGAAAACATCAGCGTAAGGTCAGAAGGCTCCTATATAGGTATTGAATATGATTACGACAGCGAAGGCTGTATGTATAATATTGATATCAGCGGTTTCGAGTACGGAATGTGGACGGATATTACCGCACCTATGATACTGGATAAAATAGACCTTTCAAATAATAAAATTGCAGGCATAAACACAAGGGATGCGGCGCTTATTTTGAAGGACGTTTATTCAGGGGATATACCGACCTTAATATTCAGGGAAGGTGTTTTCGGCAGATATTATTTTGAAAACGAGAATATCACTTACGAAGGCGAACTTAAAGGCAACAGAGTGTATTACGAAACGGAAAAACTTCTGGTGGCAGACGAACCGATTCCCAAAAATGTAAGAAGCAAGGATTTTTCCGATTGGGTATGTGTTGATGATTTCGGCGCAAAGGGCGACGGAATTACGGATTCCACCAAGGCAATTCAGGCCGCTATGAACAGCGGTAAGTCCGTTATTCTGTTCGGTGAGGGTGAATACCTGATAACTAAGAAAATAAATATCCCCAAAACCGTGCAGACCGTGGATTTTATGTATTGCGATTTCGTTGCAGGTATTTCTCTTATAACGGGCGAGATAGACTGCGCCTTTGATATTAACGAGGAGAGCGAAAATACTCTGTTTTTCGAAAACCTTTTCACTCACGAAGGTTTTTACGGCTACTTCAGGTGCTTTAAACATTCAGCCAAGCGAAATATAGTATTCAGGGACGTTTTACCATACTTTGCTTCAATGTATTTTAATACTATAGAGGGAAGCGGCAGTAAGGTTTATTTTGATAACTGCTTCTTAACAACAAGCTCCTATACTCAGGATAACTGCCTGCCGAGAATAGGCTACAAGCCCGTGTTCTGTAAAATGATTCCGCTTGAGTTTCACGGTCAGAAAGTTATTGCCCATAGCCTCAATCCCGAGAGGGCGGAAGTGGAGCTTTTAAACGACAACAGCGAAATTTTTATAAGCGGCTACAAAACAGAGGGTCCCGGCGTGGTAATAAAATCCATAAACGGCGGAAAAACAAGATTGACCATTTTCAATTGCGGTATCTGGGATAACCACATAGAAAGTAATTCCATTTTTGAAATCACCGATTCCTCTTTGGAATTTGCAGGCGGACTTATATTCTGGTATAACGATGATAAGAAAAATAATAACGCTTTTAAAATTATCAAAAATAATGAAGAGGAAAATTTGAATCTTTTCGATTGCAGTGATTTGGTAATGGATAGATTCCGTATTATTGACGGTAAAAAAATCTGAAAAACAACGAAAACCCTTTTACGGCTATTGCTGTAAAAGGGTTTTTATATTGTATCAGTAATTCAGTTTTTTAAAGTTTTAAGGGAGATTTTTCCTTCTAATAAATTTTCGCCGCCGCAGGTAAGTGTTATTTCACCTTCGGTTTGAGTAGAACGGATACAAGCCACAAGCATACCGCCAAGCGCCTTTTTATCGGGACGGGAAAACATTTCGGTTTCGCGCTGGTCGCCTGCATCGGTTGAAATCAACTCGGCTTCACCGCTTACACAAAATCTGAGCCGTGTATTTTCGTGGGGGCAGAGGTTACCGTTTTTATCGACTATGCTTGCAGTTACGTAATTTAAGCTTTCACCGTCTGCTTTAAAAGTATTTTGGTAAGCACTTAGTTCAATATGGTGGGGTGTTCCTGCGGTCTTAATGGTTTTACGCTCTTTTTCAACGCCATTCTTATAGCCGATGGCAGTAATTTCGCCAGCTTTGTAGATAACGTTATCCCACATAAGCCTGAATCTGCCTATATGCGCGCCTCTTTCTGCTTTAATTTCAGGGAGCAAGTTTTTATCTGCTTCTTTATTAAAACTCTTTCTTCCCTGTGAAATTCCGTTTACAATCAGTTCAACTTCGTCGTAATTTGAGTAAACGTGAACGGGAGTAACTTTACCTTCCTTTTCAGGCCAGGTCCAATGAGGAAAAATATGCAAAGTAGGAATATCCGTCCAAACAGAGCGGTATAAATAATAGCGGTTTTTAGGTAGACCGCAAAGGTCAACCACACCGAAATAACTGCTTCTTGCGGGCCATTCCTGATAATACGGGGTAGGTTCTCCTAAATAATCGAAGCCTGTCCATATAAATTCACCTAAAACATAGGGGCAATCCTTTTGTCCTGCCAGTTCGCGTTCGGGGTAATAAGCCCAGTCGGGAGCGTTAAGCTCATAAGCGGAAATTGCAAGGTCTTCGGATTTATGTTTACCTATTTTAACTTTTGCGGGAAAATGGTATACCCCTCTTGTGGAAACACAGGAAGCGGTTTCACTGCCCAATATAAGTAAATTCGGGTATTTTTTGTGAAGCTTTTCGTACGACTCTGCCTTGTAGTTAAGCCCCACAATATCAGTATAAAATGCCATGTGATTATCGAGGCATTCGTCATAATGGTCAAAGCCCTGGGCAACCGGGCGCGAAGGGTCTGCCTTTTTTACGGTTTCGTATAAAAGCTTGGCAAGTTTCCATCCGTCTTTTTTATCCTGCTCGGGTATTTCATTACCGATGGACCACATAATTACGCTTGGGTGATTTTTATCCCGCTTAATAAAGCTTAAAGCATCCTTAAAGGCATTCTCTTTAAAATAATTTGAATATCCGTTTTTAACCTTGGGAATTTCCCATTCGTCAAAAAATTCATCCATAACCAGAATACCCATCTCGTCACAAAGGTCTAAAAGTTCGGGGGCAGGGGGATTGTGGCTTGTTCTTAATGCATTTACTCCCATTCCTTTTAGAATTTCAATCTGGCGGCGAATAGCGGATTTATTCACAGCCGCACCTATAGAGCCTTGGTCGTGGTGCATACAAACGCCGTTAAGTTTTATATATCTGCCGTTTAAACGTAAACCCTCGTTGCTGAAAACTATATCCTTAATACCGAATTTAACTGTTTCAAAGTCGCCGCTTTCAAGTTTTATAAGGGCTTCGTAAAGTTTGGGTGAGTTTGCGTCCCACAAAACAGGGTTTTCGATATGAAAAATAAGGCTGTTATCGGAAGAATAATAAGTATTTTTATTACCTTTCGGGTCGGTAATTACCGCTGTGAAGCCTTGACTGTGTGTTGCTTCAATACTTAAATCCATAATTGCCGTTTGTTTATCAAGATAAATATTATTAATACTTATGCCGTTATATTCAATGTATTCTTTTGGTTTGGTTATGAGCTTTATATTTCGGTATAAACCGCCGCCTGTATACCAACGGCTGCAGTCAGGCTTAACTTCAGCATAAATGCATATTAAATTGGGTTTTTCAAAATCGGCGGCATCGGTAATATCAAGGGAGTAGGATTTATAACCAAAATGGCAGGACCCTACCAAAATGCCGTTGCAATAAACTCTGCTTTCCCACATTACGCCGTCCAGTTCCAAAAAGACCTTATCGTTTTTGGGTATATCCACCCATTTACGGTAAACTCCTATACCAACCGTGGGTAAAGCGCCTGTCCTGCCTGAATGGCGAAAAGGTATAAGCATACCATCCTGAGTGATTGTAGTGATGCTTAAATCATTTTCTTCTTTAAATTCATCTTCAATACCCCAGTCGTGAGGCACTCTCACTTTTCTCCAATCAGAATCGTTGTAATCGGGTGAAAAAACGTCGCTTTTCAATACCTCAGATTTCAAATTCAAATCAAATTTTTTAAACCTGAAATCACTTTTAAGATAATTTACCGTGCGCTCCATAATCATTACTCCCTAAGCATTTATTAATTAAATTATATATGCTGATTAATACTTTTTTTAATATAATTTACGGCGCTTCGGCATAAAAGCCGTAGTGCACGGTGCCTCCCCAACCATTGCCACTGAATGAGGCTGTAACTTCGTAAACGTATGAGTCTGATTTAAGAATTATTTTGTTGCCGTTTATTTCAACTTCATTTGTTATTGATTCATAAGAATAATCGTCAGAAATTTCATCAGGATAAACACCCATATATTTGTCGCTGAAGCAAACTACTTTAACATTTTTAGGTTCAATAGGAAAAACTAATTCCGCTTCATTGGTATCGGTAATAAGCTTATCCATAAAATTTTCCCACATTAAGGGGTGGCTGCTGTCACTATTAGTAATCATATTTCCGTAGCTCCAGGAAGAAGTGCCTTGAGGAGCATTTACCGTTTTGCCGCCGCTTGTAACCTTTAACTCAGGGGGATATTCAACCATAAGAATGGAGTTTTCAGCATTTAAGTTTTCTATAAACCCTATAATTTCTTTAAGCGAATTTTCGTCTGCCTTATAAGCGACGTTACCGAGAACAATTCCGTCCTTATAAATTTCCAGATGAATAGCTGGAATTTGCTTTTCGGTTATTCTTACGTCAGCGATTTTTTTGCGGTCTATATCGCTTTTGTCAGTTTTGCGTTCTGCTGAAAAGTTTTTAATTAAAGCAGCAAAATCATCTCTGCCGGAATATTTGGGAATTTCGTAACAAGTATTGTTAGGGGTTTTTGTCACTCTGATTTCCCACAGGTTATTGATATTAATGAATTCAAAGGGCATGATCTTGCTTTCAAAAAAAATAAGAAATATCGATATAAAGCAAACAAAAACTGCGATACAAATTGAAACGATAATCATATTTTTATTTTTCATTAAATAAACACCTGCCTCTCTTTTCCATACTATAACATATATTTAATTGGATGTCAAAAAACATAAAAAGGAACCTTACAATTGATATGCAAGGTTCCTTAAATTTATTTTCTGCTTAAATTACTGCATACGCTGTAGTAAAGGGGAATGGTTAGAAATAAAATCCACATAGGGTGCCAGAGGGTGTATTTGAAGCCTAAGAAAAGATATATCCACGTGACAAATACGGGGTAACAGAAGATTACAGGTTTCCTTTTGAAAAACGCAGGAATAAAAGTATAGTAAAGAGGGATAGTAAGGAAAACAAGCCAACCGTATACCCAGCCGCCACCTATTCCCGTAAAACCGTAAATAAAGAAAAGAATTGTAGCAACAACAGGGTATGGGAAGCGGTAAAGTGCCTTCTGGATGCTTTTCCTTTTTTCTTCATCCTCTTTATCTTCCGAATAAAGCTCGTTCTCGTCTTCGTTAGTGCTTTCTTCGTCTTCATAATTTGTTTCAGGTGCAGAGTTTGTTTTATTTATTTCTTCTGTTATAGTTTCCTCAGATTTTTTACTGAAAGTTTCACTTGCTTTTTCAGTAGCTACAGAAGGTTCACTTTCACCTAAAACAAGCTTGTCGAGGCTTATATTATAAAGCTTACTTAAAGCAATTAAATTATCGGTATCGGGGGAAGCTTCGCCGCGCTCCCATTTTGACACTGCCTGGCGTGATACGCCAATTTGTTCTGCTAATTTTTCCTGAGAGAGGTTATGGAGTTTGCGGTATTTTAAAAGTCTTTTGGCTGTTTCTAAATTCAAAAATAACACCTCTGTTTTTTTTACTAATGAAAGTATAACAAAGAACAGAGGTATTTACAATATATTTTAGTTTCAATAACCGCAACTTTTGGTTGCGAAAGGTTTAAATGAAGTTATTTTCCAAGAATTCTTCAACTGTACATGCAATTTCAGCTTCTGCCATATAGTAATCGCCAAGCTGATTGCCTAAAAGATAGCACATACGGGTAATTTTATTCTCGGGGTCGTAGCAGCAATCAAAATCAGAAGAACTTGCAATGAACATATCTTTAATTTTTTCCTGCCAACCGCTATCCAGCTCGCAAGCATAGGGGCTTAATTTTCTATCCTCCAAAGAAGGTGAGAGAAGGGGGTTATACTTACCTACCTCCCAGGTTAAAAAGTCCTTTGTGCGGTAGAGGTAGTTAGTGTAGCGCTGGAAAGGAAGCTCGGTAACGGAAATAACGTAAAAATAACCGTTAGCATATTTCATCCAGGGGCCGCCGTTATATATGTTTCTTGAAAAAGCAGTTTCGGTGGGCATAAATTCCCAGTTTACCATATCTTTTGATTTAGCAAAGAAGAAAGTGAAAGGTACGCCAATTTCTTCGCCTGCGCCTTCGCTGGCTTCCATTAAAATTACGTAGCCATCTTCACATTTTGTAAGGGAAGTGTTGTAGTATTTCCAGCCTTTTCTCTCCAAGAGTTTGCGCTTTTTCCAGTTTACTAAGTCTTCACTTTCGAAGATATAAATTGTATCACCGCAGAAAGATCCGTTCTGTCTTTCAGTGCCGAGTACGTAAGCTTTATCGCCTTCCTGATAGAAAGAATAATAGTAGCAGCCTTCACCGAGAGTTGCAATAATTTTACCTGTGTAGTATTCACGAATCAATGCACGTATATCAGAAGCTGAGTCAAGTCCGCCTGTATGGTCGCGAAGTTCAAGACGGTACATTGCGCCGTTAAAGTAAAAAGGTGTTACTTCTCCGTAAGGGCTTATAGCACCGGTTTTCTTGATTTTAGGAAAATCATTAAGCATTCTTGTTTCTTTATAATAATTGATAATATTTTCTTTAAACTGTGGCATAATTTTACTCCTTAAGTTTGTTTTTTAAATATTCTTTCGGGCTCATACCCGTAACTTTTTTAAACACAACTGAAAAATAATTACTTGAAGAAAATGAAAGCTCAAAAGCCGTGTCGGTTATATTTTTGCCTGAAGCTAATATTTCCTTTGCTTTTTCTACTTTTTTAACGTTTACGTATTCTCTGGGCGAAATGCCCATTTCATCGCGAAAACGCTGCTTGAATCTTGAAAGGGAGAGACCTGCATACATAGCGAGGTCTTCAAGAGAAATTTCTTCCGTAATATTGGTGGCTATATAGTTAATAGCGGATGAGACCGTAGGGGAAACCGTCTTGTTTTCCTCTTTAATGCTCATACATATGTCGAGCAGCAGTTCCTGCAGAATGATTTTACCTTGCAGATTATCAAGCAGGTCGCTTTGAGATAAATGGTAAAACATTTTATCGAACTTATGCTTTAAATTTTCCGCAGGACTAATAATCAGGTCTTTTACAGAGAAAATGGCGCTGTGCAGAAGTTTACCGTATGTTTCACTCATGCCTAAAAATCCGCTTTTATATTCACTATAGAGCTTTATCATATAGATATCGTACCTGCCGTGAGGCTTGTCGCCGGAGGAGTGAGGTATGCTTGGCGGTGCGATAAAAAGCTGATTACCGTGAACCACGTAGTTTTCACCCTTGATACTATACTGCTGGCTGCCGCTTACCATGTATACTATTTCGTTGCAGTCTTTATGTACGTGAGGGCTTAATGGAGCTATATTGGTTTCAGACATAGTTCTGCCTATTGTCTGTACTCCGGGGATATTGAGCCTTTGTTCACTTAAAATCTGACGTTTGCTGTTCCACACAGGGTCATCAATTACGTTCAGATATTTAATTCCGTTAATTTCAATGTAACTCATAATAACCACACCACAAATCTTCAAAATCGTATTACATATAATATTATATGATATTTTTTGAAGATTGCAATATAATTAATTTAAGTTATTTTAAGGTGTTTTTTTGGTAATGTCAACAGAAATGTTTCATTATCGGAAATTTACCTGATTTTGTGAAGAAAATTTAGAAAGGAAATTAATTATGGCAAGTTTACTTGAAAAAGCAATAAGATACGAGTACCCCGAAACTATACCCGTTAGCGTAAGCATTTTGCCCGCTGCATGGCTTAAGCATGGCGAGGAGCTTCAGAAAATAGTAGATAAGTACCCTCAGTTCTTTAGCGGTTATCAGTATAATCCTAACAATTTTGAGTATAGCCCTCAGTATCATAAGGGTTTACATACAGATGAATGGGGTTGTGTATGGGAGAACGTTTACGATGGTATGGACGCTATAGTAACAGGTCATCCTATAAAAAGTGAAGAGGACGTTTTCACTTTACAGATTCCTGAAAGAAATGACGGTCATTTCCCTCATGGATTTATGTATTTACGCCTTCTCGATTTATGCGGCTTTGAGCTTGCGATGATGATGTTTGCAGAAGAGGATGAAGCTATCGAAACACTTATCAGCAAGGTATTGAAGTATAACGAAATTCAGATGAATGCGATTATACCAAGGCTCGGTTCTATGGCCACTTTCGGCGATGACCTTGGTATGCAGAAGGGTCTTGCTTTAGGTGCTGAAAGATGGAGAAAATATATGAAGCCCTGCTTCAAGAAGCTTTACGGAATGCTTAAAGAAGCTAAACCCGATACACTTATCTATATGCACACGGACGGATGCATCTGGGAGATTATGCCCGATTTAAAGGAATGCGGCGTTGATATGATCAATCCCCAGATAAGAGCCAACGGACTTGATAATTTAGTTCGTGTATGTAAAGGCAAGATTCCGATTAATCTCGACCTCGACCGCCAGATGTTCCCCTTTGCTACACCCGAGGAGCTTGAAAATCACGTTAAAGAATGTGTAGAGGCTCTTTATTTACCTGAAGGTGGCTTAAGTTTGAACGTTGAACTTAATCACGAAATTCCCCTTGAAAATATGGATGCTATCTTAGCGGCTGTAGAAAAGTACAGACATTACAAAGGCTGATAAAAAGGCTGCCTCTCAAATTAATGAGAGGCAGTTTTTTTAATTATGCTTAAATATATTGAGTTTATTTATAAGGGGGAATCTTATTAGTTCGCTGTTTTCAAGATTTTCATTTTTCATATCTACCGCATTGATTGCGCTATTTTCATAGGTGGTGTAATAATAAACACCGCGGCTTAAATTCATGCAACCGGTATAAACAGTAATTTCGTATTTGTTATCCCCTAAGTAGACTAAACCTCTCGGATGAGAAACGTTTCCTAAAATATGAAAGAACTGGCTTACACTTTCATTTTCTTCTTCACCTGAAACTGAGTTTAACTTAGTAAAAGCAGCTCTTATAAATCTCGAGGCAGAGCTTAAATCACCCGGCAAACCTAAGGCACCCATACCTTTGCTGTAAGCTTTAATTTTTATCTTATCGGTGAAATTATTCTCCGCAGGTTCTTTGGAGATGGTCATATAATTTCGAAGATTGGTTTTATGGAAAGTAAATTCGGGTTCATTGGTAAGTACGCCAATTTCGTTTTCGTATATTTTAAGCCCCTCTTTGGTGCATTCTACAGTTATGCTTTTTTCTCTGTCTGTAATAATCCAGTGAAGAGGGGATAGTGGGAATTTTTCGCTGAAATCAGTATTAACCAGATTGATGGTATTCAAAAGATTCATAGCTTCGCCTATATCCGCACACTGGGTTAAAATATACGGTATAAATTCAAAAGGAGAGACATTTTTCTTATTTTCATCATATTCTTTGTATCTGCAGCTTTCAGGAAAACTGAGCCCTGCCATACCAAGGCCTCTTTCGTTCATGGCATCGTAATATAGAGGGTAGTTTTCTTCCACGTTAGCCATGCCTATAACAGCGTAACGGCTTTTAGCAGATTCAATATGCCTGTATTTAAAATTAAAACCTCTTGGTGTAATTACAACTTCCTCATTATAGGAATACTCAAGATCAAGAGTTCTGCCAAAATAAAAATCTTTTGTCTTATAAGTAACAGCAGTACACATATTTTCACCTTTTTTGTTTTTACTTTACTTATATTATTATTGCAGAAAATGTACCTGATATTAATAAATTAAGAAATATTTTTATTTCGGTAACTGCGCGGTGTTTTACCTGTTGATTCTTTGAATTTTTGCGAAAAGTTACTTGCTGAATTAAAACCTAATGACGAGGCGATATATTTAATTTGAAGGTTTGTGGAAGTAAGCAGTAATATGGCTTTCTGTATTCTGTGTTTATTAAGGTATGCTACAGGAGAAAGTTTTGTAAATTTTAAAAAAGTACGGTATACACTTGATTCGCTTATACCGTATTTTTCGGATATTATTTTTGCATCTGCAGGAATTTCAGGGCGCTTTTGTATTTCATTGAGTACTGAATTAAACCACTCAGGAACTTTTTCGTGAGTATCATTTATATCAATATTTTCTTGAACTCTGAAGTAAAATTCCGTAAAAAAATTCGAAACGGCATTGGATGCAAGGAGAATATCCTTGCTCTTTTTATTTTCAATGTAAATTTTAAGCTTGTCGACAAACTCGTATAAAGAGCCTGCATTATTGATCAACAGAGGATTGCCGTGGCTTGAGAGAATATTGAAATAGCATTGAGGAAGAGTGCCGATAAGGCAAATAATGGTGACATCGGCTCCGTTTTCTTTATCGGGGCTTATGGTTACTTTAAGTTTATCGCTGATAAAGATAATAGAGTCAGTATTAAGAATATAAGATTTTTGATTTACACTAAGTGTTAAACTACCGCTATCTGCAAAAATGATTTTGAATGAATCTGTTCCCGGCATCATGCTGAAGCTATCAGTGAAATTTCCACTGTAAATAAGTGGAACAAAAGCGGGGATGTTAGCGGCAAGATCATTATTTATGGGGTTTTCTGCTATTAAGTAAGTTTCCTTGGCATAGGAGCAGAAAGTATTAATAAGATCACGGTTTTCTTTAGAAATTTGGCTGAATCTGTATATATCCTGAGAATTCATTATAGTTACCTGACAGTATTAATAAAATTATGACAGTATCATTATATAATAAAGACTTGCTTAAGGCAAGAATGGGATTTATACTAAAATTGAAAATAAAAGTAAAGGGGAATAAAAGATGAATACACCTCTATATAAATTAAGAAAACTCTACGGCTATACAGGTAAACTTTCAAATAAGATAATTAACAACTTTTTAATCGGGCTTAATGAGTCTAATCCTTCAATGCTTTATATGTTTCGCGATAGAGACGTAAAGCCATATCGCCATATGCTGCCCTGGTCAGGTGAATTTGCAGGAAAATACATTACAGGTATGGCGTATATGTATAAGCTTACTTTAAGTAAAGAGCTTTACGATTATGCGGTGGATTTTATCGGTAAATTATTAAAATATCAGGATAGTGACGGTTATCTTGGATGTTTTGATAAAGAACACCGTATGGCAGGCGTATGTGTAGGAAATGTAGACGTAGATTTAGGTGAGCACCGCAATTGGGATGCATGGGCGCACTACCACATAATGTACGGCCTTCTTTTGTGGTACGATATTACTTTGAATGATGAATATATGAATGCCATCAAAAATATGGCAGAATTTCTTATGAATACCTTCTATAAGGGCAGTGCCAGAGTTATTGATATGGGCAGCAGCGGCACAAATCTTTCCCTTTACCATATTTTTGGTATTCTTTTCAGAAGAACCGGCGATAGCAGATATATGAAATTTGCAAAAGAGATAGAAACGGATTTATCTAGTGACCGTGCAGGCGACTACATAAATTCTGCTTTGCTGGGTTATGAATTCTACCAGAGCCGTGAACCAAGGTGGGAGGGCTTGCATACCATCATGGGTATATTGGAAATGTATAAGAATACAAACGAAACCAGATACTTAGATGCAGCCAATAAAATATTTTACAGTATATTAAAAACAGACGTGCACAATACGGGTGCTTTTTCAACGGAAGAGCACGCCATTGGTAATCCTTTTGAAAACGGAAATATAGAAACCTGCTGCGTTATAGCTTATAATGCCTTGGCTATTGAGCTTTACAATGTGACAGGTGATATAAGAATAATAGATTTTCTGGAGCGCTCTCATTATAATGCGATATTAGGTTATAATTCTCCTTCGGGAAGATGGGCAACCTACAATACTCCTATGGAAGGTGAAAAATGCGCCAGCGCACACAGTATTAATTTTCAGTGCAGACCAGGTTCACCTGAGTTAAACTGCTGTTCTGTAAATGCGCCAAGAGGTGTAGCAAACGTAGAAACCTGGATGTTTGCAGAAAACAAGGATACACTCTACGTTAATTTTTATGAAGACTGTGAAACAGTGCTTAACGATGGTACAAAAGTAAAGATCAAAGGCGGTTACCCTGTAAATAATCAGGTAGTTTTAAAAGTAGAACCTGAAGAAAAAGGGATTAATCTTGCCTTAAGAATTCCTTCCTATTCGCAGAATACAGAGATTATAATCGAGGATAGAGTTATAAAGCCCGCGGCAGGAACTTATTACAGTATAAATCTTGATAAAGCTGCAGAAATAAAAATTAATTTCGATTTCGCGTATAGCTTTGAGGCAGGCGGTGGCGCTTATGAAGGTAAGTGCAGTGTTTTCCGCGGTCCCGTGCTTTTAGGTTTAGGCCTTGGTGATAATCATAATATAGATTTTGAAGAATTACCGAAAATCAGCAAGCTCGAGTTAAATGAAGCGGAAGTTATAAGCAATAATATAGGCGAGATGGAAGTAAAGCTTAAAAACGGCATAATTTTGAAAGATTTCTGCCACCTTGGTTTTGATGGATCCAAATACAAAACATATTTCGAAATAGAATAATTAAATGGCTCTTACATAAGTAAGGGCCAAATTTATTTTAAAAGACTATTGGATTTTTAAGAGATTTAATGTAAAATAAAAGTAACAAAAGAAAAGGAGGATAAATTATGGAAAATGCCGTTATCAAATCTTTAAAGGAAAGAAGAAGCGTAAGAAAATTTTTGAACAAGCAGGTAGACGAAGAGACCTTGAATATTATTCTGGAAACAGCTACCTATACTCCCACTGCAAGAAATTTACAGTCTCCCATAATTGTGGCAGTACAGGATAAAGATGAAATCGAGACTCTTCGTAAAATGAATGCATCTGTAATGGGCAATCCCGATGCTGATCCCTTCTATGGTGCGCCTACAGTTGTTATCGTACTTTACGGCAAAGAGTACGCAAACGGAATTTATGACGGCAGTTTAGTTATGGGCACACTTATGAATGCAGCTTTCGCTTTAGGTGTGGATTCCTGCTGGATCCATAGAGCAAAAGAGGAATTTGAAAGCGAGGAAGGCAAAGCCCTCCTTAAAAAATGGGGAATTGAAGGCGAATACATAGGCGTTGGCCACTGTATTTTAGGCTACCGCGACGGCGAACTGCCCGTCCCCAGAGAAAGAAAAGCAAAATATATTTACAGAGTATAATTAAAGGATTGACTAATCACCGCGCCATTATATATAATTTATTTATAATAAAAACAGACGAAAAAATTAACTTGAAAGGACTAATAATATGAACTTCAAACTTGGTGTTATGATGGAAAGCTTCCTTCTCCCCTGGAGAGAGGCTATTGAAACAGCAAAGAAAATAGGTGCAGACGGCTTGCAGATAAGAACTACAGACGGCGAATTTAAAGCAAGTGTAATGAGCAAGGCTTTAAAGCAGGAATTAAAAGAGAGACTTAATGCTAACGGTTTAGAGATAAGCGCACTTTGCGGTGATCTTGGCAAGGGCTTTGGCAATAAAGAGCTTAACCCCGCTTTAGTCGAGGAATCTAAGAGAATTATTGATTTAGCTAAAGAACTTGGCACAAACATAGTTACAACTCATATCGGCGTTGTTCCTTCCGATAAAAATCACGAGAGATATAAGATTATGCAGGAAGCCTGCTACGAGCTTGCTATGTACGCAGACAAAATGGAAGCTAAGTTTGCTGTAGAAACAGGTCCCGAAACTTCCTTAACTCTTAAAAACTTCCTTGATTCTTTAGGTTCCAAGGGTGTTTCCGTTAATCTTGACCCCGCTAACCTTGTAATGGTAACAGGCGACGACCCCGTGAAGGCAGTTGAAAATCTTAAGGATTATATCGTTCACACCCATGCTAAGGACGGCAGAAAGCTTTACGATTTAAGTCCCGAAATTATTTACGGTCTTGAAGAGAGCGAGATGCTCAGTAGCCCCGCATTTATCGAGCTTCCCTTAGGTGAAGGCGACGTACCTTTCGAAAATTACTTAAAGGCTTTAAACGGTATAGGCTTTGAAGGCTACCTTACAATAGAGCGCGAAGTTGGCGCAAACCCCAAGGCGGATATCATCAAGGCTGCAGATTTCTTAAGGAAATATATCGATTAATTTAATTATAATTAAGGCTCCGAATTCGGAGCCTTTTTGTTTTAATTGCAAAAGAAAAATACGGGTAATTTCATTGACAAACAAATGAACCGCATGCTACATTAATATTGTAATAGGAACCAATTGTTCCCGATTAAACTATTTTAGGAGGAAAACAAATGAAAAAGCGAGTAGTCGTTTTTACAGTAGTAGCACTGGTAGTTTCTCTTTTTATTTTTACGTTTTTTAATAATATGGGCGTAATCGATATATCAAAATATGAACAGAAATATCAGTATGCATTTAATAATATTGAAGACTGTGTAACGCACAGTAATATGGCGGTAATAGCAGAGTATGTAGGTGTTGATACTTTCGATCAGTGTAGATTTACTGTAAAAGAATGGTTATACAGCGAAAACGATCTTGATAATAAAGAATTGCACGTAAGAATCAGAGAAAAGCCTGACTATAGTATCTCGAAAATTGGTTCTATAGGGAAACGCGACCCAAGTACGGATTACCGCTGTACTAATTGGTATCGTTCTATTTTACTTGTAGATTTAATTCCCGGTGAAGAATATCTGATAATAGGTGAATGTAACGGCACTTATACTTACGGTGAATACAAAGGTGTCGAAAGATGTGAGCAGTACGTAATTCTTTATCCCGATTACCCCTTTACCGAAGAAGCGTTTATTGAAAATAAAGTGGAAAATCCCGAAAACTACGTAAGCGTTACCGAATACGCAAAATACATTGATAAAAGATACGGTCACGGAAGTAAAGAATGGTAAAACTAACCCCTCAAGCTTTTAAACTTGAGGGGTATTCTTTGCTTAAATATTAATTTTCTCGGCAATATCTTTAAATTCTTTGGGTTTTATTTTCATTACTTCTCTGTCGTAGGTTAAAATGCCGTTGGTTTCATCTTCAACGTCGCTTACCTGTGTATAAACCGCGGCGCAAAGACCGATGCCGATAAAGGGTATAACCTCGTTTAAATATAAATTGCGGAAGGCTTTTACGAAGTCCTCTCTGTTTTCAAATTTTCCGTAGCCGTAGGTAGCTTCAGTATTTGCCACGTGGTTTTCTGGCTTATAGGAGTAACCGCCAAACTCTGAAAGAAAAACAGGCTTTTGGGATTTCGGCTTCTTTAAATTTACTTTTTTGAAGTAAACGTGCTCACTTTCTACGTCGCTGTGTTTTGTTTTGAACCAACCTGAAGCAGTGTCAATAAATCTTGTACTGTCAAGGCTTCTCATATATCCATACATACTTTCAGTGTCAAACTGTCCCCAACCCTCGTTAAATACAGTCCAAAGGCAGATTGACGGGTGGTTATAAAGCTGTTCAACTTCTTTTTTCATAGCTTTTCTAAACTGTTTGCGTTCCTCTTTATCGGTATGAAGTATCTTATCGGGGAAATATTTCATACCGATGGTAGGCAGAGCAGTATCGCGGATAAATGAATATTTTCCGTTATTTACCATATCCTGAAAAACCACCATACCGAAGCGGTCACAATCGTAGTAGAAAATTTCGGGCTCAACTTTAATGTGTTTTCTAAGCATATTAAAGCCAAGGGATTTCATCTTCAGAATATCTCTTTCATATTCCTCTGGTTCGGCGGGGGTGAAAAGTCCGTCCGAAAAATATCCTTGGTCAAGAAGGCCGTTAAAGAAATAGGGTTTACCGTTTAAACAAAGCCTTTTTATTCCCTTTACTTCCTTGATTTCAAGTGTGCGGAGGGCAAAGTAGGAGGAAATTTTATCCTTTTCCGTTTCAATTTCAAAATAATAAAGGTAAGGTTTTTCGGGAGACCAAAGCTTAGGCTCGGGAATCTCTATTTTAACTTTACCGTCAATTATTTCAGCTTCTTTTTCGCTGCCTAAAAGTCTTACTTTAATTTTACCTTTTAAGGGCAGGTCGCCTGAGAAAATCTGAATCTCAGCAAAATCAAGACCCGTATCGATTTTAAGAGAGCGTATATATTCATCGCTTACGCTTTCAAGCCAGACGGTTTGCCATATACCGCTGCAGGGTGTGTACCACATACCGCCGCGGTCATATTTTTGTTTACCGTAGGGGAGAGCGGGATCAAGAAGGTTATCAAGAACCTTAACTACAAGAGTGTTAATGCCCTTTTGGTCAATTGAATCCGTAATATCAATACTGAAAGCATCATATCCTCCTATGTGACAGCCTGCTTCTTTGCCGTTTACGTATACTGTGGCGTACTGGTCAACGGCGCCGAAATTAAGTATCAGCCTTTCCTTTAAAAAACCTTCGGGTAAAGTGAACTCCTTTTTATAAAAGAGGTAGGTGCCGTTTTCGTATACCTTATTAATACCTGAAAGCAGGCTTTCGGGCACGAAGGGTATTAAAATATTCTGTGAGAAAAATTCGGGGATTTTATCCTTTTTGCCTGTTTCAAATTCCCACACACCGTTTAAATTGAGAAAAGAGTCTCTTTTAAGCTGAGGGCGCGGGTAAACGTCCCACGGGATAATATTTTCTTCTTTTAAAAGCTTTCTGCCCGCTTCGGTGTAAAGCTCTGTAAGCTTGGTTTTACTGTTCATTTTTGAAAGATTCCTTTTTTAATAACTTGAATTCCAGAAGTAATGCTAATACCAATATAAGTGCGGCAACTAAAGCTGCGAGAAAAATGAATTTGTTGGGTATAAAAGAGTAGGTACCGTCATCATTTAATACAGTTTCAGCATTTTTAAGCACAGCGGCACCTATTGCAGGACCGATAACACCGGGAATAAGCACCTGACATACTATTCTTAAACCCTGGAACATACCCGCTTTTCCCTTGGGGGTGCAGTCACGTATCAAAGCGCCGAAAGAGGCTGAGCCCGAAAGATAACCGCACATCATCAGAAGGGAGCCTATAAATACCAAAACTATATCTTTAAATACAAATAAAATAATATAGCCAAGTATCAAAAGACCGCAGGAGGGAAGAACGGAGCACTTAAATCCCTTTTTATCGTAAATTTTTCCGTAAAAAGCAGTGAAAATCGCGGCTAAAATAATGGCAGGTGCCATAATAAGCACGTAGTTATCCATTTTTAAAGATACGTTATAATAAAGTATAAGGTAGGGCATAAAAATCTGAATGCTTATACCGAAAATCGCAAAGCAGATTAAAGTTACGTACAAGGGCTTATTGCTCTTTATTACCGAGGGCCTGAAGCCGTAAACGATATTTTTAAAGTACTTATTGTTTTCTTCTCTTTTCAGTGTACTTTCGTCAATTATAAATATACCGAGAATACCTATTAATATAACGGTTACACCGATTATAACGTAAATCAAAGTCCAGCTTTCGGCTTTATCTAAGTCAAAAGCCATAAATCCGCCGAATACCGCAATTATTGCAAGTAAAGGCATCATGGAGTTTATGCCCTCGGCTTTACCGCGGCTGCCGCCTTCGGTTATATCTGTAAGCCATGCGTTGAAGCAGGCGTCGTTGGCGCTGGAGCCGAAAAAGGTCATAACGCAGTCCATCAATATTACAAGCGATACACCTACGCTCATAGCGTTTACAGCCATTGGGAATATGCTTTCAATTACATCGAGCCTTATAAAAGCAAAGCTTAAAATGGAAATACCCCAAAGTATGTAGCCGCCTGAGATGAAAATCTTTCTTTTACCTATTTTATCGGAGAGCGCGCCTATAAAAACAGTAGTAACAGTAGCGGCAACGGCGGACGCCGCAACCATTACGGAAATAGACTCTGCGCTCGCTTTAAACATTTTATAGATAAATACGTTGAAATACATATTTTCAATTACCCATGCTATCTGTCCTGTTAAACTGAAAATAACAAGGGCGAGCCAGAATTTACCGCTGAGTTTTTTCATAATCTTTACCTTTCTCTATAAAAAATTATATACATTATAAATAGTATAGCAATTTAAAGGTAATAGTTCAAGAGTATAAATTTTCAGAGCTAAAAAAAGCAATATATTTTAAAAATCATATAGTAATGTGTAAGAAATTGTGATATAATTTATATAATAGTAAACTGAGAAATGGGGAACGGCAGTGATAAAAGAAAGAAAAATACGATATTATTATATTGGTGCCATAATTTCACTGTTTGTTGCTTTTATGTGCAGGCAGGTGTCACTTTTACTTGCAGGCGGAGATGCGCAGAGTCTCTTTATTTCGGTTATAGTGATTACCCTTAGAAATATAATTCACATTTCTCTGCTTGTTTTATGGTGTGTTTCCCTTTATAACAGAATTATAAACAAGCGGGTAAAAATATACGTTATGCTGGGCGGCGCCCTGCTTGCGTACTGGGTCCTCGCTAGAATAATAAAGAATGATTTTACGGTTACGAATCACGAAACTTTGGGAAGGTATTTTTGGTACAGCTATTATATACCTATGATTCTCGTGCCCCTTATTGGAGTTTTTATTGTAAATCATATAGATAAACCTTATAATTATAAGTCGACTTTGTTTCAAAATCTCTTGTGCATACCTGCAGTTCTTCTTATAGGAATAGTAATGAGCAACGATTACCACAATTTGGTTTTCAGCTTTCCGGAAGGAATTATGATGTTCGAGGACGTTTATAATTACGAGACTCTTTACTGGGTGGTTCTTGCATGGATGATATCCTGCGGCGGATACTTTGTTTTTATGCTTATAAAGAAATCCAGAGTGCCCGAAAGTCAGGAAATGCAAAGTCTGCCGGCGGTTATATTCGGTCTTGCGGTTATATTCTGGTTTATGTTTATTTTCAGACTTATTACCTGTGACCTTACTACGGTAAACTGTTCCATTATAGTTTTGCTGGTAGAAAGCGCCATTCAGTGCAATATGCTTCCCTCCAACAATAATTATATCGAAGTATTAAGCACCTCCACCATAGCGGCACAGATAGTAGATAACGACTATAACAAGAAGATTGTTTCATCCACGGCTATGGATCTTACTATCGAACAGATAAAGAGCGCCGAAAAAGAAAGAATAATGGTAGACGATTACCTTGTAAACGTTAAAGAGATACCCGGCGGCTACGTAATATGGCAGGATGACGTTTCCAAAATCAATAAGCTTATTGATAATTTAAAGGATACAAAAGAACAGCTCAGTGAGGAAAACGACCTGTTAACTGCTGAGCTCAGCGTCAGAGAGCGCCGAGCAAGAGCTGATGAAGAGAATAAGCTTTATGATGAAATCGCCAAAGAGGTTTCAAAGCAGCTGAAAAGCGTAAGGGCGATGATCAATAATATAGAAAACGGCGCAAGCAACAAAAATGAGCTTATGGCAAAGATCTGCGTGCTGGGTTCGTACATAAAGCGCCGCGGAAATCTGTTGCTTCTCGGTAAGAGAGACGGCGACGTAAACTCTCAGGAGCTTGAGTTCAGCTTGAGAGAGACACTTGATAATTTAAAACTTCTCGGTGCCTATACTGTTCTTGAAAGCAAGTGCGAGGGCGAGATAAAGCTTAAATATCTGGTAGGTTTTTACGATCTGGTAGAAAGCCTTATAGAATATATTATGGATAACATAACCGCTATGATGATTAGAGTGAATATCACGCAGGATAGCGCGGATATGAATATCCAGATAGGTCTCAGCCGTGCCGTAGATAACGTTGTGCTGGAAAGCATAAAAATAAAATATCTTGACATCAGTTTTGAAAATCAGGATGAGGATATAATTATTAATGCGACTCTTAAAAAGGAGGCGGTGTCATTATGAGCTTTCATGAATTGCCTTCGGTAGTAAAAACAATATATCTTACTTTGATTTTCTCCTGTATCTGTATTTCCTTTTCGCTTTTCGGTTTTACTTATCATAAAAAGTCCAAGTTTACGTCCTTCCTTTTAACTTTCTCGGGTATATGGGCTTCAATGATACTTATGCTGTATTCTGCGGATCTACTGATTGCTAAAAGCGGGCTGACAAAAATTAATGCTATAGAATGGTATTGCGATCATAATATTTTGATTTCAGCGCTACCTATACTGATAATTGTCGCGCTTATTATTTTTATTGCAGTTAAAGAGCATCATTACCGCCGAGTGCTTATTACAAACGCCTCAATGCGCGAGAGTGTAAATTCACTCTCTACGGGCTTGTGTTTTTCTTATGAAAACGGCAGAGTGCTTTTGTTAAACAGAGTGATGTACGATTTGTGCTTTAAAATTGTAGGAAAAGACCTTCAGAACGCAAATTTATTCTGGGAAAAGCTCTGTAAAGGTGATGTGCTTGACAGCGTTAAGATGATAGAAGAGGATATTAATCCCAGCTATCGCCTTGCGGACGGAAGCGTATGGACCTTTAAACGCGAAAAAATAAACGATTATTATCAGCTTAGTGCATCGGAAATAACGGAGATTCTTCTTTTAACCGAGGAACTGGAGAAAAATAACGAGGAGCTTGTATATTTAAACAGGCGCCTTAAAAAATACGGTGAGGATGTGGACGAGCTTACCCGTTCGCAGGAGCGATTGGAATTAAAAGCACGAATCCACCGCCAGTTAGGTCAGGCGCTTTTGGCTACGAGAAGGTATTTATCGGAGCCTGAGAGCAACGAGCCGCCTATGGATATCTGGAAACAGAGCGTAATGCTTTTAAGTAAAGAATCTCAGATAGTTGAAGAATCCCCTATGGATATGCTTATGCGCTTCGTAAATAAAACGGGACTTGACGTGCACATCACAGGTGATTTCCCCGGTGAAGACAGGGTGCTTTCCATCTTTTTCCAGGCAGCAGCCGAAGCGCTTACAAATGCTGTAAAGCATGCAAATGCAAAAACAATATACATTGATCTTACGGAAAACGAAACTCACTATAAAGTCGAATTCAGAAACGACGGCGATATTCCGCGAACCTCCGTTAGAGAGGGCGGCGGTTTAACTTCCCTGAGAAAGAAAGTTGAGTTTGCAGGCGGTACAATGAGTGTTAATTACAAAAATGAATTTATTCTTACAATAATAATGAAGAAAGAAGTGAAAAATATATGATCAACGTACTTATCGTAGAAGATGATCCTATGGCCAGCCAGCTTCTGGAGGTTTATATCGAGAAAAACGAAAATTATAACCACGTCCAGACAGTTGAGAGCGCAATGTTTGCAGAGGCAGTGTGCAGAATGAAATCCGTTGACCTTGTGCTGATGGACGTTTGCACAGCTCTGAACGCAAACGGTCTTGAAGCGGCAAAAAGCATTAAGAAAAGTATGCCCGATATAAAAATTATCATAATCACAAGCCAACCCGAATACAGCTTCCTGGACCGTGCCCGTGAAGCAGGCGTGGAAAGCTTCTGGTATAAAAACGGCGCCGCAAACGAGCTTTTAATGGTTATGGACAGAACTGTAAGCGGCGAGTGTGTTTATCCTGATAATACCCCCGTTATCAAGCTTGGCGAAGTAACAAGCGAAAAGCTTACTGACAGGGAAGTGGAGGTATTAAGAGAAGTAGTATCCGGCGAGACCGATGCCGCTATTGCCGAGAAACTTCACATGTCTCTGCGTACAGTTAAGCAGCACATTCAGTCTATGAGAGAAAAGACGGGCTTCAGAAACCGCACCGAACTTGCGGTAAAAGCAAGAGAAAGCGGCCTTATTATCAATTGATTAAAGCTTAAAAATTCAATAGTTTACTTAAAGCACTGTGAGTGAATTCTCACGGTGCTTTTTTCATATATACGTATATGAAAAAGCGGCGGTTTGAATATTACGGGTACTTTATATTTATAAATGGTGTAAAGCAATATAGCTTTACACCATATTTTGCGTATTTTTAAAAAAGGTCGAAAAAAATACGCACAAAAGTGCAAGAAAGTGTGCACTATAGTACGACGAAAAGGAATGAAAATATTGATAAAATGATGCTGAAAAAATATTTATTTTTTAGTCTGTCTATATGTAATACGGTTTATTTTTTACGAATATATTTCAGCAGGACAAAGGGGGAGATGAATGGAGTGAAAACAATAGTTGTAAGCATACAAAACGGCTTGCTGAATGAAGCAATTATAAAAATTCTCAGTGAAAGCGGCGAATTTAATGCAATTCCCGCTGCTAAAATAAGTAAAAACGGAGATATTTCCGAAAGCTGCAAGCTGATTTCAGCGGATATGACCTTAATGAGCGTATCTAACAGTAACGGCGATTCAATTGAGAAAAGGCTTAAGGAGATTAACGACCTTCGTGAAAGCTTACCCGATTGCAAAATAGCTTTAATGTGTGACGAAAACACCTATCCCGAGCTTGCAAACGAGGTAACGAAAATAAAAAGGGATAAAAAAATCGACTCGTTTTTCTACTCATCGGTATCCGCAAATTACTTAACTGCGGTGCTAAGTTCAATGTAATTTTAACTTGTCAATTTATTAAAAAAGGGCTTAAAACCTGAAAAAATTGAGATATAAAATACTAAAAAAACGGAGGAAAAATAAATGACAAAGAAACTTTTAGCTGTTCTTCTTGCAGTGCTCATGATTGTTACAATGATCCCTATGAACGCATTTGCAGCTGAAACAGAACCCGAAGAATTTGTTCCCACTGTTGTTAACGGTGAATATGACGCTAACGGCAATTGGGCACCCGGCGGAAGCGGTACTAAGGTTTATACCGTAAAAGATGCTAACGGTAATGATTCTACATTAGAATTATCCAAAACGGCTACACCTGTAGAGGGTATGCCAAACTGTTACGACATCACTCTCAAGGTAGAAACAAGTACAAATACAGTTACACTTACAAATGCAGGTGCAGTTGTTCTTGTAATTGACGTGTCTAACTCAATGAAATACTGTGCCGAGTGTGGTGGAGAAAACGGCCATGCATCCGGTTACGGAAGTGGTTCTAAACCTCAATGTACGTATTATAATCGATATGATAACGGTATAAAAACAGAACAGACCCGTATGACTGCAGCTATAAATGCTGCCATTAACTTCCTTAATTCCTATGCAGGTAGTGATACTAACGCTGTTCGTATGGTTTCCGTTGTTACTTTCGGATCAACTTACAACAACATAAGTGGCTGGAAAAATATCGCAGGTAAAGCAAATGATTATCAGGCAGTAGTTGATGCTATAAATGGTATGGCTACTCCTATAAAGTTTGGCTGGAACACACAAAACGGCGGTACTAACCTTGAAGCAGGCTTGGTAGCAGCAGATGATCTTTTAAGTAATGATGCTATAAAGAATATTGAATCTAAGAACGTTGTACTTCTTACAGACGGTAAGCCTACATACAGATTAAGTGGCAGTAATGTTACAAATGACGGTAGTGGTTCAGGTACTTCAGAAAATGAATATAATGAGGCAATAAGTGCAGCTTCATCGGTAAAATCCAATCCTACTGCAAGCCTTTACACTGTTTGCTTTGGCGCAAGTACCGATATTGTGCGTGGCGACGAAACGGTAGGCGAATATCTTAAAAATAAAATTGCATCTTCCGGTTGTGCACATAATGCTGATAATACAGCTGCTCTTAATTCTGTATTTGCAGCTATTTCTGAAAAAATCACAAACGGTATCGATGGTTCCGGTACTACTGTAACCGACCCCATGGCAGATAAAATCAGCGTTCAGTCCGCTCCTGCTGCCTTTACTGCTGAAGACGGTACAAACTACCAGTGGAAGCTCAGCAATGCAAAGACATCTACAGAGGGCAACGTAACAACATACGTTTACGAGCTTACATACAGAATTAAGCTTAACGTTTATCCCAAGGATTTTATAGAGAATTCCTTATACCCCACAAACGGCAGAACTTACTTAAACCTTGAAGACGGCACTAAGCTTGAGTTCCCCGTTCCCGGTGTTACAGGTTCTATTCCCAGAGAAAGCTTTGAAATCAAGAAGATCTGGGATGATAACAATAACGTTTCCGGTTTCCGTACAGACGATGCTCAGTTTATTCTTAAGAGTAAGGGCGACGTAATTGAAGACCAGCCCTTCGAAATTAAGAAAGCAGAGCACGCTATAGGCGATAACGAGTGGGTATACGTAGTTGAAAATGCTCGTATCCATGACTATAACGGTAATATAATTGAATACTACGTAGAAGAAATTCTTCCCGAAGGTTCTGTTTACAGACCTGTTAATGACAGTAACTTAGTTATCAGAAACGTATACGTTCCCGAAACAACTAGCGTTACAGTTACAAAGGTTTGGGAAGATAACAATAATAACGACGGTTTCCGCCCCGAAAGTCTTACAGTAAAGCTCTTTGCTAACGGCGTAGCTACTGATAAGGTAGTTACACTCAGTGAAGAAAACGAGTGGACAGCTACTTTCACAGAGCTTCTTAAATACTCCGAAGGAAAAGAAATAGATTATACAGTAGAAGAAGTTATTGAAGATTCCTGGAAAGATAAGTACACAGCAGCTGCTCCCGTAGCAACAAACGATGGCTACTCCATTACAAACAGCCATACTGATGAAACTATCGACCTCGAAATCACAAAGATTTGGAAAGATAACAATAATAACGACGGTAAGAGACCCGCTTCCATTCAGGTACAAATCTACAAGACGGTTGGCGAAACCGTAACATTGGTTGAAACAGTTACAATTAAGGGTACTGCAGATGATACTTGGACTTATACAAGAGAAGGTCTTCCCAAGTACGAAGCAGGCACTGAAATTGTTTACACAGTTAAGGAAGTTGCATTCGAAGTTGAAGGCAATCAGTATAAAGATTCAGTTGACGGCACGGTTATCACAAACACACGTGAGTCCGATTTAATCGACGTAAGCGTTAAGAAGGTTTGGGATGATAATGGCAACGAAGAAGGCTTCCGTCCCGAGTCTATCACAGTTAAGCTCTTAGCTGACGGCGTAGACACAGGCAAAACAGCTACACTCAAAGGCACAGGCAATGAGTGGACTTACACATTCGAAGACCTTGCTAAGTACGAAGCAGGCAAAGAAATCGTTTACACAGTTGAAGAAGTTGCAGTGGAAAACTACGAAACTACAATCAACGGTGACAAGGCAAACGGTTTCACAATTACAAACTCCAGAGAAGTAGAAAAAACCGAAGTTACAGTTACAAAGGTTTGGGTTGACGATAATAACCGCGACGGCATCCGTCCTGATTCCATTACAGTTAAGCTTTTAGCAAACGGTACTCAGGTGGTAGCTACAACAGAGCTTACAGACGGTAATCTCACATTCACATTCGACAATCTCAACGTATACAAAGATGGCGAGGCAATCCAGTATACAGTTGAAGAAGTAGCAGTTAATGGTTATGAGTCTGCAATTACAGGCACTGCAGCAAATGGCTACACAATCACAAATACTCACGCAATCGAAACAACAACAGTTTCCGGCACAAAGACATGGGTAGACGATGGTGACCGCGACGGTATCCGTCCCGAAAAGATTACAGTTAACCTCTTAGCTAACGGCACAGAAGTAGATGAAGCTACAGTAACAGCTGAAAACGGCTGGGCATACACATTCGAAAACCTCCCCGTTAACGAAAACGGCGAACCCATCAAGTACGAAGTAACTGAAGATGCAGTTGACGGCTACAAAGCTACAGTAGACGGCTACAATATCACAAATACTCACGAAGTTGCACTTAAGGATATCACAGTTACAAAGACATGGGTTGACGATAATAACCGCGACGGCGTAAGACCTGAAGCAATTACAGTTACACTTCTCGGTAACGGTGCAAAGGTAGCAGAAGCTACATTCGGCGGCGAAGGCAATGAGTGGTCATACAAATTCGAAGGCCTTTTCGTAAAGGCAAACGGTGAAGATATCGTTTACACAATCGAAGAAGCTGATATCGAAGTTGATACAACTAAAGTTTCCAACGGCTATGAAGCTACCATCAAAGATTTCGCAATCACAAATACTCACGAAATCGAAAAGATTGAAGTTAACGTTGAGAAAGTTTGGGATGACGAAGAAAACCGCGACGGTATCCGTCCTGAAAATCTTGGTATTATCCTCTATGCCGACGGCGTACAGAAAGATACATTAACACTTGATTCTTCCTGGAAGGGTACATTCGAAGATCTTGCTAAGTACAGAGACGGCGGTGTAGAAATCGTTTATACAGTTGAAGAAGTAGAGCTTCCCGACGGTTATCAGTTAGTATCTAACGTTGGTAAGACAGCTTACGACTACGTAATCACAAACAAACACGATCCCGATAAGGTTGCAGTTATGGTAACTAAGGATTGGGCAGACTCTGATAATATCGAAGGTTTCCGTCCCGAATCCATCACAGTTGAGCTTTTAGCAAACGGTGAAAAGGTTGATGGTGTTGCTGATGCTGTACTCAATGAAGAAAACAACTGGCAGTACAAATTCGATGATCTTTATAAGTTTGAAAACGGCGAAGCTATTGTTTACACAGTAAAAGAAGCTCAGGCTAATAACTACAAAGCTCCCGAATACGACCTCACAAAAGATGAAAACGGCAACGTAACAGCAACTATCACAAACGCACGTGACGTTGAATACCGCGATATCACAGTTACAAAGATTTGGGATGACAGCGACAACGAAGAAGGCTTCCGTCCCGAAAAAATCACAGTTAACCTCTTAAAGGGCGATGAAGTAATCGATGCAGCAACACTTGAAGAAGATGCAAACGGCAAGTGGACTGCTACATTCAAAGGCCTCCAGAAGTATGAAAACGGCGAAGAAGTTCAGTACACAGTAGAAGAAGTTAAGGTTCCCGAGTACGAAACAGTAATCGACGGTTCTATGGCAGAAGGCTTCACAGTAACTAACTCCAGAAAAGTTCTTAAGACTTCAGTATCAGTTTCTAAGTCCTGGGTTGACGGTGATAACGTAGAAGGCTTCAGAACAGAAAAGGTTACAGTAAATCTCCTTGCAAACGGCACAGAAGTTGACGAGGTAGAACTCAGCAATAAAAACGGTTGGGCACACACATTCACAGACCTCAACGTTTATGCTGACGGTGAAGCAATCGTATACGAAGTAACTGAAGACGAAGTTGCAAACTATGAGACAGAAATCACAGGTTCCGCTGCTGATGGCTACGTAGTTACAAACTCCAGAGAAGTAGAGAAAACAGAAGTAACAGTTTCCAAGGTTTGGGACGATGCTGATAACGTAGAAGGCTTCAGAACAGGAAGCGTAACAGTAAATCTTCTTGCAAACGGCGAAGTATACAAAACAGTTGAACTCAGCGCAGAGAACAAATGGACATACACATTCATAGACCTCAACGTTTATGCAAACGGTGAAGAAGTTGAGTACACAGTAACAGAAGACGAAGTTGCTAACTACGAGACAGAAATCACATACTCTGAAGAAACAGGTTACACAGTAACAAACTCCAGAGATGTAGAAAAGACTGAAGTTACAGTCACAAAGGTTTGGGTTGACGAAAGCGACCGTGACGGCGCAAGACCCGAAACTATCACAGTTAAGCTCTTAGCTAATGGTACAGAGGCAAGAGAAGAGACATTCACAGGCGAAGGTGACCAGTGGACTTACACATTCACAGGCCTCAACGTTTATGCAAACGGCGAGGAAATTGAATATACAGTTCAGGAAGTTCTTCCCGAGGATACAGAATATACAGTAACTTACGGCGACGATAACCTTATCACAAACACATACGATCCCAAGAAGACAGCTGTAACAGTTGAAAAGCTTTGGGAAGACGATGAAAACCGCGACGGTATTCGTCCTGAAACAGTTGTAGCAGTTCTCTATGCTAACGGCGAAGTTTACGGCGAAGCAGAACTCAGCGAAGAAAACCAGTGGACATATACATTCGAAAACCTCTATGTATATGAAAACAAGGCTGAAATCGTCTACAGCGTAGAAGAATTTGAAGTAGCAGAAGGCTACGAAGCTGAAGTTTCCGAAATCGCTGACGGTGTAATCACAATTACAAATACTCACGAAATCGAGCTTACAGAAATCACAGTTGAAAAGGTTTGGGAAGATGACGACAATAACGACGGCATCCGTCCCGAAAGCGTAACAGTTACACTCCTTGGTAACGGCGAAGCAGTAGCAGAAGCAGAGCTCAGCGAAGAAAATCAGTGGACATATACATTCGAAGAACTCCCCGTTTATACAGAGGGCGAAGTTGGTAAGGCTGTAGAGTACACATTCGAAGAAGCTGAGGTAGAAGGTTACGAGAGCGAATTCTCCGATATCGTTGAGGGTAAGGTAACACTTACAAATACTCATGAAAATGAGCTTACAAATATTATCGTTGAGAAGGTTTGGTCCGACGACGATAACAACGACGGTTTAAGAGCAACTGAAATTGCAGTTCAGCTCTATGCAAACGGTCAGAAGTACGGCGAGTACGTAGTTCTCAGTGAAGAAAACGCTTGGACATATACATTCGAAAACCTCGAAGTATTTGCAGAGGGCGAGCTTGTTGAGTACACAGTACTTGAAGCAGACGTAGAGGGCTACGAAGCTTCTTACAGCGAGATTACAGACGGCAAGATCACAATCACAAATACACGTGAAAGCGAGCTTGTTGACTTAGTAATCACAAAGCTCTGGGAAGACCAGGATAACGAAGAAAAGGTAAGACCCGAAAGCGTTGAAGTTGAGCTCTATGCAAATGGTGAACTCCTCGAAACAGTAACTCTCACAGCTGAAGGCGAGTGGAAGTATGAGCTTTCCGCACTCAAGTATGCTGAAGGCGTTGAAGTAGAGTACACAATCAAGGAAGCAAACGTTCCTGCTGACTACGAAGCAGAGTACGATCAGGAAACATTAACAGTTACAAATACACTTATCAAGAAGGTACCTCAGACAGGTGACTACACCAATATGAACCTTTACATTGTACTTGCAGCAGTTTCCTTCGTTGGCTTCGGCGTAACACTTCTTCTCAAAAAGAAAGAAGAAAACTAATTAAATAAAGTTTAAGCCTCGGTTTTTCCGAGGCTTTTCTTTTTGCTATGGCGGTAAATTTATAAAAACTATTGCTATTTTCTTTAAGTAATATTAAAATATAAATAACAAGTCACGAAAGGAAAAATACTATGCCTATTTACTTTTATCCCGAAAAAAAGATTTTTAAGTTAGACACAGCTGAATCCAGCTATATTTTTAAAGTATATCAGGAAAATTATCTTGTTCACCTCTACTACGGCAGAAAAATCCCCGACACAAATCTTACAAAATTTGAAGAAAGATACGTAAACGCATCCTTCAGCGCAAGAAATGCAAACTGGGGCGAAGCAGGCCCTTCCATTGACTCTATGCCTATGGAATACGGCTGCAACGGCTGCGGCGATATGAGAATTACAGGTTTACAGGTAAGAAACGCCGACGGAAACGCTTCTACCGATATTCGCTATATCTCCCACAAAATTTACGGCGGTAAGCCCAAAATTCCCGGTCTTCCTGCTCTTTATGCAAACACAGAAGATGAGTGTACTACACTTGAAATTAAGGCTGTTGATAAGGTCACAGGTCTTGAAGCTACACTTTTCTATACAGTTTTTGAAAAATATTCTGCAATGACAAGAAGCGTTGCTGTTAAGAATAATTCAGATAAGGCTATGGAAATCGAGAAAATTATGAGCTTCACTCTCGATTTACCCACAAGCGACTTTAATCTCTACACTCTTTGGGGCCGCCACAACTGGGAAAGAAACACAGAAATAAGAAGGCTCGCTCACGGCTTACAGGGTATTACAAGCCGCCGCGGTTCATCTTCCCATAATCAGAATCCCTTTATGGCTCTTTTAAGAGAGGGTGCAAATGAGGATTTCGGCGATGCTTACGGATTTAACCTTGTTTACAGTTCAAACCACAGATGTGAAGTTGAAGTTGATTTCAACGGCTCTTCAAGAGTTATTATGGGTATAGATGATTCCGACTTTGGTTGGCACTTAACTCCCGGCGAAGTTTTCTATTCTCCCGAAGCTGTTATGGTATATTCTTGTGAAGGTCTTGGCGGTATGAGCCGTACTTTCCACAAGCTCTATAATACCAACCTTGTGCGCGGTGAGTGGAAGAATAAGAAGCGTCCCCTTCTTATCAATAACTGGGAAGGCACACATATGGATTTCGATGACGATAAGCTCCTTGATATTGCTAAGTGGGCTGCAGATATCGGCATTGAGATGTTGGTTATGGACGACGGCTGGTTCGGTTTAAGAAATGACGATAAATGCGCTTTAGGTGACTGGATTGTAAACGAAGATAAATTAAAAGGTGGTTTAGGTCACCTTGTAGATAGAGTTAAGGCTTTAGGTCTTAAGTTCGGTATCTGGTACGAGCCCGAAATGATTTCTCCTGACAGTGACCTCTACAGAGCTCATCCCGATTGGTGCGTTCACGTGCCCGGCAGAGACCGTTCCTTAGGCAGAACCCAGTGCGTTATCGATATGACAAGAGAAGACGTTCGCGATTATCTATTCGGCATTATGTGCAACGTTCTTGAAAATAACGATATCGACTATATTAAGTGGGACTTCAACAGAAACATCACAGAGGCAGGTTCTGCGCTTCTTCCTCCTGAGAGACAGAAGGAGTTCTTCCACCGCTTCGTTCTTGGTACTTACGACCTTATGGACAGAATCGTAAATAAGTTCCCCCACCTTCTTTTCGAAAACTGCTCAGGTGGCGGCGGCCGTTACGATCCCGGTATGATGTACTATTCACCTCAGATCTGGTGCTCCGATAATACCGATGCTATCGGCAGACTTGATATCCAGTTCGGTTCTTCACTTTGCTATCCCGCTTCTGTTCAGGGTGCTCACGTTTCCGCCTCCAGAAGAACAAGCTACAACACAAAGAAGGACGTTGCTATGTGGGGCAGTTTCGGTTACGAGCTTGACCCTGCTAAAATAAGCGACGAAGATAAAGCGGTAATAAGAACTCAGATTGCAGGTTACCATAAATATTACGATTTAATTCATTACGGCGATCTCTACAGAGTTATCTCAACTTGGGAGAATCCCTATTTGGCTGCATGGGAGTTCGTAAGTGAAGATAAAACAGAGGCTATGTTTACAATAGTAAGCAAACTCTTTACCCGTGATGAGAGTCTGTTTGTTAAGCTCAAGGGTCTTGACCCCGATATATATTATAAGTGCGAGGAAAACGGCGAAGTTTATTCGGGTGCACTCTTAATGTATGCAGGCTTAAATCTTACATTCGATTTCAAAGCATGGGACGGAAACAGCTTAGCTTTTCACTTTGAAGCAACAGAATAATTATTTTGCGGAGATATTTAAAGTATCTCCGCATTTTTTATTGACCTTTAAGTAAATAGGATTTACAATAATAAAAAACACATAAAGGCGCTAATATGGAAACAGTTACACCAAGTTATTACAGTAAATTTAAATGTATAGCCGATAAGTGCAGGCACAGCTGTTGCATCGGCTGGGAAATAGATATCGACGAAAACACTCTGGAATTCTACAGAAACCAAAAAGGTGAAATAGGCGAAAAATTAAAAGAAAATATCTCTTGTGAAAATACTCCCCATTTTATTTTAGGCGAAAAAGAGCGGTGCCCCTTTCTTACAAAAAGCGGACTTTGCGAGCTTTATATTAAATTGGGGGAAGAACACCTCTGTGATATCTGCACCCTTCACCCGAGATTTGTAAATTATTTGACGGACAGGAAAGAAGTGGGGCTCGGTTTATGCTGTGAAGAAGCCGTAAGAATAATTTTAAGTGAAGAAAGTAAATTTACTCTTATTACCGAAGGCAGCAGAAAAGAAAAGCTGAGTGAAGATGAAAGAGAAATACTCAATCTGCGGGATTTATGTATTCATACTTTAGAAGATAAAAGAAAGAGCATAAAGGATAGGCTTTATGATTTATTGAGTCTTGCAGATTACTGTACCGTTCCCGATTTAAATATTAAATATTGGGCAAAAGAGTACTCAAAGCTTGAACTGCTGGACGAAAACTGGGGAGTAATTTTAAATAAGCTTATTAATTCAGATGAATATTTGAATTTTGAAGAAATTCTCAATGAATTTGAAGATGCTTTTGCAAATTTGGCCGTTTATTTTATTTACAGGCATCTTGTAAAAGCGGCGGAAGATTACTGCACGGCGGAATATTTGCAATTTACTTTTATTTCCGTGTTACTTACTGCAAGTATTTTGGCTTTATTAAAATCAGAAAAAGGCGAAGTGAAAACGGAGGACCTTTTTGAAACAGTACGGATGTATTCAAGTGAAATAGAATACTCAGATGAAAATATGGAAACCCTTCTTGATATTTTTAATGAAATGAATTTTTGAAAGGAAGATTAATATGGTACAGGTTGCAGCAGCGCTAATATGGAAAGATAAAAAATTTATGATATGTCAGCGCCCTGCTCACAAGTCAAACGCCCTTTTGTGGGAGTTTGTGGGCGGAAAGGCAGAAAAGGGCGAAAAAATCGAGGATGCGTTAATTAGAGAATGCAGGGAAGAGCTGGACGTAAAAGTGAAAGTAAAAGATATTTTTTATGAAGTTGACCACACTTATCCCGATATTACTATTCACTTAATCTTGTTTAATGCAGAAATTGCTGAGGGTGAGCCTAAAATGCTGGAGCATAACGATATTAAGTGGATAAGTCCCGAAGAAATTGAAAAATTTAATTTCTGCGCAGCAGATAAAGATATTCTGAAGAAAATAAAGGAGATAATGCTATGATTCTTTCAACACAAACTGATTTACTTGCTAAAGCCTTTGGTTATGAAAAAACTGTTGAGATAATTGCAGATGCAGGATTTGACGCAATTGATTTCTCTTTTTTTGAAATGGATGATAATAACCATCCATTCTATAACGACGATGCTGAGGACTATATGCGTAAGCTTCGCGCATTAGCTGAAAGTAAGGGTCTTACTTTCAATCAGGCTCACGCTCCTTTTGGTTTCCCTGCAGATGCCGAGGCTGATATTGAGAATAAAGTGCTTCCCAAAGTTACGAGAGCAATGAAATTAGCTTCAATTTTAGGTGTGAAAATAATAGTTGTACATCCAATTCACCATATTGTTCCTTATAAGGGTAACGAAAAATTGCTTTTTGACCTTAATATGAAATATTACCGAGCCTTGATTCCATACTGTGAGGAGTATAATATAAAAGTTGCCACGGAGAATATGTGGTGCCGCGATCGTTTGCGCGGATGTATTGATCACGATACCTGTTCCCGTGCAGAAGAGTTTAACGCTTACCTTGACGAACTGAATTCACCCTGGATTGTAGGATGCCTCGATTTAGGTCACTGCGGTCTTGTGGGTGAGGATGCGGCTGAAATGATAAGAGCTATGGGCAACAAACACATAAAAGCTTTGCACGTTCACGATAACGACCACAAGGCAGACCTTCACGTGCCTCCCTTCTACGGCAAAATGGATTGGGTCGCTATCACAAAGGCTCTTGCAGATATTGATTATCAGGGCGATTTCACTTTTGAAAGTGACTGTATTTACAGTAATATGCCCGATGATTTTAAAAATGAAGCTTCAAAATATATGGTAAAAATCGGCAGAAAGCTTATTAAAATGATAGAGGGAGCAAAATAATGAATACTATTAAAATAGATAAGAAAAACGCTAAAATGATAGCTCACCGTGGTTTAAGCGGAATCGAAACAGAGAACACCAATGCTTCTTTCATAGCAGCAGGTAACCGCAGTTACTATGGAATTGAAACCGACGTTCACAAAACCTTAGACGGTAAGTTTGTGGTAATTCACGACGAAACAACAGGCAGAGTAGCTATTGATAATATCGATGTGGAAAATTCTACTTTCGATACAGTAAGAAGAATCCTTTTAGCTGAAAAAGACGGTACAAAGGGCAGGGAAGACCTTCATATTCCTACTTTAAAGGAATATATAAATACCTGCAAGCGTTATGAGAAAATGGCTATATTGGAGCTGAAAAACGCCTTTACAGATGAGGAAATAGGCAGAATCTGCAGCGAGATAATTGAGTGTGAATATCTTGATAAGGTTGTTTTTATCTCTTTTAACTATGAGAATTTATTAAAGCTTCGCAAAATTTACCCAAATCATCCTGCACAGTTCTTAACGGGTAAGTACAGCAGAGAACTCTTAGATAAACTTGTTAAAGATAACTTTGATCTTGATATCAATTTCAATGCGCTTAATAAAGATATCATCAAGGAGATTAAAGATGCAGGTCTTCTTCTTAATGCATGGACAGTTGACGATAAGGAAACTGCAGAAAATCTTATCGAATGGGGTATCGATTTTATCACTACCAATATTTTGGAATAATACTTTATGTTTGAGGTGTTTATATGGCGGATCATTATAATTTATATCCACTAAAGCACTTTGCGGCAATAGTGGCGGATGCTATGGAGATAGAATTACCCGACGGGTACGAAAAAACCATTCCATGGGTTTCAAATATTTTAAAAGACCGCTTAGGCGGTAAGGCTGAAAAAGCAGTGCTATATCACGCAGATGCAGTAGGGCAGTATATCTGGCAGAAGTATACGAATCTTTTTGCTCCTGTTTACCGTTATTCAAGCCTTTCCATTCCTTTTGTAAGCACAGTGCAGTCTGTTACTCCTGTGGCTCACGCTTCTATGTATACAGGTTTAGACCCCAAAGACCACGGAATTGAAACGTACGTCCGCCCAAAGCTTAATTGCAGTACGCTTTTCGACGTACTTATAGAAAAGGGCAAGAAAACAGCTATAATCGCGCAGACCGATTCTACCTTCCTTCATATTTTTGCAGGCAAAGAGCTCGATTATTTTGAGTGTAAAAATAATATAGAAATAAGAGAAAAAGCGTTGGAGCTCATTAAGGCGGATGTTTACGACGTAATAAGCATACATACTTTTGATTACGATAATGCCGCTCATGCTTACGGCCCCGAATCAAAGGAAGGTTTGAACGCAATTTCAATAGAAGCCGAAACCTACGCGCTTATTGCAAAGGAACTAGAAAAACAAAAAGATAAGCATAAAATTCTGCTGACTTATTCCCCCGACCACGGCCAGCATTTAACAGAGGGCGGCACGGGTGCCCACGGCAGTAAACTTATTGAGGATATGAACGTTCTTCATTTTTTCCATACCTTCTGACATTATTTGGATTATTAACAATAAATGCTTCCTATGTTATAATAATTAAGGCTTACATGGTGTTTTTACTGTGTAAGCTTTATTTATTTTGAAAGGAAGTAACAAAATGAAAAAGTTCATATCTGGTATATTTATTATTCTTTTTATTTTCGGAATAATAAATATTGCTCCTATTAAAACAGAAGCGGCAGCGTCGAATTATAAGGCAGGAGTAGTAAACGTTTCTCAGGGTAAACTCAACGTCAGAAAGTCAGCTGCTACCGATTCGGCTATTTTAACCACCCTTAGTAAAGGTGCAAATGTTACTCTTATAAGTAAAACGGGCTCCTGGTGGTACGTGGAATACGATGATAACAAATACGGCTACTGCCACAAAAATTATATAGAGGAAATTTACGGAGTGCATAAATACGTGAACATAAGTAGCGGCAGTTTGAACGTAAGAAAGGGTGACGGCACTGCTTATGCTGTTAAAGACTTTTTAACAAAGAACGAGCGGGTAATTGAACTCTGGAAAAAGGGCGAATGGAGTTATATTCTTTATGACGGCAGTGAAAAAGGTTTTGTAAATACAAAATACTTATCTGCGGTAAAAACTGACGGAAATCAATATCTTGCAATTAATTTAAATGTTTCCTACTTTAAGCAGACGGATTCAAGGTGGTCAAGCGTAAAATTAGGTTCATCGGGTAAAACAATAGGTCAAATAGGCTGTACCACAACGGGAATCGCTATGATGGAGTCCTATAGAAAAGGCTACAACGTTTACCCCAATGAAATGGCTAAAAAATTAAGCTATACTTCTTCGGGAAATCTCTACTGGCCTTCCGATTATATCGCGGTAACAAACAGCTCAGGTTATTTAAATAAAATATATAATCTTTTAAAAGAAGGTAAGCCAATTCTTTTCGGCGGTAAAAATTCCTACGGCTCACAGCATTGGGTGGTAATTACGGGATATAAAGGCGGCGATAGCCTTAAAGCCTCCGATTTTATTATCAATGACCCCGGTACCTCTCAGAGAACAACGCTTCAGGACTTTTTAAATTCTTATCCCACTTTCTATAAATTCTTTTATTATTGACGGAAACAAAAAACTGCGGTAAAATTATTTTATAAAAAGTAAAGGAAGAATATAAAAATGAATTTTACCCAAATTGCAGAAACAAGGCAGTCCTGCCGAAATTATGACCCAAATAGGGAAGTAGAAAGAGAAAAACTGGATGCCATACTCTATTCCGCTCAGCTTTCACCCTCTGCCTGCAACGGTCAGCCTTATCATTTTACCGTGTGTAAAGGAGAAAAGGCAAAAGCGGTAGCCAAAGCCACGATGGGTATGGGAATGAACAAGTTTGCCATTGACGCTCCCGTTTTAATCGTGATAAGCGAAGAAAATTACGTGAAAACCGCGGCTTTGGGTTCTAAACTGAAAGGAATCGATTACCGCTCAATTGATATCGGCATTGCCGCGGCATATATTACCGCCGAAGCGGCGGCTCAGGGCTTAGGCTCCTGTATTTTAGGCTGGCTTGACGATGAAAAAATAAGGGACATAATTGGTATAGATAAGAAGATACATCTCGTTATTACCGTCGGATATGCAAAAGAAGGCGATAAACTGAGAACTAAAAAGCGCAAGGCTTTAGAGGAACTTGTAAGCGAAATTGAATAAGCTTAATTCCTAAAGGAATAAAAATAAGCAGATACAAGCTTAAAATATTGACTTTAAGTGAAAAATGTGATAAAATTTATAAAAATGTGTATTGGAGGTTTCACCATGGAGCATATTAAGACAATCAACACAAAGAACCTTTGCCAGAGCGCAAAGAACGGTGGCTGCGGCGAATGCCAGACTTCCTGCCAGTCTGCTTGCAAGACAAGCTGCGGTATTGCTAATCAGCAGTGCGAAAACAAGAAGGAAAGCAAGTAATTGCAGATACTGAATGCCGCCCCTTAAAAGGCGGCATTTTTTCGTGAATAACCCTTTGGGTTTTAAATAAAGAAGGAAAGAAAATAAAATGATTCATCAGTATAAGCTTGGAAAATACAACATAGTTTTAGACGTTTGCTCAGGCGCAGTTCACGTTGTGGACGAAGTGGCTTACGAGATAATCGCTATGTTTGAAAATAATGATAAAGAGACCATCATCAAGGCTATGGAAGAAAAATTCGGAGGCCGCGAGGATATTACAAAAGAAGATATAAACGAGTGCTACAATCAGGTAGTTGAGCTTAAAGAAAGCGGAGCTCTGTTTGCTCCCGACACCTTTGAGAGTATGGCGGGTGATTTAAAAGCAAAAACGGCAGGTGTTGTTAAGGCGCTTTGCTTACATATTGCCCACACCTGTAATTTAAATTGTTCCTACTGTTTTGCAAGCCAGGGTAAATATCACGGCGAAAGAGCTTTAATGAGCTACGAAGTAGGTAAGCGTGCGCTTGATTTTCTTGTAGAAAACTCAGGTACCAGAAGAAATCTTGAAGTTGACTTTTTCGGCGGCGAGCCTTTAATGAATTTTCAGGTGGTTAAAGATTTGGTCGCTTACGCAAGAAGCATTGAAAAGGAAAAGAATAAGAATTTCCGTTTCACTTTAACTACAAACGGTGTGCTTATTGACGACGACGTAATCGACTTCGCAAACCGTGAGTGCAGTAACGTGGTTTTAAGTTTAGACGGCAGAAAAGAAGTTCACGACCGTTTCCGCGTTGACTATATGGGCAACGGCAGCTGGGAGAAAATAGTTCCTAAATTCCAGAAATTTGTAAAGGCAAGAGAAGGCAAAAACTACTATATGCGCGGTACCTTTACTCACGCTAACCCCGACTTTTTGGAAGATATCAAAACAATGCTGGATTTAGGCTTCAATGAGCTTAGTATGGAACCCGTAGTATGTGCCGACGGCGACCCCTCTCAGCTTACAATGGAGGATTTACCCATCGTAATGGAGCAGTACGAAAAGCTGGCAGAATTGATGCTTGAAAAAGATGCCGAGGGTAAACCTTTCACATTCTACCACTATATGATAGATTTAACAGGCGGTCCCTGCATTTATAAGCGTATTTCAGGCTGCGGCAGCGGTACCGAATATATGGCTGTTACACCTTGGGGCGACCTTTACCCCTGCCACCAGTTTGTCGGTGACGAAAAATTCAAGCTGGGTAATATTTTTGAAGGTGTTACAAATAAAGAAATTCAAGGTGAATTTGCCGCTTGTAACGTATACGCTCACCCTGAATGCCGTGATTGCTGGGCAAGACTTTACTGCTCAGGCGGTTGCGCAGCCAACGCTTACCACGCAACGGGAAGTGTAACAGGCGTTTATGAATACGGCTGTAAGCTTTTCAAAAAGCGTATGGAATGTGCCATTATGGTAGCTATTGACAGAGCTTTAAGAGATTAATTTATATTAACTGAGTTAAGAATTTTTATGAAAACTCCTATTTGCGATTTTGCAAAAAATTATGCAGAAAAAAATCCCGTAAGAGTACATATGCCGGGGCATAAGGGTGTTAATTTACTTGGTTTTGAGAATATAGACCTTACCGAAATGGAAGGCGCGGATGATTTATACCACCCCGAAGGTATAATTTCAGAGAGCGAAAATAACGCTTCACAGCTTTTCGGCTGTAAAACGGTGTACTCTACCGAGGGATCATCCCAATGTATAAGGGCGATGCTTTATTTAGCCGCCTTGTATGCAGGTGAAAAGGGCGAGAAGTTAAGGGTATTAGCAGGCAGAAACGCCCACAAAACTTTTTTAAGCGCCTGCGCTTTACTTGATTTTTCACTTGAATGGCTTGTCCCTGAAAATACGTCTTCTTATCTTTGTGCAGTTATCAGTAAAGAGGAAATAAAAGAGCTTTTCGGTAAATCTACCTTACTTCCTCACGTGCTTTATTTAACAGACCCCGATTATCTCGGTAACAAGGTGGATATTAAGGGAATTTCAGAGGTTTGTAAAGAATTCGGTGTACTTTTGATGGTTGATAACGCCCACGGCGCATATCTGAAATTTTTAGAAAATTCAGAGCATCCCATTGACCTTGGGGCTGATATTTGCTGTGATTCCGCTCACAAAACTTTACCCTCCTTAACAGGTGGCGCATATATTCACATAAACGATAACGCGCCCGAGGTTTTTAAAAGGGAAGTTAAGTGTGCCCTTGGTATGTTTGGCTCTACAAGTCCTTCGTATTTAATTTTACAATCGCTTGATAAAGTTAACGAATATATATCTTGTGGGTATAAAGAAAAATTGAGCGCATTTATAATTAAATTAAGTAAATTAAAAAGCGATTTAATTGAAGCGGGTTTTTGCTTTATAGGTGATGAAAAAATCAAATTTACTTTCGATGCTAAAAAGTATGGCTACACGGGCGATGAATTGGCAGAAATTCTTTTAGAAAAGAATCTCGTAACAGAATTTCACGACCCCGACTTTTTAGTTATGATGTTTACCCCCGAAACTTCTGATGAAGATTTAAATATCATTAAAAACGCCCTTCTTTCCATAAAAAAACGGGAAGAAATAAAGAAAGCGCCGCCTCTGTTTACTTTAAGTGAGAAAAAGCTAAGCGTAAGGGAAGCTCTGTTCAAAACCCGTGAAAATATAGCAGTTGAAGAAGCTTCAGGCAGAATATCAGCTACCTTATCGGTAGCTTGTCCACCTGCAATTCCCATAGTGGTGTCGGGCGAAATTATTGATGAAAAAGCTATTGAATGTTTGAAATACTACGGCGTAGAAAAAATCGAAGTTATAAAAAGGTGAGATACTATGAAAATAATGATTATAAGACACGCAGACCCGGATTATTCCATAGATTCTTTAACTCCCACAGGCTGGATTGAAGCTGAGCTTCTTTCCGAGAGAATGAAAAACGTAAAGGTTAAAAATTTCTACGTTTCCCCACTTGGCAGAGCGCGTGATACTGCTAACTGCACACTTAAGAAAATAGGCAGAGAGGCAGAAGTTTGTGACTGGCTTCAGGAATTTTTCATTCCCGTTTCCCGTCCCGACAGGCCCGAAAAAGGTTGCCCCTGGGATTGGCTCCCTGAGGATTTCACAACCGATGACCGTATGTACAGTATGGAAAACTGGACGGAAGTTCCGAATTTTAAGGAATCCGATATAAAAGAAGCTTACGAAAACGTCACGAAAAATTTTGATGAGCTTCTTAAAAAGCACGGCTACGAAAGAATGGGCAGAATGTATAAAGTAAATGAAGCTAATGAGGATACCATAGTTTTCTTCTGCCATTTCGGTCTTGAATGTGTGCTTTTAAGCCATCTTTTAAGTATACCTCCTATGATGCTCTGGCAGGGTGCCTGCGCCGCTCCTTCAAGCGTAACTATTTTAAACAGTGAAGAGAGAAGAAAAGGCAAAGCAAGCTTTAGAATGAGCTGTTTTGGCGACATAAGTCATCTTTACGTAGCAGGCAGAGAGCCCTCTTTCCACGCCCGCTTCTGCGAGACCTTTGATAATCAGGAACAAAGACACGACTAAGAAAGGTGTAAACTATGAAAATTACGTTTTTAGGCACAAGTCACGGCGTACCCGAAGTTAACAGACGCTGCCAGTCAATAATGTTTGAAGTAGGGGATAAGGTTTATTTTGTGGATATGGGAACTCAGTCCATTGAGGGACTTATCACAAGAAAAATACCTATCGAAAGTGTAAAATCTGTATTTTTAACTCATATGCACGGCGACCATACTAACGGTCTTATTTCCTTTGTTGACCTTTGCTCCTGGTATTTTAAAGAAGCAAAGCCATCCTTTTATATCCCTGGTTCAGGAGAAAAGGCAAAGGAGCTTATAGGCGCCTGGCTTGAGTTTAACGATTCTCATATCCGTGATTTTGAGTTTAATACAGTTAAAGAAGGTTTATTTTACGATGACGGCAATATAAAAGTTACTGCTTACAGAACAAAGCACTCTGCTTTTTCTTATTCCTACGTAATTGAAGCCGAAAATAAAAGAATTTTGGTTACAGGCGACTTCTGCGGCGAAGGTCCTGTGGTGGATTTCCCGATTTCGGTACTTGATAAACCTGTAGACGTAGCTATTTGCGAATGCGTTCATTTTGGCGCAGGTGAATATTCAAAGGTCTTAAAAGGTAATGAAAATCTTAAAAAGATGGTTATCGTTCATTATAACGATAAAGAAAGCAGCAAAATAGCAATTAATAAACTTAAGGAAGATTTAAACATGCCTTTCATAGTTGCTGTGGACGGCTTTGAATTAACAGTATAAAAAATTAACTCTCTTACTTAATTGTAAGTAAAGCTGTAAGATAAAGGTAGACACATGGAAAACACCATGTTGTCTACCTTTTCTTTATGCTAAAATATAGACATAGGAGGTGAAATAATGAGAAAGGGACAAAAGAAGCGGCAATGGACACCA
>SVPY01000049.1 GCA_015065615.1 Oscillospiraceae bacterium | reverse complement strand
TAAAGCGCATTGCCATATCCATAAAGTCTGCTTCGGGATGCTCATAGAGAACCCACATAATCTTAGCTGCGTCCATAGCGGAACCGCCGCCCAGAGCGATGATTGTATCGGGCTGGAATGCAGCCATCTGCTTAGCGCCGTCCTGAGCGTTTTTAAGTGTAGGATCGGGCTGAACGTCAAAGAATGTTGTATGAGCGATGCCCATTTCGTCGAGCTTATCTGTAATAGGTTTAGTGTAGCCGTTTTTATAAAGGAAGGTATCGGTTACGATGAATGCTTTCTTAGCACCGCGTACGGTTCTGAGCTCGTCGAGAGCAACCGGTAAACATCCTTTCTTGATATATATCTTTTCAGGTGCACGGAACCAAAGCATATTTTCCCTTCTTTCTGCTACTGTTTTAATATTTAACAGGTGCTTAACACCAACGTTTTCGGAAACTGAGTTACCGCCCCAAGAACCGCAGCCCAAGGTAAGTGAGGGAGCAAGCTTGAAGTTGTAAAGGTCGCCGATACCGCCGTGGGATGAAGGTGTATTTACAAGAATACGGCAGGTCTTCATACGGGCAGCAAAAGCACTGAGTTTTTCCTGTTCTGTGATTTCGTTAAGATATATGGATGAAGTATGACCGAAACCGCCGTCTTCTACAAGTTTATCTGCCTTATCAAGAGCTTCTTCAAAACTCTTGGCTTTATACATAGCAAGTACGGGGCTGAGCTTTTCGTGAGCGAACTCTTCTGAAAGTTCAACGCTTTCAACTTCGCCGATAAGAATCTTAGTGCCTGCGGGTACTGTTACACCTGCAAGGTCTGCAATCTTTACAGCAGGCTGACCTACGATTTTTGCGTTGAGAGCGCCGTTGATGATTATTGTCTTACGAACTTTTTCTGTTTCTGCAGGATTTAAGAAATAGCAGCCGCGTGTAGCAAACTCCTCTTTAACTGCATCATAAATGCTTTCGAGAACGATAACGGACTGCTCGGAAGCGCAGATCATACCGTTATCGAAGGTCTTGGAGTGAATAATGGAGTTAACTGCAAGAAGAATATCTGCAGATTCATCGATAATTGCGGGAGTGTTACCTGCACCAACGCCGAGAGCGGGCTTACCGCTGGAGTAAGCAGCCTTAACCATACCGGGACCGCCTGTAGCAAGGATAATATCAGCTTCTTTCATTACTGTGTTGGTCATTTCCAAAGAGGGAACGTCGATCCAATCGATAATTCCTTCGGGAGCGCCAGCTTTAACAGCAGCCTCGAGTACCAGCTTAGCAGCAGCTATAGTGCTGTTCTTTGCGCGGGGATGGGGGCTGATGATAATAGCATTACGTGTTTTAAGAGCCAGCAAGCACTTAAAAATAGCTGTAGACGTGGGGTTTGTAGTAGGAATGACGGCTGCGATTACACCGATAGGCTCGGCAACTTTCTTAATACCGAAAGCCTTATCTTCCTCAATAACGCCGCAGGTTTTAGTTGTCTTATAAGCATTGTAAATATACTCGGAAGCGTAGTTATTCTTGATAACCTTATCTTCTACAATGCCCATACCGGTTTCTTTAACAGCCATTTTAGCAAGAGGAATTCTTGCCTTGTTGGCAGCAGAAGCAGCAGCTAAGAATATTTTATCTACCTGTTCCTGTGTATAGGCAGCAAATACCTTCTGTGCCTCTCTGGTGCGTGCAATAGCTTCTTCAAGCTTTTCCACACTGTCTACGATTGAATAATTTTTTGTGTCCATTTTTTTCCTCCTAATTTAATTTGCATAATTTATTGTTAAGGTGTGCAAGAGAAAGCGCTAAATTTTCATTTTGCAGCAGTACACCTGCAGGCACCTTCAATTTACATGGTGCGAAATTCCATATTGCCGTAATTCCGCTTTTTATCATTTGATCGCATACGGCCTGAGCTGAGCCTTCGCCAACCGTAATTATACCCAGCTGAACTTTTTGCGTTTTGCAAAAACTTTCAAACTGCTTCATCGGAATTATTTCCGTTTTACCGGTCAGATTTATAATTTGCTCGTTTGAGTCAAATGCTGCTAAAATTTCAATGCCGTATTTTTGAAATTCATCGAATTGCAATAGCGCTCTTCCGAGTTTCCCTGCTCCCACAAGCACTGCTTTTGTAGATCGGTTATATCCCAAAACTTCTTCGATTTGTTCCGTAAGTTCATCAGTCACATAGCCAAGCTTCGGCTTTCCCGCACCGCTTATGGATGCAAGGTCTTTTCTTACCTGAACTTCACCAAGGTTCAGCTTTTCGGCAATTCTCGTTGCCGATATGTAAGGAACTTTCTCATGATTCAGCTCTCGCAGAAATTCAAGATATCTTGGAAGTCTGCCCAAAGTCGCCTTAGATACAGTCATCTTTTTTATAGCACCTTCTCTCTTCTCAAGTTCGTTATAATTTTAACATTCAAACAAACCTTTGAAAATTCTTAATTCAGATAATCGGTATTATCAATATCGATTACCCCTGTATCGATTACAAAAAATAAACCCCAACCTCATTTAAGAGGTTGGGGTAAAATTTACGTATTTATGTTTACAGGTACTTTCTTTTCGATTCACACAGCTCGGTGATGAACTGTCTGTCCAGCTTTGATAACTTATATCCATTTTTATATATCAAAACATCCTTATATACTTTTTTATTGTCTGCACATTTTCTCTGTACCAAATTATAACGTTCAAGCAAACTTTTCGGTGCGGGAGAAACCCACATAAACGTTTCGGGATTTATTGATAAAAGATCAAATTGACTTGCCCGCTCAAAGATGAAAATTCTGCGCTCTATATTATCCGGCAGTTCCTCCTTTACCACCTTTGAAAGCGGCATAGAAGGTACGTAGGGATCTGCGTGGGCAATTTCAATATAATCTACTAAATCGTCAAAAGTAATTGTTTCTTTCTTTGATAAGGGATTATCCGTACTCATAATAAGTGAATAGGTAAACTCTGTAACCAGTTCATACTGAAAGCCCTTTTCTTCAAGCATCGTCTTGAAATATTTATCGTAATTTTCGGCGTAGCGGATAATACCAAGCTTATAATCGTGATTTAAAATATTATTGATGGTTCTTTGGGAATTGGTTTCCTTATAAAAAACCTCAGCTGCATCCTTGGAAAGTGACTTTGAAAATTCAGCAAAAGCCTCGGAAATATAGCAGGCACGGGGAACGGAAATGGAAAACTTCTGTTTTTTCGGTGCGCCTGCCTTATAGAACTTCTCGACTTCCTCAATCTGACCCAGAATCTCTTTGGCAAAATTCATAAATTCCTCTCCCTTGGGAGTAAGAATCATACCTTTTTGGGTACGGTCAAAAATTGAAATACCGAGATCGGCTTCAAGCTCTTTTATGGAACGGCTGATGTTGGGCGCTGCAATCATAAGCACTTCGGAAGCTTTGCTGAGGGAACCTGCTTTGGCAACCTCCATTGCGTGCTTCATGTGTAACAGATTCAATGAGCTTCACCACCATTTTGTACTTTTTTTACATTATATCATTGTTTTTTCATAAAATCAATGTGTTTTTTGTTATTGGAAAATAACATTTCTTTTCGCTGCGCTGATATAAATATTATTTTGTACCCTTTACATATTTATTCTCGCGTAATTTATAACACGTTTAAAAGCTGTAATTTGTGCTGTTAACATTTTCATTGAAAACAAATTTTATATCTGCTATAATTAAATATATTAAAAAAGGCGGTGATTAGATTTTATGAACATTCGTGATAAAGAAACAGTCAGGGAGCTTGCCAAGAAATATATGGAGCTGGCAACAGACGAAAAGCAGTTTAAAATGAACGAGCGAATGAAAGCCACAAACGATTTAAAGCTTGTGCGCCCTCCCCTGCTTATTGATGAGATTCCCTGGTATCAGATGAATATTGATAATGAGCTTACTTGCCTTTGTGAAGATGAAGGAGCAAGAGGCGTGGAATATGCTTTAAGAATTGCTATTTACAGAAGAAAACATTTTAAAGCAGATACTATACTTGAGCCTTTCTGGAGAGTTGACATGGCATACGATTCCACGGGAATAGGCTTGCAGGTAGAAGAACATACCAGAAAGACAGACGATATCAATAATATTATATCTCACGAATATATTGACGTACTTGAAAACGAAGAGGATCTTGAAAAGCTTAAGATACCTCAGTTCACAAGACGCAAGGATAAAGACGAAAAAGCCATAGCATTTTATACAGAGCTTTTGGGCGATAGCATGCCCGTTAAGCTTTGCGGCAGAGGCTATATTTACAGCGCACCTTGGGACATAATCGCAAGATTCCGCGGTATGGAAAACATTCTTTATGATTTATACGACAGACCCGAGCACCTTCACGCAATAAGAAAGAGATTTTTGGAAATAGTAACAGCTGAGCTTGATTTTATAGAAAAAGAGCTTCACGTAGACCCTGATTATCCACTTTTACACTGCACTCCTGCTTACGTTTCAGGTTTAGCAAATGATGGCTTAAAGGCTACTTGGTACCGCACAATGGCTCAGGGCTTTTCTGATATTTCACCAGAAATGCACTATGAATTTGACGTTAAATATTCTCTTGAACTTTCTAAGCGCTTTGCCTATACCTACTACGGCTGCTGTGAGCCCCTTGATAAAAAATTGGAAGTAATAAGCAAAATAGAAAATCTCAGAAAAATCGGTGTTACCCCTTGGGCAAAAGAGGAGGTTATGGCAGAATGGATAGGCGGAAAATACGTTTACTCCAAAAAGCCTAACCCTGCAAACGTAGCTATGATCACCGATCCCGAGGCAGTAAGAAAAGAGACGGAAAAATCCGTTAAGCTCGCTATTAAATACGGCTGCCCAATGGATATTACTCTTAAGGATATCAGTACAGTTTCACACAGACCTGAAAACTTAATAGTATGGTCCGAAACAGTATCTGAAGTTCTTGATAAATATTACGGAAAATAATTGAGGTGACAGTATGACACAAAATGATAAAAACAGAATCAGAGAGCTTGCCAAAATATATATGGAAATGGCTCAAAGCGAAAAACAGCAGGATATGAACAGGAGAATGAAAGCTACTAACGACCTTAAAATCGTACGCCCTCCCGTAATTATCGATGAGATTCCTTGGTATCAGATGGATATTGGCGATGAGCTTAAGTGTATATGTGAGGATGCAACCGCACGCAACATTGAAGCTTCTTTCCTTATATCTATTTACCGTTGGAAGCACTTTAAGGCGGATACTTATTTTGAGCCCTTCTTCCGTGTTACAAAGCATTATGACTCTACAGGAATCGGACTTGAAGTACAGGAAGATGTACGCAGAACTGACGACACAAACAATATAATCTCCCACTCTTTCACCGACATACTTGAAGATGAAGACAGTGTAGAGCTTATTAAGATTCCCACCTTTACAAGACGTAAGGATAAAGATGAACAGGCTATGGATTTTTATACCGATCTGTTTGGCGACAGTATGCCTGTTAAGCTTTGCGGCAGAGGCTCCATAGGCTTTGCTGCATGGGATAGGATTGCGCGTTACCGCGGTATGGAGAACATACTTTACGATTTGTATGACAGACCCGAACATTTGCATGCAATTAGGAAGAAATTCCTGGATATTTTTACTGCTGAAATAGATTTTGTTGAGCGTGAGCTGGGAGTTGACCCGACCTTCCCTTCATTACACTGCACCCCTGCATACGTTTCAGGTTTGGCTGAAAGCGGCTTAAAAGGCACTTGGTACAGAACTATGGCACAGGGATTTTCCGACATTTCCCCTGAAATGCATTATGAGTTTGATATTAAGTATTCTATTGAAGTGGCAAAGCGTTTTGCCTATACATATTACGGCTGCTGCGAGCCTCTCGATAAAAAGATGGACGTAATAACTAAAATAGAAAACCTGCGTAAAATAGGTGTTTCTCCCTGGGCAAATGAAGAGGTTATGGCTGAACGCATTGGCAATAAATACGTTTATTCACGTAAACCCAACCCCGCTAACGTAGCTATTGTTACTGACAGAGAAGTAATAAGAAAAGAAACTGAGAAGACAGTTAAGACAGTACTCAAGTACGGCTGCCCTATGGATATTACTCTTAAAGATATAAGCACCGTTTCGCACCGACCCGATAATATTATTATTTGGTCCGAAACGGTTTCCGAGGTGCTTGACAGTTACTACGGTAAATAAAATCTGTTCCTTATAAAATAAATCTTTCTTTTATGATTATTCCGTTAATTTAAATACAATATATTTAATAATCATTAGTTCAAGAAGGATTTTACCGTGAGAATTACTAAGAAAGTTGAAGATTCTTTAACAGAACAGCATTACCTTATTTGCCCTGCGCATATAAACAGCTACGGCAGACTTTTCGGCGGGCAGCTGCTTAAATGGATAGATGAGCTTGCAGGAATTGTAGCAATTCGCCATTGCGGCACTTTGGTTACCACTGCTTCTATCGATAACCTTCAGTTTAAGGCGCCTGCATATTCCGGGGATTTAATAATGCTGAGAGGTTTTATAACGGGCGTAGGCAAAACTTCTGTGGAAGTAAGAGTCGATACTTTTTTGGAATTACCTGAAAACAGGCACATAATGATAAATCAGGCTTATATCAATTTGGTTTCAATAGATAAAAGCGGTACGCCCCTTGAAGTGCCCTTGTTAGCTATTGAAACAGAAGAACAAAAGAAGGAATTAAGCGCCTCTCTTCTGCGGCGCGAAATACGAAATAAACTCAGAAGCGAGCAAAATTTATCATAAATATTAATTTCCGTTTTTTATAAATCCAAAGAACGCTTAGCTTTGCGCCCGGCGTTCTTTTTTATTCAACTATTTTAATATATTTCCCGAAAAATTTTTTCAAAAATTAATATTGTGCATTGACTTTTTCGCCATATATTTTTATAATTTCAATGAATAGGTATAGTTGTTATTGCAACTACCAAAAATCCCCTTTCGGAGGAAGATAATGCTTTCAGGAATTATATTTAACATCCAGAGATTCTCTATTTACGACGGCCCCGGCGCAAGAACAACGGTATTTTTCAAGGGCTGTAATTTGAGATGTAAATGGTGCCATAACCCCGAATCTATTTCCGCAAACAGACTTCTGGAATTTTACCCGGATAAATGTATCGGCTGCGGCAGATGTTTCAGCGTGTGCCCTGCCGAGGCTCATAAATTTGATTTGGACGGCTGTCATATCATAGACAGAGACGAGTGTATACGCTGTATGAAATGCGTTGATAACTGTTTTGCCGAAGCTCTTATTTCAGTTGGCGAAACCGTTACAAGTGATAAGATAGTAAGATCCTGCCTTACCGATATGGAATATTACAAAGGCAGCGGCGGCGGCGTTACCTTCTCAGGCGGCGAATGTATGCAGCAGATAGATTTCCTGTGTGAAATTTTAAAAGAATTAAAGGAAAAAGGCGTACATACCGCTGTTGACACGGCAGGTCACCAGCCTTGGGAAAAATTTGAAAAGATTCTCCCCTACACCGATATGTTCCTTTACGATGTAAAAGCTGCCACAAGCGAAATGCACAAAACTTTAACGGGCGTAACTAACGAGCTTATTCTTGATAACCTTAAAAAGCTTTCAGACTTAGGCAAAAGAATCTGGATACGTGTTCCTTATATCCCCGGTTTTAACAGCGGCGAGATGGAAATGATTGCAGATATCTTAAAGGATATTAAGTTTGAGAAAATTGAAATTATGCCTTTCCACCGACTCGGCGAAGGCAAATACGCAGCTCTCGGTATTGAAAACCCCGGTTTCAGCTGTAAAGTACCCACAGACGAAGAAATTGACAGCACGGTAGAGATGTTCAGAAACAAAGGTCTGAACGCTTACCGCAGCTGACAAATATATTAAAAACAAAAGAAAGAAGGATTCTATAATGCGAGTATTAAATGAAGACAAAGTTATACTTTCTCCCTTAATGAGCGAAAGAATCAAGACTCTTCACGACGATAAGATGAAGGACACAGACGTTAAGATTCAGCTTGGTCTCACTCACGACAGTGACGACTGGGGTTTCGTTTGGTTCCCTGAATTTAAATTCAAGGCTCCTATCGAGACAGATGCGCGTCCTCTCTACGGTCCCAAGAATTTAGGTAAGCTTTTCCGCCGTTTTATGAACGAAATGCCTAAGTACGTTAATAAGGCAAGTGCTCTCGGCGGCGCTTGGGTAGGCCCTATGATCGACAGAAAGTTCTTCGACGTTAAGCTTGACTTCGACCCTCAGTTTGCTATTGACGAGGAAACAAGAGAGTGCTGGAGAAAATACAGAACTTCTCCCGGTTACCTCGGTATGAACCACTGCGGTCCCGATATTAAAATAGGTCTTAAATTAGGTTGGCAAGGCTTACTTGAGAAAGTTCGCTACTACCGTGATTTCAACAATCCCGCCAATACTGATTTCTACGACGGCGAAGAAGAAGTTGTACTTGCAATGCAGGAGTTTGTAAAGCAGACAGCCGACAAAGCACGTGAGATGGCTGAAGCTGAAACAGACCCCGTTGCAAAACAGAACCTTATCGAAATCGCCGATATGAACGATTACCTCGTAACAGGTGTTCCCAGAACTCTTCGTGAAGCCTGCCAGTTTATCGCTCACTTCCAGACTGCTGACCGTACTTATTTCGTAGGCGGCGCTCTTGACCAGCTGGACGAAGTTTTACGTCCCTACTATGAAAAGGACGTTGACGCAGGTATTGTAACTGATGAAGAGGCTGTTTGGTATATTGCAAGCTTATTCTTTAACGATACTCACTATTCACAGATTGCAGGTCTTATTCCCGACGGCAGCCGCGATTTAACAAGCAGAATGAGCTTCATTATTCTTGATGCAGTTCATTACTTACATATCCCGATCAATATCGCTCTCCGTGTTCACGATAAGGTCAATGAGACACTTCTGCGCCGTTCACTTGAATACTGCGCTGAGGATGGCTCAGGTGTTGACTACTCCTTAAGCACAGGCGTTGAAGAAGGCTATAAGAAGAACGGCTACTCACAGCATCTTGCTCGTCAGAGAGCTAAGGTTGGCTGTAACTGGGTTGCTCTTCCCGGTATTGAATACCCCTTACAGGACGTTACAAGAGCTAATATGGGCTTTGCTTTCTATTACGCTTTACAGGATATTCGTGACGATAACCCCACACTCGAAAAATTATGGGATCGCTTCTGCTACCACGTAAAGACAATTGTAGATTCCATCAAACACGGCTACGATAAGCACTATGAAGAGGTTGGTAATTACACTCCCGAAATCGTGCTTAACCTCTTTATGCACGGCCCCATTGAAAGAGGCCTTAACGCTTCTCAGGGTTGTGACGTTATTAACTTCAATATAGACGGTATCGCTCTTGCAACAGTTGCCGACTCCTTCGCAGCTATTGAACAGAGAGTTGTTAATGAAGAGAGAATCTCTTGGGAAAAGATGTATGAAGTTCTTGACGCCAACTACGAAGGCTACGAGGATATAAGACTTATGTTTGCCAACATCAAGCGTTTCGGTAACCCCGAATCTATCGCTGAAAAGTGGGCTTGCAAGATAAGAGATTATTACGTATGGTGCTGTAAGAACGAAGGTACTCCCAAGCATCATCTCCCCATTATCCCCGGTATGTTCTCTCACGGTGATATTTTACACCGCGGCCGCGAACTCCCCGCAACACCCAACGGCAGAAAGTATGGCGAGGCTATCTCCCACTCTAACGAACCCGATCCCGGTTTCGCAAGAGGACTTGATTCCTTCTCCCCCACACTTAAGGCTAATGCAGTTGCTATTGCAAGACCCGGCTATGGTAACAGCGCTCCCTTACATCTTGATATCGACCTTGATATGCTTGAGAAGGCAGGCGGCGTAGACGCTCTTGTTGCTCTTATTCATGCTCACGACCACATGGGCGGTATGCTTATCAACCTTAACATCTTAAGTGAAAAGATTCTTCTTGAAGCTCATGCAGACCCCTCCACACATCCCGACTTAGTTGTTCGCGTAACCGGTTACTCTGCATTCTTCAATACTCTTACAAAGGATTACCGCCAGCAGGTTGTTGACAGATTCCTTTCCCGTAAAAAGTAATTGAATATAAAAAATCGGTCGGCATTTATACTGCCGACCTTTTTTGTTTTGTATTCAGAACAGCGCAAGAACTATGCCTATGAAAATCAGTAGCGCGCAGAGTGATTTATAGAGAATATGCTTTTCCTTGTAAATGAGTTTTCCCGAAGCTATGGTGACGAATACCGAGCTTTGCTTTATAAGTGTCATCATTGTCACCTTACTGTTTGGGTCTGCGTTTGCTATAAATAAAAGCTTATCCGCCACAATAAGCATAATGCTTAAAAGATATATGTAGGGATTTTTTATGCAGGATTTAAAATTCACTTTCTCCCGCTTTATGAGAATGTAAACCAAATACATAAGGGACATTAAAAGCATAAACCAGAACTGCAGATTATCGGCGCTTATTGCATTCATTCCCATTATGTATTTATCGAGGGTACCGGATACGGCGTTTAAAGCGCAGGAAACAAGTGTATAAAAAATATATTTGCGGTTAAATTCACTTTCGCCCGTTTCCTTTTTGCGGTTAACAAAGTAAATACCAACAAGTACTATGGCAAGACCGATAAAACCGTTTAAGCTTATTGTTTCCTTTAGGAAAAACACACCTAAGAGTGTGGAGAAAATAACTCGTGAAAGGTCAAGTACACCGTAAAGACTTACGGGCATTTTCTTAACGGAGAGAAAGGCAAGAATCCAGGCAAGAAAAACCGAGAAGGATTTTATAAATACGAGGCAGAACACTTCGAAGGAGAGGTTAAACACGTCCCTTGCCGTTGGTATAACCATTAAGAATCCTATAAAGGTATAAACGAAAAGTACACCTAAAAGGCTGTCCCTTTCCAGAGCTTTTTTCTTTACAGGCTCTCTAAGTCCTTTTAATATGCCGTATATAGCTACTAAAATTATCCAGAGTTCCATTTATCTTTCACCTTAACCTAATAGCACGTCGGAAATAAGCATCACGCAGAAACCAAGGAGTAAGGCGTAGGTAGCGCCTCTTTCACAGCCGTGGGCGTGGGTTTCGGGAATCATCTCGTCGCTTACCACGTAAAGCATTGTGCCGCCTGCAAAGGCAAGAGCAAAAGGCAGAATAGCTGTTGAAACGCTTACGGCAAAATAGCCTATCAATGTACCTATAACTTCCACAAGACCTGTAATTGACGCTATAAGTAAAGTCTTTTTCTGCGATACGCCTGCTGCCAGCATAGGTCCTATAATAACCATACCTTCGGGGATATTCTGCAGCGCGATACCGCCCGCAATAAGGAAAGCCTGATTAACGTCCCCTGAGCCAAAGCCGACGCCTGCGGCAATACCTTCGGGAAGGTTATGTATTGCAATAGCTAAAACGAAAAGCAAAACCTTGCTTAAATTTGCATTGTTGTGGCTTTCAATATCGCTGCCCACCATTTTGTGAAGGTGAGGCACCAATTTATCTATTAAGTTAAGGCATAAGGCACCTGCAAAAATTCCTATAACGGTTATAACTATTCCAAAATCTCCGCCATATTCAACGGAAGGAATGATAAGTCCCAAAACCGCCGCCGAAAGCATAACGCCCGCCGCAAAGGAAAGGACGATATCGGAAAATTTATGGGAAACCTTTTTAAATATAAAACCTAAAACTGCGCCTATAAGTGTGGCGCCGCCAACACCTATGGCTGTAATTAAAACCATTTCCATAATTAATATAACTCCTTTTGCTTACTACTGAGAATTATATATTATTTTATGACATTTTTCAATATTTTCCTGAGATTGACAATTTATATTTTACAGCTATAATAAATTCAGGTGATAAAAAATGAAAATAACGGTTTTAACTGAAAATATTAGTTTTAATGAAAATATTTTAAGCGAACACGGACTTTCTCTTTTTATTGAGACGGAAGAAGATAAGATTCTTTTCGATATGGGGCAAAGCGATCTGTTTGCAAAAAACGCCGAGAAGCTCGGTGTAAACTTAAAGGAAATAAATTTAGCGGTGCTCTCCCACGGTCACTACGACCACGGCGGAGGGCTTGAAAAATTCCTTGAGATTAATTCAAATGCAAAAATTTACGTTAATGAAAATGCCTTTCTCCCCTATTATAACGGCAGGGAAAAATATATAGGTCTTAACGTAAATTTAAAAGATAATAAGAGAATAATTTTTACAGGTAACGAATTTAAAATAAACAATAAGCTTACCCTTTACACGTTAAACGGAATTAAAAAGAAATACGACCTCGGCTCCTTCGGTTTAAATAAGAAAGAAGGTAATAAATTTATTCCCGACGATTTTTTGCACGAACACTATTTGCTTATTGAAGAAAAAGGAAAAAGGATTTTAATAAGCGGCTGCTCCCATAAAGGCATACTTGATATTGCTCTTTATTTTAAAGCAGACGTAATTTTAGGCGGGTTTCATTTTTCAAAGCTTCCTCTTGATGATAAGCTTAAAGAGTACGCAGAAATTTTAAACGATACCGGCACTGCCTTTTACACCTGCCACTGCACGGGAGTAGAGCAATATAATTTTATGAAGCGGTATATGAGTAAACTTCACTACCTAAGTTCAGGCAGCATTATAGAAATATAAAAACAAACGCACCTTTCATTTAACTGTAAAGCTGTAAGATAAAGGTAGACACATGGAAAACACCATGTTGTCTACCTTTTCTTTATGCTAAAATATAGACATAGGAGGTGAAATAATGAGAAAGGGACAAAAGAAGCGGCAATGGACACCAA
>SVPY01000010.1 GCA_015065615.1 Oscillospiraceae bacterium | reverse complement strand
CTTTAATAACAGGCGGCCTGCGGCCGCTCTGGGCTATAAAAGCCCAGTTCAGTACAAGACCGAACTGGGCTTCTAATACTATGGGGTTTTTAAGTGTCTACTTTTCCTTGACAGATGCACAGATTTTAAAGTCTGTCGGGTTTAATTTTTCAGTTTATAAATCCGTTGATTCTTGAAAATTCATCCAGTAAACTTTCGCCGTTCTTTCTTACTATCGAGCCGTTTACAACGCTTATTTTACCGCCTTTATCCGTTAGGATGGTAGCATCTGTTAAGATGCCGTCTACTATAACAAAGCAATTTCTGTGCATCACCTTGCCGTCGCTTCGTTTATTGATATAGTATATACTTTCTCCGTAGCATATTTTTATATATTCCGCGGTTTCGCTTACTGAAATTTCCTTACTTTCATCCAAAGCAATAAGCGAAACGAATTTAGCATGGCCAGCTTCGTCTGTTTTTAGATTATAGGATTTATAAGTGCAGTTTATTTCATCGCTTCTGTCCTTATAGCCCTCCCGAACAGTACATTCACAGTCTGTAAGCATTTTAAAGGAGCTTTCATCCTCGTGCATAAGGAAATTAACTTCGCCTTTTTCATAGCACTCAATATCATCGTAAATCAGTATTGCGTTTTCTATCCACAGAAAATGGCGGTGATGCTTTCTGAAATATCTTCCCATGGGACCTGTGCAGTCTGCAAGAAGATATTTGAAATTTTCATCTGCTTTGAAATTTAATAGCCTGCCTTTGACTCTGGCGTGGTCCTTAAGGTTATCTCTTGAATCCTGACCCATATTATTAAAGAGCACCACGTTGTGAGCTATACTCTGTGCATAATATGTTCTGTATACTTCCTTTGTGTAGCTTGAAGGGTTACCGCTATCGTAAATTTCAGCCCTGCCTTTTCTGTATAGACTGAAATGGCCTGCATCTGCGTGGGCGTGATTCCACGTATCGCCGCACTTTACAGCCAGCATTGTGGAATTTTCAAGGTAGCTGTCCCTCATAATTGCCCAACCGATTTTACCGTAGCAAACGTCTAAGGTTTCGGGCATTTTTTCTTCCTTTTTAAGTTCATTCTGAATTAAAAGGAGGGTAACTTTAGAATCTCCGTTTTTTCTTCTTCTGTTTAAATAATACCTTAATTCCTTTATACCTAAACCGTAGCGCAGCATATATATGGGGCTATCGGGTGTGGCAGTTTTACTTGCATCGCCGAAGTTTACAAAATATTCGTCCTCCGATGAGGGGTAATAGCAATTTAAAATAAACTCTGCCATCTTCTTTAATAAGCTCTCATCATCGAGGGGAGATTTATCGAATGTTCTTTTGTAAGCTATGGCAAAACGGAGATATTCAAAAAGTGAATAATTAATATATGCAATACCCTCGTAGAAGCCGCCGCAATCGAAATTTACGGGTTTGGTGTTAACTTCGTTACCCTTATACTCAAACCATTCCTTTAAAGCCCTGATGCCGTAATTTACGGTATATTCAAAATCCTTAATATAATCCTTAAACAATGTAGCGGCAAGGCAGGCACTTGAAATCATAACGCACCACCAATTATGGCCCATAGTGTCTATACTGTGAAGCCTTGTGACGGGCAATACCCACTCTTTGAAAATGGGGTTTATACCCTTTTCCCAGGTATTTTTAAATATGTATTCCTTTTCTTCGGAACTGAGCTTATCGCCGAAAAGGTTAAAGAAGTACGCGCTGTTTACCGCTTTGCTTGCAGAACCCAGTTCGCAGGTACCTGCAAATCCGCCGTGAGTTTCGGGAGGCGGAGTCCATGCATCCATTTTACATAAATATTCCATTACGCTTTTAGCTTTAATAAAATATTTTTCATCTTCTGTTATGTAGTAAGCAAAGCCCAGCGTTTCCATATCACTGACTTCTTTTTCAAGCTCGGCATCCGCTTCTTTAATTACTTCGCCAAGTAAAACCTTGGTCTTTTCCTCTGAGGAATTTTTAATTTCAGCTATTTCTTCCAATGAAAACAATGCGTTATTCAACATATTATCACCTTATCAATACCCTAATATTAATTTAAATTATATAATTTCTTCCCATTCAGAATAGAGCTCGCCGTGATATTTCTCGAGGAAATCTTCCGCAGTTTTAATCATTCTTACAGCGCAGGAATTATTTTTGTAAGCAAAAGTAGCGGTGAAATTACCAAAATACTTATCGATTATCTGTACTTTCAATTTAATTTTCTTTTCTTCGCTGAAAATAAGTGAAGCAGCACAGTTATACATAAAGCCGTTAGTTGTTCTTACGCCGCCTATTTCGTTACTATAGCCAAGCTCGGGAAATTTACCGAATACGTTTTTACCGATACCGAATTTAATTTCCTTTTCGCCCTGCCGGTTTTCGTATTTAAATACACCTTCATCCTCTGAAGTAAATACTAAGGCAAACTTTTTAATACCCATAGGGTTTTCCTTGGCTAAAAACACTTTGCCGTTTACTTCGTTCTTAAAGGAGCTTTCCACGCCGTTTTTAAGGTAAGCAAGGCTCAGATTTTCGGTTGCTTCCTGCAAACGTTTTTCCGCCTCTTTATTTTCGTGAAGCTTGCTGTCACTTAAATTATTAACGATAATATCAAAGAAACCGTTCATCGTGATATTTCTGGCTTCGGGATAGCCCTGATTATCGCCGTTATATACCAGAATAATATCTTTTTCGGGTACGCATACCGTATCCTGCCCTCCCATACCGAGGAAAGCAAAGCCGTTCTGCTCAGTTCGCCATATCTGATAGCCGTAGCCGTGGCTGTCGCAGGCGGTAAAGCCCTCAAGATTATTATCGGAAAGTTTACTTGTAGCTTTTCTTAAATAAGCTTCATTCATAAGCCTTTCGTTTTCCCAAGTGCCGTAGTTCATTACGAAACGGGCAAAGCTAAGCATATCTCTTGGTGTACAGAGAAGTGCAGAATCGCCCCAAGCTTCGCCGTTGGGAGTCTTTAAAATTTCGGCAGTACTGAAAGTACCCATTTTATTAAAGAGCTTTTCCTTTAAATAATCAAGAAGATTTTTACCCGTTAATTTCTCAACAAGCGCGCCTAAAACGTGGGAACCCGTGCTGTCGTACCACCAAAGCGTACCCGATGGGTGAAGACCTGCACCGTTATTAAAATACATATGCACTCTGTCGGGGTCGCCTGAAGTAAACCAATTAGGGTAACTTGCGGCAGTTTCCATTTTAAGCATATCTTCTATAGTCTGCTCTTTTAAAAACGGAGAAAGTTCTTTATCGATTCTTTCGGGAAAATGAGAAGCTATGGTATCGCTGAGTTTTAATTTGCCCTCTTCCTCCAAAAGACCTATAGCAACAGAAACGTAGGATTTAGTCTGGGAATACTGCCTGTGCACAAAATCCTTATCGAAGGGTTTGTAATAATATTCAGCGAAAATATCATTTCCGCGCATCATTATAATTGAATGCATTACAATACCGCGTCGCTCAAGATATTTTATATATTCAAGCACATTTTCGCTTTTTACGCCAACACTTTCAGGACTAACATTTCTAAACATATTATTCACCTTATTTATCGAACTTTTCGGATGCGTTTCTCATCATTTCTCTTATGGGTAAATTGTAGGGGCATCTTGATTCACACACACCGCACTCAACGCATTCGCTTGCTTTAACGGGTAAGGTAGCGTATCTGCCTCTTGCCCACTCTTCAAGACCGTAGCGGGAGAGATATCCTTCAAAGAGGAAAACCGAGGGAATACTGATACCCACGGCGCAGGGAGCGCAGTAATTACAGCGGCGGCAGAAGTTTGTGCCTAATTCTTTAACCACCTTATTAATACCTTCAATCTCCTTTTCAGTTAAGGGAGAAGTATCGTTAATAGCCTCAAAATTGATAAGAGCTTCTTTAATATCCGCCATACCGGGAATAATCACGTCCACATTTTCATTGGCAGCTACAAATCGGTTGGCAAGTCTACCATCTTCAATAGCGCCGCCTGCCAGAGGTTTCATATCGATAAAACCGATATTTCTCTTTTTACACTCTTTAATAAGCTCTGTGCCCTGAGTTTCCACTATATTATAGGGAAACATTAAAGTTTCAACGAAGTCTAAACTTAAAGCCTTCTTGAATACTTCCAGAGAATGGCAGGTAAGACCTATATGACCTATCTTGCCTGCTGCTTTAGCTTCAATTAAAGCTTCAAGGGCGCCTCCTTCGCTGAGGATAATATCAAGATTTTTCATATTGGGGTTATGAATTTGATAAAGGTCAATATAATTTGTTCTTAAGTTATTTAAACTTGTTTCAATATCCTTTGCCATTGCCTCTTTGGTTACTGCGGTACTTTTTGTGGCAAGAATAAATTTATCTCTGATACCCTCAATAGCTTCACCAATATAGCACTCGCTTACTGTGTAAGCTCTTGCGGTATCAATGTAATTTACACCCATCTCACTAAGCTTATAAAGAAGCTCCTTTGTGCCCTTAGCGTCAATTCTCTGAATGGGAATGCCACCAAAACCAAAGCGGCTTATTTTGAGTCCTGTTTTACCTAAAATTCTATATTCCATAATAATTTCTCCTATGTTCTATTTTAATTTGATTATACAACCAATTTTTACATATTACAACTATTTCTTGACAATTTGCAAATACAACTATATTATAATTATAACACACATTAAAGGAGTTTAAGTATGCCTAAAATTATTACACATAAAACTCACACAAGCGGTATAGCTTTAGGCGGCATAGGCAGCGGCACTGTGGAGCTTCTACCTGACGGTGAATTTCATTTTTGGCAAATTGCAAACCAGCCCCGCCTGACAACAAGATGTAATGAAGATAACGTAGACGACGGTGAAGGCAGCTGCGGTGCTCTTTCCTTCTACCTTCGCACCAAAAAGAATGATAAAGTTATACTCAGAAAACTTGGTATGAAAACAGATACCGAGGATTTTACATACAGAATGTATGCCTTTAATAAGCCTGTGGAGGAAATTGAATTCGAGGGTAAATTCCCCGTATGCGATTTAAAATATAAGGATAGCGCTTTGCCTGTAAACCTATCTATGAGAGCAGTAGCTCCTTTTGTTCCCCATAATAGCGACCTTTCTGCTACACCCGGTTTCTATATGAATTTCAAAATAGAAAACCCCACCGATGAGGAAGTTGAAGTAAGCCTTTTAGGTTCATTGGTACCTGATTTTGCCAACACCACAAGGGGCTTTAAAAATACATATATTAATAAAGGTAGTTTTGAAGGCGTATTTTTAGACCAGGCAGAGCGTGACTGGGATAAGTTACCCGATGAAGGCAACTTAAGCTTCTTTATTTCAGGCGACGGTGAAAGAAGCTTTATTACAGGGGAATTTTTCAGATATTTAAAAGAATACGTTTCACACTCCAATCAGTTTGGTATCACTCAGGAAAGCTTCCTTTTCCCTTTCAGAGAGCAGGGCAAGCTTGATAATAGTTTAGTTGGTGAAAAACCTGAAACAATACCCGAAAAGCCTGAGGATTTAACAGAGGAAGCGCTTGAGAGAATTTTAAATCTTTATCTTTCAATGCCTTTTGCTAAACCTCTTTATCAGAGAGTTAAAAAGGTTTACCCCGATTTTGGGAATAGCAGAAAAGATAAAGAAGATCTTTTAAAATATTTCAAGAGACAAGCGGAAGTAAGAATGAACGGTAAGTTTGGCTCATGCGCTCTTTGCAGCAATTTTACACTTAAACCTTATGAAACAAAGGAAGTTAAATTTACGCTTACCTGGTATTTCCCAAATCATTTAAATGATAAAGGCGAAAAGCTTGGCCATTACTACGAGAATCTTTTTGAAAGTTCTTTGGATGCAGCTTTATTATTAAATGAAAAACGTGATGAAATTGAAAAGAAGGCAACTATGCTTTCTGACCTTTTATTCACTTCCGACATGAAAGATTATTACAAGGATAGCTGGAGCAGCCACCTTGCCACAATAATTAAAAGCTCCTGGTATTTAAAGGACGGTAAATTCGGCTTATGGGAGGGCCTTGGCTTCTGCGGCTTCCATACTACCGATATTACGTATCACGCTTCTTTCGGTTTACTTGCTTTATTCCCTGATTTACAGAAAAAGCAGATGCTTATGGGTGCGAAATTCCAGCGTGAGGATGGCAGAGTGCACCACTTCTTTACCCCCGATCTTGACCACGTTGACTGGGGATTTGACAGAGTGGATATGAACAATCAGTTTGTTCTGATGGTTCTTCGCGATTATCTGTTTACGGGTGATTTTAACTATTTAAGTTCACTTTGGGATAACGTTAAAAGGGCTATGGATTCCATTGAAGCTATAGATAAGAATAAAGACGGCTTACCGGACAGCGAAACAGGCAGCAACACTTACGATGCCTGGCGCTTCTCCGGTACTCCTGCTTATATCTCCGTTTTGTGGCTTGCAGCTTTAAAGGCAGCTATAATTATTGCTGAAAGAATGAATGACAGTGATAGAGCTTTACATTGGCAAAATTTACTCAGTAAAGGTAAATTAAGCCTTGAAAAGCTTTTATGGAACGGAAATTATTATGATCTGTGGGTTGATGATACGGGACGTGACAGAGCATTAATGACAAATCAGCTTGACGGCGAGTGGTTTTTAAGAACTATAGGTATAGGCGGTAATTTAAGTGACCAAAGAGTAAGGGACGTGCTTAAATTTATATGGCAGCAGAATTTTGACGAAGAAAGCGGCCTTAAGAACGCTTCCGAATATTTTGAAAATAGCACAAGTATATTCACACTTCGCAACTGCCAGGCTGAAGCCGTATGGACAGGTATCGGTTACCTGTTCTCTGCCCTTGCCCTTTACTTAGGTGAAAATGATATCGCCGATAAAGGAGTGAAAAGTATTCACGATAATCAGCTCCGTTTCGGTTATTTCTGGGACCACTGGGAGTGCGGCCATCACTACACAAGACCAATGTCCTCTTACAGCACTCTAAACGCGGCATTGAGGCTTTACGTTGATAAGGAAAACAATGTTATTAAAATAAACCCCGTTTACAGCAATATTACCCTTCCCTTGATTTTAAGCGATGCTTTGGCAAAACTTACCGTAAAGGATAAAGTTTTCACAATTGAAATTCTTGAAGGCTCTCTCAGCCGCTACAGAATTGAAATCCCTGAGGGAAATACTCTTTTAATTAAATAATTTCACAAATCAACTTGAAACCCGATTAAATTCGTGCTATAGTTAGTTAAAGATTTTTTATTAAGAAGGGAAAAACATTATGAAAAAATACTTGGCAATGCTTTTATGCTTAGTTTTCATTTGCGGCGTTTTTGCAGGCTGCGGCGGCGAGAAGAAAATGGCTTACACTCCCGGTGAAACAGACGGAGACGTTTTCACGAGTGAATGGATGGGCATTAAGTTCACAAAGAATGACGATTACATTTACGCTACTGATGATGAGCTTTTGGAGATGCTCGATGCTTCTGCCGATGCTTATTATGAAGATAAGGAAACAGGCAAACAGCTTGTTGACTATGCTAAGGCTAACAGCGTTATTGAAATGATGGCTTCAAGCCTTAACGGCGATAATATCCTTTTAATGACAGAGAAGCTCCCTCTCTCCAACATGACTATGGATCAGTATATTGAATCCTTCAGCAAGCAGATGGACGGCCAGGGAATGAACTTCGATGGCAGATCCACTAAATCCTTTGCAGGTAAAGAATTTACTCTTATGAAGTATTCTCTTGATATTGGCATTACTCTTTATCAGGATTATTACCTTTACAAGCAGGATAACCGTATGGTAGCTGTTATCGTTACATATTTCGATTCCGAAACACGCGATATGTTACTTGGCAGTTTTGAAGAAATTAAAACTAAATAATCTGAAAAGCATAAAATTAAGCACCGATTTTACTCGGTGCTTTTTTATTTAATATTCAATTTCTATTTCTCTTTTGCTATTTGTATAGTCAGTTAAGCAGAGGGTGAGACTGTTTGCATCATATAAAGGTGTATTTCTCATATTTTTTCCGAAACGGTGTTTATTAAAGGCGCCTTTAAATTTAAAGCTTGTGCCGTCGTTATAAATATATTCAGCGTCGCCATCCTTTAAATAGATGTAGTCACCTTTATTTGTAAAGAATTCCGCAGCACCTAAGTCAAGCAGGCCGCCTGCTTCAAGCATCATTTCAAGCTTAGTGGGAACCTTGCCGCAGCCTTCTGTAATAAACTTCATTTTAACGCTGTTTTCAAGCATTTCGATTTCGGCGGTAATCTCTAATTCCTGCTCAGCTACTCTTCTTCTCTTAGTGTGGTCCATCTCTTCCCAAACAGAGCTTTCGGGGGCTTCGTCAAATGCAGCCATATAGTCTGCTTTGCTTAACATATGAAGTTTATATCCCTTCTCTGTTTTTTCTATAGTGTCGGAAAGAAGGTTACCCTTACCAAAGAAGGGGCTGCCGAAGCGGAATGTTATAGTGTGGCTGCCTTTTTGTAAACGGCAGAATATATGGCGCTTTGCAATTAAAGTTAAGGCGGTATCCCCTATTCTTTTGCACATTATACCGCTTTTGGGCATAAGGCGCTCGTAATCTGTTTCACCCTTTACAGGTTCGATTTTTTCCATTTTATCAAGCCATTCGGGGTGCAGGAGGAATTTTGAATTATCAGGAAGTGCTGCTATTTTACCTGTTGCTTCAAATTCCGCAAGGGTCTTTTTAAGCATTTCATCCGCCATATAAGCAAACTCACCGTTTTCTGTATACAGCGCCATATAAAGGTAATCCTCGTAATATACACGGTAATTGGGCGCTCTGCCCATATCCTGCCTTGTGGAATTAAGGGTATTTATAGTATTATCGGGCATAAAGAACATTTTTGCAAGTTTCAGGTTTCTTGTTACGTGATTAAATAGTTCATTCTTATCAAGCAAATCCGCCATCATCATAATGGTCTGATTGCACACACGGTTATAAACACCTGCACTTCTTTCGGTATATTCACCGTTTTCGTCGCAGTCAATGCCTTCTGAAAGGAATTTATTTATAGTTTCAGTGCATCTAACGTCATTTGTAAGCTTATAGCAGTAAGCCAGAGCTCCGCTTAATACCCAGCGGTGATTCGGCGTATGGAAACCTAAATTTACCATAGCATCAATGGAAACCTCAATAAACTCCATACATAAGGAATAAAGTAATTTTTCCTCTTCCTCATCGCCCATTCTTTCTCTCATAACAAGCATAGCGGGGCCTAAATCGTGAATCATAAAAGCGTTGTGAGTTGCATCGTGGAAGTTGGTTTCCAACAAATCGGTGGAACCATCGGAATTTGTTCTCTCCTTAATAAACTGCATTGCAAGAATTGCGCGCTGAATCAGCAGCATATTCTTATAATATTTTGAATTTGTGTTATAATATTCGGTTATAAATAATGAAGCAATACCTGCACAGGGCCTGAGTTCACACAGGCCTGTTTTAAAATCATAAGGTATACCGTAATAGATATTATCCTCATCCATTATTTGATTTTTCAGAGCGAGTTCAACTTTCTTATCGGTTATTTTCTGAGTTAAAGTAAAATGATTAAGCATAATATACCTCTTACATTAAATATTTATTTTGCTTCTTTAGAATTTGTATGTATATATAGTAAACAACACCTGAAATAAGCTGGCAGAGAGCGGATATAACAAGAGTTAATATACCGCCGAAAACATCTATCATACCGATTACCACCGCACTTGCAACTGCGCCGCCTAAAGTGTGGCAGAGCATACGCCAGGTAGTATACTGACCGATATGATCGTAATCTACTATTCGCATTACGGCAGTGGGAACCGCGTTATTAATTATATTTATAAAGAAACTTGCTGCGCAGTAGCATATATAAAATACAGTAAGATTACCTCCAACAAGCATTAAGCCCATTGAAAGTGCCATTATTAAACTGGCGTAAAGAATCATACTGTCGTCCAGCTTTTTCTTTGAAAGCACCGTAAAAAGATAGCTGCTTACAAGTGTGGCAATTTGCAGAACAAGAGCCAAAGTAGAGCCTGAGCTTTTTTCTGCAATACCCACGTAATAGGCAACAGCCATAGCAGTACCGAATATACCTGATGCAAAGCCGCGAAGCAAATTGGGAATAAACAGAATATAGAAAGGTTTATATTTAAATATATTTATATCTTTTTTCTCTTCTTTTTTTGCTTCTTCATTTACAAAGCTTAAAGGCTTATAGCTAAGTACCACAAGACCCGTAGCAACAAGGAATATAGCGGAAATTATATACATAATAAACATAACGCCGTTATAATTAAAATGAGAAGTTAAATATGAAAGCAGCGCAGAAACTGCGGCGCCTAAAATACCGCTTACTATACCCACTTTGCCGTTTAAGTGACCGTAATCATTAATATTCATTATCTGAAAGGGAACCTTGTATGCAATAATGTTATTTATAGCCTGAATTAAATTAATAATTATACCACCTATTAATATAAGGGAATATTTATAATCCGCGCTCATTCCCGAGACTAAAGAAATAACAGCAAGCAGCACAGCGTAGCTTACCTGAAAAAGGAAAATAAAGCCTTTTATTTTAATTATATTTTTTAATCTGTCCACAAAGCTCGATGCAATGAGCATAACGGCAACCTGAACTATCTGAAGGACAGATACGTAGAAAGCAACCGACTTTTCGCTTACACCGTTTTCAAGCATAAAGGCCTGAATAATTGAACCTGTCATAAATAATGAAGGAACACTGTAAAGCACCCCTCGCATTAAATATTTAAAATTATTATTTTGATTCCATATATGATGAAGTTTTTTAAACATTTTATCTCTCCAAATATTTTATCAAAATAATAATAGCACAAAACATTTGGAAAATAAATATCCCGAAAGGACAACTTTTAAGGTTTTATGTCCCTTCGGGATATGTTTTTATTATTTACTTTTAATTATCGCGTACATATCGGGGAATGTAAGATAATTTACGAATTCACCGTATACTGAGTGGTAGCCTATAGCGTAGAAGCCGTTTTCAGGTTCCCATATGCGGTAAGCTTTGCAGGCATTGATAATTTTTACTTTTGCATCATCATCAAAGGATATTTTGCTGAAATGGTGCTGAGGAAAATCAGTTACACTAAAATCAAGTTCAGGATTTTCTACTATTAATTTAATTTCGCCCACTTCATTATTTTCAAAAAGCTCTATGGCGGCTAAACCTAAGCGGCTGTGGTCTGTCTGCTGAGGTTTTTTCCTATAGGGGGCATAAGCTCGTATAGAAATCTCATCGGGGGAACCGCTGAGGTTTATTTCTTCCCTCATTTTTTTAAGGGCGTAATCGAAAGTTAAGCTGCCGTCAACAGCTCTATCTTCATATATTTTTATATTTTCCTTTTTAACTCCTAAAGCCACTAAGCTCAACACAAATTCGCGGTCACGGGCTTTTGAGAATTCCTCACGGCCCAGTTTATACTGATGCTTACCTTGGTGAATGAAACACTCTTCATTATTATCGCAAAGCATTCTTCTTACACCGGAGGAGCTGCCGTCAGTACACAAATAAACGTACACGTTTTCGCAGTTGATTTTAGTTTCCATAGCTATATCAAGACCGTAGCCTAAAAGTTCGTCGTCCTGATGAGGTACAAAATATAATATTTTTTTCATACTTATACCACCTTTCAAAATTATTATATCAAAACTTTCACTATTTTCAAGAAAATTATAGCTTAATTATAATTGTTTGGCAAATACTAAAGTTACAAAAAGTTTACACGATATTTTGTTGAATATTAGCGCAAAATGTGGTAAATTATATGTATAAATTTTTTGTGAGGTTATTCTTATGAATAAATTAATTAAATACAGAGGACATATCAGAAACCACAAAGCTCTTTGCCTTGAATTAGATATTGACAATAATCTTCCCCGTGAAAAGCGTGAAGAAGAAATCATTTTAAAAGCTTATGAAAAATGGGACTGTGATATGGGAAATCATATGCACGGTATGTTTGCATTTGCTCTTTACAATGATGAAACTGACTCATACTTCTGCCTTCGCGATCAGTTCGGCACCAAGCCTTTTTACTACTACCTTACTGATGAAGGCAAGTTCCTTTGCGGCACAACCATAAGAGAAATTATGGAAGAAGACGGCTTCAAAAAAGAGCTTAACGATAAAATGCTGCAGATCTATTTAACCATGACATACACCTGCGGTGAGGAAACCTTCTTTAAGGGCGTTAAAAAGCTTTTACCCGGCAGATTCCTTACTTTCAAAAACGGCGAGATTAAAATTACAAGATATTTCAGACCCGTTTTCAATGCAGATAACAGCAAAACCGTTAATGAATGGGCGGACGAAATCCACGAGACTATTTTAAACATTCTCCCCGAAGTAAGAGAAGAAAACGAATATGCCGAAAGCTTCCTTTCCGGCGGTGTGGACTCCTCCTACGTTTTAGCCGCTTCAGACGTTACAATGAGTAACTCCTGCGGTTATGACGATTCAAGGCTTGATGAATCCGGTTTAGCTAAAGTTACTGCTGATATTTTAAATAAGGGCAACAGAAGATGCCTTGTAACACCCGAAGAATACTTCGCAATCGTTCCCTACGTTATGTACAATATGGAGCAGCCTTTGGGCGATGCTTCTGCCGTTGCTTTTGCTCTTGGCTGTATAGGCACTGCAAAGCACACTAAGATATGCTACTCAGGTGAAGGTGCCGATGAATTCTTCGGTGGCTACAATATGTACAGAAACGCTGAGAGATACGGCGATAACCTTAAGACTTTCTACGTCGGCAACACCAACATTATGAAAGAGGATGAAAAGAAGAAGATTCTTAAGAAATATTATGAAGACTTCCTCCCCATTGACCTTGTTAAGGATATTTATTTAGAAAATGAAGGTCTTGACCCGCTCTCTAAGATGAGTGACGTAGATATTCAGGTTTGGCTTGAAGGCGATATTTATTTAAACGTTGATAAAATGGGCTTAGCTGCAGGTCTTGAAGTAAGAATGCCTTTAACCGACACAAGAATTTTCGATATTGCTTCCAGAATGCCCTCAATTTATAAGGTAGACCCTGAGCAGAACAAGGTAGCTTTCCGTACAGCCGCTTCAAAGGTACTTCCCGATGAAATAGCATTCAGAAAGAAATTAGGTTTCGTAGTTCCCATTCGTGTATGGATGGCAGACGAAAGATATAACGGCGACGTTATCAGGCTCTTTAATAGTGATATAGCAGAAAAGTTCTTCAACGTAGAGGAAATAAAAGCTATTTTCGATGAATATATCGGCGGCAATTCCGATAACTGGAGAAAAGTATGGACTATTTACACCTTCCTTGTATGGTATGAGGAATATTTTGTAAAAAGATAATTGATGGTTAAATTAAAAACCGAGCTTATCAAGTGATAGGCTCGGTTATTTTTTTAGCGGTATCCGCCGGTTAATTCAAGGTAATTATTATATGCTTCTTCATCAGGTTTAAAATTAGGCTCACTGCAGCAGGGCATATTAATTTCACTATAGAAAGATGGTATGGGAGTTAAATTATCCTTTTCCCACTTTACTCTATCCTCTTCTTTTCTGAAGTCGGGAATATCGTAAGGTACACCTTTCTGGAGTAAGCTTCTGTGGCTTAAAATAGCAACGGAAGCGCAGGTTGTTGCAAAGTATTCGTCAAATTCAGGGCGCTTATTTTCGCGGATGCAGTTAAAGAATTCTCTTATTACAAAGAAGTCGCCGCCGCCGTGACCTGCTTTTTCAACTATTTCTCTTATTTCTTCGGGCCACTGAGGTGCGTAGAACTGCTGTGGCTCCTCACCTTCAGGTGTTTCCCAGCTATTGTAGCGGAGCATTATATTATCAATACCGCGTACGTTTTCTATCTGGCCTTTTATGCCGCAAACCCTGTAGGAATTTTCGTGAGCACCGAAAGCTGCGCAGCCTGTTACTCTGTATACTGAATCATCGTCGTTTAAAGTTGTGATAATAGCGGCTCTGTCGCCAACCATGTTACCGTTATATTTAGCTTCAGTGAAAGGAGCAAAGCAAGCAAAAGCAGTTACACGCTTGGGGAATGCGCCTGTGATATACATTAAAGGAGCAAGTGAATGAGTAATATAATAAGAACGTGGCAGGAAATTGCGCCAATGTGTAGCATAGGGGCGCAAATGCTTCATACCTTCAGCATCAGCCATATCGATAGGATGGTTATACTCACCTTCGCAGAATATGCTTTACCAATTTTACCGCTTCTATATACCCTTCTCATTTCCTGATTAAACTTCATAAAGGGGTAGTTTTCGGCAAGCATAAATATAGCCTTGCTTTTTTCACAAGCCCTAACAAGCTCAACGCCCTCTGCCATTGTACCGTTACTTGTGCATTCAGTTAAAACGTGAATATTTCTCTCGAGCGCCTTGATAGCAAAGGGTGCGTGCTCGTGGAAGCAGTTAGCAAGGAAAACGGCATCCATATCGTGCTTAATAAATTCATCGAAGTCGCTGTATAAAGCAGCTTTACCCTTTAAAGCTTCGTCTGCTTGCTTTAATTTTTCGGGGTTACCGTCGCATACAGCTACAACTTCACCGTTGTTTACAAGTATACTGTCATAAAAACTTGAGCCTCTGCCAAGGCCGAATATACCGAGTCTGATATTTTTCATACGTTTCATTCCTTTCATTTATTTTTCGGATTTTATACGTTTATTATATTGTTTTCTTAACCTGAAATAAATAGAATATTTCTATTATTTTATGTAATTATTCTGTTTTTCGCTTGCAGATATTTATCAAAATGATATACTAAGAAACGAGGTGTAATTATGAAAAACATTTGTAAATTTATTGAGCCGAACGAGCAGGGCAGTATTATTATAAACAACTTTATTTTTGAAAGCAGCGTTCCTCATTCGGGAGAAAGCCTTTGCCACTCTTCTTTTCTTATGTATCTTGTTTCAAACGGCGAAGGTTTATTTAAAACAGGCGGCTATACTTATAAAATAAAGGCGGGAATGATTCTGTTTTCTTTTCCGAATTTGCCCGTAATTATAGAAAATACCGATAATTTAAATTATTATTACATCAGCTTCAAGGGTTTAAGAGCAGATGAACTTATCAGGCGCTTTTCAATTACACCGAAAAGCTGTGTATTTTCAAGTTATGAAGGGCTTATTCCATTTTGGAATGACGCGATTGTAAGAGCCGATAAAGATAACGTTGACCTTTTCAGCGAAGGTATTCTTTTATACTCTTTCAGCAAATTGAAGAAAAGCGAAAACAAATATAACGATTTAGTTAACTTTACATTGAATTATCTTGAAAAACATTTTACCGAGTGCGATTTAAGTCTTGAGAAAGTAGCAAACGTTGCAGGTTATAACACTAAATATCTCTCCCACCATTTCAAAACTCAATTAGGTATGACATTCACGGAATATTTGAGGCTTCTTAGAATCAAACACGCCGTTATGCTTATTGAAAACGGAGTTACCTCGGTTAAAAATGTTGCAATTCTTTCCGGCTTTTCCGACCCTTTATATTTCAGCAAGGTATTCAGCGAGCAGATGGGCGTTTCACCTATCAATTATAAAAAGCAGGAGAAAAACAAAACAGCAGAGAACTAAGCTCTGCTGTTTATTATTTTTATTAAAGCTTTAAAACATCGGCATCTGTAATAAGGTGGAAACCTTCTTTTTCAAGAGCAGCTTCTGCCTTATTATTATCTGCAACTCTGAGAACAACGTAGGCGTGTTTTTCTGTTCTTGCCATAAATGCATAGAGATATTCAACGTTTATTTCGTTTTCGTCAAGTACCTTTAATGCTTTAGAAAGCTTACCGGGAGCATCACCGATCTTAACACCTACAACGTCGGTAGTTCTTAAAAGGTAACCTTCCTCGGAAAGTGTCTTTAATGCTATATCGTTGTTGTTTACAATAAGGCGGAGAATACCGAAATCCTGTGTATCGGCAATAGAAAGTGCTCTGATATTAACCTCGTGCTTTGCAAGCGTCTCGGTAATATCTACAAGTGCGCCCTGTTTATTCTGAACAAATATCGTTAACTGCTTTAATGACATATCTATACTCCTCTCAATCGTGTAATTTACGTTTATCAATAACTCTTACAGCCTTGCCTTCGCTTCTTGTAATGCTCTTGGGAGGTACAAGATGAATAGCAGGATTGATACCGAGCATTGTTTTCATAGCGCCTGCAAGAGCCTTTTCCATAGCAGTAACACCGCTGACTGTATCTGTAAACTGCTCGGGATTCATTTCAACGTTGATATCGAAGGTATCGTTATTATTCTTTCTGTCAACTACGATCTGATAGTTGGGCTGGTAACCTTCTTTAAGGAGAACCGTTTCGATCTGGCTGGGGAATACGTTAACACCGCGGATGATCATCATATCATCGCTTCTGCCCATAGGCTTAGCCATCTTGATGAATGTTCTGCCGCAGGAGCACTCTTTACGGGAAAGAACGCATATATCACGTGTGCGGTAACGGAGTAAGGGGAATGCTTCCTTATCAAGGGATGTAAATACAAGCTCGCCCTTGCTGCCTTCGGGAAGAACTTCGCCTGTATCGGGATCGATAATCTCTGCTAAGAAGTGGTCTTCGTTGATGTGCATACCTGTTTGTTCTTCACATTCGAAAGCAACTCCGGGACCTGTGGATTCTGTTAAGCCGTAAATATCGTAAGCTTTGATGCCCAGTGTTGCTTCAATGCCGCGGCGCATCTCTTCCGTCCAGGGTTCTGCACCGAAGATACCTGCTTTAAGAGGAATTCGGTCGGGTGTGTAGCCCTGCTCTTTTAAGTATTCGCCAATATATGCCGCATAAGAAGGAGTACAACAAAGGATTGTAGCGTTTAAATCCATCATAAACTGAACCTGACGCTCTGTATTACCGGAGGACATGGGAAGTGTAAGGCAACCAACCTTCTGTGAACCGCCGTTAAGACCGAAACCGCCAGTAAAGAGACCGTAACCGTAAGCTACCTGACAAACATCATCTTTACTTCCGTCTGCGGCAACTATGGCTCTTGCACAGCAATCATCCCAAAGGTCAATATCGTGCTGAGTATAGAATGCAACAACTCTTTTACCTGTTGTACCTGAAGTTGAGTGAATTCTTACACAGTCGCTTAAAGGTTTACCGAGTAAACCGTAGGGATAAGCATCGCGAAGGTCGCTTTTTGTAAGGAAGGGAAGTTTGTGAAGATCTTCAATACCCTTGATATCCTCGGGCTTAACACCCTTCTCGTCCATTAAATTGCGGTAGTAAGGTACGTTCTCATATACGTGCTTTACCTGCTTTACGAGCTTTTCGGATTGAAGCTTTTTAATTTCTTCAACCGGCATAGTCTCAATTTCTTTTTGAAAATAACGCTTTTCCATTTAATAATTCGCTTCCTTTGATGTAGTTTTATAAAAATCCTTTAATTATGAATTGTAACCTAAATTAAAGGCGATTTTATTCATTTCAATGAACTTAGGTGCAACTGTATTTTCAATAGCCTTGATCCAGTTATCATAAGGTATATCGAAATACTTAGCAGCTCTGCCCATAAGAACAATGTTAACAGCCTTACTTGAACCTGCTTTTTCTGCAAGAGTTAAAGCATCAAGAGCTTCTACCTGTAAACCCTTAGCTGTGAGCTCAGAAAGTACGTCTTCTGGGTACTCAGCAGCGCCGATAATTACGGGCATGGGGTCAATTTGCTGTGTATTAACAACTATTTTGCCATCAAGCTTAAGGTATGATGCATATCTTGCAGCTTCAAGCTTTTCAAAAGATATAATAACGTCAGCCTCACCCTCAGTGATAATGGGAGAGTAAACTTTTTCGCCGTATCTTACGTAAGTAACAACACTGCCGCCGCGCTGGCTCATACCGTGAACTTCGCTTACTTTAACGTCGAAGCCTTCGTCCATAAGAAGTCTGCCTAAAAGCTTACTTGCAAGCAAACTTCCCTGACCGCCGACGCCAACTATCATAACACTTTTTGTATTCATATGAATTTACTCCTCCTATTATTCAATTGCACCGAAAGCGCAAAGCTGCTTACATACGCCGCAGCCAACGCAAAGTGTGGCATCAATTCTTGCCTTACCGTCCTTCATGCTTATAGCAGGACAGCCGAGAGTCATACATCTCTTGCAGGACTTACACTTTTCGTTATCAACTGTGAGGGGCTTTTCGTGCTTAACGTATTTAAGAAGTACACAGGGGCGGCGGGAAATAATTACGGAAGGCTCTGCGACTGCAAGCTCCTCTTTAATTACTTTCTCTGTGCCCTTTAAATCATAGGGATCAACAACTCTTACTCTGTTAATGCCAAGAGCCTTACAAAGAGCCTCTAAATCTACCTTAGCAGCGGGGTCGCCCTTAATGTTGTAGCCTGTTGTGGGGTTCTGCTGATGACCTGTCATACCTGTAATGGAGTTATCAAGAATAATAACTGTGGAGTTAGTTGCGTTATATGCAATATTTACAAGACCTGTCATACCGGAGTGCATAAAGGTAGAATCACCTATAACTGCTACGGACTTTTTCTCTGTTTCTTCACGTCGAGCTAAATTGAAGCCGTGAAGACCTGAAATGGAAGCACCCATGCAAAGTGTGGAATCAAGTGCGGTTAAGGGAGCAACTGCGCCTAAAGTATAGCAGCCTATATCACCTAAAGCAGTGATCTTATTCTTGGAAAGAACGTAGAATAAGCCACGGTGAGGGCAGCCTGCACACATCATGGGAGGACGTGCAGGGATAAAGGAATCAGCAGAAACTGAAGCTGTTTTTTCAAGCTCGAATGCATCCTTAATAGTCTTCTGTGAGAATTCACCTAAAATGGAGAATAATTCTTTACCGATTACTTTAATACCTAAAGCCTTTACGTGATTTTCAATAATGGGATCAAGCTCCTCTATAACGTAAAGATTATTTACCTTGGAAGCAAACTCCTTAATAAGGTTAACAGGCAGAGGATTGGGCATACCGATTTTAAGTACGCTTACGCTATCGCCTAAAGCTTCCTTAACGTACTGATATGAACAGCCTGATGTGATAATACCGATTTCACTGCTATTCATTTCTACTTTATTGTACTCACAATTTTCAGCCAAATCAGTAAGCTTAAGTGTTCTCTCCTCTACAAAAGGATGGCGCTTAATAGCATTACCGGGCATCATTATGTACTTCTGGGGATTTTTTACGTATTCCTTTAAAATTGCGGGAACAGCTTCGCTTGTTTCAACTACAGACTGGCTGTGAGCGATCCTAGTGCACATACGAAGAAGAACGGGAGTATCGTACTTTTCAGAGAGCTCGAAAGCAGACTTAGCAAAATCGTAAGCCTCCTGAGAATCTGCAGGCTCAAGCATGGGAATTTTGGAAGCAATTGCATAGTGGCGGCTATCCTGCTCATTCTGAGATGAGTGCATAGCAGGGTCATCGGCTACACATATTACCATACCGCCGTTAACACCTGTATAGGAAAGTGTAAAGAGAGGGTCCGCTGCTACGTTTAAACCAACGTGCTTCATAGCACAGGAGCTTCTTGCACCTGCTAAGCTTGCACCGAAAGCAACTTCACAAGCAACCTTTTCATTGGGAGCCCACTCACTGTGGATATCATCATATTTTGATAAAAACTCGGTAATTTCAGTGGAGGGTGTACCGGGGTAACTTGATACTACGCCTAAGCCGCCATCATGAAGACCTGCGGCAACAGCCTGATTACCAATCATAAGCTTTTTCATATTTTAACCTTCTTACTTATTTTTAATTAATTATATATATCTTTGTGTAATTATTGTGACGGAATTAAGATTTATTCTGCGCATCAACAAGACCATCAGCACCGTACATCTTACGAAGCTTCGGTTTTTCTATTTTACCGGTGGGGTTACGGGGAACGTCAGCAAAAATAATCTTTCTGGGGCGCTTATAACGGGGAAGCTTTAAGCAGAATTCGTTTACTTCCTCCTCTGTGCACTCCATATCCTTCTTAATTTCGATAATAGCAGTTGCAATTTCGCCAAGACGCTTATCGGGAAGACCGATAACAGCTACGTCCTTAATTTTGCTGAAGCCAGCAAGGAAGTTTTCGATCTGTACGGGATAGAGGTTTTCACCGCCTGTGATAATAACGTCCTTCTTACGGTCAACAAGGTAAATGAAACCTTCTTCGTCCTGCATTGCCATATCGCCTGTATAGAGCCAGCCGTCCTTTAAAGTATCGGCGGTTGCTTTTTCATCGTGGTAGTAGCAGGTCATAACACCGGGACCCTTTAAGCAAAGCTCACCAACGTCGCCCTGCTGTACTGTTTCGCCTTCGGGGTTAACTATTTTAACCTCCCAGCCAAAACCGGGAACACCTATGGCACCTACTTTTCTTACGTTTTCAACGCCTAAGTGAACTGCACCGGGACCGATTGACTCAGAAAGGCCGTAGTTAGTATCATACTGCTGATTGGGGAAAATTTCAAGCCAATGCTTAATCAAACTCTGGGGAACGGGCTGAGCACCGATGTGCATTAATCGCCACTGAGAAAGCTCGTAATCCTTAAGGTCAATTTCGCCTCTTTCAATAGCGTTTAAAATATCCTGAGCCCACGGAACGAGAAGCCATACTATTGTACACTTTTCGTCACTTGCGGTTTTAATAATATTCTTACTCTGTGCACCCTTTAAGATAACAGCCTTAGAACCTGTAATTAAGCTGCCGAACCAGTGCATTTTAGCGCCTGTGTGGTATAAAGGAGGAATACAAAGGAAGCAATCGTCTTTAGTCTGGTTGTGGTGCTTCTGCTCAACGCGGCAAGCGTGAATCAAGCTTTCGTGATTATGTAATATTGCCTTGGGGAAACCTGTAGTACCTGATGAGAAGTATATAGCGGCATCGTCGCTTTCCTGAAGCTGACACTCAGGGAATATACCGGAGCACTCGGAAATAAGATCGTTATAATCATCAGCAAAAGCGGGACAGCCTGTGCCTATATAAATAAGAGATGTTTTACTGCTGATTTTATCGGCAACTGCTTCTACACGGCCTATAAATTCAGGTCCGAAAATAAGTACGTCAGCTTCGGCAAGCTTTACGCAGTAATCAATTTCATCGGGTGAATAACGGTAGTTAAGCGGAACAGCCAAAGCGCCTGTTTTTAAAATACCAAAGTAAACAGGGAGCCAGTCAATGCAGTTCATAAGTAAAATAGCAACCTTATTGCCTTTGCCTATGCCGTTCTGCATAAGCATATTTGCAAGACGGTTAGCTTTTTCGTTAAATACTGCCCAAGTAATTTCACGTCTGTAGGAACGGGTACGGTGAGTAGGCTCAACAAGCTCATACTCGTGCCATGTCATTTTTCTTGTTTCAGGCTGGTCGGGGTTGATTTCAACCAATGCAACGTCCTGAGCAAATTCTTTTGCATTTCTTTCAAGTAAATGAACGATAGTCATTATAAGTTTACACCTTTGCCCTCGCAAAGGCTCTCCGTATATGAAACTCCAATCAGTTTCGTAATCTTTTCATAAAAAACCTTCATAAAAGAAGATAGTACGTATTTTACCACTTTAAAGCGTGTTAGTCAATACTCAAACACAAAATAAACGTAAAATTTTAATCATATTTGCAAGATATTGTTATGCAAATTGCAAAAAGGCAGAGGTTTTTGCCTCTGCCCCATTAATATTTACTGAATTTTAACTGTTACTATCTTCCAGGGTTTCAATTCGACTTTAAGCTTATTTACATTGGCTTCAAGTTCGGAGAGAATATTTTCCTCCAGATCTGTAAGATATGCTTTTTCTATATTCTTGCAAAGAGAAATTTCCGCAAAATCGGTTTCACCGCTTAAATTATAAAGGCGAAGGATTATTCCATCTTCACTTTCACAAGGCTTTAAAGTACTGTAAACCGTATTTCCCTTTTCGGAAGCAAATGTCATAAAGCTCTTTTTCGCACCCACTGCAAGATCACATTTATCCTGACGGAAACGGATACCTGAAGCTAAACTATCGGAAGCAATTTTAAGTTCAGCATACTTTTCATTATATAAGGGACGGAGAATAAAATTATAAACGTGCTTACCTTTTAACTGACCGTCAACTGCAACAGGATTGCCCTGAGGAGCCTGACCGATGCATCTTAAAAGAGTTACAGCTAATGTACCTTCATTATCATCGAATGCGCCAATCTCGTGAAGTCCGCCGCCGCTTATAAATGCAAGGCCGCGGCTGCCTTCCTTTTTATATGCAAAGCTTTCCATTGCTTTTTCATGCTGACAAGCTTCACGCCACATTTCTCTTTCTTTTTGAAGTTTAACTTCTCTTTCTACTACACAGAAAGCTTCACTTGCGAAGTATTTATTGGAAAGTATGCCTGTAGGCATAATAAGGCGAAGGCGGTGGTTTTCCGCAGTATTATTTACAGTAAGCTTTACTTCTACGTTGGGGCTATTCTTAGTAACTGAAACTTCAGATATAAGTAAAACTTCACTGTAATCTTCACTTCTTCTTATATCGTCGTGTCTTTCGTGATTGCGAACTATAGCCTTGGGAACAAGCATTTTCTTTTCAATTCTGAATGTACATTTAGAAGGAGAATCGTTTGTAACTGAAATAACGGCAGGTATTCCGCCTGAAAGGAACTTAATATCGTTGGTGGGGGCTGCATGGTACCAGCCGTCGCCTATATCGCCGTTATCTTCGAAAGTTAACTGATTTTCGTAAACCTCGTTTGTGCGTTTATCAAGAATATTGATAGTACCGTTATCATTTACGGTAAGCTTTATATATTCGTTCTCAGCTGTGTAAGCCCCTGTTCTTAAGCTATCGAAATATCTTACCGCGCCCTCACAAGGCTTGATAATGAACTCAGTTATACCCATTGGAGCTAAAGAAGCTTCAAAGCAAACAGTATGGCGAGCACCGTATATTTCCTCGGCGCCAAACATAGTAACAGTATTTCTGTTAATACCTAAAAGTTTATATGGAACCTCGTTTCCTTTATCGTCATAAATTTTAAAGGAATCCCTATCCTCATAGCCGAAGGGTTCACTGTATTTATAAGGATTATCGGGTTCAAAATAGATATCAACAGTAACTGACTCTTTTCTTTCATAAGGGAGACTGTTCATTACAGAAAGTCTGTAATTTCTGCCGCTTTCCATTTTTCCGGAAATACTTCTGAAGCCGTGGTAAGTTACTTCGTTTGCAATTTCCTTAGTCTGGTCGAAACGGTACTGCATATCCTTATGAACCTGATCGATACTGCAGCCGCAAATGGAATCGTGAGGATGATTCTGAATAAGATATTTATAGGCTAAATCATAATAAGATTTACGTATTTTTTTATTTCCTACAGAATTGGCAATAGCAGTTATAGGGCCTGCCCACTTTTCCATAAGGATCTGGCATTCATCGTTATTTTTCTTTAAATCATAACGTGATGAGAGAGTATTTGTAATAAGGTGGTTATAGCCCACTTTAACTTTTGCAGTGTCGTTAATTTCGCCTTTTCTTGTGGGCATTAAAGCTCTATATTCTTCCTGAGCTTTTAAAATTTCCTCCAAACCTGCAATTTTAATAAGTGCATCGGGGTAATGCTTTTTAAGTATTTCTCTCACTTTAAGTAAAACATCTGCGTGGCATGGCATATGGTCAAGACCATCCATAGCTACCACTATAGGCACATCGCTGCGGTTTCTTTCGTATTCTATATATCCAATAAGTTTTTCTACGGCTTCATCGGTAATTTCTTTATTATCAAAAGGCTGCACAAATTCACAGGCGGCGCCGTAGCCGTTTTTATCCTGTAATTTAAAAGTAATACATTCGCTGCCATCGGGGCTCTGCCAGATAAAATGGGCAGGGTCAGTATGCTCATTGGTACCTCTGCCAAGAAGAGCGCCCTTCATACCGAAGCCGTTAAAAATCTGAGGTGTTTGTGCCGCATGACCGAAAATATCACAGATATAGCCGTACTTCATAGGGTCAACACCGTAAGACTTTGAAATTCTAGTACCCATAAGCATATTTTTAATAAGGCTTTCACCTGATACTAAATATTCATCGGGCATTACGTACCAAGGGCCTATAACGAGGCGCTTATCCTGAATTAATTTTGTAAGTCTTTCTCTATTTTCGGGAGCTATTTCTAAATAATCCTCCAAAACTATAGTCTGACCGTCAAAGGTGAATACGTCGAAATCAGGGTATTTTTCAAGTTTATTAATAATATCATCTGTATTTTCTACCAATCTATAACGGAAACCCTGAAAATACTGATACCACTCTCTGTCCCAATGGGTTGAACTGAATAAGAAAATTTTTAATTTGTTATCCATTTTAATTCTCCTTTAATTTAATATGCGAATCACAAAGCAGATTTATTTATAACGTGGAAATTTAATTTATTATTCCAATTTTGCTGTACTAATAATTGAATCTCCCTTCCATAAAACACGGAAGCTCTGCCCACTATTCCAGGTTTTAGCAATAGTTTCCCTTTGCAAAAGTGCATAAGAAACACAAATCTCCTTTTCTGCTACGATATTTTCTTTTGAAATATGTAAATAACCACCTTCTATAGTGTATGGAATCGGTGTATTATCTGCAAAAGTTACAGAAATCATATCTTCTTTGCACCAAGCAGGAACGGCGATATGAAGTGATGCCTTTTCGTGGGGCAATATTCTTGTATACTGGCGGTCTGTTCGTTCACTTATAACTTCGGCTGCAGGAATTTTATCAGAGAAATGCAAGTGGACGTATATTCCGTCCTCACGCATTTGTAAAAGGTCGCGAAGCAAATAGCAGAATGTAGATGCGATTGAAGTAAACACATCTATTGTGTATCCCTTGCCAAAATAACTGCCGCCAAAAATACCAAAGGCACCGTTATCGTTCTGAACGTAAAAAAGTCTGCGCAAAAGTCTTTCTGCGTCCGTTAAAAGTTCCGTGTAACCGCCGTAAACCGCAAGCAGAAATGCAAGGTAAGCGGCATCCGCGCAGCTGGCGTGATCGCCAAGAGGATCGCCGTTTTCATCAGGGAATAACAGACATCCAAGGTCGTGAGGTGTAAAGCCATGGTAATCGCAACTATACTTTGGAATAACATTTTTATAGGTAAGATAAATTGATTCCAACAGTTTTTTATCACCAAACTCAATGGCATACAACGCTAAACCGCGCAAGGTACCTAGATACGAATGGTTATGGCCTGATTTATATCCCTCATCTGCAAGCCATAGCGGAACGCTGCCGTCAGCACAGAGAACAGTCTCTCTGTGTAATACTGCGGACTTATGAAGAACCCTAAGTGCACGATCGCTTCCGCTTGCCTTCCAATAACGGTAAATTCCCTCCATTGCACGTCCGGCTGATTGTGTGTATTCTTCATATTTTAAAGATAAAGCAGAAGGCTCAACAGCAGGCAAACCGATTGCATTGCATACATCAGAATCCGTTATGGTTTTATCAAGGAATCTGCGCTCAATGGTATCAAGCAGTCTTTCTGCAGCATCACGGGCATAGTGGCTTTCGCGGTACTGCACAAGTGATGCATACGCAAGCATTGCTTCACGCAGATTATGATAATTAAGGTGGTAACCGGCAAACACAGAATAAGTCTCTACGTATCTTTTTGCAATCTCACGCTCATTTAATTTTGATACAGAAACAAGCTCAGGATCATTTAGTAGCATTCCAAGCGAGTTTGCGGACAGAGCGCGTATATGCATAGTCATTAAAAGTGAAATATCATCAGGAATTTTCATACCTGTAGTGGCTTCTGTAAGAAGTGCAGCCTCCCACCAACGCCCTACGTTGTGAGCAGATTCCCATCCTGCAGGAATAAAGTAATTTTCTTTTTTCAAACAGTCAATCAGCGGAAACTCAATTGCTTTTAGGCTTTGAATCAGATCCTGATGCATTTCTAATTCTCCTTTAATTTAAGTCCGTCACAAAAAGCTTTACCAACTACGTCGCCAAGCCTTACGTAAGTGTTATTAAATGGGTCAAAGGTAATAGGATCAAGCTTTTTAGGGTCAACTTTTCCATTTTCGTTAAGTACGCTTTCATCGGCACTCACGTTTATAATTTCTCCGATAAGAATACAGGTTTCGGGATTATAGCTTTTTAAATTACATTCAATAGCTAAAGGTAGCTCGTTTATTATGGGAGCATCCACAAATTCTGATTTTGTATCTGTAAAACCTGCCTTTTTAAATTTATCAGGTTCTTTATTGCCTGATACTATACCAACGTAGTCGCAAGGAATAACCGTGGAAGCAGTTGCCATACTTACGGTAAACGCCTTTTTTAAAAGTATATTCTCAGTTGTTTTATGATTTGCAGAGATACACATTGATATCTCGTTTTCCTCGCTTATTCCACCCCACGCCGCATTCATGGCATTTGCTTTTCCGTTTTCATCATAAGCTGCAATAATAAATACCGGCTGCGGGTAGCAAAGTGGTTTTACACCGAAATTTTTACGCATAACATATTTCTCCGTTTCTGATTTTATATATAATTATATTTTACGATTCTTTAATAAGCTTTCCGCACATATGCTTTATATTTAATTTTAAAAGTACGGTTTCATTTAAAAAAGCTTTTATTTCCTTTTCAATATACGCTTCGTCGCTGGTAAATTTATATGAAAGCTTTTTTGTAATATTTTTTATTACTTCAGCATCCTCAATCAATTCTACTTCGCCGAAAACTATTACACTTTTAATGTAAAGAGCCCAGTCACTATCTTTTTTATATCCGCTATCGTATAAAGTAAATGAAGCTTTATTATTTTTAAGCAGACTTTCGTTTCTATGGCCGCCCTTACCTGTATGGAAATATAAATTCCCGTCCTCTTCATTATAATAATGATTCATAGGCACACCGTAGGGATATCCGCCGTCACCTATAACTGAGAGCACTCCCCTCTTCTCGTTTTTTAATATTTCAACACATTCATCGTTACTTAAAACTTTGTTTTTTCTTCTTAATTCTCTGAACATAACATCACCTTTCTTAAGTTTATCTTATCATATTAACTTTTCATTGTAAATTATTTTATTAAATTCATAAAATAGTGCAACTCTGATATTAAAATATTTAAGTGACATTCTATGTTAAATATTGTATCTTTTAGAAAAGCCATTGAGAAAGGGCTATCCTATAGTATTATTCTCAAATTGGTATTGGAAAAGAGCCTAATATAAAAGACATTAAATTAAAAAGGAGGATAGATATGCGTTATACTTGTGTCAATACGGCTGAATTTTTATATCCGGATATAACAAAATATGAAAGCAGCAGCGATTGCATAAAGGTTTTAAGCCCTAAAGGGAGCTACGCCTGCGGTCAGATTTTATTCTACGAAGTAAATGGCGATACTTTAGAAATTAAATTTGAAGGCTTAAGCCCTGATGTTTATGAAATGGTGCCCGTTTTCGTTGATAAGAACTACGGTTTGGACGAAACAAATTCTTCTCCTCACATACCCGAGCGAAAAGCGCCTTATTACGTATATGACTGCGTAAAACCCATTGAAAACACTTTAAAAGCAGATGAAAACGGCGTTTGTGCAGTTTATTTTTCACTCAAAATTCCTTCCGACGCCGAAACCGGTTTCATTAACGGTAAAGTTCTTGCAGGCGATATTGAAATTCCTGTAGAAATTGAAGTAAGCAAAGTAACAGTTCCCGAGGAAAGCCTTTTAATGCTTCAGGGCTATAACAGATTTGCTGTTTGTGAGTATCACCACGTAGATAAAAACAGCGCTGAATTTGACAGATTAGATACCGAGTACCTTAAAATGCTCAGGCGTATGCACCAAAATATGCTTTACTGCCCCGTTCCTAAGGTTACTAAAATCGGCGAAAATGAATACGATATTTCCTTTGATGAAATGGAAAAATTCATTGATAAAGCCCGTTCATTAGGCTTTAAAGGTTTCAATTTCGGTCTTGGATTCAGAAGAAGCTGGAAAGAATCCGCTATTATTATTTATGGCTTAGAATCAATGAGCTTTGAATGTTACTGCTTATTAGCTCAGTTGCTTCCTAAGCTTGAGAAGTTCGTTAAAGATAAGGGCTTAGAAAATGATTTTATTCTCGGTGTAGCGGATGAACCCAACGATGCAAACGCCATGGAGTACAGAGCCCTCTGCGGCTTAATAAGAAAGCTCGCTCCTTCAATCCGTTTGCTTGACGCTATGTCCTTCGGCCCTGTTCACGGCGCTATAGACGTTTGGATTCCTTTAAATCAGGAATATCAGAGGCATAAAAAGGAAATTGATACATTCAGGCACTACGGCGACGAAATCTGGTATTACGATTGCTGCGGTCCCAGAGGCGGTAAAACTATCAATAGATTTTACGATTACGCTTTGCTTGCTACAAGATATCATTTCTGGGCTTCATACAGGTACGATTTAAAAGGTTATCTGCATTGGGCAGTAAACTGCTATCAGCCGGGTCAGGATCCTTTCAAAAACAGCTGCCCCGAACATAAAAATGCCGATAACGTATGTTATCTTCCTCCCGGTGATACTCATATTATTTACCCCGGTGAAAACGCACCATGGATGTCTGTTCGTCTTGAAGCTTACAGAATGAGTGCAGAAGAATATGAGTTATTCCGCGCATTAGAGAAAATTGATAAAGCCAAAGCAGACGAAATTTGCCTTTCCGTTTGCCGTGAGTTTGACGACGTGGATTATACTATCGCATCCTTTAATAATGCGCGTAACAAATTAATAAGAGCTTTAGAAACATATATTTAAAATAATTAAAAATTTAAGGACGTAATTTTATGGATATGATGAATCTGACAAAAGCATCAAATTTTAAAGCAATGAGAGAATCAAGCTGGGAAAGAAACGGCGGAAACTACGACGCTCTGCCTTTAAAGAAGGGCGAAAGCTATACTATAGCAAAGCTTGAAGGTCCCGGTATTATTAAGCACATTTGGGTAACTATCGACTCTTTTACAGGTGAGAAGCATCAGGAATATTATTTGAGAAAAATTATTTTGAAGGTTTATTGGGACGACGAAGAAGAGCCTTCAATCCTCTGCCCCATCGGCGATTTCTTCGGCTTATGCCACGGCAGAGCCTATACTTACAACAGTGCCTTTTTCACCTGCTCAATGAACGGTTTTGCAGGCGACAGCAGCACTATGCACGGAGTAGCTATGAACTGCTGGATGCCTATGCCCTTTAAAAAGAGCGCAAGAATTGAAATAGTAAACGAAGCCGACGATATGCGCTGCTTCTATTATTATATCGACTGGCAGAAGCACGAGAGCCTTGATGATAATACTCTTTATCTTCACGCTCAGTGGAGACGTGAAAATCCCGTCAAGAACGTTCCCGATGATTCTCCCGAATATAAGAGAATGACAGAAAAAGAACAGAATTTAACCGATAAATATAATTATCTTGTATTATACGCAGCAGGCAAGGGCAACTTTGTGGGTATGAATATGAGTATAGATAACAGAACCGGAGCATGGTGGGGCGAAGGCGACGATATGTTCTTTATCGACCGTGAGGACGGCAACGAGAATTACGGCGGAAGCTGGCCGCCCGATTTACACGGCACGGGCAGTGAAGATTATCTCTGCCAAGGTTGGGGTATGCAGCACCACCACTGCTTATATTACGGCGAACCATGGTGTGAAACAGGTGTTGATAATCACCGCCACCACACGGAAGGAAAAGTTGCGGTTTACCGCCACCACGTATTGGATCCCATCCCCTTCGAGAAGAAATTCCGCTTCAGTATCGAGCACGGTCACGCAAATAATCAGGAATACGATATTGCATCCGTAGCTTACTGGTATCAGGATGAGCCGCACAGAAGCTTTGGTATTTTACCCGTTGAGGAAAGAATCCCTCAGGAATCAGCACTTAAATAATCTCACATATAAAGAGAAAACCTCCGAGCTTATAACTCGGAGGTTAATTTATCTATATTTGCTTACAGAGTTTTGTGAATATTTAGTTGTTGAAAATTCGCCATCGTTGATACCGTACATATTGAAATCGCCTGAAAGACTCCATATAAGCTGACCTGTGGAAACAGGTGTACCGGTTGCAATGATTTCCTCTTTAAATACTCTGCCTTCATCAGACTTATATGAAAGCTTAATAACAACTTTATTCTCTGCTTTTACGCTGAATTCCATATCCCATACGTGAGTGGTTACACTTTCACCGGCTATCTTATTAGATCTGATGCTAAAATACTCCTGAGTAGAGATAGCCTGATTGCCGTTGAATTCTATTTTTACGTATCTAAGTTCATTTTTAGATTCATAAGACTCATAAAAAGGACAACGAGTAATATAGCTCACTAAATCATTAATAACCGCTTCTTTATCTACAAAAAGGGCACAACCCATAAAAGACGAAGCCAATAAGAATACAAATGCCAAGCATATAACTTTCTTAATCACTTTTAATTCTCCTTTACTTTTTTCTTGCCTGCACCTACAAACATATAAATAAGAGATGCAACTGCTAAAACAAAGGGATAGAAAAGGAAGGGGATTACTTCAAATGCAGAAACTTTAGCGCCAAGTTCCACCGCAGTTGAAATAGCTATAAGCATCTGTGCGCCGTAAGGAATAATACCTTGGAAAATACAGGAGAAGGTATCGAGAAGCGATGCGGACTCTTTGGGGGTAATACCGTATTCTTCACTTATATCCTTAGCAATGGGACCTGCCATAACAATAGCAACAGTATTGTTTGCAGTAGCAATATCCATAGCACCAACTAAAAGACCAACACCAAGTCTGCCGCCAACTCTGCCTTTGAACACCCTGCGGATAAAATTAAGAAGAGCTTCAAAACCGCCGTACTCTCTTATAAGCGCGCACATAGCGGATACGAGAACGGTAACCATTATAGTCTCAAACATACCTGAAGCACCTGAACCCATACTCTTTAAAAGAGTCATTACGTCTACGGTACCTGTGGAAAGTGTGATAATAACACCTGAAACGATACCTATGATAAGAACGAGGAATACGTTTACACCAACAATACCGCCGATCAGTACGAGAACGTAAGGGATTAAAAGCAGGAGGTTATATTCGGGAATTTCGATCTGAGCTGAACCTGAAGTGAAAGAAAGAGCGATAATAATGCCTAAAGTTACAATAGCTGCAGGAAGAGCAATTTTAACGTTTGCACGGAACTTATCTTTCATCTCACAGCCCTGGCTGTTGCAGGCTGCAATAGTAGTATCGGAAATAAATGAAAGGTTATCGCCAAACATAGCGCCGCCCATAACCGAGCCTATGCACAAAGGCATACTGAAGCCCGAAACGTTGGAAACTGCTACGGCAATGGGAACAATAAGCGTAATAGTACCTACGGAAGTACCCATAGCTGTGGAAACAAAGCAGGAGGCAATAAAAAGTACGGCTACAGCCGCCCACGCAGGAGTTACCGATAAAAGGAAATATGCAACGGCTTCAGCACTGTCACGTCCCGTTACACCGACGAAAACACCTGCAAAAAGGAAGATAAGAATCATAGTCATAATATCCTTATTTCCTACGCCCTTTGCCATAACTTCAAGTTTACTTTCAAACTTAAGCTTTCTGTTTTGCAGGCAGGCAACCAAAAGAGCTGCCATAAATACAACAACAATGGGAATATTATAGAAACCCATCTCAATTTTAAGCACATACTCAAAAATAAGACCCATTCCTAAATAAAGAACCAAAAACACTAAAATGGGTAAAAGTGCTATAGGTTTACTTTTAATTTTATTTTCCATAATTTTTACCGCGACAAAAAAAGTCTCCTTATTAATTTCTTCATTCTATTTTAAGAGATTTATCTTTGTATGTCAATCATATTTTGATTTCTTGTAATTATGTAACAACTGTGCTATAATTATTTTAACGTATATTTTCGAGGTGTCTTATGAGTACATTCGTTTATAACTATAAATCAAATGACGTTATGACTCCTGTGGGTCACTGCGATGCTGACGGAGTGATTTATAATCATCCGTATTCCGATATACCTGACTTTGCCATTGGGCATATTGATTCCAAGGGAATTATATATAATAAACCTTACACAAATTATTACGACTATGCCGTCGGACACGTAGACAGCAAAGGTGTGATCTACAAAGAACCTTCGTTGGAATTTTCTGAATACGCTATAGGGCACATAAGTTTTGAAGAAAACTATATATACAAAAGCCCATATAGCGAATACGATATGTTCATCGGAAAATACGAGGGAAATCCCATACATGCAGCAGCTGTTGCTTTTCTTTTGATGAGAAGTTACTTCAGCGACGTTAATCCTGATTCTTTAGGCAGAGCAAACGGTTCATCCAACATTTATTCCAAATGGGCTGCAGAAGTTTGGACAGACGCTTACGTTGCGCGCAAAAAGTTCGAAAGAAAGATGCAGGAAAAACACCAAAACCGAAAAGAGCAAAAATCTGATAAACCTATTGAGCAGGATGGCAAGCTTTTTAGATGGTATAAGTGTCCTGCCTGCAGTGAAGACTTAAAAATTGAATTTTCAGAGGGCTTGTGGAAAACAGAGTGCACAAACTGTGACAGTGAGCTTAAAATCAAAATGGCTATGAACAAAGCCGATGAGGGAATAACGGTTTTAACAAACCGATACAAAAAAGCTCCGGAATATTTATATTATAAATGTCCCGACTGCGGTAAAATAGATAAGCAAAGTTTCGAGGAAGGTACTTTTGAAGCCGACTGTTCCTGCGGTGCTACGTATCGTTTTAAAATGGATCTTAAATGCAGAAACACCCGAGAGTATAAGGCTGATAATATTTTAAAGAAATCTTTTACCTGCAGAAGCTGTAAAACTGTTAATACCGTTTATTTTCATTCAACAAAACCTTACTACAGCGCATTTTGTAAAAAATGCAGAACGGGTGAATCCATTTTACTTGAAGATTATGAAGTAGGAAGCAGAAAGAATGATTTTCCTATTTTAAGCGATATGCTTCTGCCTTTAACGTCAAAAATAAACTATCAAGAAAATCAAGCAAACTACAGTAACTTATCCGCTCCGGAATATAAAGCTGAAGATAATTTAAAATCTTACACTTGTCCCAAATGTAGCTTTACCTTTAAAATGAAAGATACAAATAATAAGTTAGACAGTACGTTTGTTAATTGCCCCAACTGTAATGAAGAGCTGCTTGTTTTCAGATCATGGTACGTGCATATCCCTACGGTATATCTTAAAAGCGAAAGCATCAAAGAATCGAATGATTTTTTATACTACATATGTGGCGAATGTGGTAATTTAACGTACGCGATACGCAGAAGTGCCAAACTTTGCGGAGGAGTTCTTTCGACTGTGTGTCACAAATGCCGCGCGAGACATAATTTTGGTAAATTGGATAATTCCGAAAACTTTAATAACACAAGCATCGCAAAAGCTAAGTTTTCTTTCCCGAAAAAGAAAATAATATGCAAAAACTGCAATAATGAAATTACCTATACATCAATAAGACATTATCACCGTACAATAAATTGCGACAGATGCGGAGAAAGTATAGAAGTCGACTAATAAAAGGCACAGCTTAAAGCTGTGCCTTTATGTTATGCCAAGAATATAAATTTTGCAGCCAAGGTCATTATCACAAGGAAAATAACGTTAATTAAAGTAAACATCCAGAAGTATTTCTTGCCGTGGCCGGGATAAAGAATTCTGAACTCACTGAAGGTAATTAAGCTTGCAAGTGAAGCAATTAAAGTACCTGTACCGCCTATGTTTACGCCTAAAAGAAGGCTGCGGTAATCGTTTGTGAAGTGTGAAAGCAATATTGCCGTAGGTACGTTACTTATGCCCTGGCAGGAGATAATTGAAACAAGTAAAGTATCCCAGTTTAAAAGGTATGAGAAAAATGTGTTTACTGCTTCGATTCTGCCGAGATTTCCCGAGAAAATAAAGAAGAAAAAGAAAGTACCAAGCAAGGGGTAATCCACCATTAAAAGGGATTCTTTATCTACAAAATAAAGAATTACGGGAACTAAAATAAGGCCAACCCAGAAAGGAATTACGCGGAAAACAATTAAAAGGGAGAAAGCAAATAAAATTAAGTAGAGAACGGTTCTTTTTATACTGAGCTTTTCGGGGAAAGATTCATCAATTTTAAGTTTAACGTTCTTTACAAAGAAACAGGCAATAACCAAAAGTGAAATAGCAAGTAAAAAGGGCCAGAACATAATACTCATAAATTCCCCTGTAGGAATATTGAAATATGAATAGAGGTAAAGGTTCTGAGGATTACCGAAAGGAGTGAGCATACCACCGAGGTTAGCTGAAATATTTTGAAGAATAAAAAGGTATGCCATATATTTTTCCATTTTTACCGCTGTTAAAGCAAAGTAACCAAGGGGTAAAAAGGTTATAAGCGCCATATCGTTGGCAATTAAAAGAGAACCTAAAAAAGTGATAACTATAAGCATTAAGAAAAGTGTGCGCAGGCTACCCGTTATCTGTACCATTTTTCTTGCCAGAATGGTAAAGAATTTAATATTGCGAAGGGCACACACAACAGCCAAAGTAAGAAACAGACAAGCTAAAGTGCTCCAGTCAAAATAATCGAGGTATTTTATATCAGGCGGAACAATAAAAGAAGTTATTATCGCAGCCAAAGCAGCCACACAAAAAACCGTGTTCTTTTTTATAAATCTAAGTGTTTTTGAAAGCATATTTCTGCCCCTTTTTATGTAAAATCTTGTCGGAATTTTTTGCCCACAAGCGTATACTATATCACAAAATTACTCCATTTTCAACGATATATTTTAGTTTTTTATTAAATTTACGGCAAAGAAAAACCTCTCTTATTAAGGTAAGAGAGGTAGTTTTCGGACTTACTGTTTAATTAATACAATTTTTTAAAGTCCCGTTTATATCTGTATTTCTGTGTATAAGATTAAATATTCATCTTTCCAGAATGAATTCCCACGGTGCAGTACCCTGCCAAGCGTCGCTTTTAAAACCTGCTTTTATACAGCTACTTAAATATTTAAGTTTTGCTTTTATATTTTCATTAAACATCACAGAATCATAGCCTTGATAATATTTCATAGCTTCTGCGAATATCATCGCCCTGTCCTCATCAGGTGTCGTGCAGCCATAACTTGAAAGGAAATATTCGTAATTATTTTGATAACCGTAAATTTCTAATTCTTTTTCATTATTGTAACCGTTAACGTATTCAAAGCCTTCAGGGTTAAAGCTGTTCCAAGTTTTTTCAGTTAAAGGACATTCTGAATCTGCCGCAAAATTAATAAGCTGCTTTGTTATCATATGGCATATTTCGTGGTGAAGCGTATAACAGAAATAGCTGCCTTCGTCATCATATTCATCGCTCGGGGAATAACAGTTGACGTCTATTTGAAGCATCTGGTTATTATATTCTTCCCAATATAATCCGGCTGAGGAGCCTGTGCCAACAAGCTGAATATATACGTCTCCTGAGAAATCGTTAAAGAAATTTTCAGGATAGCAGGAAAGACTTTTTTCAATAAGCTGAAGGCCACTTTCAATTCTTTCATATTCTGAACATAATTCGGCGCCATAGGTATTACCCTTTACTTTATCTGCTATAAGCACTGTAACGCCGTAATTTTCCCATATTTCTTTTGCTTTACTGTAAAGCGGAGCAAATTCTTCTATCGTTACAGTAAATACGTTTTCTGTATCCGCAATATAATCGCCCGTTAGTTTATAGCTTGTTTCCTCAAAGCTTTTGGCTTTTTCATAATTGCCTGCAAGGAAATCATCTACTGCATTGCAATCGGCAACATACTTTGATTCATAAATCAAAACACCGTGCTCATCATATTCGCAAATTATTTTTTCGGTAATGTCAGCGCTTGAGTCGTAATACACTTTTGAAATAACATTACCTTCAGAATCTTTTGTGATTATGGATATATTACTATTTTCACCTTGTACGTTATCGGGTTTTGTAATTTCCAAGCTTCCTTCAGAATTATCGCTGTTTGAAGTTATATCGGAAAAAACTTCTGATTCTTCAACCCTATTCGATATTGAAGGCTCAGTTTCTTTCTTTATACAGCCTGATAAAATAAAAGCAAAAACTAAAATAAGAGGAAACAATATATTTAATATTTTTAATTTCAACCTGAATCAGTCCATCCTTATTTATAAAGATATATTTTAAATAACACTATGATTATAGCAAAGGATTTACGTTTTTTCAACGCAATTATAAATGCAAACCATAGAAGCATTTAATAATACTTAAAATTACCTGAAAAATAAGAAAAACCTCTGTCTTGCGACAAAGGTTTTATCTGGCGGAGAAGATGGGATTTGAACCCATGCGCCGGTTTCCCGACCTACTCCCTTAGCAGGGGAGCCCCTTCACCACTTGGGTACTTCTCCATGGTGAAAAATAAAAATTTTATGTGGCGGAGAGGAAGAGATTCGAACTCTTGGTCCCTTGCGAGATCACTAGTTTTCAAGACTAGCTCCTTAAACCACTCGGACACCTCTCCGTGCTGAACAAGAAGTATTTTATCATAGAGAATCTATATTGTCAAGCTTTTTTATAGCGGAAAAGAAAAAATCTTTTTTGCTTTTTATGTGCACATTTAACAAAAACACCGCTGTTTTACCTTAGTAACCGCTTTTTACCCTGTGATTTATAATTAAGCACGAAAAAATTGAGTATTCGGGAGAATCGCAGAGAATTCGGGAGGATTTTTAAAAATTATGATAGAATATTGCAGTATTTTGATGAATTTTCCCCGAATATATTGACATTTTGCGATTTTAACCTATAATAAAATCATCGCGTATGCATCTAGAAACTGTACTACTCCCGCCCTTTTTCGGACGCGGTAGCAGCACTTTAGCCGAAAGAATAATAAGCCTTTAAAGATTGAATAAATCCTTTGCGACGGCTTTTTTGATATTTTTTCGGGGTATGTGTAAAACAAAGAACACGCTACTATTTCGCGGTATATCCGCCATTACGCAAAGGGGATGCACATTATGAAAGAACCTATTATTTCGCTTTCAAATATTTCCGTTTCATTCGACGGAGAACCTGTACTGAAAAACTTCAATCTTTCAATCCGTGACGGTGAATTCGTCACACTCTTAGGCCCTTCGGGCTGCGGCAAAACCACCGCTCTTCGTACTATTGCAGGTTTTATTAAGCCCGACAGCGGCGACGTTTACTTTGCCGGTAAAAAAATTACAAATCTCCCTCCTCACAAGAGAAATGTAAATACAATTTTCCAGAAATACGCTTTATTCCCTCATCTTAACGTATACGATAATATTGCGTTCGGTATGAGACTTAAAAAGAAAAGCGAAGACGAAATCAAGAAAACAGTTACCGAAATGCTTCATATGGTTAACTTGAACGGTATGGCTCACCGCGGTGTCGGTCAGCTTTCAGGCGGTCAGCAGCAGCGAATCGCTATAGCAAGAGCTCTTGCCAACGACCCCAAGGTGCTTTTGCTCGACGAACCTTTAAGCGCCCTTGACCTTAAGCTTCGTAAGGATATGCAGAGCGAACTTAAGAAAATCCAGCAGGCTGTTGGTATCACTTTCGTTTTCGTTACACACGATCAGGAAGAAGCCCTCTCTATGTCGGACACAGTTGTTGTTATGGATAAGGGCGACATTCAGCAAATCGGTACTCCCATTGATATTTATAACGAACCCAAGAACGCTTTTGTTGCCGACTTTATCGGTGAAAGTAATATTCTTGACGGCTTGATGGTAGACGACTATCTGGTTGAAGTTGCAGGTCAGAGATTCAAGTCCCTTGACCACGGCTTCGGCAAAATGGCTCCCGTTGATATCGTTATAAGACCTGAGGATATCGATATAGTTAAGGCATCCTCCCCCGGCGCTCATATTAACGGTGTTGTTACAAGTGTTACCTTCAAGGGTGTTCACTACGAAGTTATAGTAGACGTTGACGGATTTAAGTGGATGATTCAGACTACCGACGTACAGCACGTTGGCGATAATATCGGTCTTGCACTTACTCCCGACGATATTCACGTAATGGCTAAATCCGTATACTCCGGCACAATGGGCGACTACAGCACCTTCAGTGACGAGATGGAGGAGGACATCATTCTTTCCGAAGAAGCAGATGAAGGCGCTGAAGAAACGGAGGAGAAAGATGAAGAATAAATGGCTTGCCGCACCTTATACAGTGTGGATGATAATTTTTATTATCCTCCCCCTTATTTTGGTAGGTTTCTTTGCATTTACCGATAAAAACGGTGCATTCACTTTAGATAACATTATGAAAGTAGGCCAGTACAGCAACGTATTTTTAAGATCCATCTGGCTTGGCTTACTTGCTACAATAATCTGTCTCGTGCTCGCTTATCCTCTTGCCTATATGATATCAAAGGCAAGCTTCAAAACCCAGACGGTTATGACAATGCTTGTTATGATGCCTATGTGGATGAACTTCCTTCTTCGCACATACGCATGGATGAGCTTACTTGAAGATAACGGCCTTATTAATAACTTCCTTGTATCTATAGGACTACCGAGAGTACATATGATAAATACTTCCGGAGCTGTGGTTCTTGGTATGGTTTATAACTATATTCCATATATGATTCTCCCCCTCTACTCCGTTCTTACTAAAATAAACGGCAGTGTTATTGAGGCAGCTCAGGATTTAGGCGCAAACAACGTAAAAGTATTTATGAAGGTTATAATTCCTATGTCTATGCCCGGCATTATTTCCGGCATTACAATGGTATTTGTTCCTGCTGTTTCTACTTTTATTATTTCAAAAATGCTTGGCGGCGGCGGAAACTTACTTATTGGTGACCTTATTGATATGCAGTTCTTAGGTTCTGCTTATAATCCCAACCTGGGTTCCGCTATATCTCTTGTTCTTATGGTTATCATTCTTATTTGTATGGGTATTATGAATCAGTTTGATGACGACGAAGAGGGTTCAGGAGGTGTGATGATATGAAAGTATTATCTAAAATCTACTCCACACTTATCTTTATATTCCTCTATGCGCCTATTTTAGTTCTGGTTGTTTTTTCATTTAACGATACTGAAACAGGCAGCCGTACAATATGGAGCGGTTTCACTTTAAAATGGTATAAGATGCTTTTTGAGGATAGGCTCCTGCTTGAAGCGCTTACAAACACACTTATTATCGCAATTGTTACAGCTATTATATCCACAGTTCTCGGTACTATGGCGGCTATAGGTATAAATGCAATGAACAAAAAAGCCAAAAAAGCAATGCTCACCGCTACCAACCTGCCTATGGTTAACCCTGAAATCGTAACCGGTGTTTCTTTAATGCTTCTCTTTGTTTTCTTCGTTAAGATATTCGGCGGCAAAAGTCTTGGTATGGCTTCACTTATTGCTGCGCACATCACCTTCTGCTTACCTTACGTTATTTTAAATGTACTTCCTAAGCTCAGGCAAATGAACCCGAATCTATACGAAGCTGCTCAGGATTTAGGCTGTACTCCTTTTAAAGCTTTCTATAAAGTTGTTCTTCCCGAGATTATGCCCGGTATTACTACAGGCTTTATTATGAGTCTTACACTTTCTATTGACGACTTCGTAATAAGCTACTTTACAAGCGGCACAACACAGACTCTCCCCATCTACATCTACTCAATGACAAGAAAGAGAATCAGCCCTGAGATAAACGCGCTCTCCACACTTTTATTTGCGGTTATTCTTATTCTCCTTATCATTGTTAACGTAAGAAACAGTAAGGATAAAAAGGAGGGTAAAGCACGTTGAAAAAGTATAGTAAAATTTTAGCAGTTCTTTTTTCCTTCTTAATTTTATTTTCTTCACTTACTTTCTGTGTTACTGCAGATGAATTAAGTGAAGATGAAGCAGCGCCTTTAACTGGTGTTACCATTAACGTTTATAACTGGGGTGAATACATTTCCAACGGTACCGACGGTTCTTTGGACGTAAATGCTGAATTTACAAGAAGAACAGGTATTCAGGTTAATTACACCACCTTTGACAGTAACGAATCTCTTTATTCCAAACTTGCAGGCGGCGGCGCCGATTACGACGTTATCATCCCCTCAGAATATATGGTCTCAAAGCTTATAAACGAGGGTATGCTTCACGAACTTGATTTCAATAATATTCCCAACTTTCAGTATATTGATGAAAAGTTCAGAGACCCTGCATACGACCCCGAATGTAAACACTCCGTCCCCTATACCTGGGGTTTAGTTGGTATCTTCTATAATAAAGACCATATTAAAGAAGCTCCTACAAGCTGGGAAATACTTTGGGATGAACAGTATTCAGGTAAAATTTTAATGTTCGATAATCCCCGTGATGCTTTTGCTATCGCATTCAGCCGTTTAGGGTTCAGTTTAAATTCAACCGATGCAAACCATTGGGAAGAAGCCGCTATGCTTCTAAAAGAACAGAAACCTTTGGTACAGGCCTACGTAATGGACCAGATCTTCGACAAGATGGAAAGCGGCGAAGCTTGGCTTGCCCCCTACTACTCCGGCGACGCAGGTACTCTGGTTGACAATAACGAGCACATCGGATTTATCTTCCCCGAAGAAGGCACGAACTATTTCGTAGACTCAATGTGTATTCCTATCACAAGTACGCATAAAGCCGAAGCAGAAGCTTACATAAACTTTATGTGTGACCCTGAAATAGCAGGCGCAAATATGGATTTCGTCGGTTATTCAACTCCTATTTCAGCTGCTAAGGAATATTTAAGTGAAGAGGCGGTTAACAACGAAATTTTCTATCCTTCTGAGGAGACACTCAGTAAGACAGAGGCTTTCACTACACTCCCCGATGATATTTCAACACTTCTTGACTCGCTTTGGGCAGAAGTTAAAATGGGCGGCCCCGGCGATTCACTTACTCTGATACTGATAATTGCCGTGTTCCTTGCAATATATATATGGATCATCATCCATAAGAGATTAAAGCGAAAACGCGAGCTAATGTAAAAAAATTAAGGTACTTAAGAATTTTACTTCTTAAGTACCTTTTATTTTATGAGTGATATAAATTCTGGAACTGGTATTTAGGCTCGGTAGTTAGATTTACGCCTAACTTTCTGAATATATTTTCATCTACCTGTGAAAGTATAACCGTAGAGTGAACTTCACAGCCAATTAATTTACCTAGCTGCTGCATAGCCATTTCAGCCTGATGATCCGTAGCGGCACAAATTGAAAGGGCTACAAGAACTTCGTCAGTATGGAGACGCGGGTTTTTATTACCAAGGTGCTCCACCTTTAAATCCTGAATAGGCTCAATAATTTCACGGGAGATAAGATGGGCGCTATCGTCAATACCTGCTAAATATTTAAGCGCATTTAAAAGCATTGCGCTGGAAGCGCCTAAAAGATCGCTGGTCTTACCTGTTACCACGGTACCGTCCGGAAGCTCAATAGCCGCCGCGGGAGCGCCTGTTTCCTCTTCCCTCTGTTTTGCCGCTTCAATAACTCTTCTTGACTTGACGTTTATCTTAGCTGAATTCATAATGAATTCGATTTTATTTGCAACTTCGGGACTCCACTTACCCTGAATGTGGGCGCATTTTGCAAGGTAATAGCGCCTGATAATCTCTTGGAAAGATGCCTCTGTAACTGCTTCATCATCACAAATACAGTTACCAACCATATTTACACCCATATCAGTAGGAGAATTATAGGGAGAAGAACCGTAAATATTCTCGAACATAGTTCTGAGCAAGGGGAATATTTCCACGTCACGGTTATAGTTGACTGCCGTTTCACCGTAGGCTTCAAGGTGGAAGGGGTCAATCATATTAACATCGTTTAAATCAGCGGTAGCTGCTTCATAAGCAAGGTTTACAGGATGCTTCAACGGGATATTCCATATTGGGAATGTTTCGAATTTAGCATAACCTGCTCTTACACCGCGTAAATTTTCATGATAAAGCTGACTTAAGCAAACTGCCATCTTGCCGCTGCCGGGGCCGGGAGCCGTAATAACAACGAGGCTTCTGCTTGTCTCGATATAATCGTTCCTGCCGTAGCCTTCCTCACTGACTATACGGGAAATATTTGAAGGATAACCTTCAATAGAATAATGCTTATATACTTTTATACCTAATGAGTTAAGTCTTTCGATAAATTTAACTGCGCTTGACTGGTTATTGAATCTTGTCATCGTAACAGAGCCAACGTATAAGCCGATACCTCTGAAAGCATCAATGAGTCTTAATACTTCAAGGTCGTAGGTGATACCAAGGTCGCCGCGGGCTTTATTCTTAACAATATCCTCCGCGCTTATTACTATAACTATTTCCGCATGATCCTTAAGCTCTAAAAGCATTCTTACTTTACTGTCAGGCTTAAAACCGGGAAGAACTCTTGAGGCGTGATAATCGTCAAAAAGCTTACCGCCAAACTCCATATAGAGTTTACCGCCGAAATATTCGATTCTTTCTTTTATTTTTTCAGACTGAAGTTTAACGTATTTCTCGTTGTCAAAACCAATTCGCTGCATAAACCAAAGACCTCATACATCAAAAATTAACAAACAAGGTTATTATACCACTTTTCTTTTTACTGTACAATGGTAAAAAACAAATTTTATTTATTCCGTCTTTTTATTTTTTATATTAAGCATAAAATATTGTATTATTTTGAAGTTTGTGATATTATAAATCTAATAATTCAGAACACTTTATAAATGAAGTAAGGTAATATATGGAATCAAGAGTAACAAGACGCAGGCGAATGGAACGTCGCCGCAAAATGATAAGAAACAGAATAATACTAATAGCCCTTTCGGTTGCTCTCTTGGCATTACTGATTTGGGGTATTGTTTCTATAGTAGTACCGAGTCCCGATGAGATTTACGCTGACGCAGAGCTTCACATCGAAGAAAAAGAATACGAGCTTGCAGAAGAATGTATGGCAAAAATCCAGACCCACGAAAAAATCGGTCAGCTTATTACAAAGCTAACTCTTTCAAAATATGAGGACGCTATAGCTGAAGGCAATTTGGAACTTGCCAATGAATTACTCTCTTCTCTTACTGATTACAGCGAATATGATGATTTAAACTACGAGCTCACTCTTTTAAGAGGTAAAAAGGCCTTTGAGCTTTCCGACTACGAAACAGCCGAGGAACTTTTAAACGATATTAAAAAAGATAAGGAAGCAAGTAAGATCCTTGATGAAATTATTTACATAAGAGCCATTGAAGCCAAAGATTCAGGGGATTTTGAAACAGCGCTTACTTTGCTCAAGGAGATTCCCGAGCACAGCGACAGCGAAAATGTGAAAGCAGATATACTTTTCAAAACAGCTCTTGCCAATCTGGAGCTTGGCGATTACCGCGGTGCCTATAACATATTAAACAGCATTAAATTCTATCAGAATTCTGTTTCCATGATGGAAGTAACAGAAACAGAATCCAGCTTAATGCTTCTTCTTGAAGAATACAAAACACATCTTCCCTCTCCCGATACTTTACAGCTTAAGGAAATAAAGTTTTACGACACCGAACAAGGCTGCTCCGTGCTTATAAAAGCTGAATCCGATAATGAGAGCGGAATGAAGGCGGTTCATTATGCGTTCTTTACCGATTTGAAAAACACTAAAGAGAAAGCCTACTATATTTCCGAACTGATGTTAAACGCCCCGGAAAGCAACAACGAAAGGGTAATCTCCGCATTAATAAACGCATATTTAAGAAAATCCCCTTCGAATTACGTTTTTGATATAAACCGCTTAAATAAGGTTCTCGCAAGCGGTATTGAAGCTTCCTGTATAAAATAAAAAATGAGAGTAAGAGAAAAAACTCTTACTCTCTTAATTTTTATTTCTTGCCGAATAATCCGCCGAACATATTGCCGATGCTGTCTAAATTAATTTTAGCTTTAACTGCATCAACTATACCCTTGAGCTGATCGTCGGGAAGATCGATACCGATTAAATCCTCGATAACCTTAATTGGATCCTTCTGGAATTTTTCGCCGAGCTTTTTATCGCTCTTAATTTTATCAACTATTTCATCAATTTTTGCTTTGATATCCATTACAGTACCTCAAAATTACTCAGCAACTACTTCAGCTTCAGCAGCGTTCTTCTTAACACTTGCAATACCGTTTTCGCAGCCAGCTTTGGAAGTATAGCCCTCAGAAACAGCGATGATCTGACCGTTCTTTGCCTTTAAGCGGAAACGGAACTCGCCTGCCTTGTCAGCATACATTTCGAACTTAGGATGTTTAACAGCCTCGAAGCCCTCAACTGTCTGATCTTCAACATCTGCAACAGGTGCATTTGCCTTAACGCTTTCAATACCGTTCTTGCAAGCAGATTCAGACTCATAAACTTCGCTCGTAGCGATAACTTCGCCGTTACCCGCCTTGAGATTGAACTTGATACCTGTAGCAACTTCTTTAATAACAAACTTTGCCATATTTATACCCTCTCTTTTCGTTTTTACGAATTTATTTAATTAAAGTTTATCACGGGTTTCGCTAAATGTCAATAATGACAGTTGCAGTTATCGTTATATTCATATATTTTTCACCTTAACAAGATTTTTCTTGTTTTATATATCTTTAAATGCTATAATCTTTTTATAAATTTTATAAGAGGTATTCTATGAATCTGAAAGTAAAAAGAATATTAATGTCAGTCGGAGGAGTTATAATATGCGCCACAAGCGTAGCTATGAGTAAAATCGCGGCGTTGGGTGTTGATCCCTTTCAGTCTATGCTGGCCGGCGCCGACGCTTTGATACCTATCTCCTACGGCAATTTGAGCCTTATTCTGAACATTTTACTGCTTTCCTTTTCACTTATAGTGGACAGAACAAAAATCGGTATTGCAACCTTTATAAATCTTTTATTCTACGGCTATATCGTTGAGTTCGTTATGTGGGGCTTAAGCTTCATTATAGTTGACCCCAATATTTTTGTAAGAGGTGTTTTGCTTGTTGCCGCACTTATAATTATGTGTTTCGGCTCTGCTTTATATATGACGGCAGATTTGGGTGTATCCACTTACGATGCCGTGGCTATAGCCCTTGCTTACAAATGGAAAATAGCTAAATTCCAGTACTGCAGAATAAGCACCGACCTTGTATGTGTAATTCTCGGTATAGTATTTTTCCTTCTCGCAGGCGGCAAGCTTCTTGACGTGCCCACAATTGTAGGTATAGGCACCGTAATCACCGCCTTCTTTATGGGACCTTTAATTGAATTCTTTAACGTAAAAGTTGCAAGACCAATGCTGAATAAAAAATAAAAACAAAAATAACCACTGTGAAAATTATAAATTCACAGTGGTTTTCTTTTTGCTTTATAAAATTAATAGAAGGTTGCCACAGGCTCAGATGGCGGTGAAACCTTTGTGATACTGTTGGCAATTAACACAGGACCTACGGATTCATAAGCCTTATGGTGCATAAGCTTTACCCTTGCTTCTACCATAACCCATTCGCCGTTTCTTACTTCGTCGCTTCTGCCGTATTTACATACAAGCGGGCGGTACTCAATATCCTCCTCACAGCATATCATAATATGCCTGCCAACGAACATCGTGCCCGTGCCAAGAAGTTTATCCTTTGCTGCCATAGCTTTGAATTTAACTGTTTTGCCATCGTAGCTTTCCATATCTTCGCCTAAATCGCGGTAAAAAAGAGCATAGTCTCTATCTTCTATTTCTATCTTACTCTTTTCTTTATCATAAGGCAGAGGATCTTCAATTTCGTCAGGAGTTGTTTCACCATTCTTAGTCTCATAAATTATATTTACGTTGCGTGAAACACCTCTTACCGCCTTATGAAGCATCATAATATCCACGTCATCAACACGGTTGAAAATTATGAGATCGGCGCTCTGAATTTTATCCACAACGAGGCTTCGCATATTTCTGTTATATGCTTCAAAAGTCTCGCTGTCGAAAAACAAAATATTCTGACCTATAACCCAGTTTTCAGGAGCGTTTTCAAATAAAGGCGCAAGCTGCCACATACCGTTATATTCAATAAGAATTTTAGTTGCTTTATGGCGTTTCTGCAGAGCGCTGAGCCTATCTACAGTAAGCTTTTCGGGAGAATCCAGGTACTCCACTTCGAAGTCGCCGTACTCCTCTTCGCCTTCTTCGCCTGTAATTACAAGTACTTTCTCCCCTACTGTAAATCTTTTATCCCTCATTGTGTCGTTAACAAATGTGGTTTTGCCTGATTCTAAGAATCCTGTAACAAGATAAACGGGAATCTCTTTCATAATTTAATCCTCATTATTTAAATAAAGCTTTAAGTTCTTCCTCATTGATTTTTGAACCAATAACACAGAATCTGCCCGCTGCAGCAGGTGCGCCCTCTCTGACGTCTGGTTCACCGGGAGTATAATCGAAGTATATCCAAGTATTTTCAGAAGGCACAAAACCTTTTGCTCTTATAACCATGCCGTACTTTTCTTCGTTATTTAAAGCATTTAAAATATTTTCAATCTCATCTCTTGTATATTTGCGTGTACCTTCCATACCGAAACTTGTAAATACTTCGTCGGCATGGTGATGATGGTGCTCGTGGTGATGGCCGCAGGAACATTCCTCATCGTGGTGATGATGCTCATGGTGGTGGCCGCAGGAACACTCCTCGTCGTGGTGATGGTGCTCGTGGTGGTGTTGGCCGCATGAGCACTCCTCATCATGGTGGTGCTCGTGGTGATGATGGCCGCAGGAACACTCCTCGTCGTGGTGATGGTGCTCATGGTGGTGGCCGCAGGAACACTCTTCATCGTGGTGATGGTGCTCATGATGGTGATGACCATGAACATGTCCGCACTCGGGGCAAACAGCTTCTTCCTGAAGCTTTAAAAGCTCTTTATTTAAACTGTTGCTGCCATCAATTACAGCTAAAATATCACTGCCCTTAATTTCATCCCAATCAGTTGTAATAAGACTTGCTTCTTTATTATGTTCTTTTACAAGTTCTACTGCTGCGTTTAATTTCTTTTCATCAAGACCTTTTGTGTGGCTGAAAATTATTGTAGTAGCATTTTCGATCTGATTATTGAAAAATTCGCCGAAATTCTTCATATACATTTTACACTTTTTAGCGTCTACAACTACTGCAGCTGCAGTAAGCTCAGCATCCTCTACACTGCCTTTTATTGCCTTAATAACGTCGGAAAGTTTACCTACGCCAGAAGGTTCAATTAAGATTCTGTCAGGATTAAATTCATCGATTACCTTTTTAAGAGCTTCGCTGAAATCACCAACCAAGGAGCAGCAAATGCAGCCGGAGTTCATTTCGGTAATATTTACCCCTGCCTCAGTAAGGAAGCCTGCGTCAACTCCTATTTCACCGAATTCATTTTCAATAAGAACTAATTTTTCACCTTTGTAGGCTTCGTTTATGAGCTTTTTGATAAGTGTAGTTTTACCTGCGCCTAAAAAGCCTGAAAATATATCGATACGTGTCATAATAAAACTCCTTTCGTTTTCACAATTAATTATTATATCACATCATTTTATTTTTAACAAGATTTTACTTTTTATCTATATTTAATTTTCTTTTATTGCTTAGCTTTTTATTATGTGCTATACTTTAGAAAAACACATAGGAGGCATTTATTATTATGGGATATTTATACGACCTTCACTGCCACAATAAAGAAGGCAGTGTGTGCAGCAGATTACCTGCTAAGGACATGGTAGATTTTTATATAAAGCAAGGCTACAACGGTTTTGTAGTTACTAATCATTTTACAGGCAGCACCACTGTACCCGACGAATTTTCGTGGGAGGAAAGAGTGGATTGTTACTTTGAAGCTTATGAGGAATGCTTAAAATATGCAGAAAATAAAATTAAAGTATTTTTCGGCATTGAATATTCTATTCTTAAATTCGGAACACATGATATGCACAAAATAATGGGTAACGACTTTGTTATTTTAGGCCTTACAAGAGAATGGCTTAAAGCAAACAGGGATGCCTTTGATAAGAGCACCAACGAGCTTTTTGACGAAGTACATAAGGCAGGCGGTTTTATAATTCACGCTCACCCCTTCCTTGAAGAAGGCTGGATAAGCCATATTCAGCTTTTCCCACAAAAAGAAGATGCAGTAGAAATTATGAACATGGGCGTAGACGAGGAAACAAACAAAAAAGCACTTTGGTACGCACAAACATATAATAAAATTATGACAGGCGGAACCGATATTCATTTCACAGATATCCCCTACGTAAGCGGTGTTGAATGTGAAAATGAATGTAACACCATTGAAGATTTAATCAGCGAAATTAAATCAGGCACTACTAAAGTAATACACAAAGCAGTAATTATATAAAATTGACCGATGCAGTTATAAAATTGCATCGGTCTTACTTTTATCTGTTAAGTTTAAATTCTGTTTTAAGTAATTCCTTAAAACGGTCAGGTGTAATATTTTCCTCTATATGTGTTAAATCTGTGCCTGTAAACTCCTTATAAATATCGCCGTCAATGGTTTTTCTGCCGTTTTCGGTCTTTATAGCCAGCATGGGAGCTTTGTTGAAAGGTGACGAAGAATGCTTTTCACAGAAAAATGAGGGCTGTATAAAATCTATGTCATACTGCTCATCATCATTAAAAGCAATGTATTCACGCCAATTGCCTTTATATAAGTCATATAAAACCCAGCCGTGCTTTTCGTTTTTTTCAAATTTATATGTTTCGTCCTTTTGCTTCTGAATAAGACCTTCTTCAATTTTCAAGGCTTCTCTGGGCGCTACTTCGCCTACACCGATATCGCACATATATTTCTCTCCATTTAAATTTACAACGGTAACCCTGTGCCTGCGCATCGGTATTTCGTTTTCACCGCGCAAATAGCGGGCAAAACGCTCAGTCACGTTAAATCCCATTTCTCTTAAAATATGAGTTAAAAGGCCGTTTAATTCAAAGCAATAGCCGCCTTTTCCTTCAAGCACAATCTTTTTATAAATATCTTTAAATTCAAGAGAAATATCTTTTCCTTCAAGAATATCAATATTTTCGTATGCAATATTCAAAACGCACTGAGTATTAATATAGCTTAAAAACTCGGGAGTATATTTAATTTCTGTATTTTCCGGAATACCGATTCTTTTAAAAAATTCTTTTATCATAATAATCCCTCTTCTGTTTATTTACTTAATCATATTAAATTTTTCCCCTTTTGTCAACAAACATATTTGCATCGTAAACTTTTTGTGATATACTGAAACCAGTAAAGTGAAAGGGTGATATTTATGGAAAATTTCGGAAAAATTTTAGCAGATTGCGGTTTTTATCAATTTGGCAAAGTAAATCCTATGGAAATTAAATTTCGGGATGAAATAAGAAAGATGTGCGAAGTTAACACCTGCCGAATGTACGGCAAAACCTGGGCTTGCCCTCCCGCTGTAGGCACTATACCGGAGTGCCGCGAGAGAGTACAAAAATATAATACTTTCATTGTTTTAACAGGCAAATATGAACTTGAAGATAGTTTTGACTTTGAAGGTATGCAGGAAGGCCAGAAGCAATTCAAATTATCTTGCCGAGCTCTGAATGAAATTTTAGATAGCAAAATTGAGAATTATTTAATGCTTTCTAATGAAGGCTGTGATTTGTGCCGTGAATGTACTTACCCCAATGCGCCTTGCCGTTTCCCAAAAAGATCAATGGGCTCACTTGAAGCATACGGAATTTTCGTCAGTGAGCTTGCAAATCAGGCAGGCGTTAAATATAATAACGGACCTAACACGGTTACATATTTAGGCGCTTTTATTTGCAACAAAGAGGACTTTGAGAAATTTTTTGAATGATTATCCACTTAGTTAAGGAGAATAAAAAATGGATAAGAATCTTTATATTTTTAACGATATCCCCTTCAAAGCGGATTTATACGCAATAATTAAAACCTGCGCCGCAGAGGAAGATTACGAGCTTGTGGCAGAGATAGCCGAGTTTGTGGATAAAGCAGAGAAAGTTGCAAAACCTAAAGCTATACTCAGGTACGTAAGCATCACTCACGACGACAACGGAAACGTTACAGAAATTGAAAATACACCCTGCATCGACAGTACCGTACTTAATAAAAACCTCAGCGGCATTTATAACGCTGTGGCTTACGTGGTAACTTGCGGCAATGAGCTTGATTCTGTTGACTGCGAGTATGACCCTCTGAAGGAATATTGGCTGGATTTAGTTAAGCTTCAGTCTTTGGGTGCTGCAAGAAAATATGCAGACGTAAAAATCAAAGAGCTCCTTTCTGCAGATAAAATTGCTCACCTTAACCCCGGTTCTCTCCCCCAGTGGCCAATAAGTCAGCAGCCATCTCTTTTCGGTTACATAGGTAAGGTAACCGAAAGCATAGGTGTTGAATTAAGTTCAAGCCATCTTATGCGTCCGTTAAAAAGCAGCTCAGGCTTAGCTTACCCCAGCGAAACTTCCTATGAAAACTGTATGATATGCACCAATTTAAAATGCCCCAACCGCCGCGCTCCATTTGACGAGAAAATGGCAGAAGAATACGGAACAGGCAATTGCAGTAATAATATGTAAAACAAAAAGCCCCGGGAGTAACCCGAGGCTTTATTTTTATATTACTTTTCAGTTTCCTGATAAATATAAGTAGTAGTGCCGCTGCTTGAATTTGTAACTGTGCCGTTTGAATACCTTAAGTATCTTGAACCGACTTTAATTTTATTGCTGCTGAGTGTAACTGTGCTTGAGCTTGAAGTACTGATCTCTAAAGTATAGCTTGTATTCCAGCCCCACCAAGAGCTTGTAGTTTTCAAATTCAGGTAATATGTTTTGCTGTTACTGCTATATGAAAGTTTATTACCGTTATAGTCCCAAAGCATATCGTCACTTACTTCGCTTGTAATTACACCGTTTGAAACTGTTACCTGAGCTACTGAAAGCGTATTATTCTTGTGGCTTATAGCATAGTACTTATTGCCTGAATAAAGAGTGATTACGTACTTCTCACCGGAAGCAAACTTACTTACCTTATTGTAAGAATATTCAGGTGCAATTGACTCTTCGTAAGAATTACCGCAGTTTTCACAAGTGTAAATAATAGCTGTGTCTGTTTCTGTGGAACTGTACTTATGGCCAAGAGCTGCTGATCCGTTTCCTGTATAACTATGTGAACAGGTTGTACAAGTGTATGTAGTAAAGCCTTCAGATTCACAAGTAGGTGCAGTTACCTTTGCTTCGTAAGTATGACCGAATGCAGGTACCTCGTCAGCCTTGTAAGAATCACCGCAGGAGCAGAAGTATAAGGTGTAGCCATCTTCGGTGCAGGTAGGCTCTGTTACGATTGTGCCGTAAGTATGGCCCAGAGCAGGAACTTTTTCGGAAATATAAGAATCACCGCAAACGCAGGTATAGGTTGTATAACCATCATTTGTGCATGTGGGAGCAGTTACTGATGAACTATAGTTATGTTCGCTGCCTATTGTTACTGTAACTTTGCCAAGCTCAGCGCCGTTGTAAACAACTGTTGCTTCATAAACGCCTGCTTTAGCACCATTGAAGCTTGTGTTCCAAACAAGCATATCGCTTGTAAGATTTACTGTTGATTCTACATTCTTTCCATCTGCGCTCTTTTCGATATAAAGCTTAGAAATAATATCTTCAACTGTTACGCCGTTAAAATGCTCGTAATTCTGGTTCATTGTACCCATAAGGCGAACGTATGCATCTGTAGCCTTAAAGAGACGAACTGTGCGGGAATTGCTTGAAACTGCAAATCTGCTTACGGAGTCGCTACCCCATACGTAACCGTAGTTTAAATACCAGTTAAGATTATCGTAGTCATAAAGCTTATAGGAACCGTTGCCGCTTGAAGAAACGTACCAATAACCCTTATTGTCGTTTCCGTAATAAATATTGCCACCCATATGGTAAACTGTCTTGCTGCCATCCTGAGTGAGTAAGTATGTATTATTTTCTTTACTGTTCTTTACAAAGTAGAATTCGCAATTTGATGCGTTATCAAGTGTAATTGTGTTATTAGTTATAGTTACCGCTGCCGCTGAAATAGAACCGTTTGAAAGTTTTAATGCGTAGTTCTTATTAGAACCAACCACTAAGTATTTGTTTTCACTGCCTAAATCAATACCGTCAGTATCAAGTACGTAAGAACCGCCAAGATTTACCCAGTTAATGCTTTCTTCGTAAGTATCGCCGCAATTTACACAAGTATAGATGCGTGTACCGTTTTCTTCAATATATGTATAATTGTGACCGAGAGCGGAAGTTTCGTTGCCAACGTAGGTATAACCGCAGTGGCATGTATAAGTTGTGTAACCCTCTGCTTCACAAGTAGGCTTTGTTACAACTTCATTATAGCTATGACCTAAAGCATTAGTTTCATCGCCGTAATAAGAATCACCGCAGGAGCAGAAGTATAAAGTATAGCCACCTTCTGTGCAGGTAGGTTCTGTAACGATTTTGCCGTAAGTATGGCCCAGAGCAGGAACTTTTTCGGAAATATAGGAATTACCGCAAACAGAGCAAGTGTTGTTTGTATAGCCTTCATTTGTGCAAGTAGGAGCGATAACTAAAGATTCATACTTATGACCTAATGCAGCTTTAATGTCGGATACGTAGCTATCACCGCAATGGCAGGTATAAGTTGTATAACCTTCGTTTTCACAGTCAGGAGCTGTTACCTTTACGCTGTAGCTATGGCCTAATGCATCTAAGTATGCATCCTTATAAGTATCGGAACATCTTGCACAGGTGTGTACTGTATAGCCCTCGTTTAAACAATCAGGAGCTATTACTTTGGAAACGTAGTTGTGACCTAATGCATTAATCACTTCTTCGTAAGTATCACCGCAAGCGCAGGTGTAAACAATCTTACCATCATTTGCGCAAGTAGCTTCTGTTGTGGAAGTTTCATATACGTGCTTACCTGTTGCAGGAATAATTTCTTCGTATGTGTCACCACAAGCGCAGGTATAAATTATCTTGCCGTTTTCAACGCAGCTAGCGTTCTGAGTTGTTACTTTATAATTATGACCTAAAGCTGATGTATAATTATCTTTATAGCTTTCGTTACAGTTTAAGCAAGTATAGGTGGTATAACCGCCGTTTAAACAATCGGGAGAAGTTACAACTAATTTATAATTATGACCTGTAGCTTTAATAACTTCGGAATAAGAATCACCGCAAACTGAGCAAACGTACTTTTTCTCGCCGTTCTCTGTACAAGTTGCTGCTTTAATTTCCTCTTTATAGTTATGTGCACCTGTGGCAGGAATTACTTCCTCATAGGTATCACCGCAGCTGCAAGTATAAACTATTTTACCGTCTGAAGCGCAAGTAGCATTTGTTGTTACTTTATTATAGCTGTGACCTGTAGCGTTTGTATAATCTGACTTATAAGTATCGCCGCAAGAAGTACAGTTATAAGTAGTGTAGCCCCCGTTTTCACAGTCAGGAGATGTTATAAGCTTAGTATAATTATGGCCTGATGAAGCAATTACTTCAGTATAGCCTTCACCGCAAAGAGTACATGTATAGGTTGCAGAGCCATCCTCTGTACATGTAGCATCTTTTACGTCTACGTTGTAATTATGCTCACAAGCTGAATTATTCACATACTCTAACATTTCAGCGTAGAACATAATGAAAGGACCAACACCCTTGCCTTCGTTATTATAGAAGGTAGAGTTAGATGAACCGGGAGCACCCTTGAAGCAGATATCCTTAAGAGTTGTACCGCTTAATTTCTCATTACAGATACCGTTGAAAGCTAAAATAGCCATATCTGCATAGCTTGAATCTAACCAGCCTTCGTTAACAGCTTTCATAACTGCATAGCAAACAAGTGCAGTACCGGAAGTTTCATAGGGGTTTGTGCTTGACTGAGAAGCATTCATATTATTAAGCCACATACCGTTAGAAGCATTCTGGCAAGCCTTCATACCGTCTACAAGCTTAATAAGCTGCTGCTTCATAGATTCAAGGTTTTCGCCTTCCATAGAATCCATTATATCAACTATAGCAGCTGCATACCAGCCGATTGAACGAAGCCAGTATGTACCTGAATTAGAGCTTGCATTGTCCGCTGCGTGGTAGAATAACTTCTTGGAGTTATTGTACATATTGTCGCTTACCCACTGCATACGGGAAACGATTAAATCTAATTCTTCCTGGTCGCCGATATACTTAGCATATTCTGCACGGAAGGGAAGAATCATATATAAACCGTCAAGCCATAAATCGGGGCTGGGGTCAGATGCCCAGGTATGACGGTAGTTATTGCCTGCATTTGTAAGAGAATATTTGCTTGCAGCTGTATCAAGGTCTGCATATAAAGTTTTAGCCATTGTTAAATAACGGCTGTCGTTTGTCATTTCATATGCATCAAGAAGCAAGCTGGCTGTTTTGTAGCAGTCAGCGCCGTGCGTGGAATTATAACCTGCGCACTGCTTACTTGAATTATTGGAACAAGTTGCCCAAGTACCGTTAGAAGCTATAAGGTTAGACATATACTCGATAACGTAATCTTTATATACGCTTTCACCTGTAACCTCATATACGAATTCAAGACCTTCGAAAACAACGCCGTTGTAGTAACTCCAATCGAAAAGATAGGATTTACTGTTTTCACGTTTCTCGTTATCCCATGTAAAATGAGTCTTAAAGTTTTTTACAACTGTAGCAGGGTCGTTGCTTGAGTTGTTAATTGTAAGTGCATCGATGTATGCTTTCGCTTCTGAAAGTGATGCGCTGAGGGTAGAATCAACTTCTGCCCCGTGTGCTTTAACACCGCCTACATATGCTCCCATAGGGATAGCTGACATTGTAATCAACAAGCATAGCATAAGTGCAAAAACACGCTTAAGGATTTTAATAGTGTTCATATATGAACCTCCGTTGAAATTTTACCAAATTCCCTGTAATTTTCACTTCGTATAAACGCTTATAAGAAACCGCACGCAGTTAATTTGGTGACATATGTAAATTATAACATATTTTAATAACTTGTCAAGATTTTTTCGCACTTTAGTGCAGTTGACTTTTTCTCGCGTATTTAGTATAATAATTTTTTAACTTATTTAATTCACAAAAAGAATTAACTTCAGCGAAAATGATTTCGTATCACTTTAACTTCAGGTACAGTGCCTTTAATATATCAAGATGCTATTTGAAATTACGTTAACAATCAGTCTGTTTTTAAAAGAAGGAATTTAGTTATGAAAAAAATATTCATTCTGCTTTTAGCTATAACTCTGTGTTTATCACTTACTGCCTGCGGCGGTAAAACCGATAGCACAAACGGTAACGAAAATACCGCAAAACACGATATTTACATAGAAGAAGGTGAAAACGGTATTACTTATATTGTATTCCCAAATTCAAAAGTATTCAGTGAGTATGTTGTTAAGGTTGAAATTACTAAGGATAACTGGCAGGAGTACTTTGAAGATTATGAATACACGGAGCATATTGTAAAAACAAACGACTTTGGTGATATTGAAGAAGAATACGATGCCGTGAATATCGGTTTCGGATTAAAGAGAAATATTTTAGGATTAACGGATACCGTTTCTTTTAAATTTGACGGAATGACAAAATACAGCCGCACAAAGTTTAATAAAGAGGATTCGGATGCGGTTAAGTATGAAGTATTCAAAGCAAATCAGGCAGCCTACAGTGTTTATAATTATGAAACCGACGAACTTATTGAAGAAAAACAGCTGGATGCCGATGAAGTTAAAGAATGGTATCTGCTTGAAATTAAGTACGACAGAAACGAAGATAAACTTCATTTTGAAGAACATAACTTAATTGATGCCATCGGCGTGCTTTATATTTTAGACTTGCCTGAGGGAATTTATAACGGTGAACACGTAACTCAAATCAAATGGGCGTCAGGCGGCGGAGCAGGTTTCGGTACAAGTGTTTTAAGGGACTACGCAAAGAATTAAATATCCGATTTAAATTTAAGCACGGAGCAGGTTGTTCCGTGCTTTTTATTACTGTTTTTAGTTAAAGATATTTCTATATAAAACAAAAAGCTCACAGACTAAGCTGTGAGCTTTAATTTTAGCTTTTATTTTATGCTTCTTCGAATGCGTCCTTTGAAAGACCGCATGTGGGGCAAACCCAATCCTCAGGAACGTCTTCCCAAGCTGTGCCGGGTGCTACACCGTTATCGGGATCACCAACAGCGGGATCGTATTCATAACCGCAAGGGCAAAGATATTTACTCATAATTTACCTCCGAATTTCTTTTTTCATATTATGGGGTTTAAATTTAAAATTATTCAGATTCAAGACGCTGAACTTATAAAATTATTTGAAGTATCTGTTAAGAAGACCTTCGAATGCCTTACCGTGTCTTGCCTCATCGCGAGCCATCTCGTGAACTGTATCGTGGATAGCGTCGAGGTTAAGCTCCTTAGCGCGCTTTGCAAGGTCGAACTTGCCTGCTGTTGCGCCGTTTTCAGCATCAACTCTCATCTGGAGGTTCTTCTTTGTGCTGTCTGTAACAACTTCACCGAGGAGCTCTGCAAACTTAGCTGCGTGCTCAGCCTCTTCCCAAGCTGCCTTTTCCCAGTAAAGACCGATCTCGGGATAACCTTCTCTGTGAGCTACACGGCTCATTGCAAGGTACATACCAACCTCTGTGCACTCGCCTTCGAAGTTAGCGCGAAGGTCAGCGATGATATCTTCGGGAGCACCGAAAGCAACGCCTACAACGTGCTCAGCAGCCCATGTCATCTTACCCTTCTGCTCTACGAACTTCTCTTTACCAACTTTACACTGAGGGCACTGCTCGGGAGCCTCAACACCTGTGTGAACATAACCGCAAACTGTACATGTGAATTTTTTCATTTTTAAATCTCCTTTTAATTTCATTTTAATTATATTTTTTGATTTTTAATTTTATTCGGATTCTGCGCATTTTTTACAGAGCCCTATGAATTCGAGATGTGATCTCTCTATTTTGAAATCCGAGGTTGAGCTTATGTGCTCATAAACATCGGGCGGAGTAGTGAACCATACGTCGTCTACTTTTCCGCATTTACGGCAGATTATATGACAGTGGTCGAAATTTGTTATATCGTATCTGTCCTCACCCTCTACCGTTTGCACCCTTAAAAGTGAACCTTCATTTGCCATATCAGAAAGAACTCTGAACACTGTGGCTCTTCCGATTCCCGGATGCTTACTTTGAAGTTCCTTGAAGATTGCGCCTGCTGATACGTGGCTGCCCATCTCTTTCAGGGTTTCAAGTATCATTTGCTTTTGCTGCGTGTTGCGCTTCTTTTTCAGCGGAACCGCTTGTACCTCATCCAAGGTTTTTTCAACTCTCTCGATGTTCCTCACCTCGCTTTTTCCTTATTGAGACTTTGTCTCGTTTGTTGTGACTATAATATATCATTTTTTTATTTAATTGTCAATAGTTTTTTTAAAATTTTTTATATTTATTTTTTATTCTCTATATAGTAAAAACCTGCAAGGTTTACTCCTTGCAGGTAATTTTTTATTATCTTCTCTGTTTATTATCTTCTCTGACCGTCTTCAGAATTTACTGAAACTGCGGGATCGCTCTCACTTTCGGAAGTGGATTCTTCCGCACTCTCTGTGACAGCTTCCTCGCCCTCAATTAAAGCCTTTGCTTCAGCTTCGGTCATTGTTTTAAGTTCGCAATAATCTGAATAAATATATGCTTCCTCGCCTTTATAAAGGATCTTGTGGAATCCCGAACCGTCATCTTCTTCAACAAGATAGAAAGCTTCGCTTGTAACGTTACCTAAAATATCGCAATCAGTATTGGGCGCAGAACGTACGTTAACACCTCTGCCGGAAATAACAACCTGAACGTCAACGGGAGGAGGTGTGGGAGTGGGAGTTGATGACTCTACCGCACTGAGATCAGGCATTGATGAAGTCTCCTTTTCGGATTCATTTCCGCCGCAGGCACAAATGCTGAAAACGAAAATTATGGTCATAATAAGCAGTAAAAATTTTTTCAAATGAGTCAGCCTCCGTTCAATCTAATATCTATTTAGATTGTACCACATATTTTGAATTTTTCAAACACTTTTTTCATTTTTTAACCATAATTTTTTATTTTTTTGTGCACTTTTACTTTTAAACCTAAGGATTTTCCTCCTGTCCTGTTTTTTCTATATTCGTTTTTACTTTTATATTAAAATTATATTCGTTTTCGCTGATATTTTCTTCCAGTTTTGCTCTGTAAAGTTTATATTTTATCCCTAATACGTCGCACTCATTTTGATAGCATTTTGAAATAAGCTTAGTTATATTTTCCTTTATCTTTTCGCTTGCATCTTTCCTGATTTTCTCTATACCCACGATTCTTTCTGGAGATATGGGAGATACGGACGTAATAAATGCAGTTATTTCAATATCAAGGGTTATCTCGTCCGGGTATTTATCAATCTCTGTTTTTACATTCGACTTATTCAGTTCCAATGAAACTTTACCGTAAATATCATTATCGCAAACTAATGAGGCGGTGTTTATTTCTCCCTTTGCTATAAGAAGACTCTCTATTTCCTTATCATCAAGGTAAAAAAGCGGCTTGAGATTTTTAAATACAACAGCGCCGTTTAAGTTAAGCTTATTTTCGTCTATATTTAAAATCGGTATCACGGTAACCTTAGAAGGCGACATTGTGCCTGATAACAGTTCCAATAAGCTTACGGATACCGCCCTGCCTGAGTTTTTTTCGCTGTTCTTTAAATCTTTAATCACAGATGCAGGTATAAGTTTACCGTCATTTTCGGCTGAAAGGACTTCTTCCGCCTTGCCCTCGGTAATAAAAATCTGCTCTGTCGGCAAAGCTTTAAAATACCTCACAAAAAAATCCATAGCCTTTTCTATTCCCTCTTCTGCCATGCTTTTACCGAATATTATAAAATAGCTGTCAGCATACATCTGACGGCTGCCTGATTGCTGTGAAAGATTCGTAAGAGCATCGTAAACCGTTTCACCTTTTGTTTTCATATTGATTTCACTTTTATTTAAAACGTCTTCCACTCTTACGTTTACTACGAAAATACCTTTTTCGTAGTCTATTCCTATACCTCTTATAAGCATTCTGTCATGAATCTCGCTGTCGCAGCCTGTGAGTGTAAATAAAAATAATAACGGAATTAAAAGAAATAACGCCTTTTTCATTTTGCCGCTCTCCCTTTATTAATCAATTTGATAATCAGCGGAATCGGCAGGGAAAATATAAAAAGCATAGCAGCCCTCAGGTAAACAGTAAGCTGAAAACCTATAGTTTCTTCGAAGCAAAGGAATAATACAGTCAACGCTGCCGTAAAAAACAGAGATGCGATTCTCAACGCGCCTGTATGCCTTTTTGAGTATTTGCCCGCCAATTTGAACAAGCAAAGAACAGAGACCGACATACGTATAACGGACGCCATAAGAAATATAACCGTAAATATAAGGTCCAGTCTTTTTAACGGCTCCGCCTTTGTTACCGCTGAAAGAGTGTAAATCGGATACTGCTGAGTAAGGGCGTAGTATCCTAAACAAAACTGAGTTTCAAGCAGAAATATTAAGCCGATTATTAAAGCTGCGGTTATAAATATGATATATTTTATAGTAAACTTGCCATTGGAATTTTCTTTCAATATTATAGTCATGGGTATAAAAGAAACAGCTGAAAGTATTAAAACGGTATTATCAAAATAATCCTCATATCCGTTTTCAAAAGGTATTACGTATTCTTCGGGTCTGATAATTTGAAGAGCCGATAAAATAATAAAAAACGCGCCTAAAAGGAAAAAAGGGAAAATAATATCGGCGCCTCTGCCTACAGCTTCCGTTCCTTTTACTGCGCCGTAAATTGCAATCAGCAAAGTGGAAAGCGCCATAAAAATACCGTTGCCGTCAGGGATAACCGTGTTGGTAAGCATCTTTGTTACCGCAGTTATATCTGTTGCTATGATAAACACAAAATATAACGAATATAAAAGGCTTATAAATTTGTTTTCTACGATTATTACATTTTTCATAAACAGAGGTATTGATAACAGCAAAGTAATTAATACCACCGTTATAAACGAAAATACGGAATCAGTAATATTATTATTAAGGTCATCACTTCTTATAAAAGCCAAGGGTGCCATAAACATAAGAAATGATAACACAGCCAACTGACTTGATGAAATTTTATTATTTATCATATTTTATCTCTTCTTCACTTCCCGGCATATTACGTATATTTACGTTTTCTTTATTAAGAATCCGCCAGGGAAGTCTTACTAATATATCCCCCATCCTTCTGAAACTGAATGGCGCTATGGGCGAAGTAACAGGTATTCCGAAGTTTTCTTCGGAACATATATTATAAATCAGCAGTACCGTTATAAGAACTATTCCCCATACGCCGAAAAATCCGCCTATAAATATTAAAAGCAGGCGTATTAATGAGAGCTGTTCGTACATTTTCTGTATCGCATAACCCGAAATTGCCGCCGAAGCAATTACCATAAGCGAAGTTGCACCTATAAGCCCCGATTGCACCGCAGTATCGCCTATTACAAGTGCGCCTACTATACTTACCGCCTGTCCTAAACTTTTTGGAGCTCTGAGACCTGCCTCTCTCATTATTTCATACAAAAGATTTACAAGCAACAGCTCCCACATTACCGAAAAGGGTGTGGATGCCTCCTCCGAGGCTATTTTATAAAGCAGTACATCTGGAATAAGTTCGGGTCTGTGTACTACTATCGCAACGTAGAGTCCCGGTAAAAATACCGCAATAAAAAAAGCTATATATCTTATCCACCTTGTAAAAGTAGCATACATCGGTCGGTTGGCATAGTCATCCAATGTCTGGAAATTTTCTATAAACAGATGCGGAATAATAATGGCGTTGGGAGTACCGTCAATAATTATACCCACTCTGCCTTCCGCTATTTTACCGCACAGAGTATCGGGCCGCTCGGTAAGACCTATATTTCCGAACATACTGCTGTGCTTCAAAAAGCCCGAAAGATAACCTGCCGCAAAAACTGTTTTCAACTCTGTACTTTCTATACGTTTTTTTATTTCGCTTAAAAGCTTCTTGCTTACTTTATTTTCAAGATAACAGAGCACAAGGGGCGTTTTACTTTCACTGCCTACCGTAAGCATTTCAAATTTAAGCTCCGTGTTTCTCATACGGCGCCTTATCATTGAAAGATTTATAAGGAAAGCTTCCACAAATCCTTCCTTGGAGCCCTGTTGCATAATTTCGTTTTCAGGCTCAGATACGCTTCTTTTCTCAAAACCCTGTACGCCGAAGGCAAGTGCATAGCCGCATCCGTCTAATAAAAGAACCGAAAAGCCCAAAAATAATTTTTCTGTAATATCCGATATTTTATATATTTTCACTTTATCTACGGTAGCAAGCACTCTTTCGGACAAAAAATCCATTTGTTCATTTCCCGTCAGTTCAATTACAGGAGCCGAGAGTATGGGATTTAAAATGCTTATTGAGGTTTGCTGTTTATTTATTAAACCGTCAAGAGAAAGAAGCGCGGCGCTGCCGCTGCCTACTTTAAGTTCTCTCACGGTATAATCCATGGCGTTTTTAAAAAGTTCTTTTAAAAGGCTTAGATTTTCATTTAAATTCTCTTTTATCATAGGTTTTAATCTCCACATATTTTCAATTTTTATATTAACCTTAATTTTAAGGGATATACTAAAAAGAAAAGAAAGTGTGATTTTAAATGCTTGAAACGTGCCTGAAAACAGTTTTTGTATATTTTCTCGTTATATTCGCCTTCAGGATAATGGGTAAAAGGCAAATAAGCCAGCTTCAGCCCAACGAGCTTGTAATAACCTTACTTATTTCCGAACTCGCCATTATTCCCATACAGGATGATATCCCCTTCTTTACCCACGGCGTATTCCCTATGCTGCTTCTTGTATTTCTTGAGATACTCATTTCTTTCATTATGATAAAAAGCGGTAAGCTGAGAAAAGTAATTTGCGGCAGTCCCGTTATAGTAATTGCAAACGGAAAGATACTTCAGGATGAACTGAGAAAACAGCGTATGGCTATTGAAGATTTATTCTCCCAACTGAGAAATAAGGACGTATTCTCCATTGAGGAAGTAAAATATGCAATAATAGAAACAGACGGAAGACTAAGCGTACTGAAAAAGAAAGATTATGAAGCCGTAAATGCAAAAGATTTAAAAATAGAAGTAAAAGATGAGGAATTGCAGTTAGTAATAGTAAGTGACGGCGAAATATGTAAGCACTCCCTATCTATATGCAATAAAAATGAAAACTGGCTTAAAGGAATATTAAAAAAAGAAAAGCTGACCCTTCAGGATATATTTATTATGACCGCTGAAAAGTCAGGAAAATATAATATTATTGAAAAAGATAAAAAATGCTAAGAAAGCTTTAACTTCCTTAGCATTTACATTTATTTTTCAATAACGGTTAAATTAGGTGAATTTTTATCAAAAAGGCTGTTTGCATCTGAGTTTTCGGCAAATGAAGCAGTTACGTTTTTAAGTTTTACCGTAAGAGGCTCATCTTTACTTGCATTTACGAAACTTTCCCTCTCAATATTCATAAAGCGGCAGTCCTCGAAAATCAACTCCGTCAAATGTGTACCGCGCTGAATAAAATCGATATTATCCGCATGATAGGTAAGCAGATTTCCCGCTCCGTCGAAACAGCAATTTTTAAAAACTATATCCTTGGAGGATTCATAGGGGTAATCCTCACTTGCAAAATAAATTATAATCGCTTCAACGTTATGCCTGCCTTCGGTACGGGGCAGGTAATTTTTATTTCCCTTTACAATTGTAACGCGATGGGGATAATAACCGGGACCGTAAAAATAACAGTTCTCGCAATGAATGTGAACACCGCCCAGACGGAAATAATTGCAGGAAGTGTTGCACACGCAGTTTTTTATTACCATACCGTCGATATTTATGCCCGCTATACAGTCGTCACCAGTTTTAAACACGCAGTTTTCAATTAAAACGTTTTTACTGCAGTGAGCGTGAATACCGTCGGAGCCTGCAAGGCAGGTTACTCTGCGCATTGTTAAATTCTCACAGTTATTTGCTTCGTGTAGGAAGTTACCGCTGTTTTGAGCGGTATAGCCTTCAAGAAGAACGTTTTTGCAGGAGGTAAGATAAACAGCGTGAGGACCGCGGTAACGCTCTTCCCCCAAGGGGTCGTAGCAATCCTGACCGTCGATTACACTGTTTCTTTCACCTATAATTGAAATGTTCTCGCAGCCGTAAGCGGATATAATCGCGCGGCGATATCTTTTTTCGGGAGTGGGCCAATCCTTGGATGCGAAATAGCTTTTAATAAGCTCGATATCACTTCTATCTTCCACATTTTCAGGAAAATCAAAAATTTTGTAATCCTCACAATTATCACTGCCAAAAAGCTCGGCGCCCTCTTTTAAAAGGAGCGTTGTGTTAGAATACATCATAAGACCGGCGGTATAGAATCTGCCCTTAGGTATTACCACCGTACCGCCGTTTTCCTTACACATATCAAGCACAGCCTGAATGGCAGAAGTTTGTAATTGCTGTGATTTTTCTTTTACACCGTAATCGGTAATTACGTAAACGCTCATTTTTTCACTCCTTAAGGGTTATAGCTTACACCTTTAGGTAAAATGAACCGGATCATATTTTTGGCAATCGAGAATTTCTCGTTTGTCTTTATATCACATTCACCGTCGTAATTACATACAGCGGGTTTCTGAGATTCAATTTCCATTTCGTAGCCTTTTATATATGTTAAATATTCTTTTATGTATTCATTCTCGGGATGCTTACCGCTTTTATAAATACCAATGAGCTTGGGAATTTTATAAAGGGGCGGCTTTTTAATAAGTACAATATCAAGCAGACCGTCGTTTGTTACTGCATATGGTGCACCCTTATATCCGCCGCCATAGTACATACCTGAAGCAGCAAGAGCAAAAAGATAAGTGCCCTCCATATTGATATCGCCATTTACAGTTTTTACGGTTATTTTTAAATCCTCACCGATTTTTCCCATAAGGCACTTTGCTACAGAAAGATCATAAGCTAACGGACCGCTTACAAAGGGAAGATTTTTGAAATTCACCATATTATACGCAACCTTTGCATCAAGACCCATTGAGCATATATTTAAAGCTACTCCGTTTTCTGTATTTACGCCGTCAACGTAAATAGACTCGCCGTTCATCTGATTTTCAAAGCTCATAAACGCTTCTCTGTCGCCGTAGCATTTTACGTAATCGTTGCCGCTGCCTACAGGGAAAATACCGATTTCGGCATTAGCTTTATTAGCTGCACCGCGTGCTAATTCCAAAAGTGTACCGTCACCGCCGAAACCGTAAATCCTTACTTCATCGCCAATATCTGTTTCATTCCTTGTAATATCCTCAGCGTGACCTTTATATTCGGTTTCCACAATTTTATATTCTGCTTCGTTTTCCTTAAAATAATTTTCGATAATATCCTTGATTTTACCAAGATAATTTTCACTGCCGGCCTTGGGATTGATAATAAACACGTATCTCATAAATAGCACCTCTTATTATTTATAGAACATATAAACCTGACATTTGATCATTCCGTTATAAAGCTTACGGCGTTTATCGGCTTTCCTGCCGAAATAATTTTCAAATTCCTCATCGGGACTTATAACTGTATAATTCCAGCCGCGTTTACTTTCAAACTTCTCACCTAAAGTTCTGTAGATTTTCCTTGCGCTTTCAATATCAAGAAGTCTTTCGCCGTAAGGAGGGTTACAAACAACACATCCGTACTGCCCGGATTCTTCAAAATCCTTAATATCCCGCTGGAGCACGGTAACTTTCTTTGCGATGCCTGCTTTTTTTACGTTATTAAGTGTAAGCTCAACTGCATAAGGATCAATATCATAACCAGTAGCATGAAAGGCGGTATCACGAATAATAGAATCCATAGCTTTCTCTCTTGCTTCTTTCCATAGTTTTTTATCTATGAATTTCCAGTTTTCACTTGCAAAACTTCTCTTGATGCCCGGGGCAATATTCAATGCAAGCATAGCTCCCTCAATAAGTACCGTACCCGAGCCGCAGAAGGGGTCAATGAAATTTGCATCGTGCCTTATACGTGAAAGCTTAGCAAGAGTTGCCGCCAAAGTTTCTCTTATTGGAGCTTCGTTGGATTCCTTTCTGTAGCCGCGTTTATGAAGTCCCTGACCGCTTGTATCAAGCATAATACTTACCTTATCGTTCATAATAAGAAACTGAATCTGGTAAGTAACACCCGTTTCATCAAACCAGCTTACACCGTATTTTTCGCTGAGCTTCTGAACTACGGCTTTTTTAATAATAGACTGACAGGTAGGAACAGAACTTAATTTACTGTCGATAACTCTGCCTTTTACAGGAAATGCATCGCTTTTGCCGATATAATCCTGCCAGGGAATTGACTTAACACCCTGAAAAAGCTCTTCAAAGCTTTCGGCTTTAAAGGTTTTTAAATTTATGAGTATTCTTTCACCGTATCGGCAAATAAGGTTGGAAGTAACCAGAGCTTCGGGTGAATAATTTAAAAAAACCCTTCCGTTTTCGGCTTTTACGCCTTCGAGTCCCGCTGATTTTAAATCGTCAGCTACAAGTCCTTCAACGCCCAAAAGGCAAGGACAAACAAGTTCCATTTTCTTTCCCTCTTATATTTAATAGTTATATATATTTTATCACATTGCTTATACACTGTCAAAATTTTTGTCGAAATTCGTATAAAAAAACAGGGATGGCTTTCACCATCCCTTTTTAAATTACAGTTATTTATTCATCCTCAGACTCCAGCAGACCGTAGTCGCCGTCTTTTCTCTTATAAACAACGGATATCTTAGCGGACGCTTCATCCTTAAACATAAAGAATTCGTGACCTAAAAGTTCCATCTGCAGAATCGCTTCGTCCACATTCATAGGCTTCAAAGCGAATCTTTTAACTTTTGTTACGTTGTGTTCCTCTTCAGGCTCATCGTAATATTCCTCGCTGAAATCAATAACGGAAACTTTTTTAAGGTTTTCGAGCCTTGTTTTATTTTTCCTTATCTGCTTCTGGAGTTTATTTACTACAATATCCAAAGCTTCGTTCATTTCAGGTGCGTTGGCTTCGGCTCTGTAAATAACACCGCGCTGCTTGATTGTGATCTCCACAATCTGACGGTTTTTTTCAAGTGTAACTTTTACAGTAGCTTCGGCGTTCTCGTCAAATATCTTCTGAAATTTGGCAAGCTTCTTGTTTACAAGTACTTTGAAGTTCTCTCTTAAATTTACTTTTCTGCCAATAACATTGATATTCATAGTTCTACCGTGATATTCCGCGTAATAGAAAGCACGGAATACACTATCCTTTCTACCCGAAAAATTCACTTATTTAATTTTCACTAAAGTCTCGGATTAACTCAAGTGGGAGAAATAAACATATATTTTCTTTTCTCCAATTAAATTTTAGCACATATAACGAAAATATGCAACATTTTTTTATCTTTATAAAAAAAGAAAGGAAACTTTTAAAGTTCCCTTTCGATATGTCTTGTTACGTGGCATCCTACGTTTATAGCTACAGGCAGACCTGCAATGTGAGTAGGATATTCCTCAATATTAACGGCTAAAGCAGTTACTTTTCCGCCGAAGCCCTGAGGACCTATGTTTGTATTATTTATTTCAGCGAGAATTTGCTTTTCCATATTTCTGTACAATTCTTTTTTATTACGTACGGAAACGTCCCTGCACAATGCTTTTTTGGCAAGTATAGCGGAATATTCAAAATCTCCGCCAATACCAATACCCAACACTATAGGAGGGCAAGGATTGGAGCCTGCTTTTATAACTGTATCCACTGCAAACTTAATTATATCTTCCTTAGTAGCTGAAGGGGTAAACATTTTAACAGCAGACATATTCTCGCTGCCGAAGCCTTTAGGCGCAACGGTCAACTTAAGTTTATCGCCTTTAGTGAGCTTGATATGGATAATTGCAGGAGTATTATCACCTGTATTCACTCTTTCGAGGGGATCGGAAACTACAGAACATCGAAGCAAACCTTCAAGGTAGCCTTTACTTACACCTTTATTTACTGCTTCCTCAAAATCGCAGTCAATATATACCTCGTTACCTATCTCAGCAAAAATAACAGCCATACCGGTATCCTGACAAATAGGAATATCCATTTCTCTTGCAGCTGTAAGGTTTTTGCAAATATCACATAAAATAGCCTTGCCTAACTCATTATCTTCTTTATCAGGGCTTTCATTTATTAAATTTTCAAGTGAGGCAGGAATTATTTTATTAGCCTCTATACACATATCCCTTACCGCATTAATGATGTCGTTTTCTTTAATAACTCTCATATTAGCATCCTTTAAATAAAAAGGGAGCAATACGCTCCCTGATTTTACATATTTCTTTCTCTGCGGGTTGCAAAACTTCCGCGCTTTGTTTCTGTATTCTTCTTAAGGTCAGATATTTTTTCATCACTCTGGAGCTTGAATTTGGACATCATATCCTCAAAGCTGCCGCCTGAATTGGGCTTAGCCTGCCACTCGAAATCACCCGGACGGGCACTGCCGGACGCACTGTAATTTTCCTGATTACTTCTGTAATCCTTGCGTTCAGGTTTCTGAACATCAAATTTTCTGTCGTTTTTTCTTTCGGGTCTTGTGAAATTATCACGCTTTTCGAACTTAGGCTTTTCGGCTTCAGGCTCTGCTTTTTTCATAGAAAGGCTTATTTTACCTTCCGGTGATATAGCAACTACCTTTACTTTAACAGCCTGACCTACTTTAACGAAATCCGTAATTTCTTTTACAAATGTTGAGGCTACTTCAGATATATGTACCATACCTGTTTTACCTTCAGCAAACTCAACAAAGGCACCGAATTTGGTTATACCGGTAACCTTACCCTCATAGATTTCTCCGACCTCAATCTGCATAAATTACAAATACCCTCCTCGGTTTTAAACCGATTAATTTAATTACCGCCTATATCGACGAATACTTTTTCACCCTGTTTTACGTAATCAAGCTCGCTTCTGGCGTATTCTTCCGCATATTCATCTACGCCTGCCGCATTTTTTTCAATAGAATACTCTATCTCTTTATTAACGTCCTCCTGAAATGCTATTTCATTTTGAAGTGCCAAATACTCCTCTTTTTTCTTGTTAACCTCAGACTGCTGAGAGATAAGTATAAAAATAAGATAAATAGCAAAACAAATCAAAGCAATTTTAAGAAGGATGCTGCCCTTATATTTTTTTGTTTTTACTTCCTTAATTTCGTTGCTCATTAAAATTCCCTTCTGTTTACCGCAAACAAATAATTATTCGTAATTTTTTCAACTGATGCTTGCTTTAACTACAGTTGAAACACACTTAAGCCATAGCTTAATATTATTCATCAGGGTAATTATATTAAATTTACGGTAATTAATCAAGTATTTTATAAATATTTATGAGAGATTTTTGTTATTTTAGCAAATTACCGATTCAGCCTTTTATTTTGTATTCTTTTTTGGCAGTTTTTAATCTTTTCGGGCAAAAACAACAGAATTGATGCTATAGGTTCAAACACAAAAAACGTTGTAAGCATTGATATAAGCTCCAATACGACCTGTAAAAATCTGACCCTTCCGTATGTAAGAGGTATTGCCCCAATATATGTTACCACAAAACAGACAAACGCAAATATAAAATCCGGAATAAAAAGAAAAGTTTTTTTATTACATTTATTTTTCCAGACACTTAAAAAAGCAAGTAATATACCGGGAATGATGCCCAATAAAAGTGAAAAAAACACTGTGTTTTCATTTACTGTCATATATTATTTAAAAAGCTTTTTGATAAGACTTTTACTCTCCCCCGTGTTTTCGTATATTACTTCGCTTACCGTTCCTTTTATAAGAAGATTTCCCGACTGTGACTCCATTGTATCAACAACAAGGTTTTTGCCTTTTATTATCATTCTTCCCGAAGAGGTTTTAGCCGCCACGGCTTCGGGAGTAAAATATTCTATATTCAATACTCCGTCAGCGCTTATTTTTTCCCTGTTATCTATAAAGACGGTATGGTTTTTTCTTTGTTCCTGCATAAAAGCCACCTCAATTAAGTTTTTAAAATATTTATGCCTTATTCTTTTTCAATATAACAAAAAGCACCTTCGCAAAAACGAAAGTGCTCTATATTATATTTATTCAATTATACGTCGGGATCCTTAAATACTTCCTCGGGAGGAGTTTCAAGTGTTTCGGGATTAGCAAGGTAGGACCTGAACTTTCTGAAAGCTAAAGCAAAATAGCTGCCTGAAGCAATTCTTTCGTCCATAACTACGCCGATGGGCATACATTTTTCAAACACGATTTCTTTACCCTTGCGCTTCGGTACCTCTCTTGAATTACCTATAGTGAGTATAACACCCGTTGTACCGAATTCGTAAACGTGGTGATAGATGTGATTCGTTCTGATAGAAGCAAGGTTAGAGATAACCATACTGTTGTGGAAAGGAGACATATCAACAATTGCTTTCGGTAAAATGTTGTGTCTGTCCATCCACTTGAGAACGGGAACACCTAATGATAAAAGACCCGGAATCTTTAAAAGCACCTTTATAAGCTTTTCGGTACCGTTATTTTCAGGTGCGTTTCTGTTTTCTTCAATAAACTTATTGATTTTTTCTTCAACCTGAAGTGAAGTATCGGTAGGTTCAAAATAGATTTTAGCCATTGTTCCGTGATCCATTTTACCGCCTACAAGAACAACCATTGAAACGCATATATGGTTTCTTGCGTAAGCCTTTTTGTTTACAATGAATCTGTTAAGCATAGGGAACTGGGAAACAGTTCTTATGTATGCTGAAAGCACCAGACCCATGTGGGAAAGCTTTACGCCTTCCTTGTGCTTGGCTCTTATGTATTCCTGGATAGGATCGTAAGGAACATCAATTGTTATCATATTCATTGCATCGTAGCGCTTATCCATAATATGGGCAGCTACGGTGTACATTGGGTCCGCATTTTTTAATCTCTTACCGTCAGATCTCTTCATAAATAACTCTCCCGCAATTATAATCATTACATCATAAATCCGCAAAGACGTAATAACTCAAACAATAATATAATTATATATGATTTCTTTATTTAATGCAACAAACAAATCGTAAAATAGCGATATTTGTCGAAATTTATGCTAAATTTTTTACTGCTCCGATATAATCTCATACATTAAAGCGGCATCTTCTTTTTTGGCATATTCATTTACGGATATGACCTTAGCGTTTACCGTTCTTACTCCAAGCTGAAGCTCAATAACGTCGCCTATTTTAACGTCGTAAGAAGCTCTTGCGATTTTTCCGTTAACAAGCACTCTGCCTGCATCACAGGCTTCATTTGCTACGGTTCTTCTTTTTATTATTCTGGAAACCTTTAAATATTTATCAAGTCTCATATATATTCTCCTAAGTCTATGTTAAAAAAGCTCGGTTTTACCCGAGCGTATAAATTAAACTAATTAACCGTTTACAGTATCCTTTAAAGCTTTACCTGCTTTGAATGCAGGTGCCTTGGAAGCCTGAATTGTAATTACTTCGTTTGTTCTTGGGTCACGGCCTGTTCTTTCACATCTTTCTTTAACTTCAAAAGTACCGAAGCCTACGATCTGTACCTTTTCACCGCTTGCAAGAGTCTCACCGATTGTATCAAAAACAGATGCCACTGCAATCTCCGCGTCCTTCTTTGTCATACCTGATTTTGCTGCTACTACAGCAATAAGTTCTGCCTTATTCATTATTTTCCTCCAAATTTATATCCTTTATTTTAAATTAATATTTACTTTCACTCGCTAAATTCTGTCTCGATAAAATTATCGGTATATTTTGCCAGAGCTTCTTCCGCATCGATTCCGTTTTCACGGGCAAGGTTTACTATGGAGAAAAGCATTTTGCCAATACTTTCTGCATCTAAATTCTGATTACATCCGCTTATATCTTCGGTTTTGATGCATTTGCCAAGCTTAACTGTTTTTTTCTGTACTTTCTGCGCACGCATAAGCGCAGGCATAGCCTTAGAAATACTTGCAATAAGCTCTTTATCGCTCTGCTGACCTTTCTGGACCTTTTTTATATTATCCCAGTTGGTAAGGAGTTCATCGATGTTACTTACTTTAACTTCACCGAATACGTGAGGATGCCTTACCACCATTTTTGTGGCAACATCATCAATAACGTCGGAAAAAGTGAAGTTACCTTTTTCTTCCTCAATTACAGAGTGGAAAACCACCTGCAAAAGCACGTCACCCAACTCTTCTCTGAGCATAATGAAATTATCAAGGTCTATAGCCTCAATAGCTTCGTAACATTCTTCAAGAAAATCCCTGCGGATACTCTGATGAGTCTGTTCTCTGTCCCATATACATCCGTCGGGAGCTCTTAATTTTTTAATAATATTGCAAAAATCTTCGATACTGTATTTATCATCTTTATTTTTTAGAGTGATATTCATATATTACCTTATCCATCCGTGTTTTTCAAGTATTTTCGAAATTTTTTCTCCTTTTGGGAGCATAAGTATTTCATCTTTTGTTACAGCCTTTAATAAAAGCACCGAAACTGCGTAAATAATTACCGCAAATACAATCGATAAAACGCAGTTAAGCTTAATATCAAGGCCTATGTTTTTAATTAAATTGCTCATCAGGTAAGCGGCCGCGCCGCAGAAAAGGGCGGCGATAAAGGGCCTGAGCATTGCATCCTTTACACTTACGTTTGCTTTCGTTACCTTTTTTATTGCAATCAATTCTGCAACTGTAACGAAAAGATAGCATATCAAAGTTCCCGTACCCGCGCCCAGAATATTTATTTCGGGAATTGAGCATACGAAATAATTAATAAGCACCTTAATTACAAGGGAGCTGACAATAAATATAACAGGAATTTCCATTCTGCCTACTGCCTGAAGCATACTTGTTATGGGAGTAGTTAATGCTGCGAATATAGCCGCTATACCCAAAACCACAAGAATTTTTGCAGTAATATTACTGCCTGAGGTAGAGCCGTAAATAAACTTTGCTATAGGCTCGCTTAATACGCATATTCCTACACCTGCAGGGATGCAGAATAATCCCGTTACCCTTAATACCGACTCCACATTCTTCTTTATTTGTGCTTTATTCTTTTTGGTATAAGCTTCTGTAAGACCCGGCAAGGCGCTGATTCCTATTGCCTGAGTTACTGAGCCAACAAGCATAAAAACAGTCATCGCGTTACTGTAGCATCCCCAAAGGAAATTGGGGATTGTGGAGACATCCGAAAGATTCTCCTTTGGAATCAGACCCTCATACATCTGAAGTACCGTAGCAGGGTCAGCCGCCATAATCTCACCCAGCTTATTCTGCAAAAGAGTGGAGTCTATTAAGGTTGCGATGCTCATTGCAAGAGCGCCTATGCCAATAGGGATTGCAGTCAACAAAAGTTTTTTGGCAACGGATTTACTTTTGTGAGGCATCGGCGACATTCGGTACATCTCTTTGGTGATTCCGTCACCTTTTCTTTTGTGATAAATAAAAAGATAAAGGAAACTGAAAAACGAACCTAAGGTAACGCCTGAAATGGAAGCTGCGGCAGCTAAGGAGTATACTTTCAGCGCGGCGTCTGAGGCGCTTAACGCTTCACCCAATACAGTTCCGTACTGAGCGAACTCTCCGTTTAAAAAATAAACCGTACAAAGCGCTGCGGAAAGACCCAATAAAAGTTTGCTTAAGGATTCCGTTATCTGGGATACCGCCGTAGGCAGCATATTTGAAAGACCTTCGTAGTAACCACGGTAAACAGAAGAGAGACAGCAAAAAATAATTGAAGGGGAAAGCACTGCCATTGAAAGAAAAGCGCCGCTGTTGCCGACTGCTTTTGTATAAAGAGGAGCACCTATAACCATACACAAAGTGCCTATTATGCCCATAATAAGGAAAACAGGGAAAGATACCCGCCTTATTTTTCTTATGTCGTTATAGCGTTTTAAGGAGTAATTTTCAGCCACCATTCTTGCTACGGCTATAGGGAAACCTGCCGTGGCAAGGCTGTATACCACCGAATAAAAAGCATAAGCTGTACCGAAATAACCCATACCGTTTTCGGTGATGATATTGGCAAGAGGAATTTTAAAAAGAGCTCCTACGATTTTGACAAGCAGCATACCTATAGTCAGTATAACCGCACCTTCAATAAAATTCTGCTTATGCTTTATACTTCCTTTTTTATCCTTCTGAAGCCCGTTTACGCTTTGCATTTGCATTTGCATAAGCTATTTCCTTTCACTGAAATTCTTAATTATGCCTGTAATGTGAATCAACCGATAAACTCTTTTAAAAGTGAAGTTTCGGGAACAAAGGAGGGAGATATGGGTTCAAATCTCATAAGTCTTGCTTCAAGATCTCTTGCTTTGCGGTAGTAGAGACTATCCTCCGCAATTCTTCTTAATATCGGAATTGCTATGGTACGCAGTACGCAGGGCTCGTAGATATGAATAGAATTTACGGTATAATCTGCGCTGAGCCTATAGGGGCGGATATATCTATCCTCTCCCTCATTTACGCTGTCCCACATTGAAAGTGTTTTTTCGGGGGTAGTGGCTCTGAACTGCATATCCCTTACAATTCTTCTTGTAAGCCTTATGTCAAAAGGAGAAATAACCTCACCGTTTGCATCTTTTATCTGCTGTTTTACGCTTACGTAAAGCTTACAGAGCTTTTCGGGAGAAACATGTTTGGTAAAAATAGGGTTCAAGCCGTGAATTCCCTCCAAAATAACCATATCGTTCTCGCCGATTTTAAGCACTTTATCCTCTCCTACCGCTCTGCCTTCTCCAAAGCTGTAATTCGGGATGGTAATCTCACGGTTTTCAATGGCATTCAAAATGGTATCTTCAATATGCTTGATATCAAGGGCGTTTACTGTCTCGAAATCCTGAGTGCCGTCAGGTTTATAGGGGATATCTTCTCTGTTAAGATAATAATTATCCATTGAAATAATATGGGCTTTAATGCCGAATTTCAAAAGATTATCTCTGAAGAAATGGGCAGTGGTAGTCTTGCCGCTGCTGCTTGGCCCCGAAAGCATACAAACCTTGATTTTTTCCTCGTGGTTTGCAATATTTCTTGCAATATTTTCAAGATGCTCTCTGTAAGAAGCCTCAACCTCGCTTATCATTTTCTGCGGGTTGGTTATGGCAGCGTCGTTTATCTGTTCAAGATGGTTTATATATTTAATGTAACCGCTGGCGAAATTGCTCATATAAAATTTTCACCTCTTCTTTTCTTATTTTCATCTCATCAAAGCGCAGGAGATATTCGTTAGGATACTTAAGATTAAAAATTCTTTCAAGCCGATTTGAATACGGATCTTTTATTTTCGAAACACCGCCTGCACCGCAGGCAATTACGGTGTGGGTCTCATCCATTGTATAAATATTATACTCACATTCCGTGGATATTTTTGCCCAACCTGTATTTTCCTGATTACCTATCATTCGGCTCTGCCTGTATAAATAATAAGGCATATAGCCGCTTTCAAGGAGCTTTTTAAAGGAATATTCTATCATCTTTTCGGCTAAGGACTTATTTTTGTGGTAAGATTTTACGTCCTCGTTATGGAACAAAAATGCCGAACGTTTTAACGCAAGTGAGTGGACAGTAACGTTTTCTGGATTTAAAGCCACAACCTTATCGAGAGTATCGATAAAAGTTTCAAGGGTATCACCCTCAAGGCCCGCAATAAGATCCATATTGATATTATTAAAATCAAGACTCCTTGCAAGTTTAAAAGCATCGATAACGTCCTGAGCGCTGTGTTTACGGCCAATGTTAACAAGCACATTATCCTGCAGAGTCTGGGGATTTATACTTATTCTTGAAATACCGCACTCTTTAAGGGCAAGAAGCTTGCTTTCGTCTATAGTATCGGGTCTGCCTGCTTCAACCGTAAATTCACGGCAGTAAGTCATATCAAAGCATTCTTTTACTTTGTTGATAACTTTTTTAAGCTGTTCCGCATTTAAAGTAGTGGGGGTACCGCCGCCCATATATGCCGTTACCAGTCTTAAGCCCGTTTCCTTTACTACTTTTGCGGTGTGTTCGATTTCGTCTAAAAGCGCTTCTACATAAGGCTCAATGAGTTTTTTATGCTTTTCGATACTCTGCGAAACAAAAGAGCAGTAACTGCAGCGTGTGGGGCAAAAAGGAATGGAAATATATAAACTGAAGTCGTTATCCTCAAGTTTATCCGTGGAGGGCTTTTGTACCGAAGCTATCTTACGGCAAATTTCAAGTTTTTCTTCGCTTACAAAATATTTCTCTTTGAATATTCTGTCTGCTTCAATTTTGCCGAATTCTTCCGCATGCTGAATATAAAGCTTAACGGGGTGAATTCCCGTAAGCATACCCCAGTCGGGAATATATGAACAGAATTCGCTGAAGCACTTGAATATAGCCCTTGTTACGGAATATTCCTTATCGTCCCCTGTTTCATTTTCAAACTCACGGCAAATATATTCGCCGTCCTTATCTATTGATACAGTACTCTTATTTTCTTCATATACTGCTTTAACGATAAAATTATCGTCTTTAGCTTCGCTTATATCGGTTACTGTTTTCAATTTTTCATAGGGGAAAAAGAGGCGGCATAGATTGCCTGCCTCATAATCGAAAAAACTGTGACTTATATACAATATCATTTTATAAGTACCTTTATTTATATGCTGTAAAAATATGGATTATTTTCTTTTTCAAAGAAAAGTGTAGTGCTCTCACCGTGACCCGGATATACGGTATAATCAGTATCCAGTTCTTGTAAAAGCTTTATTGACCGACGCATTTGCGCCACGCTTCCGCCGGGAAAATCGGTTCTGCCTATTGAGTAATTAAAAAGCATATCTCCCGATATCATATCATTACCCACAATAAAGCAGCAGCTTCCCTTAGTATGGCCCGGAGTGTGCAAAACCTTTATTTCGGTTTCACCCAATTGAATTATATCTCCGTCTTTAAAATATTCATCGGCTTTAAACGCTACACTGTAGCCAAAGGCGGTGCTGAGATTAAGGGCAGTGTTCTGAAGCGCATCAGAATCCAGTTCGTGAATAAGAATTTTCGCGCCGCTTAATTCCCTTAATTTTTCTGCCGACGCAATATGGTCGAAATGAGCGTGGGTAAGCAATATGAGTTTTACGTCGTATTTACTTACAATATCCTCAGTTTTTATATACTGAAAATCAGGGTCAACTACAAGAGAACTACCGGTTTTCTCATCCGTAACAATATACACGTTGGAATCCACGAAACCTACCGCGTATAATGTTTCTGTTTTGTGCGGCATACAAGCACCTCCTTATTTATAATAATCGAAAATTTAACTTCTTTCTATAGAGATAACGCCTTTAACCTTGCTTAATCTCTCAATAACGGAATTGAGATGGTCCAGACCGCTGATGGTGATGGTAGCGGTGATAATGGCATCGCGTCCGTTTTTAAGAATACGTGAGTTAAGACTATTAATTAAAATATGCATACCTGAAAGCTGTAAAGTAATATCAGCAAGCAATCCGCCTCTGTCGGCACAGAAAATATTAAGAGTAGACTTAAACTGCTCTCTGACTTCGCCTTCCCAATGGGCGCTTACCCACCTTTCAGGCTCGGCGCACATCTGCAGGTCTCTGGGCACGTTAGTACAGCTGCGCTTATGAACAGACACACCGAAACCTCTTGTGATAAAACCTATAATGTCGTCGCCGGGAAGAGGATTACAACACTTACTGAGCTTAATAAGCATATTATCGGCACCGTCAATAATAATGCCGTTGGTATTCTTACGGGAAGTTCTGTTGGAGGCGGTTATCTGAGTGATAATGTTTGTATTATCTTCATCGCCGTTTTTACTGATTCGTAAATATTCCTCTTTGATTCTGGGTAATATTTTCCAAATCTGAATACCGCCGTAACCGATAGCCGCGAAGAAATCGTCGGCATTACTGCAGCTGTGGCGGCGTCCGATAGACTCTACCATAAAGCTTAAGAGTTCGTCGCTCATTCTTATATTGTTGCGGCTAAGCTCTTTTTCAAGCGCCTCTCTGCCCTCTTCAATATTTTCTTCACGCTTTTCCTTTTTAAACCAGGCTCTTATTTTATTTCTCGCTTCACTGGTTCTTACTAAACTCAGCCAGTCTCTGTTGGGACCGCGGTTTACATCCTTGGTAGTGAGAATTTCTATAATTTCGCCTGTTTTAACTTTATAGTCAAGGGGAACTATCCTCTTATCTACTTTTGCGCCCACCATTCTGTTACCAACGGCGCTGTGAATTGCGTAAGCAAAGTCGATAACGGTTGAACCCATAGGAAGGTTAATAACGTCACCTTTAGGTGTAAATACGAATACTTCCTCGGGAAGAAGGTCTGTTTTGATGGAGCTTACGATATCGGTAACATCGTCGTTTTCTTCCTGATTTTCCAGCATCTGACGAATCCACGTAATGCTCTTTTCAAGAGTATCGTCCTTGCCGCCCTGCATACCAAGCTTATATTTCCAATGGGCTGCGATACCGTATTCGGCGGTATGGTGCATTTCCCATGTTCTTATCTGTACTTCGAAGGGAATACCTTCGTGACCGATAACGGTCGTATGGAGAGACTGGTACATATTAGGCTTGGGAGTAGAGATATAATCCTTGAATCTATTGGGAATAGGATTATACATATCGTGAATAATACCTAAAACATTGTAGCAATCTGTAATAGAATCAACAATAACTCGAAGGGCAAAAATATCGTAAATAGCTTCAA
>SVPY01000048.1 GCA_015065615.1 Oscillospiraceae bacterium | reverse complement strand
AATTTCTAACGAAATCGACGCCGAATTACTTCGTAATTACGTGCGCACAATTAAGGGTCTGCGACGCAATAAAATAATGTTATGCAAACCGTAGGGACAGCATTTACTGCTGTCCGTTGCCGCAAGGCAATTAAATAATTAACGCTACCGCGTTCGGACAACATAGAATGTTGTCCCTACGGTGTGATGTGTTTAAGATTCGGTTGTAGGGGTCGGCGTTATATTTCGCTATGCGAAATGTGACGTACGTAAGAATGGATGAAATCTATGAAGTTTAAAAATTTTCTTGTAATCTAATCGCGTCCAATTAGTAAATGATGTAAAATACATCAAATGTTTGACTTTTCCTTGCCTTTATAGTATAATAAACAGTGAAATTCTTAACGACAGCAGTAAAAGATAAGGAACAAGATATGATTAAAATTATAACGGATACTTCTTGTGATTTAAGTTATAAGCAGGCTGAAGACCTTGATATTGAAATATTACCTATTACCGTAAGCTTCGGTGAAGAGACTTATGTGCCTCTTGAGGATTTAAGCAACGAGGAGTTTTACGAGAAATTAAGCAAGGCGGAAACATTACCCAAAACAAGTCAGGTACCTCCCATCAGAATGGAAGAGGAATTCAAAAAGCATATAGATAACGGCGACGAGGTTATAGGTCTCTTTATCAGTAAGGAGCTTTCGGGCACTTACAATAACGCTTTAATGGCTAAAAATTTAGTGGGCAGCGATAAAATTTATATCGTAGATACCAATAATACTACCTTCGGTCTGGCTCTTTTGCTCATAGAAGCCTGCAAGATGCGCGACGCAGGTGAAAGCGCGGAGAATATCTACATGAAAATAACAGAGCTTTCAAAAAGAGTGGTACTTTTAGCAGGTGTGGAAACCCTTAAATACCTTAAAATGGGTGGCAGACTCAGCGCAACTTCTGCTTTCGTGGCAGGTGTTTTGGGCATTTATCCCATTATAAGCGTAATAGACGGCAAGGTTCAGTCCGTGGGCAAAGCAAGGGGCAGAGCTGCCGCAAATAAATTTATTGAGGATAAAATAAAGGAAACAGGCATTTCCTCCGATTACGGCGTAACCTTCGGCCACAGCGACCGCATTGACGTATGTAATCAGGGCGAAAAGTATTTTGAAAAATACATAGGTAAGCGCCAAAGTACCAGATGTGAAATCGGCTCGGTTATCGGCACCCACGTAGGCCCCGGCGCCTTCGGTCTGGCATTCATTAAAAAGTAAATATAATACGTACCGTAGGGACAGCATTTACTGCTGTCCTTATTAATTTAATGAATAATGAAAGATTTCTAACGAAATCGACGGCGCAACGCTGCGCGTGTGCGGACACAAAATTTCTAACGAAATCGACGCCGAATTACTTCGTAATTACGTGCGCACAATTAAGGGTCTGCGACGCAATAAAATAATGTTATGCAAACCGTAGGGACAACATTCTATGTTGTCCCTACAGTATCGGTTAAATGCTTACGTTGTAGGGCGGACGAAATTTCGCAAGAAATTACGCCGATATTTGCTTGCAAATTTGACGCCATCGGCGGTCCGCGAGAATGGATGAAAAATTGATACAGGTGGCTGTATTACCCATAAGAAAATGATAAAATAAAAAACTCTTGCCAAAGGTTAAAAAATATAATATAATAATTGTATCATCAGCAACTAAAATTATAATAAGTTGAGAGGGATTAAAAATGAACAAAGAATTTGAAACAATCGGCAAGTTAGGTTTTGGTTTTATGCGTCTTCCTATGGACGGCAAGGAGATAGATATGGCTGAAACTTGCAATATGGTTGATTCCTTTATGGAAAAGGGCTTCAACTACTTCGATACAGCTTACGTTTACATCGGCGGTAAGAGTGAGGTTGCGCTCAGAGAATCATTGGTTAAGAGATATCCCCGTGAAAGCTTTAAAATAGCTTCCAAGCTTCCTTTATGGGATATTAAAACAAAGGACGAGATAGACAAGATCTTTAACGAAACTATGGAGAGACTGGGTCTTGAATATATCGATTTCTACCTTCTCCACTCTATGAATCTTGATAGATTCAAGCAGGCAGAGGAGATGGGCGCATGGGACTACATCAAGGAGAAAAAGGCTGAAGGCAAGATAAAGCACATCGGCTTCTCTTTCCACGACAGCGCAGAGCATCTTGAAGAAGCTCTTAAAATGCGTGCGGATGATACAGAGTTCATTCAGCTTCAGATAAATTACATCGACTGGGAAAGCGACAGCATTCAGTCAAGAAAATGCTACGAGGTAGCAAGAAAATATAATAAACCCGTTATCATTATGGAACCGGTTAAGGGCGGTTCACTGGTAGCTCTGCCCACTAAGGCGCAGGATATCTTCAAGTCCGTTAACCCTGATTTAAGCATTCCTTCATGGGCTATCCGTTACTGTGCATCCTTAGAGGGCGTTTTAACCGTACTCAGCGGTATGTCCAATATGGAGCAGATGAACGATAACCTCTCCTATATGGCAGATTTCAAGCCTTTAAACGATGCTGAATATAAGGCTGTAGACGAGGCTGTGGAAATCATCAACAAGGTTCCCACAATTCCCTGCACAAACTGCAAATACTGTGTGGACGGCTGCCCCATGAATATCAATATCCCACGCCTTTTCTCCGTTGCCAACCAGAATAAGAAATTCGGCGACGAATCTAAGAAGCCTTACAATATAAGAGCTTATAAGGATGCTACTAAGGAAAACGGTCTTGCTTCCGCCTGCCTCCAGTGCGGCGCCTGCGAAAGCCATTGTCCCCAGCATATTGAAATTATAGAAGAGCTCAAGAAAATAGCAGCAGCTTACGAAGAATAATTAAGCTTAATAAAATTACACCCGAAGGTTAAGTAAATCTTCGGGTGTTTTTGTACAATTCTGCTACAGTATTTCACAAAACAGCTTTTTTACTTCATTTTTATTGCAATATTTTCATATTGTGCTATGATAAGATTAAATTAAGTAAATAAGGGAGAAAAATATGGAAAAGAAATTACTTAAAAAAATCGATGCCCACGCCCACGCAGTTCTTCGTGATATTTATCCCAAGCACGATCTTGAAAATTTACGTGCTCTGCCTACAGGCGAAAAAATAATTGAAATGTACGACCGCTTAGGGGTAGAGAAGGGTATGCTTATGCCTTTATTAAACCCTGAGTTCCATTCTTTCTTAACTACTACCGAAATAGTAATGGAAATTTGCGAAAACCACCCCGACCGCTTCTTCTTTGCCTGCGGCTTAGACCCAAGAATGATGAAGCATAGCACTTCTTCCGATTTCGGTAAATTAATTGAATGGTATAAGGCAAAGGGCGCAAAAGCAGTAGGCGAAATTGAAGCCAATATGCCTTTTGATGATCCTTTATTCGATAACCTTTTCTCCCACTGTGAGGAGCAGGATATGAGCATTACTATTCACATTTCTCCTTATCAGGGCTACGCTTACGGCTTGGTGGATGACCCCGGCTTACCGGGACTTGAAAAATGCCTTAAAAAGCACCCCAAGCTTAAAATAATCGGTCACTCTCAGGCTTTCTGGGCAAATATGTCTGCCGACGTTACTAGTGAACTTATGAAGGGTTACCCCAGAGGTAAATTAAACGGTAAGGGCGCCGTATGGCATCTTCTTGAAAACTACGAGAATATGTACTGCGACCTCTCGGCAGGCAGCGGCTACAATGCCGTATCAAGAGACGAAGAAATGGGCTTTGAATTTATTGAGAAATATCAGGATAAAATTTTATTTGGCCTTGATATCTGTACTGAAATTGACCCCTGCCACTTACCCGGCTGGCTTGATAAGCACTATTTAGCAGGTAATATAAGCGAAAGCGCATATAGAAAAATCTGCCGAGAAAACGCTATAAAGATGTTTAAACTTAACGATAAAGTTTAAGCTTTATCGTCAAGTGGCAGTAATTTTATTTCGATATTCGAAGAATATCGATTTTCTGACGAAAACCGTAAAATTCGCCATAGCGGCAAGAAACTGAAAATCTTGAAGATTAAAATTTGTATATGTATATGTAATGGGGAGGCTTTTATGGCCTCCTTTTTTATTAACTCAAAGAAGCATAAAATTAATTTTTAATAATATTGAATTATTATGTATAGTATGGTATTATATAGATGGTAAAATGATTAAGAAAGGCGGCGACACTTTGAAAAACATAAAAGAGAAATTAATAAAACTTATAAAGAATAAAAAGTTTATAGTCGGTTTTGTTTTAATTATTACAGCATTTATGATATTTTACTTAATTGATGCTGAGCCAAATAGCCTTTCAACAAACGGCGATTTAATATTCATGAAAAATAACAAGGTTTATACCGTTAATATTGAAACAGGTGAGAAAGGTTTATTGGCCAATATAAACAGTAATGACGAAAAGGAAATAGACGATATATATGCCGATATTTACAATTCCGTATACACGTCATTTGATAACACCAAAATATTGTTTACAAAAAATGGGGAAAGCGGTGTTACACTTTATCTTAACGGTAAAAATGGTGGTCTGGTTAAAATATGCGAAAATGTTAAAATGTATTCTTCCAGCAAGAATATAGAGGCGGTAGTATACATAAGCGGAGAAAAAGATGATCTTTACCTATGGAAAAACGGTGAAAATAACCTCATTGCAGAAAATGTAGCGGCAGTATTCATTAGCGAAAATGGCGAAACCGTTAATTACTATACTTATGATAAATCTATATATTCAAAATCAGGTGAAAATGAGGCTAAGCTGATTTCTACTAATGCTTATCTTGAATATTTTGGCGAAGGTGAAATATATTTTACTGAAAACGAAAATTTGTATATTTATAGTGAAAACGGAAAGCAATTAATTGCCGATAAAGTTTTCAAAGTAGTAGCCTTAGGCGAAGCAGGAGACTTATATTACGTAACAAAAATAAAGGATACTATCACATATAAAAACTTAACATACAAAGGCAAATTTTTAACAGAAACTGACGTTAACAATGATTTTAAGCAGCTTAAAGATTTAAACATCGAAACAGAGCGTTTTATTCTTAATTACATAAGCGGCGGTGAATCTGAAGTTCTAAGCAAGCGCTACAAAATAAATGATAATAACGGCGAACGAGTTTTTGGTGACCATATAAGAGGAAAAGAAAAACGTATAATATATAAGTATCCTTTATTTGTGGACCTTAGAAAAGGTATCAATATAAATAAAGGTGCAAATACAAATTCTGTACTTAAATGGCTTGAAAATTATTATGGCGGTGAGGTAACTTCATATGGCGATATGAAGTTCAAGGAAACTGTTCCTTATAAGTTTAATGATTCAGTTATAAAAGTAAAGGGCGGAGAATATTATTTGAGCCGCCCACAAAACGCTTACCAGAATATTTACTATAAAAATGAAAATGAACAAGAAGGTAAGCTTATTGATACGCTGGTAGGCTATTTTAATTTAAGCAGAAATAATAGTGTTTGGTATTTAAAAGGACATTCAGGCGAGAAATTAAAACTTTATAGCTGTGATGAAAACGGCAAAAAACACCTTGCCTCCAATATTGATAGTGCTTCCAATGTAAGCGATATAAGAACAAGGGAATTTTACCATTTATTAAAGGATTGTGAAAGAATATCATTTGTGATAAATGATGAGGACGAGAAATACTTAAGTCCGGATATGAAATCAAGAATAAGATCTATTAGCTTTTGCGGTGTAGAATAAAATAAAACGGATTGACTCGTTTGAGCCAATCCGTTAATTTTTTGCTTTATTATAATACGCTGTCTAAGAACTGCTTTGTTCTTTCGTTCTTGGGGTTATTGAAAACTTCTTCGGCTGTGCCTACTTCCAAAATTGCGCCGTCGTACATAAATACTATCTTATCGGCAACTTCTCTTGCAAAGCCGATTTCGTGAGTAACTATAAGCATTGTCATACCGCTTGCGGCTAAATCCTTCATAACCTTTAAAACGTCACCAACGAGCTCAGGGTCAAGGGCAGAAGTAGGTTCGTCGAAAAGCATTACCTTGGGGTCCATAGCAAGGGCACGGGCAATAGCCACACGCTGCTGCTGACCGCCAGAAAGCTTTGAGGGGTAGGAATCCAGCTTATCTCCAAGACCAACTCTGTTTAAAAGGTCAATTGCCTTTTCTTTAGCCTCTGCTTCCTTAATGCCTTTTACGTGCATGGGAGCCAGCATAACGTTTTCGAGAGCTGTCTTGTGGGGGAAGAGGTTAAAGCGCTGGAAAACCATACCCATATCAAGTAAAAGCTCAGCTCTTCTCTTGGGAGTGATGGTGGAGTGGTTTTTGCCGTTAACTCTATCCTCCATCAATTCGTCGTTAACGTAAATTTTACCGTTCTGAATTTTCTCAAGGCGGTTTAAGGAGCGAAGGTAAGTACTTTTACCTGCGCCGGAAGGTCCTATAATAACTACAACCTCGCCCTGCTCAACGGTTAAGCTGACGTCTTTAAGTACCTGCAGGGAGCCGAAGTGTTTGCATATATTTTCTGTTTTTATAACTGACATTTTAATTTATCTCCAATACCTTATTTTTAGTAATTTCCTTCTCTGGTGGAGAAGGTGCCGACGTAATTGCGTAAGCAATTCGCAGTCGATTTCGAAGAAATCACTCATAAACTGAAAGCTTCTTCTCAAGCTTATTGAATAAGTAGGTAAATACACCTGTCATAATAAGGTAAATAATCATTGCGGGTACGTATACAAGAGCACTTGATTTATTGGAAGCAATGATCTTTGTCTGGTATGTAAGGTCTGTTAAAGCGATAATGGAAACGAGGGAAGTATCCTTTAAAACCATAACGAATTCGTTACAGATGGGGGGTACCATTCTCTTGATGGACTGGGGGATAATTACAAGGCGCATTGCCTGACGGTAAGTAAGACCCAGAGCGCGGGATGCTTCCATCTGGCCCTTATCGATAGACTGAATGGCAGCTCTGATAATTTCAGCAAGATAAGCCGCTACGTTAAGTGTGAAAGCAAGCCATGCTGCTGTGAATCGGTCGGAAATGTTAAGTGCGGGAACGAGCTGGGGGAGTGTATAGTAAATAAAGAAGAGCTGCATTAAAAGAGGAGTGCCGCGGAAAAAGAAGATATAAGCACTGGAAATACCGCTTATGAATTTGTTTTTGGAAATTTTACCCAGTGCTAAAAATACACTGAAAATCAAGCCTGCCAGAACAGAGAGCACTGAAAGTAAAAAGGTTACCCAGGTGGACTGTAAGAGGGCGGGCATCCAGTTTATAATTTGGTTAAAACTGCTTGTTATTGCATCCATAATATTTATTACGGCAATAAGCCGAATCCTTTCTTTTGTTTAAATAGTTCCTTTTATTAAATATGGGAGGGGATTTACCCCTCCCGGAATTAATTAAGTATTGCTTTAATTATTCAGCGTCCTTAAGTGTTACGATAACGAGCTTGTTAGCGATGTAGGGCTCTGTCATAAAGTATTTTTCCTGTCTGTCGGGAAGAATGGAAACAGCAGAGATAATTACGTCGTACTGGTTCTTGCCGAGACCTTCGAAGATACCGTCCCAAGCTGTGTTAACAACTTCAACTTCAATACCGAGGAGCTCGCCGATTGCCTTACCGAGGTCGATATCGAAACCGATAAACTCAAGACCTGTCTCGTCTGTGTATTCCATTGGAGGATAACCTACTTCAGCGCCGATTAAGAGCTTGCCGTCAACGATTGTCTTAAGGTTTGTTGTATCGATAACGGGTTCTTCTGTAACTGTTCTTACGCCTTCTGTTACGTTGTAGCCGAAGTGCTTTGTTGCGATGTCAGCCATTGTGCCGTTGTAGTAGAGCATATCGATGCAGCTTTCTAAGATAGCGCCGAGCTCTTCGTTATCCTTAGAGAGGCATAAGCCCATGGGCTCGCCTTCGCTACTTTCCCAAACTACTTCGTACTTGCTGTCTTCATCAGCTAAGTAGTAGCCTGCAACAACGCTGTCAACGTAAACGGCAGCAACACGGTTTAAAGCGAGGTCATCGAAGCACTGTGTAACCTTTTCGTAGGGCATAATATCAACAGCAAGACCTGCTTCTTTACGAGCACGAAGGTCGTCGTGAGCTGTTGTAGCTGTCTGAACAGATACCTTTAAGCCCTTGAAATCATCGGGAGATGTGATTGTAACTTTTTCCTGCTGATTGCCGCAAGCAGCGATAGCGAAAACCATCATAACGGCAAGGAGCATAGCAATAAACTTTTTCATAATTTTTTGCCTTCCTTATTTTTCTTTTTTTATTCCGGTAATCAGTTTGTTTTTTTCTTTACCGTTGCAAGAATTTTACAACAGAAAAAACAATTTGTCAAGTGTTTTTATGCAAAAAAATACAGAAATTTATGAATAATTATTCAAGCGGATGAATACGGAGTTTTTCTGCAAATCTTATCGTAAATATCACTAAATACATAAAAATCTGTGTAAAAATTATGGCAATATTGACAAATAAAAAGGAATACCCGCCTGATATGGGGCGGGTATGAGAATAAAAATATTAGTGTTTGATGTATAAAATTATTCCGTGTATACGTCAAGGGGTAAAATTATTCTTCCTATTTCGTTTCCGAGTTTGACTTCCATATAAATTTCCTTAAGACATTCTTCCAAAGCGGAAATATCAATATCTTTGCTGTAGGTTCCCGTCACCGAATAACGCTGAATTTCAGAGCTAAGCACGTTGCCGTCGTTTTCGCTGAAGGATATGAAGGGGTTTTTGATATTGCCTTTAAGCTCTTCGAATTCCTTGGTATAGAATAGCTGCATGGATAAAGGCTTTTCAAGCTCGGAGCTGCATTTAAGCGCTACGGTTACTGTGTAAGTGTGGTTAACCGTATCGATAGTTAAGCTCTGCTCGGTTATTTTTAAATATTCGGGCAGGTCTCTCTCGTATTCATTCTGATTGTAAAGCTCTAAAAATTCCGAGGAATTATTAACGGGCTTGGTGTTATCTATATTTACAGAGCCGAATATTAAGTATAAAAGGAATGCGGCGGTAATAATTATTACGGTGCCGAAGGTAAAAAATAAACCCAGTAAAACTCTTCTTATAATTATTTTCTTTTTGGAAACAGGCTCGGCTTTAGCAGGGCTTTTATTTACCTTAGTTTTCGGATTCGATTTTTTCTTTTTATTTTTACTCATAATAAGTCTTTAAAATCTCCTAAGTAATATAAATCAAGTATACCACACTTTTACTTTATTTTAAAGTGAAATCTTACTGAATTGACAATAAGCCAAAGTATATGTATAATAGATAATTGGGTATTTATACAGAATTTATCATCGGGTGAAAATAAATGAACAGAGAAACAGCTTTAGGAAATAAAAAATTAATAAAAGGTAATGCCCTTGTGTGCGTGCCCGTTTCGGGTGAAAATAAAGAGGAGCTTACTTTGTTTATTGAAAAATTAAATAAAGAGGATGCGGATTTAATCGAGTGGCGCATAGATTCTTTAAAAGAGGATTTTACTGAGCTTTACCCCTTTATAAAAGAGAGCGTTTACCCCCTGCCTTTGATAATAACCTACAGAACGAAAAGAGAAGGCGGTATGGGCGAAATAAGTGAAGAAGAATATATGAATACAGTTAAAAAGGCGGTGGATATGGGTGCCGATGCCGTTGACGTTGAGCTTTCAAGCGAAAATTCTTCAGAGCTTATAAATTACGCAAAGGAAAAGGGCGTAAAAACCGTAGTTTCCTACCATAATTTCGAATATACCGATGGGGACGAAGAAATATACGCTAAGCTTAATAAAATGAAAGAAACGTCTGCGGATATTTATAAGATGGCTTTTATGCCCAGAAGCTTCAGCGATACTTTAAGGGTGCTTGAAATAAGTGAAAAGGTTAACCGTGATGATTTTCCCTCCCTTTTTATATCGATGGGGGATTTAGGAAAAATAAGCCGAATAGCCGCCAATCAGTCGGGGGCGCCCTTCACTTTCGCTTCTGCATTTAAAGTCTCAGCCCCGGGGCAGATGGATGCAAAATTAATTAAAAAGCTTTTAAATGAAATTAAGTAAAGGAAAAACTCCGGATTCATCTTAATTTGCATTTTCAGTTTATAGTTTAAATAAAAAGGAATAATTATGAGTAACGAAAATAAAGATATTGAAAACATACTTGATTCAATGTTCAGAAACCCAAGTACGGGTAAAAGCCGCGCGGCGGAGGAAGCCGAGGCTTTTCTTAAATCCATAAACAAGGGCATTGAAAAGGCGGAAAAAGTAAGTAAGCAGGGCGCAAAAAACCACGCCGAAAGAATTGGTATTGCCGAAGCCGAAAAGGCAAGAAAAAATATTGAAGCCTTAAAAAAGCAGATGGAAAGTGACGGTCTTACTCCCAAAAGGAAAATAAAGGAAGTAAAGCCGGTTGAAGTAAAGCAAATAGGAATTAAGCCCGAAAAAACAGAGGAGAAATCAGAGCCTGAAAACGGAAACGATTTCAATTTCAGAAGCGGCTTTATTAAAGTCAGCGAAAGAATGCTCAGCGAAGTGATAGGTCAGGATGATTTTGTAAGAAAGCTCATCCTCTCCTTCAAGCGCCCCTTCGTAATGGGTGTGGAAGAAAACAAAGCGGCTTCCAGCATAATTATCTCGGGTAAAAACGGTACGGGCAGGCACAGTGCATTAAAGCTTTTGGTTAAATTTTTATATGAAGAAAAAATTTTTGAAAGCCCCGACGTTTTTGAGATAGATCTTTCAAATTACCAGTCAGGCAGCGATAATAAGCTTTTAATTCAGGATATTTACGCCGCCCTTCACAGTAAAAGCAAGGTAATAGTCTTTGAAAATTACGATAAATGCCATAAATCCTTACTGCCTTATTTAAGCGATTTGGTGCTTGAGGGCTCAATGCGCCTTCAAAGCCGCTACGTGGAGCAAAAGGGAATTTTAGTGGATGCAGGCACAGCCTTGGTGCCGGGGGCGGTAAGCTCCATAAGCTGCTCGGGTCAGTATCTTGTGTTTATCACTAACCACCATCAGGGCAAAATTGTGGATAATATGGGTTCTGCTTTTATAAACAGCATCAGCGATTTCTGCGTAACCGATGAATTTACAGGCGAAAGTTTATCTTTAATCGGTAAACGTGTTCTTCGTGATTTAAATGCAAGATGCAAAAAGATGCTCAGTTTTACTTTAATCTACGATGAAAACATTGAAGAATTCTTCAAATCAAAGTTCAGCGTTCAGGAAGGCGTAAATACAATAGAAGATTTTTCCGACCTGTGCTTCAAAACCTTAAGCGAGTATAAGCTTATGTCCGACGTAGGCGCTTTGGAGTGCAAATTAAGCGCCGAGGGCGAAAGCCTTATAATAGATACAGGCAAAGAAAAGCTTAAAGTAAGCGCCGAGCCCAAGGTGGATATGGAGGAAGCCTTAAGGGGCGTAAAGGCTGAGCTTAACGATATAGTAGGTTTAAGCGAAGTTAAGGAATATATCTACTCCTTGGAAGAATATTATAAGGTGATGCTGCTTCGCCGTGAAAAAGGTATGAAGGCGGATAACACCTCCATGCACATGATTTTCACAGGTAACCCCGGTACGGGTAAAACCACCGTTGCAAGAATAGTGGCAAGATATTTAAAGGCTATAGGCGTGCTTACGGGCGGCCAGCTTATTGAAGTAACAAGGGCGGATTTAGTTGGCAGATACGTAGGTCACACAGCGCCTTTGACCCAGCAGGTTATAGAGTCTGCTTTAGGCGGCGTTTTATTTATCGACGAAGCCTACGCTCTGTGCCGCGGCGAGGACGACTCCTTCGGTCTTGAGGCTATCGATACCTTAGTAAAAGAGATGGAAAGTAACCGCAAGAATCTGGTGGTTATTTTGGCAGGCTATAAGGACGAAATGGCAAAGTTCTTAACAATGAATTCAGGCTTAGCCTCACGTTTCCCCAATAATATCAATTTCCCCGATTACACCGCCGAGGAGCTTTTGAAGATTGCGGAAATCACCGTAAAAAATAAGGGCTATAAATTAAACGAAAGCTGCAAGGCGCCCTTATTTGATTACTTCGAAAAGAAGCAGGCGGATAGAACCAAGATGAGCGGCAACGGTAGAATGGTGCGTAATTTAATTGAAGAGGCGCTTTTGAATCAGTCAAGAAGAATACTCAAAGATAACGAAGCTGTATTCGACGAGCTGCTGCCCGAGGACTTTGATATCTGATTTATTAAAAAATTGTAAAATGTAAAAGAGTCCCCAAAAAGTACTTGATTTTTTCTGCAAAGCTACTATAATAATAATTAGCACTCAGGAACAAAGAGTGCTAACGAAATAAAATTACCGATAAATTCGGTTTTTGCCTTACCTCCGAAGGCTATAAACATAACGGGGGAGAAAGGAAAAAGCTTATTAATTAAGCTATGGAATTTATTATGACAGTAAAACCTTTACTCGACAGAGTACTTCTTAAGCAGGAGGCAGCCGAGGAGACAACAAAGAGCGGTATCGTTCTTACAAGCTCCGCTCAGGAAAAGCCCCAGATCTCCAAGGTTATCGCAGTTGGCCCCGGCGGTATGGTAGACGATAAGGAAGTTAAAATGTATATCAAAGAGGGCGACCGCGTAATCGTAGGCAAATACGCAGGTACAGAAATAAAAGTGGACGGTCAGGAATACACAATAGTAAAGCAGTCCGATATTTTAGCAATCGTTGAATAATTTTAAAAAGTTTTTTATGAAGGAGAACCTTTGCGAGGGCAAAGGGCGTATATGAATATGGCAAAGAAAATAGTTTACGGCGAGGACGCAAGAAAAGCGCTTCTTTCCGGTATCAATCAGCTTGCTGATACAGTTAAAATCACACTTGGCCCCAAGGGCAGAAACGTAGTTCTCGATAAGAAGTTCGGCGCTCCCCTTATCACAAACGACGGCGTTACAATCGCTAAGGAAGTAGAATTAGCTGATGAATTCGAGAATATGGGCGCACAGCTTGTTAAAGAGGTTGCTACAAAGACAAACGACGTAGCAGGTGACGGTACTACTACAGCTACACTTTTAGCTCAGGCTCTTATCCGCGAGGGTATGAAGAACGTTACAGCAGGTGCTAACCCCATGGTACTGAGAAAAGGTATTCAGGGCGCTACCGACGTTGCAGTTAAGGCAATCAGCGAGAACAGCAAAAAGGTTTCAGGCACCGAGGATATCGCAAGAGTTGCCGCAGTTTCCTCCGCAAGCGAGCAGATAGGCGCATTAATTGCCGACGCTATGGAAAAGGTAACAGCCGACGGCGTTATCACAGTTGAGGAATCTAAAACAGCCGAGACATACAGCGAGGTTGTAGAAGGTATGATGTTCGACCGCGGTTACATCACTCCCTACATGGTAACCGATACAGATAAGATGGTAGCAGAGCTTGACGACGCTTATATCCTTATTACAGATAAGAAAATCTCTTCCATTCAGGATATTCTTCCCGTACTTGAGCAGATCGTTCAGGCAGGCAAGAAGCTTTTGATCATCGCTGAGGATATCGAGGGCGAAGCATTAACAACTCTTATTCTTAATAAGCTCCGCGGTACTTTCACCGTTGTTGCAGTTAAGGCTCCCGGCTTTGGCGACAGAAGAAAAGAGATGCTTATCGATATCGCTACACTTACAGGCGGTCAGGTTATTACAAGCGACCTCGGCTTAGAGCTTAAGGATGCCACAATTGCAGAGCTCGGCCGTGCACGTCAGGTTAAGGTTGATAAGGAAAACACAATTATCGTAGACGGCGCCGGCGATAAGTACGCTATTAAGTCTCGAGTAATGCAGATCAGAAGCCAGATCGAAGTTACAACATCCGATTTCGACCGCGAAAAGCTTCAGGAGCGTCTTGCAAAGCTTGCAGGCGGTGTTGCAGTTATCAAGGTTGGCGCTGCTACAGAAATTGAAATGAAAGAGCAGAAACTCAGAATCGAGGATGCTCTCGCAGCTACAAAGGCAGCTGTTGAGGAAGGTATCGTAGCAGGCGGCGGTACAGCTTTAATCGATGCTATTCCCGCTGTTAAGGCTTTCGTAAACACACTTGAAGGCGACGAAAAAACAGGTGCTGCAATCGTTCTTAAGGCACTTGAAGAGCCCGTACGCCAGATCGCAACAAACGCAGGTATCGAAGGTTCTATTATCGTTGATAAATTAAAGACTAAGAACGAAGTTGGCTACGGCTACAACGCTCTTACAGATGAATTCGGCGATATGATAAAAGCAGGTATCGTAGACCCCACAAAGGTT
>SVPY01000047.1 GCA_015065615.1 Oscillospiraceae bacterium | reverse complement strand
CGATCTCTCTGAAATGTGTATATTTTCTTTGTTGCATAACAACACCCCCTGATGTAGTTATTATCCTACATCAGGGGGCCTTTTGTCTATTGTCCGTTTTTACAGGAGCAGTCTACTTTTAAACCTCCCTTTTTCAATTAAAATTTACCTTCAACAGTTGTTGAACCTGAAGTATTCTTAAAGGAAATAAGCACACTGGAACTAAGTTCATCCCACTCAAACTCTGCTTTTTCAGTAAGAGTTTCGTTAGCTGTTGTATTAATGGTTACGTTAATTTCCTTAGGAGCTTTCTTCATCTTTAAGCGCATTTTAGCTTCGCAATAAGCGCCTGTGCCCTCTACTTTGAAGCCATCCTCAGTAACATCAAAGGAATTAATACGTATTGAAGTACCTATAATCTCATTTTCCTTATCAGCAATCTTGGTTAAGTCGTAAAGAACTGCGTACTCATTTGGTTTAATTACCTTCTTTGTAACGACCTTAAAGTTGATGTCGAACATATCGGCGAATAAACCTTCGTGTACAAAAGGTTCGTCGGTATCGCCTTCGTCCATAACAGCGGTTACGTAGTATTCGCCGCGGCGAAGTGAAATATAGTTCTTGTTAAGCTCTTTACCTATAAGCTTTCCTATAAGCTCTCTGTAAGCCTTGGCATCCTCTGTTTTATATGTAAAGTCCGCAGGGCTCTTTCTTAAAAGTATAAATTTACCGTCGCCGTAAGAATATTCGCCATCCTGTACATCTTCAGGAATATTCATAGCCTTTAAAAGATGCTCTAAAGCAGTATTATAATTCTGCTTACCGGTATTCCACCAGGATTTAATATTATGGAATGGATCAACACCATCACCAACATATACGAGTATACCGCCACCAGCTACATAGTTAGCAAGAGTAGTATTTATATCGGCTGTTAAAGGCTTCTGGAATTCATAGGAAAGAACCAAAAGCTTATAATTATCAAGGTATGTTGGGTATCTTGTAATATTTTCAAGCTGAACTGGTCTTACGGGGAGACCGCCCTTTAACAAGGGAAGTGTTAAGCCATAGAAAAGGGGGAATGCGCCTGACTCGTAGTAATCGAGGCGGTTGCCTTCCTTTAACTGACGGATGCTGGAGCCGTAGTTAGCGGCTGATACGATTTCGATATTTCCGATTTTTTCGTACTTTTCGTTAAACTTATCCGCCATAACGTCGTCGGAGAAGTTACGCTGGAACATAGCTGTATCGGAGAGGAACACGCCTACATCGGGCATTTCGTTTTCGTACTCAAAATCCTCGGTGCCGAAGGTGCCCTGCATCTGGAAGATGTTGAAAAGCTCTGTTCTGTAATCCTCGGGAATGGGTGTGGCATCGGGCTGTCCCCAAGGATATTTACAAGTCTCGGGTAAGAAACGGCTGGGCCACGGGCAAAGCTGGAAGCGGTTGATTTTAGGCTGGAGAAGTGAACCCATTAAAACCTCGCGGTAATTCTTGCGGTAATCGTTCCAATCGTGCTTGGGATTATCTTCAATGGGGTCGTTATCAAACCACATTGTTCTTTCGGTACCACGAACTAATTCCTGCATTACGCCGTATTCAAGGAAAGCTGTTTCGAAGGTTCTTTCCCTATACTTGCCGCCGTAAACGTTAGGTTCACGGCTTGTACCCATCCAGATCTGTGCTTTGTAGCCGTCAAGTGTGGGAACGTCCGTCAAAGTACCTTCGGGAGACATAACCTTCCACTGGCTGTAGTTAAGAAGTGAATGTGTAGGAACGTAGAAGCGAAGGGTTCTGCCGTACTTGCGCTTTGCATAGGAGCAAAGAGACTGGCTTGTTCTCTCAATAGCGCGGCGATATAAGTATGCCTTAAGCCTTGCAATTTTATAGTGAGCGTCTACACTTTCGTGAGGCGCTACCCAAGGCTCGTGGTAATACATCTCATATTCGCGCTTAATACCTTCACAATACCCACTGGCATTTAAGTACTCGGGCTCTTCAACGTGGATAGCCTCAACACCTGCATCAACTGCCACCTTCATTTTTTCTGTTAAATATTCAAGGTATGGAATTGTGGGACAAATGTAACCCGTTGTATGGATGCTTTCACCTGTAATGGAGCCATCGCGGTTACGCTGAATTTCGTCCCAGTGCTCTGTGCCGTCCCATTCACCGTTGAAGAAATCCATATAATTACCCCATGCAATACCGGTCATAAGATGTACGACGTAGCCTCTATCTTTAAAACCTTTTACACGTGCAGGCATTCCGGGGTCTGTACCGTATACTATTGCAATATCCTGACCTATATCTATCCATGGTGTTACAGGACCTGCTTCCTGATAGCAGGTAAGTTCTTCTTTTCTGTCTCTAATATATGCCATAATAAATTCCGTCCTTTCGGATTTTAACTTTGCATTTACAAAGTGTTCGTTGGGTAAACGATACAACATTTTTAACAAAATGTCACTTTACTTTTTTAATAAGATAATTGCACTATTTTAATATAAAAGCGTAAATTTCTTAATAAAATTATATAAGCATTTATGATAATCTGTTTTTATACTTATTTTTGATTGAAATTTCATTCTTTTTGCCAAGATTAATAAATTAAATTAGCTGATTTTCACAAAACTTATATTGTGAAACTATAAATAAAAAGATATAATAAATATAGCACAACACATAATTTAAAGGAGACTGAAATTATGCTTCTGAGAATAGCCAGAATCAGTTATGACCCCGTTATCGCATACGCTTCAGAAGAACTGAAACGCTGCCTTAATAAAATGGATCCTTCGCTTGAAATAATTCTGCTTACTTATCCAAACCACCGTGCAGATATAAAGAATGCTCTGTGGGTTGGTATAGACGAAACCTTAAGCGCTGAGCTGCCTAAAGTTTTAAATAAAGAACTTGACGATGCTATAGCAATTGACATAAAAGGCGGAACGGGATATATTACAGGAGCAAACCCCCGTGCAGTTCTTATTGCCGTTTTCAGATATCTGCGTGAGCTGGGCGCAATGTGGATTCGCCCTAAAGATGGCGAATATCTGCCGCCTTGCAACGTATTAAATAAAGATGTTGAAATTAAAGAAGCTCCCTCTTGCCGCCACAGAGGCATCTGCATAGAAGGTGCAGTTTCTGCAGACCACGTAAACGCAATGATAGACTGGATGCCAAGAGTAGGCTTTAATTCTTATTTCAATCAATTCTGGGTTCCTGCAACGTTCTATGATAGATGGTACGAAAAGCACCTTGAAAACGACATTATCTCTCGCGCCGACGTTGAAGGAATAAGAGATGCTTCTATTTACGAAATAAAGCGCAGAGGTCTTCTTTACCACGCAACAGGCCACGGCTGGACATGTGAACCCTTTGGTATTGAAGGAATGGATTGGGATCAAAACAAAGTACGCCACGTACCCGAAGAATCAGTTAAGTACCTTGCCCTTACAAACGGTAAAAGAAAGCTTTGGAATAACATCCCCCTTAACACCAACTTGTGCTATTCCAACCCCAAGGTAAGAGAAATAGTAAGCAACTCCATTGCAGATTACTGTGAAAACAATAAAATGGTGGATTTTCTCCACGTTTGGCTTGCCGATGACAGCAATAACCACTGCGAATGTGAAAACTGCATCAAAAAGCGCCCGTCTGATTGGTATATTACTCTGCTTAATAAAATTGACGAAACTCTCACTTCAAGAGGTATAGATACAAAAATTGTATTTCTTATGTATCTTGATCTTTATTGGCCCCCTGTTGAAACAAGGCTTAATAACCCTGAAAGATTTGTTCTTATGTTTGCACCTATTACCCGTACCTACACCCACTCCCTTGCCGAAGCGGGAGAATTTGATTTAAATAGTCTTCCTGATTTTAATTATAACCACAATCAAAACCCCAGATCTACCGAAGAAAACCTTGGTTGGTTGAGAAAGTGGAAAGAATTCTTTAAGGGTGACAGCTTCGACTTTGACTATCATTACATGTGGGATCACCACAGAGATCCTGCCCATATGTCTATGAACAAGGTTCTTTTTAACGATATGAAAGCCATGCGCAAGCTTGATTTAAACGGTATGGTAAGCTGCCAGAATCAGCGTGTATGGATTCCCTCAGGCTTTGGTATGGTGGCAATGGCCGCTGCTTTATGGGATAGTGATATAGACTACGAAACAGTAGCAAAAAATTATTTCATATCAGCATTCGGTAATGACGGAATTCTTGTAAAAGAATATTTAGAAGAACTTTCAAATTTATTTTCACCGCCTTATATGCGCGGCGAGTTGGGTGCTGTTTCTCCTGAAGCCGCAATGAAAGCTAAAAAAATTCCTTCATTTGTAAATTCTTTCGCTAAAACCATTGAGAAGAACTTAAACGAGAATCTTCCCGAAGTTCAGCACAAAAGCTGGGAATACCTTGATCATCACAAAAATTACAGCATACTTTTAGCTGCAGCCATTGAAAAGCTTGCAGAAGGCAAAAGTGAAGAAGCAAAAGAATGCTGGGAAATTTTCGAAAAATACGTTGCCAAAACTGAAAACAAATATCCTGACGTGCTTGACGTTGCAATTATGCGAAACACCCTGGGAGCTAATTTCAAATAACAGGAAATATAAAAGGAAGCGTTTATTTACGCTTCCTTTTTTAATTAATATGAATCGTGTGTTTTGTAGAAGCCAAACATAGTAAGTTTACCTGCCTTATTATCAAATGAAATAAGTGCAGTTTTGCTTTCTTCGTCCCATTTTATTTCTGCTTCAGGATTATAGATATTATTGGTTAAAGTATCGTTTTCAAGAAGTCTGATTGATATTTTAACTTTACCTAGCTCCTTTGGAAGTTTTAGCCTGATTTTTGCCTTACATTCGGCGCCGCCGCCTAAAATAGTGATGCCTGAGCGAAGCATATCGATGCTTTCAATACGGACGGAAGTGCCGATAATCTCAACTTCCTTATCTTTAATGGTATTAATATCGTAAAGCACGCTTACTTCACCGGGATAAACCTTTTTCTCCTTGGTAATACCGAAATCAAGGTCGAACATATCGGCAAACAGACCCTTAAGAACGTAAGGCTCATTGGAATCGGATTCATCCATAACCGAAGTTATATGATAATTATCACGGCGAAGGGATATATAGTTTTTATCAAGAGGGAAATTTAAAAGCTTTGAGACGGCATCTTTATATTTGTTGCTCTTAATTTCCTCGGCGCATAAATCGGCAGGGCTTTCGCGCATAAGAAGGAACTTTCCGTTGCCGTAATTATATTCTCCGCTTTCGGCGTTTTCATCTATATTCATGGCTCTTAAAAGGGATTCAAGAGGTGTTTTATCCTTTTGTTTACCAGTATTCCACCATGAGCTGACCTTATGGAAGGGGTCAACGCCGTCGCCAACGTATACCAAAATGCCGCCCTTTTTAACGTAATTAGCAAGAACAGAGTTAATATCCGACGTTAAAGGCTTTTGGAATTCATAGGAAAGAACCAAAAGCTTATAATCATCAAGGTAACCGGGGTATCTTGATATATTTTCGAGCTGTACGGGTCTTACTGGCAGACCGCCTTTAAGCAGCGGAAGCGCCATTCCGTAGAAAAGAGGAAGCGCGATAGAGGCGTAAAAATCAAGCCTATCCCCCGTTGCAACGTATTTTTCCAATCCGAATTCATAATTGGCTTTGGCTTTTATTTCCACCTTGCTTACGGGAGCGTACTTTTCTCTTTCACTGAGTACGTCGTCGGGGAAGCTTCGCTGGAACATGGCGCTGTCGGAAAGGAATACGCCAACCTCGGGGGCTTTATTTGCGTACTCATAATCCTCTGTACCGAAAGTACCCAGCATCTGGAATATATTGAATAAAAGTGTGCGGTAGGAATCGGGTATAGACTCAGCATCCGCGCTGCCCCTTGGGTACTTTGCCTCGGGATTTAAAAATCTGTGAGGCCATGGACAAATCTGGAAGCGGTTGATTTTAGGCTGCATAAGCGAGCCAACAAGAATAGGAATGTATAAATCTTTATAATCTTCCCACTTATAAATCGGGCGATCGTCAATGGGGTCGTTATCAAACCACATTGTTCTGCCTGTGCCTCTTACTAATTCCTGCATAACGCCGTACTCTAAAAATGCAGTTTCAAAGGCTCTTTCCTTATAAACGCCCTTAAATACGTTGGCTTCTCTTGAAGTACCGGTCCATACCTGAGCTTTATAGCCGTCAAGGGAAGGAATATCCGTTAAAGTACCTTCGGGAGACTGTACCTTCCATTGGGTATAGTTTAAAAGTGAGTGGGTGGGCACGTAAAATCTCAGAGCTTTGCCGTACTTTACCATAGAGTATTCACGCAGAGACTGGCTTATACGCTCAACCGCTCTCTTATATAAATATGCCTTAAGCCTTTGAACTTTATAATGAGCATCTACGTTCAAGTGGGCCGCTACCCAATCTGTACCGTAGAAAAGCCTATACTCACGCTTAAAAGCTTCGCTGTAGCCTGAAGGATTTAAAAACTCGGGCTCTTCAACGTGTATTGCTTCAACGCCTGCATCAACGGCTGCCTTTAATTTATCTATAAGATAATCGGTATATGAAATTGTAGGACACATATATCCGAATCGCTTGGTGTGAAGCAAGGCTCCGCCTAAAGAGCCGTCTCTTTCACGCTGACATTCGTCCCAATGCTCTCTGCCGTCCCATTTACCTATAAGGTACTCTTCATAGTTACCCCATGCGATACCCGTCATAAGGTGAACAACGTAGCCGCGCTCCTTAAATTTCTTGACTCTTTCGGGCATATTAGGGTCAACGCCGTATACTATAGCAATATCCTGACCTATATCCACGTAGGGATTCAAGGGTCCTGAAGCCTGATAGCAGGTAAGTTCTGATTCTCTTTTTCTGATGTATCCCATTATTTTCACCTCGCATTTTTTATACTTTTAAAATACATTATTTAAAGGAAAATGTCACTTTATTTTTTTAACGGATTGATTGCATTATTTTAATTTATTTAAAACCTTTTCTGAGCTTTTCGAGGGCAGTTTTTTCTATACGGGACACGTAACTTCTTGAAATACCGAATTTTTTTGCTATCTCCCTTTGCGGCAGGGGCTTTATTCCCAAAAGGCCGTAGCGGAGGATAATTATCCGCCTTTCTCTTTCGTCAAGGGCGTTCTTTAATATTTCATACATCTTTTTTGAGTTCATACGCAGATTTATATCGTCTATCACGGTATCCTCTATCTGCATGGTATCTATTACGGTTAAAGGATTTCCCTCGCCGTCACTGTCGATCGGCTCGTTTAATGAAATATCCTGCAAAGTTTTCTTCTGGCTTCTGAAGTACATAAGCACTTCGTTTTCAATACACTTGGAGGCATAGCTTGAAAATTTTATATTTTTATTGATATCGAAGCTATCCACGGCTTTTATAAGACCGATAGTACCTATGGAAATCAGATCGTCCTGATCATTTTCCTGACGGTAGTATTTTTTTATCACGTGGGCAACCAGCCGCAGATTGTACTCAATTAATTTTGAGCGGGCTTTTTTATCGCCGTTTTTAACTTTTATAAGACATTCTTTTTCTTCATCTTTACTTAGCGCTTTCGGGAAAGCCCCCGGACCTGTAATATGCAGCAGCATAAATAATATACCGCTTAAATAGGTAAGCAAATTAAAAAGCATAAACACACCACCTTTTTAAGTAGTAATGTTTATGCTTCAATTTAAAATATTTGCAAGTCCCAAAGATTATTATTCCTCATATTCTTCCGATTTCAATTCGCCGTTATAGTGAGGCTTCTTCTTTTTGGGCAGCATAACTATTATTAAAAGAACAAGAAGTACGGGAGCGGCGGCTAAGGGAGCTACCAATAAAGGCTCTATCTGCAAAGCGTCGGATGTAATTCTTATCACTTTGGTTTCGGGGATATTATCTATTCTGTGGCCTCTTACAAGTAAACGGTGGCTGTTTATGCCGTAGGGAGTACAGGTAATAAGCGTACAGTAATCCTCCCCTTCTATAGCGTTTAAGGCTTCGGTTTCGTGAGGCTGAACTATTAAAATTCTGTCAACTTCATAGGTAAGAACTTCATCAAGGACGCGCATAATAAATATGTCGCCCTCGGTTAATTTATCAAGATCTGTAAAAAGCTTTGCGCTGGGAAGTCCGCGGTGACCCGAAAGCACGCAGTGTGTACCCACTCCTCCCACAGGCAGACTGGACCACTCAATATGACCCACAGCTACCTGAAGCACCGCATCGTTTGTGCTGTGGTATATGGGAAGCGAACAGCTTATGGAAGGGATTTCTATATACCCCATAATTCCCGAACCCGAAACGTTTAACTGGTCGTTATATTCAACCAGCTCCCCTTCCTCCAGCTTATAAATATTCTGGCGGTTTTTCAGTATTTCGTTGTATTTTACTGCGGCGTTCCACACTTCTTCGTATTTGTTTTCATCCATATCCGCCACCTGCTCCGAGTAATTTGCAATGGCGCGGGATTGGGTAAAGGAATTCCAGTAATCGCTTACCGTCGGATAAAGCAGTAAAGAAAGCCCTATAAAAAGTATGACGACCAAAAGAACTGTGGAAAAATTTGATTTTTTCTTCTTTTCTTTTTTCATAGAGCCCTCCTTTCTGCTTTAAACCGGGAAGATCACTCTCCCCGGTTCATATAATTTATGAAAAATTTAATTAGATATTTTTTGCTCGTCTATTTGTAATCAGGAAAATTGCGGCGGATAATACGAGAACTATGCCGATAATATAGAATAACGTTGTACCGATGCCGCCTGTTTCGGGAAGTACTGTACCAGCCTTGTTAACAATAACGGAAGTTATTGTACCGGCATCCTTATCGCAGGAAGGAACAAACGTAGCCGCTGTGCCCTCAGCGAGGTCGCCGAAGGTTTCGCCATCCTTCTGTGTTACGGTAAGTGTGAGAAGCTGAGGCTCAGCAGATTCTTCTTCATGAGTAGCTGAAACAGTGAAATAAATATCATCTATCTTGTTGTAGCCATTGGGAGCCTTGGTTTCAACCAAGCGGTAGTCGCCGTCGTCGATACCTGTGAATGTGAAGGTTTTGCCTTCGTCGGCAGTAACAACGGAAATTTCCTTCCAAGTTCCGTCCGCCAGTTTCTTTTCAAGCTTAAACTGTGCGCCTGCAAGAGGAGTGCCCTTATCGTCTGTTTTGTTGATAACAGTCTTATAAGTAAATACTATTACCTTATCCTTAAGAGTTTCGCCTGTATCCTCTTTATCGTTTTCATCATCGTCATCGGGAATTTCGTCTTCGTCTACTTCGCCGTCGTTATCCTTATCTTCCCATCTGTCCCAGCCCCAGTTAGGATTATTGGAATATTCAAGGTAAACTTCGTTGGGGTTGCCTATAGCGCCGATAACAGCTTCGCCGTTCAGCTCAGCTATATAAACGATTTCAATAACGGAATTATTTTTTGCGCCGTAAAGTTTTGCATTGTCAATTGTAATTGTGAGGGCTGTGCCTGCTTCAACTGCTTCTGTTTCGGGATCATCCGCGATAGCTTCAGAATCGGCAATATAGCCTTCGGCAGGAACATCCGTACCGTCTATTTTAACCGATACGATATTCTTATAAGTAAGACCTACAGATAATGAATCGTGGAAAACAACCTTATACTTGATATAATCATCTACGTTGCTTGCAAGAGTTGCTTTAAGGAGGAATGAAACCTCGTCGCCGATATCGTGGTCAGCGGAATCCTTCCACTCTGTTGCATCTTCACCGTTAATACCGTTTTCTTCGTCGTCTAAAACTGAGTCGTTTTCGTCATCAACTTTCTTTTCTACCGTAGGTTTGCCGGATTTGGGAGCAATAACGGAATCCTCAACGATTTCCAATATGTACTTTGTATAAGAATCGTCTTTACCTGAAAGAGAACCGTCTTTATCCTTAACAAGGTAATAACCTGCTTCAAGACCTTTTATCTCGTAGTAATCGCCCTTATCTTCGCTTTCTGCAACGGGGGCAGTTTCGAAACTGACGAATGCTTCGGGGTCAGCTTTTAAGGTGGCTAAATCTTCGTCGGATACTTCGCCTGTTTTACCTGAATTAGCGCCCCACTTAACGTCGGAGAGCGTTTTTTTAAGCTCACCGTCTATTTCCTCGATGTAAAGGGTACCTGTTACTATCTGATATGCTTCGTAAACGTGGCCGTCTGCTTTATTGTTGACAGTAATTTTATAAGTTGTTTCGGTGGGTGTTGTTTCATCTGCAAATACTGCTGTAGCTAAGGAAAGCACCATAGCAAACGTAAGCAGGAGAGAAACTAATTTTTTGTAGTTTTTCATTGTGAACTTAATTCCTTTCATTTAATTTAAAATATTAATCTGATTTATGCTTTATTGCGCCTAAGGAGAGAATTTTTCCTCCTTTCGGCTTTTTTTAAATAAGATTAAACCTGCAAAAACAACGCAGATTGCGCCCGTTATATAGTACCCGTACGTACCGCTTCCGCCGGTTTTCGGAAGTGTGTATGCTGCAGCATTATATATTGAAAGGTCAAATACGCCGTTTTCGTTTTTCTGTAACTCCGTACCGCCGTTTACATTTACACTTTCAAGAATAATCTTTTCGTTTACGGAATCTACCGTAAAGATTACAGCATCGTCAAGACCGATGTGTCCCGAAGGCGCCGCTGTTTCAACCAAGTAATACGTGCCGTCTTCTAATTCGGTCAAGTGACTTCCTTTCGACTCAGCCGCAGCGTTTTCAGAAACCCAGGATTCAAGCAATATACCGCTATTTTGAGTACCCGGTATTAAAGCGCCGTTTTCTTCGTCGAAAATATATAAGGATAAATGTGCGCCCGATACAGGCACCTTACTGCCCGATTGGGAATCTTTTGAATAGACGGTGAAATTAACGGGAAGAACGTTTATGTTTTTGGTATTAGTAATAACGAAGTGTACATCACTTAATATATTACCTTCGTCATCCGTTAAAACAGTTGTTTCCACCAAGGTTTCATAGCCTATTACTTCGATTCTATCGAGAGTATATTCTATAGCTTCTGCGTTTTTAGTAAACTTCGGCAGATTTTCCCATTTATAGGTCATACCGTTTTCGGAATTTAAAATTACCTTTTCGCCGTACAGATTGCCGTTTTTAAGAAGCACTAATTCCATACTTTCAGAAGTTAAGTTTTCTTCATCCCATTTAGCTTCTGCCGATACTGTAATAAGCGGAATTTTACTGTTTTTGATAATATAAACGCCTTTTTCGTCTGTTTGACATTTTACGTAATAGCCCTCCGGGATATCGGTTTCAATTACGGAATAGACGTATGCTTCACCCATTGAGCTGAATTCAGCTAAATCGTACCAGATATGCTTCCAGTTTTTCTCTGCGTTTATTTCAACCGCATCGCCGTAAGCTTCACCGTTTCTTAATAGCTGAACCGTAACAAAGTCAGGCAATACAGAGTCTTCGTTTTCCCATATTATCTGCATTTCAAAGCCCTCGGGAGTGCTTGTAAGGTATAAGGAATTGCCGTTTTGTTTTATTTCCGTGTTATATCCTTCAATTTTCGAAACAGAGAAAGAGTAGATATAATCTTTCGGCAATCCGCCTACGTAGTAATCCTTCCATATTTCATTGCCGTTTTCATCCTTTACAGGATAGATTCTTATAGGATCGCCGTAATTTTCGCCATCCTGAAGGATATTGACTTCAATATATTCGGGATGAAGTGATATTTTATCATCCGACAAAATGTTCTGAATATTTATATAGGTGGTTTCTCTTTTCTCACCGCCGATTTCTATAAGACCTTCGCCGGCTATACCGCCGCCGAAATCAGCCTTATTATTCTTTATAACCACTTTAATAAGACTTTGGATATCGGCTAAAGCGTTATAATCCTCTTTTGAGATATAGGAGAAAGCGTTTTCGCTGTAAGCTTCATTCCAATTGTAATCGAGACCTAAGAAAGTTTTATTGGTAATTTCACAGACGCCTGCTTTATAAAGCTCGTTAATATTATCATTTGCCTTATTAGCAAATATCAGCGAGCCTTTATCTGAATCTTCTCCGCCGTATATGCAGCATTCTGAACATTCACCTAAAGCTAAACCGCCGCCTTTTACCGAGGCTGTATTTTCCGTAATAAGAGCAGAATTAATAACAAGCTTTCCCTTTATATATTCGGTTTCGCCCGTATCCTCTGACTTCTTACAAGCGACGTATATACCGCCGCCATAACCTTCTTTTGAAGTTAATTCTTCGGAGGATTCTGCGCTGTTCACACCGCTTTCGACGCCTGCCGTGTTATTTTCAATTATACCTGCATTTATAAACGCCCCGCAGCCTTCGCCTATACTGATACCGCCGCCGTTTAAACCGGCCTTATTATCGGTTATTTCGCCGCCGCCCAGCGTAAGCTTTGAATAATAACCGCCCTTTTCGCTCTCGGCTGTATCGGTACGGTAAAGTGAAATACCGCCGCCTTCAGCGAAGCTAAAGTTATTATTTACTGAGCCTGCAAGCATTACCATTTCGGCATTATCTGCTAAGCAGACACCACCGCCGTAAATCGCTTCACAGTTACTTATACTGCCGCCCAACATTATTAATTTGCCGCCCTTTACGTATACGGCGCCGCCTAAACCGACGTAGCTGTTTTCTTCAAATTCGCCGATTGTAATTTCCGTCACGTTTGAGTTAGCTGTCAATATAGCTCCTTCATTTAAAATGAGGCAGGATTTTTCCTCCGCCACTATTAAAGGCGCCTTCGCTTTTACTCTTTCGGAAGTGTTTCCGCCGTGAATTGTAACCGAGCCTGCTTTAAATTCAGCTCCTGCGCTTACTTTAAATAATGGGCCTGTAAAACTTGAGCTTCTTTCAAAAGTAACTTCCCCCGATACGTCGAGTTCAAAATCTTCTTTAATTTCTATCGTACCCGATACGTATACAGTTCCGCCTTTTTTAATAAGTTTTAAAGCCTTGTTTACGGTTTTTACCGCTGAGTTTGAAGCTGTACCGCCGTTCTGATCGTCACCGTTTGTGCCGTCTAAATATACTGTATCCAGCGTACCGCTGAGAGTGAGAGCATAAACGGAGAAATGGTCGGCAGTAAAACTGACTTCATCTTCAAGTTTTTCGGTATTTACTTCCCGGGGAGTTCCTTCATCGGGAACGTAGTAAACTGAAAATTCACCCTGATTTTCATTAATACTAATTTCATTCGGTACTTCTATTGAAACACTAAGAGGTGTTTCGGGCTCATAGATATTGCCGAAGCTATCGAAAACCGTAATATCGTAAGCTGTCAGCAAAGTTTTACCCATTATAAGGTCTTCATCCAAAAATACCTTATAAGCTTTTGCCGCTGCATTTTCGGGAAGTTGACCTCTGATTTTTATAACCGTGGAATCTTCCGCCAAAGCACCGTATTCCCCGTTTACGTAGATATCTGCAATTATTTCTCTTTCTGCAAGATTAAGATTAACGGGAAGTATGCCGTAGCCTGAAATTGAAGTACTGCTTACTTCGTATTCATTTCGTTTTACGGTATCGGAAGAGTTACCTTCAATGGTTGTTATAATATTCTCTTCGGTTTTTTCCACTATACCAACGTGGTCGGAGTAGCCGTCCTTATCCCAATCGAAGAAAATTATATCGCCTGCCTTTGGGCTGTATTCATCAGGCGTTTTAAACATATCAAGCTTTTCAAGCTCATTTATCCAGCTGCAGCAGCCCGCCGCATAAGGAATGAACCTACTTTCTATATTTGCATAATTAAGGCAGAAGGAAACGAACATCGCGCACCAGTCGCCGTATTCAATTCCGTACCATTCACCGTATCGTGTATATCCTTTTTTAGTCTCACCGTCTTCAAGTACGGTGTAATTTCTCAGGCTTTCGTTATAGCCAAGCTGACTTCTTGCAATATTCAGTAAATCTTCCGACCATACGTTTGTAAGCTTAACGTCGGCAAGAGATTTTTCCCATATATCGCTGTTTTCCACGTCCGCGGTTATATCGGAATAACATATAAGGCTGTGGGTATGCTCAGCTTTTTCACAGCTTAATTCCCATACCCCGTAACAGAGCTTATTATGGCTGTGGTTTTCGTTTTCCTCTAAAGTGCATGTAAGAATAATATCCTCTGCTTTTTTGGGACAGTTTTCACCGTGCAGATGAAGCTGTGCTTCTGGCTCGGTGCAAATAAGAATCTTATCTTCACTGCAGTCAAGCACTTTTTCCCACGCATAGCAGGAATCGCTGTGGACGTGGCTTTCGCTGTTATCTTCTGAGCAGATAAGCACCCTCTCTTTACATGAATCGGAATGGATATGCCCGTTTTCCGTTTCCGCGCAGTTAAGAATACTTTCAAAACACGAATCCTTATGAATATGGTTTTCCTGCTTTTCACAGGTAAGAACACCGTTTGAGTAGCATTCTTCGGTATGTATATGACCTTCTTCAAAAAGGCAGATGATATTTTCGCCTTTGATATAGCATTTATCGCTGTGAATATGGGCGTCGCCTGAATTACAAACGTAATTATCGCCCCACACATAACATTCATCGCTGTGAACGTGAGGCAAAATTTCGGGAATAAGGCAAATTAAATCACCTTTTATATAGCTGTAACAGCTTTCGGAGTGTACATGCTCAGTATCAACATCGTAACAATTCTCAGTATGGATGTGCTGCACCCTTTCGGGAAGCTGACATATAAGCTCTCCTTTTTCGTTATAACAGTTAAAATCGTGTATATGTATTAAATAATCTGCCTGATTGCAGAGCACCCTGCCCTTAGAGTCGTAACATTCGGGGGTATGTGTATGAACCTGCAGGCTCTGATATGAACAGCTATAGAGGCTGTTTTCAGGATTTAAAACTTCTTTATAACACGTTTCGCCGTGAGTATGCGTCTCAACGCCGCAGAACGTTTGCTGTTCCTGAGTGATTGCAGGAAGAATAAGCGCATAAGTAGTACAGAAGACCACCACGCAGGCAAGCACGCTTACTATCTTTTTCCATAAGCTTGTTTTTTTGCGGCGATTACTGTAGCTTTTTACCTTTTCATCAAGCTTTGTATTCACAACATCCCTCCTTTTCAGTTTGTTTAAGTTCAAATTTAATTTATTCTATTACTCCGAAATTACTGAGAGGCCATACGCAAAAGGCAATTTTACCCACTATCTGTTCAAGTGCTATTGTGCCTATTACGCTGTTTCGGCTATCCACGGAGGTTTTTCTGTGGTCGCCCATTACGAAATATCTGGCATCGGGTACCTGATACGGATATTCGATATCGCTTTCACCCAAGGCTTTTTCGCTTACGTAGGGCTCGTTTAATACCTGACCGTTTACGCGCACGGTGCCGTCGTCACTGATATTCACTATATCGCCGGGACCTGCAATAACTCTTTTAACCAGCAGTTTGTTGCCTATATAGAAAGCTATAAGGTCACCCTGCTTGAATTCGGAATTTTTCAGGGAAACAACTATCTGACCCTCTTTTAAAGTAGGCTGCATTGAAGAACCGTATATCTGCAGTACGGGCATCCACAAGGTTGCCACCAATACGGCAAAGGCAGCCACAACAACCAAAGTGTTTACCGTACTTTTCAGCATATTTGCATAGCGGTATTTATAGCGTTCCCTTCTAAGCTCTG
>SVPY01000009.1 GCA_015065615.1 Oscillospiraceae bacterium | reverse complement strand
CTCATAATTCCACCACGACAACCCACCGCCGTGTAGAAGAATAATTGTATCAAGACAATGCTTTCCATATTCTATATACTTCATTTTTACACTCACTTGTAAATTCTTATTTATCGAACTGATTATATCATAAATCATCGGATATTTCAATGAAATCGCGCGGGGCGCGATGAAATCCGAGTAAACTCGGATGAAATCTGCTTCGCAGATGAAATTAAATCCGTCCAACCTCCCGACGAAGTCGGATTTAATCACGAAGTGATTTCATCCCACGAAAGCGGGATTTATCCCGTCCGGTAGGACGGGGTTAGTTGAAAAGAAACACCCTTTGTCTGGTAGACAAAGAGTGTTTCTTTTCTGGTCGAGGTGACGGGATGTTGAACAGTTTTCGCCCTATCTCGCTGTAAAAAATAAATTTACTCTGCGAAAACCAATAAACTTCGTTTATGTGTCCTGCATCAGTTAGCTTTGAAAATAAAAAGAACCAAAGCGGGTGCTTTGATTATTTATGGTATGATTGTTAAAATGGATTCAGTTTGGCTTTTCTTTTGATGTATTTAAAGTTGAAACAAGTATTCTTTTAATTTCCAAACAATCGTTTAGCAAAGAGTTACCTTCTTGCTCGGTTATATATTCAGATAACATCAGTAATCTTATCCAGTATTCTGTTTCTGCAGTTTCTTTTAAAGATATCTGCATTTTTGCAATGAAATCTGCTTTTGAAATACCGTAAACTGCTTCATTTGCGTTTGCACCGATGCTTGTTCCCGAACGAATAATCTGCTTTGAAATAATCGTTTCTTTTTTCTCTTTAATAAGATATTTATGGAGTTTTACAATTCTGGCGGCAAATTTTAAAGATTTGTCGAGTATGATACTGTTAGCAGACATATCATTTTCTCCTTTTTTTAGATAATAGATAAGAGATAATAAAGAATAGATAATAGTACAAACAGCGCCCGGAAAATTCCGTTAACTATTATCTATTATTTATTCAATATTATCTCTTATCTTAGCCTCGCAAGAGGCGCTGTTTGGTCGAGGTGACGGGATTTGAACACGCGACCTCTGCGTCCCGAACGCGGCTTACTCTTGCGGTGCCCAAAATTTATGCGGCAAATTTTTGCCTTTAAATTTTGACCGCTGCGCCACAATCGCACTCCCTTTCTCTGCCACCGGCAGCGGTCGTGCTCTGTGCTACCAAACTGAGCAGGCTCAGTTATATTGCTATAATAAAATAAAACAGCCAAAGCAATCGCTTCAGCTGTCTTTATGGTCGAGGTGACGGGATTTGAACACGCGACCTCTGCGTCCCGAACGCAGCGCTCTACCAAACTGAGCCACACCTCGATATATAAAGTGTTTTCACACTTTAAGACTTGTAAAAAGCCTCGACTTAATTGCCGAGGCTTTGGCTGCGGAACTAGGATTTGAACCCAGACAAACAGAGTCAGAGTCTGTCGTGCTACCCTTACACAATTCCGCAATATTTCTGCTGTCTTTTTGACAACGAAGTTATTATATCACTTTTTTCCAAAATGTCAAGAGGTGAAATGAAATATTTTTTGAGATAATTATGTGCGAAGAGTATATCATCTGCGGAACAGATATCATAGCTTCTGCTATATCATCCGTTATTGTAAGGACGGATTTATTTGAAAAGAAAAAACCTTTTGTACTATTGACAAAAGGTTTTTCTTTTCTGGCTGCGGAACTAGGATTTGAACCCAGACAAACAGAGTCAGAGTCTGTCGTGCTACCCTTACACAATTCCGCAATATTCATTTCTTTGGAACGTTCATTATTATAGCACGATTTTCGGTTTTGTCAATAACTTTTTTCAAAATTATTTGAGAATATTTTTGTTTTTCACATATATTTTATTCTCTCATATTATAACATTGTAGCCGAAAAATTGCTGCAACCGTTTCGGATAGCTTATCTATATTATACAATATAAGAAAGGAGAGCCTTTATAAGGCGTAAGTAATTATGACCGACGATTTCATTTTGCAGAAATTAAGAAAAAGCGAAATGTCACCTATCCCCTACGACGCCGTACCAGCTATGGCATACGTGCCTTTTCAGGAATACGGTGAAGTTTACGAAGATTTAAAAGCATTGGAGTGCGGCACATTATTCCCCGTACTGAATAAACCCTTTTTAGGAAAAAGAGGTGACAATAAATGAGCGAACAGATAATTATGAAAAGGAAAATTGAAGCTATGAAATTTGCCGCTTGGGAGCTTCATTTATTCCTCGATTCCCACCCCTCAAATATGGAGGCTTACAGAAAGCTTAAAGAATACGAGGATAACATTAAAAAATTAATGATGGAATATGAAAAGAAATACGGTAAATTATTCCCTACAAGCAAAGACTCAAGCCGCTATGAGTGGATCAGTTCACCCTGGCCCTGGGAAACGGAGGAAATGACACATGTGGATTTATGAAAAGAGACTTCAGTACCCTGTAAACATCAATCGCCCCAACCCCAAACTTGCCAAACTCATTATCAGCCAGTACGGCGGCCCTCACGGCGAGATAGGCGCATCCCTTCGTTATCTCAGCCAGCGCTACAGTATGCCCTACCCCGAACTTGCGGCTATTTTAACGGACGTGGGTACGGAAGAACTGGCGCACCTTGAGATGGTGGGCAGCATTATTTATCAGCTCACCAAGAATTTAACTCAGAAGGATATTAAAGAGCAGGGCTTTGACGCATATTTTATTGACCACACTACAGGCGTTTATCCCGTAGCGGCATCGGGAGCACCTTTTAATGCTGATATGTTCGCCGTAACAGGCGACGCTATTGCCGATTTAAACGAAGATTTGGCTGCCGAACAGAAAGCAAGATTATCTTACGATAACATTCTGCGCTTCTGCGATGACCCCGACGTAAAAGACCCAATAAGATTTTTAAGAGAAAGAGAAATTGTTCACTACCAGCGCTTCGGCGAGGGCTTAAGACTTCTTACAGATAAACTTGACAGCAAGAATTTTTATGCTTTTAACCCCAGCTTTGATAAGCCTAAAAAATAATAAAAGGGCAGTATAAACTGCCCCGTTACATATAAATTTACTATAATTACTCTGAAAGAGCTATTAAAAGTTCTCTCTTATTATTTATAAATTTATTTACGTCGTATTCAACATCTTTAAAAGAGCGGAAAACCTTCTCGCAAATTTCATCTGCCTTTTCTTTATCAGTTTCAGCGAGTTTTTTAAGAAGCTCATATTCCTCCGCGCTTTCTCTTTGAGCTTCAAGTCTTATTGAAATCCACGGACCATCAGTACCGGGATAAATAATATGTGTATCACCGGGAGGAAGGAAGCAGACTCTGTCGTCAAAATGGTGCTCAGGACAATTAACTGTAAATGGATCCTGATTCGGCTGGTAGCAGTTTGCAGCCCAGTGCAGGTAACCTGTAAGGTTGTGGCGGTAGTTACCCCAATGGAGGTATCTTGTGGAAAGAAGAGGATAATGCATAAAGCGGTTAATGTAGCCTCTTTCGCGGGGGCCGCAGCATACGTAGAACCAAATTTCATCGCCGTTAGCACGCATAGTTTCAATTTCTTCCTGATGTTTATCGTATTCAGCATTAAGAGGAACCCAAATATCGAGAGCGCCGTGAAGGTCGCCATAGTTCATTGCATCTATAAGACGGATTTCAGGTACAATTTTACGGATAAGACCGCAGAGAGCTCGGAATTCTGTTGCGTTTTCTTTATTAGGTTCATCGGCAACACCCATAACGAAGCGGTGTAGGAAATTATTTTCTTCAAGAACTTTTTTAAGTGCAGGCAGATACTGACTTAAATAGCAGTAGCCTTCGTAAGACATTGAAGGAATTGAGCCATTCAAAAGAATAGTAGATTCATTCCAGCTCTTGCGCCAACCAACTGAAGGTCCGTTAAAATACTTGATACCTGCTTCATCATATCGTTTCATTTCTGAAATCATATGTGAAAAATCAAAGTCCCACTTATTTTCACTTACTTTAGTTGCTTTTACACCGCGAACGTACATCATATTCTGATGCATACGGCGAAGCGCTTTTAGGTACTTCTTTTCAATTTCAAAATATTCTTCGGATAAATATTTTACTTTGTGATACCCTGCAGCGGTCCATCCAGCATAGCCGTTTATCATAGTAAGTGTTTCTTCAGGCAGATCTACAGGGTACACAGTAAGATTAACAGGTATAGAAAGGTCATTAATTTCTAATGAGCAGTTGTATTCGCCTTTGGATGAGTTTTTCTCTGCTTTTATTGCAATATAAAGTCCGCCGAAACCCTTTGAAAGGTCAAGCTTACCGCTAAAAGGCTTAAGGCAATCGTAAAGATAATAAGGCGCTGTACGTTCAGGGTAATGAGGCCCGATTTTCTCTTTATTAATACCTTCGTTACGCTCAACAAATACGGGGACGAGGGTATAAATTTCGGGCATTACATCGTTGGGTAAACCTTTAAAATTTACTGAAACTTCCTCTGAATCAAGCTCATCAAAAAGAAGCTGAAAAGAAGCATATCCGCCGCGGCAAGTAAAAATATCGGCAGATTCCGCCTGTGAGGGGTAATCCCATATATCGGGATAAGTAAATTCTGCATTTGATATAACTTTGTACTTCATATAATCACTCCTTATTAAATATTTAACCGATTTAGTTACTTACATATTATCAGCTAAGACTTATGATGTCAATGAAATCCGATTACTTTATAATGATTTATAAATTTACATTGTTGAATTTTCATATTATTTATCTTATAATTATTAAAATTACTTTCGAGGAATATTTTTATGGCATTACTAAAATTAAGCGACGTATCAAAATACTACGTCTCGGGTAAAAACGTTACCAAGGGACTTGATAAAATAAATTTAAGCTTTAATGAGGGTGAATTCGTAGCTATAACGGGTGAAAGCGGCAGCGGTAAATCCACCTTAGCCTCCGTTATAGGCGGCATACTGCCTTATGAAGACGGCGAATTGCTTTTAAACTGCTCCCCTACCTCTCACTTTGACAGCCGCGACTGGGAAAATTACCGCAGAGAAAATATAAGCTTTATATCACAGAATTACGGTATTTTAGGCGGCGCTACGGTATTGGATAACATTTTAAGCGCTTTGTATCTTTCCGGAACTTCTAAAGAAGAGGCATCTGTAAAAGCCGATGAAATTTTAAAAGAAGTAGAACTTACCGAACATAAATACAAAAGAGCCGCAAAGCTTTCAAGCGGCCAGAAGCAGCGTTTATCTATTGCCCGCGCTCTTTCAAAGCCTTCAAAAATACTTATAGCAGACGAGCCCACAGGTAACCTTGACAGCGAAAACAGCTTAAAGGTTATAACGCTTTTAAAAAATGCTTCAAAAGAGAGGCTTGTTTTACTTATAACTCACGAATTCAGAGAATGTGAAAGCTTCGTAACAAGGCATATAGTAATTAAAGAAGGTAAGATTGCAAGTGACGTTTCACTTAAGGAAATTAATAATGAACCTTTTGAAGAAAGAGAACATAATAAAACTTCCGTCGGTGTTAAAAATTTAAGCTCTTATACTGCATTTCTTCAGCTCAGGTCCCGCCCCGTTTTCTTATCGCTTTTGCTTATTTTCCTCACTCTTGCTTCCTTTGCGTTTTTTGTGTTTTTAGGAACTTTTATAGTTAATCTTGATGATAATTTTACAAGAATATACGACGACAGCGCTTTCAGAAACGGAAGTAAAGAGAGAATTGTTGTAGTTAAAGACGAAGAAGCAGTATTTACCGAGGAAGATTATGAGAAGATTCTCAGCTTGGAAAAGGTAAACTCCATTGAAAAATGGGGATTTACTACGGACATCTACTGCTGCTACAGAGAAAACATTGACTATGAAATTCACTACTCCCTCGATAATGTAGGTTCAAGCTTAGAGCCTGAGTATGAAAAGGACTCGGACATAAGCGTTAAAAAGACGGACTCCTTCGTAAAGACAGTACCGCTTCTTTGTTACGGTAAAACTTTTTTAAAAGAAGGCAGGCTCCCAGAAAATCTTTTTGAAGTAATATCCGCCGACAGCAGTTTACCCATTGGTACAAGATTAAAAATATACCTCCGCGACGATAAAAACTGGGGTCACAACGAATATATCGCCCTTGAAGTAAGGGTTGTTGGCACCACCGATTACGGCAGCGGACTTTATATGCACGATGATATCGGTATAATAATCGACTATAGCTACACTAAGAAAGATTATCAGTTCTCTGTTTTTGCCCCTTATTATGAAAACGTTTCCCCCAGTGTAGGAAAGGAATTCCATACCGATTATAAAGGCAGAGCAACCTACATTTTACCCGAAGAGAGAACAACCCCAAAAGAAGAGCTTGACGAAAATTTTAAAAGACCTATTTATGACGACGAGTTTATCCCTTCAATAACTTTTACTACCCTTTACGGAGCAAGACAGCTTGCAGGCGCCTATAACGAAGAAAGCTATATTGAGGAAACGGGAAAATACAGCGAATATGAAGTATTATTCCCCGTTTGCGAAACCAATGAATCCACGCTTCTGGAGTTTGCATTCGTAAGTGAAAACACCTTCAGAAAAGCCTGTCCCAATAAGGGCAGTACCCAGATAAGCGTTTATATTGAAGACTACGCATATACCGACAGAGTTGTGGATGCGCTTTTAAGCGAAGGCTACAACGCAGTTTCCCCTTATCAGCTTGGCACCACAAAGCAAAACGAAAAGCTTGCAAACGAAAGAATCCAGACCCTTACCGTTTGCCTTGCAGCTTTGGCGGCGGTTATATTCCTTCAGGCATTGGTTTTAAAAGCATTATTTTCAAGTCAGACAGAAAGCTATAAGATACTTGCCAATTTAGGCTTAAGCGCAAAAACAGCCTACAGATCCACCTTCATACAGCTTTACTTTACCACTCTTTGCGGTGAGGCATTGGGCTTTATTGCCGTATTCCTTTCATCCTTCCTTGGTTTTGAAAGAATCACCTATATGCTTCACTACCTTCCCGCGCCTTATCTGCTTCTTTTACTTTTTGTCCATCTGATAAGTATTCTTATAGCCTATATTTTTATAAGAAGCAGCCTTAAAAAGCAGGTCTACCCCTTCACATCCCAGACAGACGACCTTATATTATACTGAAAGGAGGGCTTAACAAATGATTGAAATAGATAAACTGAATAAAACCTACAGTAAACACACCAAGTTTGAAAACAAGGTTTTGCACGATATTTCCTTAAGCCTTCCCGATAAAGGTTTTATATGTGTTTTAGGCCCTTCGGGTTGCGGTAAAACAAGCCTTTTAAACGCAGTTGGCGGTCTTGATTATTTCGACAGCGGCAGAGTTACTTTTGAAAAAATAAATTTAGGTAAAACCGATTCAAAAACCTATAACACAGAAAGAAACAAGAATTTCGGCTATATTTTCCAGAATTACTACCTGCTGCCTGAGCACAGCGTAGGCTACAATATTTATTTAGGTCTCCATTCTTTAAAAATAAGCCATAAAGAAAAATTAAACAGAGTTTTCGAAGCTTTAAAAGCTGTTGATATGGAAAAGTACGTAAAAAGAAAGGTAAACAGTCTTTCCGGCGGTCAGCAGCAGCGTGTGGCAATTGCAAGAGCCATAGCAAGGCGCCCCAGAGTTATATTTGCCGATGAACCTACGGGAAACCTCGATGAACAGAACACCGTAAACATCTGCAGTATTCTTCGCAAAATATCAAAAACAAGTCTCGTAGTAATGGTCACCCACGAGGAAAGAATTGCAAAATTTTTTGCCGACAGAATCATAAGGATTTCAGGCGGCAGAATTATAAGCGATACAGAGACTTTAACTCATGATAATTTAGATATCTCAAGCGAAAAAACCGTTTATAAAGAAGATTTTTCAAACGATATTTTTGAAAGCAACAGTCTTAAGCTTAATATATTAAGTGACGCATCTCCTTCAAAAAACGAGCTTACCCTTATTATTTTAAAGGATAAAATATTAATTAAGGCTCCCGAGGGCATCAATATTGACGTCTCTAAAGAAAATGAAGTTCCGCTTTTAAAAGAAGGCAAGAGACCATCCGTCACCCTTGAAAGTATAGATAATGACGGGGAACTTATTTTCACTCAGAATGAAAACGATAAAAATATAAAAACAAAAGCAGGCGCGGGCATTAAATTTAAGGATATGCTTAAAGAAGCATTTTATATGAATAAAGAGACTTCCCTTCGCTCTGTTGCGACAAGAATATTTTTAATCATTCTCTCCGTGCTAACTGTAATTACCGCCGGCGATTTTATTACACTCTCAAAAGTTGACCCCGAGGATTTTATAATTTCCGATTCTCACATACTTAACGTATCGGTAGAAAAAGGACCTGAGCTGAGCACCACCGTAATAAGCCTCGATAATGAAATTGACGAAATAATTGAAGGTTTAAAAAATTCGGGCATAGAGCACGAATTTCTCCCCATTATAAACCGCGATTCCACTCTTCAGAGTCAGATTTATATGCAGCTGGGTGATTTAAAAACAAGGCTCAATAACTTCAGCTATATTCCTCTTAATTACTTAGAAGAGAGCGACCTTATTTACGGAAGAATGCCCGAAAACGCTGAGGAAATTGTTATAGACCGCTGGGTGCTTGATAAATTTATGGAAAAGGAAGGCATTACCCAGAACGGAATAAAAAGTATCGATCAATTTTTAGGCAAAAGCATTATTTATAACAAGCGCGTGCTTGAAGCCGAAATAGTAGGTATATGCGATAGCGGTGAGCCCTCCGTTTATATTGACAGAGAGATGTATATTTCGATCTGTGTGCGAGGCTGTGAAGTAGCTTCTATAAGTAAATTCAAAGATTATTTTAAGGGCGAATTTGACGAGCTTACTTTAGAAGACGGCGAATGCCTTGTTATTTGCGAAAACGCAGGTATGGCTTACAAGAACAGAATCGGCTCCACCTACGGTACAAGTGGATTTTTAAGTTTTACCATAGCAGGCGCTCCCGACGTAAGCGGCTTTTACCCCTCCATTGTAGTTTCCGATAACACGGTAAGTACCATTCAAGAATTTTTGATAGGCACCGTCTTTAATATCTATACAGAGGATAAGGAGGCGGTTACAGAACATTTAAACAGTATCCCCTTAGTTACTTCCGGACAAATAAAAATCAGCGTAAACGACGTTTACACCGAAAAAATGGCAAATTACCTTGAAGCTACAAAGATAAAAACAGATGCAAGGCTTATAGTTACGGTTTCCGTTATTTTACTCTCCCTTATTATGCTTTATCTTTTAAGAAGAAGCGAAGTTCAGAAGGAAATAGTAATGCTTGCAGTTTACAGGCTTTTAGGAATTCCCAAAAGAAAACTGTGCTTAATATTTATTCTTGAAAGTATAATTAACACCTTTATTACTGTGTTACCCACGGTATTAGCTTCTTACGGTATTGTATTTATTTTAAATAATCTTCCCTCTTTACAGTTCAGTTTCCTACTTCCTATAGAAGCGTCTTTGCTTGTATATCTTGCTGTAGCTTTATTTCATTTAATAGTTACCTTAATTCCCCTTATAAGCTTACTTTCACTTCCACCTGCTATACTTGCAAATAAATATGATTTCTAACAAAAACCGAGCAGCCTTTAACTGCTCGGTAATTTTTTATATTTAATTATTTACTTGCAATAAATACGAAAGCTTTATCGTTATTTTCAAAATAGAGCTTACTTTCTTCCTTCTCAATAAAGCCGCAGCGGTCAAACATATTTCTTACTTCGGGGTTAATAGCAGAAATATATACTTCGCATCCGGAATTAATTAAAGCTTCGCATTTTTCTTTGAAGGCTTCAATGCCGGATAAATCAGCAACGGAAACGTTTGACATCTCGAAAATTACGTTTTTATGGTCGTCAATTTTGTCCATAAGTTCTTCAAGCTTTGCGCTTGTGCCGAAGTATAAGGGACCTGAAAGTGTTACAACCGCTGTGTTCTTAACGGAATCGGAAACGGTTTCAAGCTCTTCGCTGTTTACTGTGTTTACCTTTATCTGCATATCAGAAACCTTTACGATAAACATAAATGCAGAGAAAACAACACCGATTAAAATTGCTATAGTTAAATCGAATACAACTGTAGCAACCATAGTAATAAGGAACTGAGCGATAGCTGTTTTAAGCTTCTTGCCGAAAATAGCCTTAATGGAGTGCCACTCGTTCATTCTCCATGCTGTTACGATAAGTACGCCTGCCAAAGCTGAAAGAGGAATCATACTCATAACGTCGCCTAAAACGAACATGGAAAGTAAAAGTACAAGAGCGTGAATAATTGAAACAAGTCTTGTCTGAGCGCCTGACTTAATGGCAACGCTTGTTCTTGCAATAGCTGCTGTAGCAGGCACACCGCCGAAAACAGGGATAATCATATTGCCTATGCCCTGAGCGACCAGTTCAACGTCTGCATCCATTTTCTCGTTCTTCATTCTGCCTGCAGATGAGCCGCAGAGAAGTGACTCGATAAGACCTAAAGCCGCAATAGAGATAGCGGGAGTAATAAAGTTACCGATCTGAGAGAAATCGATAGCAAGGAAATCAAGTCTTTCTTCAAGGAATAAGGTTTTGGGAATAGCGCCTACCGTGGGAACTTCTATTTTAAATAAAGTGCATATAAGAGTAGAAAGTATAATAGCAATTAAAGAGGAAGGGCAATATTTAGAAAGCTTCTTGGGGTAAATAAACATAAACACAATAACGCATACGCCAACAATTAGCGCAGGTACGTTAAGAGTCTGAGGTAAATTAAAATAGCTTACGATAGTTTCAATTGTGTTTAAGCCTTCGCTTTTAAGGCCTGTTAAGTTATTTACCTGACCTAAAGCGATAATTATGGCAATACCGCTTGTGAAACCAGTAATAACAGGCATAGGTAAGTAAGAAACCAGACCGCCGAGCTTGAATATACCGCAAATAAGCAGTAAAAGACCTGCAATAAAGCTGGCGATAAAAACACCCTGCATACCGTACTGAGCAACAAGTGAAACAAGAATTGCCGTCATAGCGCCTGTGGGTCCGCTTATCTGGTAAGAAGCACCGGAAAGACCGCCGATAACAAGACCTGCAAAAATTGCCGTTACAATACCTGCGGCAGCGGTAGCTCCTGAGCTTACACCGAATGCAAGTGCCAAAGGAAGTGCTACTGCGGCAACGGTTACACCTGCCATAAGGTCATTTGAAAACTTTTTACCGTTGTAGCCTTTAAATTCACGCTTAAGTATATTGGCGTAATTTTTTACAAAATTTAACATATTATACCCTCGTTATATATTCTTTTTAAACCTTATGTATTTTACGCTTTCATCTCTTTTTAGTCAATTGATATAATGAACAAATTATTTTTAAAAAATTACCATTTCTTTGTTTCGTTTTAAAACAGAATATAATTTATATTTTCGGGTAAAAATATACTCAGGCTTCTTTCATAATTTCTTTTTTACAAATTATAATTTTCGTCTTTTTACTCTTGACTAAATAATAAGTTCCTTGTAAAATTACAGTATAGAAAAGAAAGGAAGCCTTTCAGGCTAATGGTGAATATTATGGCTAACGAGTACGAGGCAGACCTCATTACTTTACTTGATGACGACGGCATGGAGCACGAGTTCGAAATTATTGACGAGCTTGAAAATGACGACGGTCACTTTATTGCCCTTCTCCCCACTTTTACAGAGAGCGGCGATTTAAGTAGTGAGCCCGACACATACTACATTTTCGAAGTTGTTGATGAGGACGGCGAGGAGCTTTTAAACGAAGTTGAGGACGATGCTCTTCTTGATAAACTTGCTGAAATCTTTGAGACAAGATTTGCAGAAAACTTCTACGAGGACGAAGAAGCTGAGGATGAGGAATAACCCTTAACTTAAATTAAATTGTAAATCTTCCTACCCAATTCGCGGACCGCGTTAAATAACCCTACACCTTTATAAAAGGGAGTTTGACTCCGTGTGCGGGATGCAGACCTCCCGGTACGGCTTAACTGACCGGTTACTGGACGAAGGGAGCGCGAAACACAAGGGCAGACACCCACCTGCTTTTTAGTAGCAGGTTATGAATACGCGTTACGGTTGGGTGGGGCTTCTTTTTAAGAATTAAGGACTGAGCAAAAACTCAGTCCTTTTTTATTTATCAAAAATATTATTTAGCAATAAAAAAACCTGCAGTTTTTACACTGCAGGTCATTTTATTATTCACTGTAATTAAATTACTGAACGTTAGCCTTAAGGATGTTAAGCTGCTCTCTGAGTTCTGTGGGGAGCTTATCGCCAAACTTCTTATAGAACTCTTCAACACCTTCAGCTTCCTTAGCCCACTTAGCCTTGTCAACTTCAAGGATACCCTTAAGAGCATCGATGGAGAAGTCGAGGCCTTCAAGGTTGATGTCTTCAGCGTTGGGAACGTAGCCGATAGCTGTTTCCTTAGCGTCAACTTCATTTTCGCATCTCTTTAAGATCCATTCAAGAACACGGAGGTTATCGCCGAAGCCGGGCCAGATGAAGTGGCCTTCTTCGTCAACACGGAACCAGTTAACGTTGAAGATCTTGGGAGCCTTATCGCCGAGCTTTTCGCCCATTTCGATCCAGTGCTTGAAGTAGTCACCCATGTGGTAACCGCAGAAGGGAAGCATAGCCATGGGGTCACGGCGGACAACACCTACTGCACCGGATGCAGCTGCAGTTGTTTCAGAACCTGTGATAGAACCGATGAATACACCGTTGTTCCAGTCTCTGGACTGATATACGAGGGGAACCATATCGGGACGGCGGCCGCCGAAGATGATAGCGGAGATGGGAACACCTGCTGTAGCTTCGAACTCGGAGCTGATGCAGGGGCAGTTAACAGCGGGAGCTGTGAAACGGCTGTTGGGGTGAGCGAGCTTGTTGCCTTCAGCAATGTACTCGGGGCCGTTTACTTCTGCGCCCTTCCACTCCTGAGCGTTAACGGGAGGATTCTTATCGAGGCTCTCCCACCATACTGTATTGTTATCGAGATTACGTGCAACGTTTGTAAAGATTGTGCCCTTCATTGTAGAGAAGAGAGCGTTGGGGTTGGACTTCATATTTGTACCGGGAGCAACGCCGAAGAAGCCGTTCTCGGGGTTAATAGCATAGAGTCTGCCATCTGCGCCCTGACGCATCCAGGAGATATCGTCGCCAACTGTCCAAACCTTATAACCCTTAGCTTTATAGCCCTCGGGAGGAATCATCATAGCGAGGTTAGTCTTACCGCAAGCAGAGGGGAATGCTGCGCAAACGTACTTAACTTCGCCCTTGGGATTCTCAACGCCTAAAATGAGCATATGCTCAGCCATCCAGCCTTCGTTCTTAGCCTGATAGGAAGCGATTCTTAATGCGAAGCACTTCTTACCTAAAAGAACGTTGCCGCCGTAACCTGAGTTAACAGAGATAATGTAGTTATCCTCGGGGAAGTGGCAGATATATCTCTTCTCGTCGTCGATATCGCATCTGGAGTGGAGACCCTTAACCCAGTCTTCACTGTCGCCGAGAACTTCAAGAACCTTCTTGCCTACTCTTGTCATAATAGCCATGTTGAGAACAACGTAGATAGAATCTGTTACCTCAACACCGATCTTTGCAAGAGGAGAACCAACGGGACCCATGGAATAGGGAATGATGTACATTGTCTTGCCCTTGTAGCTGCCGCGAGCGATGTCGAAAAGCATCTTGTATGCCTTCTGAGGATCCATCCAGTTGTTTGTAGGACCTGCATCTTCTTCGTTTCTGGAGCAGATGAATGTTCTGCCTTCAACACGAGCAACGTCGTTTACTGCTGTTCTGTGGTAATAGCAATCGGGAAGAATATCCTGATTGAGCTTAATCATTTCGCCTGTGGAGCAAGCTTCAGCACGGAGAGCTTCGATCTGCTCTTCGGAACCGTCGATCCAAACGATGTTATCGGGAGTTAAGAGCTCCTTCATTTCATCAAGCCAAGCGAGAACTGTCTTGTTGTTTGTCATTATATTTTTCTCCTTCCATTGGTTACGAAAATATAAACCATTTGGCTTTATAATAACATAAAACCTGGATTTAATCAATTACTAATTTGTGAATTAATTAACTTTTTTAATACAATTTTTCTTATTTCGTATTACTTAGCAAAGTTTCTCTTTTATAGCTGTTACCTGAACTTTAACAAATTCATCCCAATCTACATCCTCGAAGAATTTTTCAAGAGCTTCTATCTCTTCTATATTTTTAAGTGATGCTTCGTCGGGTTTTACTTCCTTTATTTTATTAATGAAATCGTTAATAATATCCTCAGTATCAAAAATAATATCATCGAACACGTCGATATTTCTGTTATCTCTAATATCCACGTAGCTTAAAAGCGCTGGGATTATACTGCCTTCTTTGTAATAAAGTAATTTAGCAAGTTCCCACTGAGCTTCCTGATTCTTTTTATCGGTAAGCTCCTTAAGTATACTTTTAGCTTCTTCATAATTTTTATTATTTTCAATATAAAGAGAAGCAAGAGCCAAACCGGCGCATTCCTGATAATAAGAAGCCTTTTCTATTTCTTTGCCTGTTTCGTAAGCTTTTTTGTAGCATTCTTCTGCTGCATATATATCGCCTAAGTCTCTTAATATATTACCTTTTGTGTAATAAGCTTCAATTGTATCGGTAGTTTTGCCGAAAAGGTTTTCATCAGAAGCTTTATTTGCCCAGAACAATGCACTTTTATCATTAGCTTTAAAGCCAAAGCCGTTATGATAGCGGTAAGCTACGTTTACCATAGCTTTCTGCATACCGTCTTCAGCAAGCTTAAGCATTTTATTACCGGATGAAGCTGAAGCAGCCTTATCGAATTTTTCTTCCGGTGTTTTTCTAAATAAACCCATTTTCTTCTCCCCTTTCTTAATAATCAATACCTTCTAATAGAATTACTTTATTTTCCTGTAAAGATTTTTTCACGTCGATAACTCTCTGATTTTCACTGCCGCGGAAGCTAAGCTCTAAATTTTTAAGCTCTTCTATAAATTTACCGTCGATAAGCACGTCGATATTATTTAAAAGCTCTACCCTATCTTTATTATTACTGTTCAATATTTCTTCAAATGTAAAACCAGAGTAGCAATAAACGTCTTTATTCTTTAAGGTATGGATTTTTTTAGCAAGCTCTACTAAAGGTTTGGGCTGCATAAAGGGTTCGCCGCCCGAGAATGTAACACCCTTTAATATGGGGTCCTCCATAAATTTATCGAATAAATTATCGGTATCATCAAGATATCCACCCGTAAAATCGTGAGTGTGGGGGTTGTGGCAGCCTTTACAGTTATGTGGACAGCCCTGAGTAAACACAACGAATCTTATGCCTTTGCCATCCACTATGCTTTCTTCAACTATACCAGATAAACGAATTTTCATTTTATTTTTTAACCACGGTTTTGCCGAAGCAAAACTTTCCTTTCACATATTTTTACGGCGTTTCGTGATAAGCTGAAACATTTAAAATTTCAATGCCGCAAAATAAAGTCTGAATTTTTTCTTTTTATGAAGAAATAAGCCGCTAAAGAAAGCGGCTTACTTCGTTAGTTATGGATTACTTATTAAGAGTGTGCTTCACTCTGTCTCTTTCCTCTGCACGTTTAGCATCGTTCCAGCGGTCTGTAGTACCTACTAAATAACCTGTAATTCTTCTGATTCTTTCGAACTTTTTGCCTTCGCCGATGATGATTTCTTTATTTTCTACGTTTGCCATAATTTTGATTCCTTTCTTTTAATTAAGATATAAGTGATGAGTAGTCGGGAACGTCGTGATATTTCTTCTTGAGTTCCTGGAGCTTGGAAAGCGGTATGCCTTCGCCGTCGTGTCTGCCGCAGCGGGGGCAAACCTCATCTATAATACCGTTGTAACCGCAAACGGGGTCACGGTCAACGGGGTGGTTAACTGATCCGTAACCGATGCCAGCTTCCTTCATGCAGCGGATAATGCTTTCGAAGGCATCGATGTTCTTGCAGGTGTCGCCGTCAAGCTCAACGTAGCTGATGTGACCTGCATTTGTGAGAGCGTGGAAGGGAGCTTCCTTCTGGATCTTCTTATAAGCGCTGATGGGATAATACACGGGAATGTGGAAGGAGTTTGTGTAATACTCTCTGTCTGTAACGCCCTCAATGATACCGAAGCGCTTTTTATCGATTCTGATAAATCTACCGGAAAGACCCTCGGCAGGTGTAGCGAGAAGTGACCAGTTAAGGCCTGTTTCTTCACTGAGGTCATCCAGCTTCTTTCTCATATAGGAGATAATCTCGTAGCCTAATTTGTAGCTCTCTTCGCTTTCACCGTGGTGCTTACCTGTTAAAGCCTTTAAGGTTTCGGCAAGACCGATAAAGCCGATGGAAAGTGTACCGTGCTTAAGTACCTCTGCTACGCTGTCGTCCTTATCTAATTTTTCACTGTCGATCCAAACGCCCTGACCCATAAGGAAGGGATAGTTATATACTTTCTTTGTGGACTGGATTTTAAATCTGTGGAGAAGCTGTTCCTCTACCATTTCCATTCTCTCGTCAAGAATCTTATAGAACTTCTCTAAGTCGCCCTGAGCTTCAAGACCGATTCTGGGAAGGTTGATGGATGTAAAGCTTAAGTTACCTCTGCCACAGGTTACTTCTCTTTCCTTATCATAGGAGTTACCCATAACTCTTGTACGGCAGCCCATATAAGAAACTTCACTGTTATAATCGCCCTCTTTGTAGTACTGAAGGTTAAAGGGAGCGTCGAGGAAGCTGAAGTTGGGGAATAAGCGCTTAGCGGAAACACGCATAGCAAGCTTAAAGAGATCGTAGTTCTTATCCTCGGGGTTATAGTTGATACCTTCCTTAACTTTGAAGATCTGTACGGGGAATATGGGTGTTTCGCCGTCGCCGAGACCTGCCTCGGTAGCAAGAAGGAGGTTTCTTATAACCATTCTGCCCTGCTCTGAAGTATCTGTACCGTAGTTAAGGGAGCTGAAGGGAACCTGAGCACCTGCGCGGGAGTTCATAGTGTTGAGGTTATGAACCAGAGCTTCCATAGACTGGTAGCAAGCCTTATCTGTTTCTCTCCAAGCTGTTTTCTTTGCGTAAGCGCAAGCTTCAACAGCCTCGTTTTCTGTAATGGAACCGCTTAGGCCTGCAAAGTACTCGGTAATTTTTGCTATGTATCCGTCGATATCGTCCATAGATTCAACGGCACCGATCTTAATCTTTAATTCCTTTATAATGTCCTCTACTTCCTCGTAAGGAATATCGGATTTAACTGTAAAGTACTGGGAAAGAGCCTTGTAGAATTCTTTTCTGTAGGTCTTATCTACGCCCTTAGCCATTGAGTAATCGAAATTGGGAACACTCTGGCCGCCGTGCATTTCGTTCTGGTTAGCCTGAATTGCGATACAGGCAAGAGCGGCGTAGCTTCTGATATCGTTGGGCTCACGGAGATAGCCGTGACCTGTGGAGAAGCCGTTGTTGAATAATTTAATAAGGTCTATCTGGCAGCAGGTTTCTGTAAGTGTGTAGAAATCCTTATCGTGAATATGGATATCGCCTCTTGCGTGGGCTTCTGTAATTTCGAAGGGAATTACGTAGTGGTCGTAGAAGCTCTTTGCGCCTTCGGAACCATACTTAAGCATTGTACCCATAGCGGAGTCTGCGTTGATATTGGCGTTTTCACGCTTTAAGTCAGCATCCTCGGAGGGCTTGAAGCTTAAATCCTCGTAAATTTTAACAAGGTCGGCATCCATATTACGCATCTTTTCGTGCTCAGCACGGTAAAGGATATAGACCTTGGCTGTTTTTGCGTAGTCAGCTTCAATCAAAACCTCTTCTACAACGTCCTGTACCTGCTCAACGGTGGGTGTACCTGCGAATAAATCGAAGCGGTTAACGACTCTTCTTGTTAATTTATCAAGATCGTCATCACTCATTTTTTCCTTAGCGATTCTTATGTTAGCCTTGAAGATAGCGTTTCTGATTTTTCTTGAATCAAACTCCACCTTCTGACCGTTACGCTTTATAATTTCAGTTACCATTTCATTTTCCTCCTGAGAAATATCTCTTCATCTTTTATGTAAAATTAATTTATAACTAATAATTTTTGAAGCATTTTCCCTTAAGCTTCAGCGGGCATTTTAGATTATACTACCCATAGAGTGGTTTGTCAATAGGGTAAACACAATATATTGTGGATATTTAATTTACATAAAACATATATAGTTGTTTTTATACAGCGTTTATACATTATTTTCGTATAATGAAGCGTTAAAAAAACGGCTTAAATACTGAGTTTTTCGGAATAAAATAAGCAGAAGCTTTATAAAATTGCTCCTGCTTATATGCAAAATAAATTTTTTAAAATTTTTATTATTGTGTTTCATTTCGATGCGATACACAATATATAGAGTTTACTTTTTCTTGAAACCGTCCTTTAAAGATACGCTTCTGTTAAATACCAGCTTTTCTTTAGTGCTTACTTTATTATCAACACAGAAGTAGCCCTGACGCATAAACTGGAAGCTTTCGCCTACCTTTGCGTTTTCAAGACCCTTTTCAAGCTTACAGCCTGAGAGTACCTTTAAGGAATCGGAGTTAAGCAGATCTACATACTCGCCGATTTCGGGGTCCTCAACGGTAAAGAGCTTATCGTAAAGTCTTATCTCAGCGTCGGCAGCATTGTTTGCATCTACCCAATGGATAGTGCTCTTTATCTTTCTGCCGTCGGCAGGGTTGCCGCCGCGGGAATCCTTATCGTACTCGGCGTAAACTTCAATTACGTTGCCTTCTTCGTCCTTCTTACAGCCTGTGCACTTGATTACGTAGGTTGTCTTAAGGCGAACTTCATTTCCCGGGAAAAGGCGGAAATAACCCTTTACCGGAGTTTCCATAAAGTCCTCTTTTTCAATATAGAGTTCTCTGGAAAAGGTGATCTCTCTCGTGCCGTCCTCGGGGCGGTTGGGATTATTTTCAGTCTCGAAAACTTCTGTCTGATTTTCGGGATAGTTTGTTATTATGAGCTTTAAGGGATCAAGTACAGCCATAACACGCTGTGCGTTCATATTGAGGTCTTCACGCAGGCAGTGCTCAAGGAAATTACTCTCAACTACGCTATTTACCTTAGAAACACCGTTTCTCTCGCTGAAAGCGCGGATAGCCTGAGGAGTATAACCTCTTCTTCTTAAGCCGCAGATAGTGGGCATTCTGGGGTCATCCCAGCCGTCTACGTAGTTGTTTTCAACTAAGTTACGAAGCTTACGCTTACTCATAACTGTATTATTGATGCCGAGTCTTGCAAATTCGATCTGGCGGGGTTTGGAAGGAAGTGTAACATTGTTGATAACCCAATCGTATAAAGGTCTGTGGTCTTCAAATTCAAGAGAGCAAAGTGAATGTGTAATGCACTCCATAGCATCCTCAATGGGATGAGCGAAGTCATACATGGGATAGATACACCACTTATCCCCTGTTCTGTGATGCTTGATGTAGTTTATTCTGTAGATAACGGGGTCACGCATATTGAAGTTACCGCTTGCCAAATCGATTTTAGCACGGAGAGTATATTTACCCTCGGGGAATTCACCGTTCTTCATTCTTTCGAATAAATCAAGGCTTTCTGCTATGGGTCTTTCTCTATAGGGGCTTACGGCAGGAGTTGTCAAATCGCCGCGATTAGCGCGCATTTCATCGGCTGTTAATTCGCAAACGTAAGCAAGACCCTTCTTTATAAGCTCTATAGCGCCCTCATACATCTTATCGAAGTAATCGGAAGCATAGTAGAATCTATCTTCCCAATCGTAGCCAAGCCAGTGGATATCCTCTTTGATAGCGTCTACGAACTCTACGTCCTCCTTAGTGGGGTTGGTATCGTCCATACGAAGATTGCATATACCGCCGAATCTCTCCGCTGTACCGAAGTCAACGTAAATTGCCTTTGCGTGACCGATATGAAGGTAACCGTTGGGTTCAGGAGGGAAACGTGTGTGCACTTTCATGCCCTCGCATCTGCCGCCCTCGCTGAGGTCCTCTATAATAAAATCATCAATAAAGCTTGTAGACTCAATAGAACTTAAATCTATCTTATTTTCATTAGCCATATTAAGCTTCCTTTCTAAAATTAAATTAAACGTCAAAAACATATAAACCTATTAGGCTATTTTACATTATAATAAACTTTATTTAAATTATCAAGAAAAATCGTAATGTATTTAAAGAAAAATTGTAATTTTACACTTTAAATCATATTATTTATGTGTTATTATCATACAAATAAATACTTTTATCAAATTCAGGTGATATTATGGATAAATTAAAATTATTTATATTCGGTAAAAAATACAGCATTGTAACTTTTGAAAATTACCAATGTGCAAGCGAGCAGAGCGACTTTGAAGTAGAAGGTGATCTCTCTCCCGCTGATGCTGCCAAGGAATGCGACGCCATACTTTTTACGGGCGGCAGCGACCTTAACCCCAAGCTTTACGGCGAGGAGATAACTCTCAGCGAAGGTATTGACGATATGCGCGATGCCGACGAATACTTATACCTTGACGCTTTCACTAAAGCTGATAAACCTATATTCGGAATATGCCGCGGCATACAGTTAATTAACGTCTATTTCGGCGGTTCACTTTATCAGCATATTGGCGATAACCACAAAGACGGCGCCCATAATATCAATATTATAAAAAATTCATTTATTGACAAAGCTTACCCCGAGGGTATGAGAAGTAATTCTTCACACCATCAGGCTGTTAAGAAATTGGCTGAGGGATTTAAAATCTCCGCAATCAGCGACGAAGGCATTATTGAAGCCATTGAAAATCCCGACAGAAATATTTATGCAACTCAGTTTCACCCCGAGAGAATGACGCTGAAATATTTAAGCGAAGATTATTCCGACGGCAAAAATTACTTTGATTTTATTTATAATATAACAAAGAATCATGCGGAAAATAAATAAAAACATAAAAAAGCGGAGCCACAAAAGTGACTCCGTAATTTTTTACTGGATTGAATCCTCAAGGTAGCGCTCCAGCTCTTCCTCTTCCTTCTTCTTATCAAAGTAGAGAAGAATAGATACAACGCTTGATGCAATTGCCGCTACACCTAAAATAATGCTTAAAACTAAGAGAAGTTTACTTGATGAATTTTTCATATTAAACGCTTCCTTTCATATATAAAAATAATATTTACTAAATTTATAAATATATCATAATAAATTTCAGCTCAAATGTCAACACATAAGTTCAAAGGAAATAAAAAACAGGACTTAAACGTCCTGTTTCTTAATCTTATTAAGTTGAACGACGCTTAAGCGTTAACCTTCTTAGCGAGTGCAGACTTCTTTCTAGCTGCAGTATTCTTATGAAGGATACCCTTAGCAACAGCCTGATCGATCTTCTTAACAGCAACCTTAACTGCTTCAGCCTTGTTCTCAGCATTGTTCTCGAGAGCTGCGTTAGCCTTCTTGATCTCTGTCTTGAGAGCAGAATTAAAAGCCTTGTTCTGGTTAGCCTTTACTTCAGTAACCTTTACGCGCTTCTTAGCGGATTTGATGTTGGGCACAGTGACACCTCCTCAAATATTTTAAGTAGTATGGCGAAAACGCCTTTGGCCTATTGGTCAGGGCTTATTCGCCTTAAACTCCAATAACGCGGTAACTATAATACCACAACAGAATGAAAAAAGCAAGTAAAAAGTTAAATTTATTACGAAATTTTTCTTTTTTTACCGCAAAAAAGACGCTCTGTAAATATTTATTTTTTTCTTTATTTTATTCTGAAATTTCTTTTCTTATTTTTCTTTTTAAAGCTTATTTAAATTTACATTTATTTAATTGACAAATATCTGCAAAAAAAATAAAATATCATTATATTATTTAATTTTAAAATTAATTTAAGGATTTTATATGAAAAAGAAAGAAAAAATAAAAAAGGAAAGACCTTTATATTTAAAGTGGATATTCGCCCTTATTCCTTTGGCGCTTGCTTTAATTTTATATTTCGTTATGCCTTATTTCCCCTTTGCGGCTGAATATATCTTTGCTCAGGGTATTTACAGAATTGTAAGCTTTCCTATTGAGTGGATAGTTTCCGTCTTCCCCTTCTCCCTTACGGAATTAGTGGTTATTTTGGCTGTTCCCGCCCTTATCACTTTACTTATCATCTTTATAAGGCGCCTCATTAAAAGTCAAAATAAAGGCAAAACAGCCGAAAAAGCGGCAAGATTTATTTGCTGGTGCTTAAGCATTTTTCTTTTGGTGTTTATGATAACCGACGGCGTTAACTTCTCCCGCTATAGTGTTGGCGATTTAATGGAACTGCCCAGCAGAAAATACACCAAAGAGGAGCTTTATATCGTAATGAGCGATATAGCCGCTAAAGCTTCCGAAATCAGGGAGACTTTACCCGAAGGCGAGGACGGCTGCGCTGTGCTTACCGTTTCACTTAACGATATTTTACTTCTTGCCGACGATACCTTTGATGAAATCAGCGACGAATACCCATTCTTTCAGACAGCCGTATGGAGGGTTAAACCCGTAATGCTCTCCCACTTATGGTCTTATACGGGCTATACAGGTGTTTACTGCCCGTGGCTTTTGGAATCAAGCGTAAACGTGGATACTCCCGTATTTGATATTCCCCACACTACAACCCACGAACTTGCCCACACAATGGCTTTTGCAAGGGAAAACGAATGTAACTTTATCTCTTACCTTGCCTGCATAAACAGCAATCAGCCCGATTTTATTTATTCCGGTTTGGTTCAGGCTTATATCTATACAGCCAACGCCCTTTATGCCGCTGATTACGAAATGTGGGCGGACGCCTTCACAAAAAATTGCAGTGAAAAATTCATCCGCGACCTTGATAAACACAATGCCTACTGGGCAAGCTTCAAGGGCGAGGTGATGGAAAAATCGGAGGAATTCAACGATACATTTATTAAAGTAAACGGTGATAAAAACGGTGTGCTCTCCTACGATTTAATGGTTGAGTTGGTTCTGAGATATTACGACAGTTTAGGTTATTTCGATTAAAAAAATTAAGCATCAAGTTATTTGCTTGATGCTTTTTTATTTTTTATTTTCTTAAATAAAAGGTAAATTAAGTATCCTACAGTAAAGCCAAAGGTATTTAAAATCAGATCGTCTATATCAGAGTTCCTTGTATAGAAAGGTATCTGAATAATTTCGATTAAAAGAGAGAAGCAAAAACCAGCAGCAATAACTTTTAAATGTGTATCAAGTTTTTTAAAACAAACCGGCCACACTATGCCCAGCGGAATAAACATGGCGGTATTGCCTATTAAATTAATTAGAGCTTCCTTTATTGTTGGGTAATCAAAAAGATAAATAAAGGGCTTTAAATTATACCATATTGGGAATATTTTATTTGCATCAAAAACAAGGGGCTGGATCTGCCCGTTAACTTTGCCGAAAGGACAAAACGTAAACCTGACAACAACCACAATACAGATATATACGAGAATCAAAAGTGCCTCGCGTTTAAAATCAACTCTTTTATTTTTAACGGATACTATGGTTCTGACTGCAATCCAAAGTACCGTGATATAAATAATCATCTGTAAATAAGTAATATTTATCATAACTATCCTCTCAATATTCTATCAGATACGCTCTGCAGGGCGAACCTTCAAAGTTTTTTAAATTCAAAGGTGCTGCATTTAAAAAATATTTACCTTCTTTTACCTCGTTAAGAACTACACCTTCAAGAAGCACTATTTCTGCATTAAGTAACGTTAAGTGTACTGCCATAGGTGCTTCCAAAGGACCTACGCTCTGGCTTTCATTTCCTATAAGCTTAATTTTGTTTTCTGCAAATACTTTGGCGGCATCAAGAGTAACGGTAGCTTTGCCTTTTATTAAAATTCTTTCACCTGCGTCCATTTCATTTGCTTTATTTAAAATATTAATGGCACTCGTTTCGGTTACATCGCCATTAATCTCAGCAACAAAACAATTACCAACAAACTTATCAAGCGGGATTTCTTCCACAGTTTTACCGTTTTTAATAAAATGAGCAGGCGCATCTATATGAGTGCCGTTATGGGCACACATCGAAAAAGCTGAAAGATTATATAAATCACCCTTATTCATATCATAAAGCTTTATAATTTCAGGTTCAGGATCACCGGGGTAAACATTTGAAGATAAAATTTCCTGACTTATATCGTAAACTTTCATATTATCACCTTTATATTATTTTCTATATTTTATCACAACAATAAACAAAACACCACAAAAATAATATGCTGACACATAAAAAATGCGGGTATAAACCCGCACTAAGTTAAATATCCTGATAAAAAAGACCGTGCACACTGCAGTAAAAGTAAAGCCTGCCTTTTGAAATTCGGGGAATTCTGGTATCTAAGTTCCATTCAGGATAAAGTTTTTTCACTATTAATGTTTCGAAGTTTACAAAGCAAATAAAACTTATAAAGTGTTCCCTTTTCATTTCGTGATCTGTTGTTATAAAATAATCGGTTTCAATTATTTCTACTTTAAGCTTTTCTTCATCATTTGCTTTTTGTGGTTTTGCTTCGCTCATTACTCTGCCGCAGCACACAGGGGAAATTTCATTAAAAGACGTAACAAGATTACCGCAGTAAGGGCAAACATAGAATTTTATTCTCTTGATATTGGCAGTTTTATGTTTGCCTTTTCCAAGTTCACCTGCAAGCAGACTTTCGGTATCTACACTGAAGATTTTTGAAAGCTCTATTATTAATGATATATCAGGGCATCCTAAGCCTCTCTCCCACTTAGATACAGTTTTATCGCTGATGTTTAATTCATCCGCCAATTGAAGCTGAGTTAACTTTTTCTCTTTTCTTAAACTTTTAATAAGTGCACCCACTTTTATATTATCCATAATTTTCACCTCAAATATAATTATAGCATTATAATTTAAAAGCACAATCGACTTTAAGTAGAGTGTGAAACTAAAATAAATAACAAAAAAGACCTTGTCTTTTTTAACAAGGTCTTTTTGGCACCCCCTGCGAGAATCGAACTCACAACTAGCCCTTAGGAGGGGCTTATTATATCCATTTAACTAAGGAGGCATATACATATTTACTTTTAAACGTCTTCGTACCGCAAAAAGAATGATACTATATTTTTTAACTTTTGTCAATGAAAAACATTTTTATATTAAAACATAAAGGCAGCAATTTTATCTTGCTGCTCTTTTGATTAATACTTATTAAATTTCTCTTTTACTACCTTATACGAAAGTTTTTCGCGGCGGTATATATCAACTATGCCCTTGTTATTCTGAGTTTTCGGGCGGCGCATAGCAAAACCTTCGTCCACCCTGCAATCAGCAAACTGCCAGATAAATACACCGTTTGTTTCTTTGTTTTCAAGTACTGCTGTGATCTGCTCTTCCAGAGCTTCTGCCTGAAATTCTTCCGTCCAGCGTACGTTTGTGTTACTTCTATAGCCGTAAATAGCGCCTGCTCCGATTTCGCTTACAATAAAAGGCTTATTTTCTCCGCCGTTTTCGTTTGCAAAATTTAAAACCTTATTTAAGTAATCTTCAACAGGTTCATCTTCATACCATTTAGGATAAATATTAAATGATACAATATCCACTAAATCAAGGCATTTATCTCTGCCTAACCAGCAAGAAGCAAATGTAACAGGCCTTGATGAATCAAGACTCCTTATTAAACCAATAAGCTCTTTATAGCATTCTCTGCCAAAATCAGTTAAACTTGCGCATTCATTAAGAAGTCCCCAAACAAAAATTGAAGGGTGATTAAAGTGATTATTAATCATTTCGGTGATAGAAAGTTTGCTTTGAGGCATAAAATTGGGGTTTTGCATATCTTTTTCACTTAAGCCTCTTGCGTGACCTTCTTCCCAAATCAAGATGCCCAATTCATCACATAAATCAAGAAATCTTTCGTCGTTGGGATAATGGCTTGTTCTTATTGCGTTTGCGCCTGTATCCTTAATAAGCATAATATCGCGCATCATAGCCTGCAAAGGGATCGCGCTGCCGAACTCTGCATAATCTTCGTGGCGGCAAAAACCTTTTAATATAAGCTTATTACCGTTGTATAAAATATCTTTACCTATTACTTTAACTTCTTTAAAACCGAAGCGCTCAATTAAATCGTCGATAGCCTTGCCTTCTTCAAGAATAACACCGTGAATAAAATACATATCGGGTGTTTCGGGGTTATAAACTTTAACGTTTTCGCATTTAATTTCGGTTTCTATAATACTCTCTTCATTAGCTTTTATTTCAAAAGGTAAAATGATTTCGTTGATAGAATTATCTAAAGTAGAATCAGATTCGTTTAAGCAAAGCTTTAATTCAAATTTTAAATCTCTATCGCATATATTTACTAATGAAGCTGAAATTTTCAAATTCCAACAATTATCTTTTAAATAAGGCTTAATATGAAGATGTTTAATATAGCATTTATTGATTCTTTCAAGGTATAAAGGTCTTGTAATACCCAAATAAGAGTAATAGTCGTTATCAATATGTAAAGCAGAATTTTCGCTATAGCTATTATCGGCTTCTACCTTAATTTTATGGAGTGAATCTTCTAAATTTTTGAGAATGAATGAAAATTCGCCGTAAGCTCCGTAGTGAGAGCCAAGGTTCTCACCGTCTAAATAAACGTTAGCAGTATGGCTAACACCTTTAAATACAAGCCTGAAATCACCGCTAAGCCTTTTCTCTGTTTCTAAAGTGCACTTACCTTTATAGCTGCTTAAAGCAGGTATTGATTCCACAGCGCAAGGCACGGGGATTTTGAATTCACCTTTGCCCTCCACTTTTAAATTCCAAAAATCAGGCAAAAGAATAGATTCTCTTATTGAATGGTCGTTAAATAATCTAAACATAATTAAATTTCGCTTTCTGTTCTTACTTTTTTAATCCATTTGCCGCTATTGAGCCTGATTACACACCAGACAGCTTTAAGCACCTGGTCGAATTTAAGGAAGAAATATACCCAGAATGCAGGGAAACCGAAAACCAGACCTGCCAAAGCGCCTAAAGGCAGGGAAGCTACCCAAAGGAAGATATTATCGGCAAGCATTAATACTTTAGTATCACCGCCGCCGCGAAGCACGCCCTTGGTCATGATACTGTTGGTTGCCTGAAATACCATAATTATACTTATAGAGAGCATAAGCTCCCTTGCAATATCCTGAGTTTCTTCGGATAAATTATAGGCGGTAATCATAGGAGCGCTGATAATCGTAATTATCAAAGCCGCAATCAAACCGAAAACAAAACCGATACCGAGGAATGCGTAGCCTTCGTCCTGAGCTTTTTTCTTATCGCCTTCGCCCAATGTATAACCGGTTACAATTGCGCCTGCCTGAGAGAAGCCCTGAATCATAACTGAGCTTAACTGCTGTGCTACTGTGGTTACGGCGTTACCTGCCACGAAGCTTTCGCCCATTCTGCCGATTATCATAGCTACTGAGTTATTACCGAGAGCTAAGATTCCGTCGCTGATAAGTACGGGAATACTGATTCTTATGTATTCTCTCCAGAGCACGCCGACAGGCTTAAATAAGTCGCGTATCTTATAGGAAATCTCCTTATCGATAAATAAAAGATATCCGCAAATAACACTGAATTCAAACACACGGGCAATTAAAGTACCTACGGCGGCGCCTGCAACGCCCATAGCTTTTATGTTTAAAAAGTCTACGCCGAAGATAAATACGTAATTAGCGCCTACGTTAACAAAAAAAGCCGCAATAGATGTATAAAGAGGGATTTTTACCTGACCTACGTTTCGAAGGACTATGGTACTTGTAAGGGACAAGCCTAAAAATACATAGCTTGCCACGGAGTAATTGAGATAATCGATACCGAAATTTATGATGTTTGTTTCGGGTGTGTAAATCAGCATTATCTCCTTTGGTAAAAGAAAGGTAGCCACGGAAAATAAAAGTGATAAACCGAGGCATAAACGGAGCATAATTGTAATAGTCTTTTTAAGGGAAGAATTATCGTTCATACCGTAGTATCTGGCTACAAGCACGCTGGCGCCCATACCTATACCCATACAGAAAATATGGAATATGCTTATAAACTGATTGGCAAGAGAAACGGCGCTGAGCTCTGTTTCACCAACCGCGCCTATCATAATGGTATCCATCATATTTACGCCAGTGGTTATAAGACCCTGAAGAGCAATAGGTATTGCTATTTTAGCAACTTTTTTGTAAAAGCCTTTATCGGCTGCAATTAATCTTTTCATAAAAACTCACTTATTTATTTAAAATTTCTTCAATTAAATCGCCAAGAACTTTACCCATAGAGTAAAATCCAAAATCGTTGGGGTGGGTATTTTCTGCAGTACCTTCGTTGCCGCAATATTTCATTAAGTCTTTGCCGTTTATAAAATATACGTTTTTATCGCCACTGTTTAAGGCATTATTATAAGTTTTAATTACTATTTCCACACGCTTTTTCATATCTTCATTCTGAACGAAATTAGGTCTTGTCATCATAATTACGGGCGTTGTGGGATTTTTGCTTCTAAACTCTTTAAACATTCTTTCGTGAGTATTTTCAAGATGTTCTATAGTAGGAGCATTATGGTCATAATCGTAAACAAATATAGACATATCAAGGTTTCTGATGTATTCGCTTATGGCTTCTTCTGCTTTTGCACTGCCTGAAAAACCAAGATTTATATACTCGGTATCAAGGCGCCTGGTGATAATATTTTCGTAGCTCATGCCGGGTCGAGACGCGGAGCTTCCTTGCGTAATTGAAGATCCATAGTAAACTATAGGAGTTTTGTACTTATAATCGGGTGCTTCTTTTAATACAGCATCTTTATCAAGACCTATATAAAGCTTATATACATCGTTATATGAAGGCATATTTATTGTAATTTCTCTTAAACGTTTTTCTTCAAAGCTAATTACGCCTGAATATCCGTCTTTAACATCTCTTGGCGGTACGAAAGAGCTAACAAAAATATGTTCGCCGTTCTCCTTTTTTTCGTACATATCGAAGCCACACATAGCCATAACAGAGAAATGGGGCGAATCCTCCTTAACCTCCATATCAGCTGATATTGCAATATGCATACTGTCAGTTATAAATCTTACTCTGCCGCCTGCAGAATTATCGTGGTGGAAAACTACACCCGGGTTACATTTTTCGGCTACTTCTTTTGGAAGTCTTATTAGTTTCTCGCCATAGCGGTAAACACCATGAATTCTGAAAGGTTTATTTTCTGCATCATAAAAAGTTAAATCTAAAGCCTTAATATTATCATTCATTCTTATATTTTTGATCTCCAAATTTATAACCTCCCAATACGTTATATTATTATGATTATAATAATTATTTGCGATAAATGCAACAACTTATTTGCTTACATAATTTTTTCTTGACTAATAAAGAAATGGAGTATATAATATTTACCAATGCTGGTGTAGCACAGTCGGTAGTGCAGCTGATTCGTAATCAGCAGGTCGCGTGTTCGAGTCACGTCACCAGCTCCAACAAAAAGACCACATTTGTCCGTAGACAGATGTGGTCTTTTTGAATGTTGTTTGCCTTCGGCAAATGATGTCGTTCCACGAATGTTGACGGCTACGCCTAATGATCTTGCTTCGCTAATGTATAAAGCAAACATCGCATCATTGCGAATGAAATGAGCAACATCATTATGCGAAGCATAACATCATATCGCCGTCAGGCGATGCTTCATTGAAAAAACGCAAGTTTTATGATTTAACAATTAAAAATGAGGCGAGTCTTATGAAAGAAAATAAGCTTGCTGAACTTTCTATGGAATTCTCTGTGGATATTATAGGTCTTGTTAAACAACTGAAGTCGAATCACGAATCTATCATTTCCAACCAAATTGGCAGAAGTGGCACATCCGTTGGCGCTAACATCCATGAAGCGCAATATGCGCAAGGCAATAAAGATTTCATTTCTAAACATGAAATCGCCTTAAATGAAGCAAGTGAAACCGGATATTTTAAATAAGATAAATTATTAATTCTTACCGATAAGCCGTGAAAAATAACCGATGAGACAAAATTACTTAATTCCTCTTTTTTATGTGCTATTATGTATGTAAAATAAAAAGGAGGAATTAAAATGCCGGCAATCAAAACAGTAAATTTAAATAAACGCTACAAAGAAATAACCGCCGTAAAAAACTTAAACCTGGAAATAAATAAAGGAGAGCTTTTCTCCCTTTTAGGTGTAAACGGCGCAGGAAAAACCACCACCATAAAAATGCTCTCCTGCCTGAGCAAACCTACAGAGGGCGATGCTTTTGTGGGCAATTACAGCATAATTAAAGAACCCGATAAGGTAAAAAGCCTTATAGCTGTTTCGCCTCAGGAAACTGCCGTAGCGCCCAATCTTTCGGTAAAAGAAAATCTGGAGTTTATTTGCCGCATCCACGGCTTTTCCAAAGAAAAAACCAAGGAGAAAATAGAAACTCTTTCCGAAAGTTTCGGAATTGAAAGTATTCTTAAAAGAAAAGCAGGTAAGCTTTCAGGCGGTATGCAGCGCAGAGTAAGCATAATTATGGCACTGATAAGTGAACCTGAGATACTTTTTCTTGATGAACCCACCTTGGGACTTGACGTTATTGCAAGGCACGATTTATGGGACGTTATACGCGCCTTAAAAGGTAAAATTACAATTATTCTCACGACACACTATATGGAGGAGGCAAGCGCTCTTTCCGACCGTATAGGCATAATGAAAGACGGCAGTTTACTTGCCGTAGGTACCGCCGAGGAACTTTTAGAGAAAACGGGAACAGATGATTTTGAATCCGCTTTCGTTACCATTGTAAAGGGGGATAACTGATTTATGAAAACCTTAACTTTTGCCAAAAGATGCGCCAAAGAAATTATACGCGACCCGATAAATCTATTTTTCGGCCTTGGCTTTCCGTTAGTGTTATTATTCCTTTTAAGCGCCATACAGGCTAATATTCCCGTAGAGCTTTTCGAAATAGAAAGCCTTACCCCCGGTATAACGGTTTTCGGACTTTCGTTTTTAACTTTATTTTCCGCTACCTTAGTTTCAAAAGACCGCGAGAGTACATTTTTGCAGAGATTATACACCACTCCCCTTACGGGATTTGATTTTATTGTCGGTTATATGCTGCCTTTGATTCCCTTAGCTTTGTGCCAGACTTTAGTATGTTATATTTTTGCAATTCCATTAGGGCTGAGCTTTAATGTTAACGTTTTATATGCTATAATAGGAATGATCCCTATGGCGATATTCAATATATCTCTGGGACTTCTCTGCGGCAGCGTTTTAGGTGTTAAGCAGGTAGGAGGTATTTGCGGCGCCCTTTTAACCAACCTTTCCGCATGGCTTTCCGGAGTATGGTTTGATATAGAGCTTTTAGGCGGAGCCTTTGAGAAAATAGCTGAGTGTCTCCCCTTCCTTCACGCAGTTGAGCTTGAAAGAGCTCTTATAAGCGGCAATTTTGATACAGCTTTCGGACGCCTTTTGCCGGTTTTGATTTACGCGGTATTGATAGCTTTTGCGGCTGTTTACTGTTTCCTTTCACAGATGAAAAAACAATAAGGATAAATTTTAATGAAATACAAACTAATTATTGACAAAGAAAAAGAAGAAGAAATCACTCTGACCCTTCACGCGCCTTCGGCTTTAAGCGAAAAAATTGAAAATATCGTTTTAAATTATGAAGGCAACGATTCTATTATGGGGTATAAAGAAAACGAATTAAGAAAGCTCTCTTTCCGTGATATTGAATGTATTACGGTTATGGAGAGAAGGGTCATTGCCATTGACCGTGAAGGAGAGCAGTATAGAATTCAGGAAAGACTCCGTGACCTTGAGGAGCTTTTGCCCACATATTTTATCCGCATCAATAAGTCAAGCCTTGCAAACGAACACGCAATTCTCAGGTTCAAGGCGGCTTTCAGCGGCGGTGTGGATGCAATATTCAAATGCGGCTACAAGGAATACGTATCACGAAGATGCTTTGCGGAGATTAAAAGGAGGTACGAGGGCTTATGAAAAAATTTATTTCGGAATTTTTGCGCCGCGGCGTGTGGTCTGCTTCTATCGGACCTTTATTTCTTGCGGTATTGTATTTAATTTTATATAATAACGGCGCGGTTGAAGCATTAAGCGTTAAGGAAGTTTCTGTAGGTATATTTTCCCTTACTTTTCTTGCATTTGCCGCCGGAGGATTGAACGCAATTTATCAGATCGAAAACCTGCCTTTAATGGTAGCCATACTTATTCACGGCGTCATACTGTACCTTTGCTACTTTGCAACCTATCTGCTTAACGGCTGGCTTGATTTAGGTATGATTCCCGTTTTGGTATTTACCGCCATATTTATTATCGGTTATTTTGTTATATGGTCCGTTATATATTTAATTATAAAAAAGAAAACTGACAGCCTTAATAAGATGCTTAAGAAAAAGCAGGAAAGCGAAAATTCAAATTAACTCATTTTATTTTTTGTACAGAAGAGTGTCTTTTATAAGGCGCTCTTAATTTTTTGTAAAAAGAAAAGGCACACTTTTTCGTGCGCCTTCAAATTCTGATTAAAAATTAATTAAGCGAATATTATAAGCAGACCCACAAGCATACCGATAATTGCAGAGAATGCGGGAGCTTTGCTGTGGTACATAAGTATGGACTGCGGAAGTATCTCGCCGAAAACAACGTAAAGCATTGCGCCGCTTGCAAAGCCGAGACTTAAGGTTAAACCTAAAGGACCGATTTCGCCCAGCCAGAAGCCAAGCAAAGCGCCGAGAATGGTGGGAATACCCGTTGCCGCGGTAATTAATACGGCTCTATACTTTTTCATACCTCCGCTTATAAGGGGAACGGAAACCGCCATACCTTCGGGAATATTGTGAAGACCAATTAAAATGGCAAGAATGAGGGAAGAACTGCCGAATACAGCATCCTCCATAGCGTAGGATGCGCCTATGGTCATACCCTCGGGTACGTTGTGAAGGGCAATGGCACAAGCCATTACTATACCTGCAATAAAAAGGGAAAATTTATTATCGTTTTTAAGTACGTGATGTTCCAAGTGGTCGCTGTGAATAAGCTCATCAAGGTCATCAGCTGTTTCGGGGTGACTTGCATCTATATGGGCAAGCTCCGGATTTGTTTTTTTATCAATAATATAGTTAAGAAAATAAGTTGCGAAAACACCCAAGGCTATGGCAAAAATAACCATGTAAATTCCCGTGTTCGTCTCAATGGCTTCAACCACAAGATCGAAACAAACAACGCTGAGCATAACGCCTGCGGCAAAGCTTAAAAGCAAACTTACAACGCGGTTGGATTCCTTCTGTAGAAGAGCACCTACAAGTCCGCCCACACCCGTACCTACAACGCCTGCAATTAATGTAACCAGCAATAAATTTCCAACAACAGCCATATAAATCACATCCTTTTTGCATTAAAAATAATAGCACAAATTTCTATGATTTTCAACTTTATTCGTATTTTATTTTCCAAAATTTAAATTTATATTTCTTAAATGAGAATACTATTTTTTAACTTCTTTCGTTTTACAGTGCTTATTCGCATAAAAAAGGGAGAAAACTTCACTAAGAAGTTTCTCCCTTGATTTATTATTGGAATTAAAGCTTCTCAACAAGAGCCTTTGTATCTCTTGCAATAACGAGCTCCTCGTTTGTGGGGATGACCCAAACTGCAGCCTTGGAATCGGGCTCAGAGATAAGTGCCTCAACAGACTGTAAGCCGTCGTTCTTCTCGTGGTCGAGCTTAATGCCCATGAAGGAAAGACCGTCAATAATCTTCTCTCTGTGCATATACTGGTTCTCACCGAGACCTGCTGTGAAGATAATAGCGTCAACGCCGCCGAGAGCTACGATGTAGCTGCCGATGTACTTCTGGATCTGGTAAACGAGAAGTTCGTGAGCGAGGATAGCTCTGTCGTTACCTTCTCTTGCAGCCTTTAATACGTCACGGTCATCGCTGGAGATACCGGAGATACCGAGGAGACCTGATTTCTTGTTGAAGAGGTCGGAAAGCTGGCTGGGTGTGAGGTTTTCCTTTTCAGCGATAAATGTAACAACGCTGGGGTCGAGTGTACCTGTTCTTGTACCCATAATGAAACCGTCAAGGGGAGTAAGACCCATTGTTGTATCAATAACCTTACCGCCGTCGATAGCTGTAATGGAAGAACCGTTACCGATATGGCAGGAGATGATCTTAAGATCCTTAATATCCTTACCCATAAGCTCAGCACATCTTGCGCTTACATAGCGGTGAGATGTACCGTGGAAGCCGTAGCGGCGAACCTGATATTTCTCATAGTACTCATAAGGTACGGGATAGATGTATGCTTTTCTGGGCATTGTGGAGTGGAAAGCTGTATCGAATACAACAACCTCGGGAACTTCCTTACCGAAAACGGAAAGACAAGCTCTGATACCCTGAACGTGTGCCTTATTGTGGAGAGGAGCAAGAGGAATAAGGCTCTCGATGCCCTCAACAACCTTTTCGTCAACGATAACGGACTCGCTGAAGAGTGCGCCGCCCTGAACTATACGGTGACCGATAGCGCTTACTTCGCTTAAGTCGGAAATAACGCCAACTTCCTTATCGAGAAGAGCATTCTTAACCTGCTGGAAAGCTTCAGTGTGGTCAGCCATCTTTACTTCGTAAGAGATGCTTCTGCCGTCAGCTGTCTTGTGGCTGAAGATACCCATTTCAAGACCGATTTTTTCGCAGTTGCCTTTGCAAACCATCTTTTCGTTTTCCATATCAATAAGCTGATACTTAAGAGAAGAAGAACCTGCATTGATAACAAGAATTTTCATATTATAAATTTCTCCCTTTATATGAATTATAAATTATTTATTAACTTGCACAAATAAAGCTTGTACCGTTACATAAAATGACGTATTATATAATAGTACAAAACTCTGAAAAAAGCAAGTGGAGATTTACTAAAAAATGATAAATAATAAACTTATCGGCGGTTTAATTTGCGAATTCAACCCTCTGCACAACGGTCATAAGTATATTTTAGATAAAATCAAAGAAGAATGCCAATATACGGTATGCGTTATGAGCGGAAATTTCGTTCAGAGAGGCGACGCAGCAATTATAGATAAATGGAATAGAGCGGAGTGCGCTTTAAAGCTGGGCGCCGACTTAGTAATTGAGCTGCCTGTATGGAACAGTGTTTCCACTGCCGAAAAGTTTGCTTTTACAGGTGTACATCTGCTGCACTCATTAGGATGCGTAGATAAAATATATTTCGGCAGTGAATGCGGCGACGCCGATAAACTGAAAACTGCCGCGAAACTTACTGTAGACAGCGAAATAAACGCCCTTATAAGAGAAAATAAAAATGACGGCGCCACCTTTGCCAAAGTAAGAGAAAACGCTGTTAAAAAGCTTTACGGCGAAGAAATAAGCGGTCTTTTTAAAGAGAGCAACAATATTTTAGGTATTGAATATATAAAGGCATTGAATAAGCTTGAAAGCAATATTGAGCCTCTTACCATTAAAAGGTATAAAGCAGGCCACAACGAAGGCATTGTTGAAAATTTTGCCAGTGCAACCAAAATTCGTGAGCTTATTTCAACTAAAGAAGAAGTAAAATCATTTGTTCCTGATATTACAAATACTTTTATTGAAAACAGTGATTTAGCAGATATTAAAAACATAGAGCGTGCTATACTCTGTAAACTTCGCTCACTCTCCCCCACTGACCTTTTAAATATACCTGACGTTTCGGAAGGTTTGGAAAACAGAATTATCGAAGGTGCCAATGAAAACACTGACCTCAACGGCCTTTACTTATATATAAAAACCCGCCGCTACAGCCACGCAAGAATAAGAAGAATTATTCTTTCAAGCTTTTTAAATATTACAAAAGAACTGCCACTTGAAGGAAAATACCTGAGAATACTCGGTATGACCAAAAAAGGCGAGGAAATACTGAAAGAAAAGAAAAATACTCTGCCCTATGTTTTAAGCTATTCCGATGCCAAAAAGAATAATTTGGAAAAGTACTTTGAATTTGAAGCAAGGTGCGACAGTATTTACGAGCTTTCTAAAAATACACCGAATAAAGGAAACGGCTACTTTACCCATAAGTTAATAAAGATATAATAAAAAAGGAAAGCAGCTTTGCTTTCCTTTTTTTAATTATTTAACTTCAACTGTCCAGCCGAATGTATCCTCAACCTTACCTGTCTGGATACCTGTAACTGTGTCGTAAAGTCTCTGGCTGAGAGGTCCGATATTACCGCCGCCGATTTCCATTACTTCATCTTCAAAGCGGAGGTTACCAACGGGAGAAATAACAGCCGCTGTACCGCTGCCCCAACACTCTTCGAGAGCACCTGTTCTTGCAGCTTCTACAAGCTCATCTACGCTTATCTTTCTCTCTTCAACTTCTAAGCCCCAGCTCTTGCAAAGCTCAATGCAGCTTGCTCTTGTAACACCGGGAAGAATAGAGCCGTTGAGCATAGGAGTAACAACCTTGCCGCTGATTTTAAAGAAGATGTTCATAGCGCCAACTTCTTCGATATATTTTCTCTCAACGCCGTCAAGCCAAAGAACCTGGCTGTAGCCCTCGTCGTGAGCCTTCATCTGAGCCTTTAAGCTTGCTACGTAGTTACCGCCTGTTTTAGCTTCACCGATACCGCCCTTAACAGCACGAACGTACTCGTCTTCGATCCAGATCTTAACGGGATTGAGACCGCTTGCATAGTAAGCGCCAACAGGTGAAAGGATAACGATAAAGAGGTATGTATCGGAAGGACGAACACCTAAGAAGGGGTCTGTAGCAATAATGAAGGGACGGATGTAAAGAGATGTACCGGGAGCTGTGGGGATCCAATCCTTATCTACGTTTACAACAGCCTGCATAGCCTGTAAGAAATCCTCCTCGGGAATCTCGGGAATGCAGATTCTCTTATTTGTATTGTTTGCTCTCTCGATGTTTTTGTTGGGACGGAACATTAATACTTTACCGTCATCTGTTCTGTAAGCCTTTAAGCCTTCGAACATTTCCTGACCGTAATGGAAAACCATTGCGGAGGGGTCAAGAGAAAGTGACTGATAAGGAATAACTCTGGGATCATGCCAGCCCTTACCTGTCTCGTAATTCATAACAAACATGTGGTCAGTAAAGATTTTACCGAAACCGAGTTTGCTTTCGTCCTGAGGCTTAGCCTTGGGAGCAGTTGTCTTTTCGATTCTGATATTTAACATAAAAACACTTCTTTCTTTATATACGAAAATACCTAAGTATTGTAACACAACACTAAGGTAAATTGCAAGATTTTATTGATTTTTTTATTTTTATATTTTAGAAATTATCTTTAATTTATAAGTCTGAGACCTTTTGGGTACTTATTTTTAAGTCTGCCGCCCGAAGCTTTACCGAAGCCCAGAGCCACACCTTCTACGGAAACCAAAGTATAACCTTTAAAATTTTCGTCCACTTCAATTTCTTCGCCTTTTAAATATTTATGTAAATTTTCGTCCCCGTCTTTAAAATCGGCATTCATTTTTACTTCACAAGGCTTTACCGCGGCGAAAACAGAGTGATGAGGCTCTGTGTGTTTACCTACAAGCTCGCTTAAAATAACGCCTGCCCTAAGTATAGTAATTCCCTTAAAATCGGGAAGTTTATCCTTAGGCATAATTATAAATTTATCGCCTATATTTTTTATTACGCCCCAAGGCTTTATATTAAAAAGCTCCTTAAATAGCTTCTGTCCCTCAAGGTCTTTTTTATCCTCTTTATATTCCGTGAGTCTTGGGTACTCGAAATTATCTGCTGTACGCCTGAATTTAGCTACGAAGTGACCCTCTCCTTCATCCATCGGGAAAAGCCTTAAGGATTTATTATCAAAAGCTTTTCTGCCGAAGGGTACATTTATTTCTTCCTGAAGGTATTCGGGGCAGGCTTCAAGGAATTTTTTTACAAGCTCCTCGTTTTCTTCCATAGAAAAGGTGCAGGTAGAATAAACCAATATACCGTCCTTTTTAACAAGATTTGCAGCTGATCTCATTATTTCAAGCTGTCTTTCCGCGCAGGATTTAACGTGCTCCTCGCTCCACTCAGTTATAGCTTCGTCATTTTTTCTGAACATACCTTCCCCCGAGCAGGGAGCGTCCACCAAAACTTTATCGAAAAATCCACCGAGCTTTTTGGAAAGCACGTTTGGATAAGCTGAGGAGATAACGGCGTTTCTTACGCCCATTCTCTCCATATTCGAAAGAAGGATATTGGCGCGGGATTTTACTACTTCGTTACTCCAGATAAGACCTTCGCCGTTTAGAAGCGACGCTATCTGTGTGGATTTACCGCCGGGGGCTGCGCACATATCAAGCACGTAGTCGCCGGGCTTCGGGTCCAGCACCGTAACGGCGGATGAAGCTGAAGGCTCCTGACTGTAAAAAGCTCCCGCTGCATGTAAAGGCATTGCGCCTACCTTTCCCTCGTAAAAATAGCTTAATTCGCTTGTGGGGGATTTTTCCGGTTCCAGTAAGCTTTCAAGCTTTTCTTTACTACATTTTAAAGTATTAAGTCTTATACCCTTTTTAGGCTGAGAATCAAAGCATTTTAAAAAGCTTTCGAATTCATCGCCAAGCATATTTTTCATACGCAGAAGGAATTTTTCGGGAAGATTCTTATCTGTCATTATTTTTTATTTTCTCCACAATATCTTTTAAAGGTTTATCATCGGAAAAATGAGGTTTAAAGCTTTCACCTACAATTTCGTTTGCATCAGTGGCAATTACAAAAGCGTATTTATCGGTTTCCTTAATAATTCTATGAAGCTTCTGAATCTGATATTTTCTAACGGCGCAGAGAATGGTTTTGCTCTCTCTGCCGGTATAAGCGCCTACAGAATCAAAAAGAGTTACGCCTCTGCCAAGTTCCTCCATTATTCTTTTAGCTATCGTTTCGTTTTCGGCGGACATAATAAAGAACAGCTTGCCGTTACCGATATCGGTACCCATTAATACCGAGTCGATAATTTTTGAGCAGACGAATACAACTACACAGGCATATAAAGCGTTTTCGATTTTTCTGTATACAAAGGCTGAGATAACTACCACCAGACCGTCTATAGCAAGGAGTAATTTGCCCATTGAAATAAAACGGACGCGGTTATTTAAAAGCTTTGCGATTAAATCGGTGCCGCCTGAGGTAGCTTCTCGCATAAACATAAGTGAATAACCTAAACCCAAAACAACACCTGCACATATAGAAACGAGAATCATATCCCCGTGGTAGGGTGTGATAAATGAAGCGGAAAGATCGGTAAGCAGTGAAGAAGTTAAAACGGAGAGAAACGTTTTTAAAACAAGCTTATAGCCGATTTCCACCACCGCCCATATAACGAAGGGAATGTTCATTATAAAGGTAACGGCGCCTATGGGTAAACCGTAAAGATAATTTAAAAGGGTTGCAATACCCGTAAAACCGCCCGGCGCTATATTGTTGGGAGCAGTAAACATATTTATGCCCACCGCTGTGATAGCCGAGCTTAAAAGTATAAATAAAATATCCAGTGATAATTCTTTTACCGTTTCTTTTTTCATATTAACCTACTTAGCGTTTATATAGCTTATTATCTCACCGAAAAGGAATTTCAGCCTTTCTATTTCGTTTGTTAAATAAAGGTAACCGAAAACCGCCTCAAAAGCAGTGGCCGCGTGGTAATCGGATACGTTTGAATTTTTCGGTACGTGGCCTACGTGGGCGTTTCTGCCGCGAAGGTATATTTCCCTTTCGCTCTCTGTAAACAAAGGCTCTAAAACGTTTTTGCAAACTTCAGCCTGAAACTCACATCTTACAAGCTCAACTTTTGCATTATTAAGCTTCTTTACGGGGCAGTTGCCCATATTTACTATATATTCTCTCACAAAAAGCTCGTATACCCCATCACCTATAAAAGCAAAGGTGAGGGGGCTTACGGTTTTAATATCGAGTTTTTTATCTGTTAATTTTTGTAAATTCAATAAATTTTCCAAAATAAAATCCTTATTCAACAAAATCGAATTCAACGTCGTACATACTTACAGTGTCGCCTTCAACGCAGCCTGCTTCTCTTAAAGCGTCAATAACACCTGTGTTTAAAAGCACACGCTCGAAGTACTGGAGGGACTCGTAATCGTCGAAGTTAATACTTTCAATAAGCTGTAAGAGCCACTTGCCCTTTACAAAGTAAACGCCCTCGTGTGCTTCAATTTCAACAGAAGTATCGCCGAAATCAGCTTCGCTCTTAAGAGGAATGGGATCGGGTTCGAATTTGGCAATGGGAGGCAATTTGGAAAGATTTTCTAAAATACAGTTAAGAAGGGGATCAACGCCCTCTCTGATAGCTGCCATAATGGGGAAGAATTTATAACCCCTCTCCTCTACGTAGCTTCTGAAATCCTCTATCTGCTCGTCTGTGGCTAAATCGCATTTATTACCTGCAACTACCATGGGACGGTTTGCAAGCTCAGGGTTAAAGATACGAAGCTCGCTGTTGATAACTTCGAAATCGTCTATGGGGTCTCTTCCCTCACTGCCTGCAATATCAACGATGTGAACAAGCATACGGCATCTCTCCACGTGGCGTAAGAACTGATGACCAAGACCAACGCCCTCGCCTGCGCCTTCAATGAGACCGGGAATATCAGCCATAACGAAGCTTTTGCCCACACCCATTCTAACAACGCCCAAAACGGGGGTTATGGTAGTAAAGTGATAGTTAGCAATTTCGGGCTTTGCTTCACTTACAACGGAAACAAGTGTAGATTTACCTACGTTGGGGAAACCAACGAGACCTACGTCTGCCAAAAGCTTTAATTCGAGAATAACGTCCATCTCTTCGCCGGGAGTACCGGGCTTTGCAAATCGGGGAGTCTGGCGTGTGGGTGTGGCAAAATGGCTGTTTCCCCAGCCGCCTTTACCGCCTTTTGCAATAATATGGGGCTCAAAATCGGACATATCAGCTAAAATTCTGCCGCTTTCTGCTTCTTTTATAACAGTACCCATAGGTACGTAGATGATTAAATCCTCGGCGCCCTTACCGTAGCATCTGCCGCCTTTGCCGTCTTCACCGTTTGGTGCTACGTATTTTCTCTTATAACGGAAATCAATAAGAGTGCTTAAGTTTGTATCTACTTTAAATACGATATTGCCGCCTCTGCCGCCGTCGCCGCCGTCGGGACCGCCTGCAGCTACGAATTTTTCACGGTGGAAGGTTACGGCGCCGTTGCCGCCCTTGCCTGCCTTTATGAATATTTTCGCGGTATCTATAAACATATTACTTATCACTTCTTTCTTTTTACATACACAGATATTATAATATTATTTTCACTTTTTGACAACATCTTTTTAAAAACAAAAAGAGCCTCTTCAAAGAAGAAGCTCTAAATTGCATTAAACAATAATTAATTACTGCTCAATAGCGTAAACGCTAACCATCTTGCGGTCACGGCCCATACGCTCAAACTTTACCTTACCGTCAACAAGAGCGAAGAGAGAGTCGTCAGAACCTCTGCCTACGTTGTTACCGGGATGGATATGTGTACCACGCTGCTTAACGAGGATGTTACCAGCGAGAACGAACTGACCGTCAGCTCTCTTAACACCAAGTCTCTTGGACTCGGAATCACGGCCGTTCTTTGTAGAACCCATACCTTTTTTATGAGCTAATAACTGAATGTTAACCTTAAGCATTATTGCACCTCCAAATAACTCACTTTAATGTTTTGTGGATACTGTTCTTCGAGATTTTCAAGATGAAGTTTTAAGCCTTTTAATATAGGTCTTACATCTGTTTCATCTTTAAGTGCTACCCTGAGAAATATTTCGCCGTATTCTGCCCTTGCACTTACAGGGTTTACTGTAAGTACGTCGGTTATAGTATTGATGGACATCAAAGCCGCGCTGGTTACAGCTGCACACACGATATCATCTTCCCCTTCAGGTACGTAACCCGAATGGCCTGCCATACGGAAACCGATTAAATTTCCTCCGGGGGTAGTAAGAAAATCGACGTAAATCACTTTCTTATGCCTTTACGGATTCGATCTGAACCTTTGTGTAAGGCTGTCTGTGACCCATCTTACGCTTCTCGCCTTTTTTGGCTTTGTAAGTCATAACTGTGATCTTCTTAGCTTTACCATTCTTAAGAACCTTACCTGTAACGGAAGCGCCCTCAACATAAGGTGTGCCGAACTTTGTACCGTTCTCATCACTGATAGCGATAACTTTGAACTCGACTGTCTCATCAGCTTCGGCTGCAAGCTTCTCTACGTATACTACGTCACCGTACTGTACCTTGTACTGCTTACCGCCTGTTTCAATAACTGCAAACATTTTTCTGCCTGCCTTTTCTATAATCTCGCTACTGCAAGGCGGATACCGAATTTATTTTACGGCATCACTTTAAAAGCCCCCAATAAGCGGCTTAAGTAGTATAACACAAGAGTTAATGAATGTCAACCTAATTTTGAAATTTCTTGAGCAATTTTTTTATCTACTATCAAAGCCTTTACGTTTTCGTCGTCACTTACAGCCTTGATAACGGTTTTTCTCTCATTGATTTTTAAAATCAACGCAATAACAAGATTTATAAGAGTAATTGCTGCTAAAACAAGCTCCATAACCTTGCCTGAATTCAAACCTTTTGTACCGGGTGCGCCTTTTTTACTCATAATAATACTCTTTTCTTAATAAATTAGTGTTTATCGGTGTATTCCTGTTCACAGTAGATGCAGCGATACTTGTGTGAATTTACGTCGCTTAAATAGAATATGTGGTCGATATCGTCCTCTGCGTTTGAGATACAGCGGGGATTCTTACATTTTAAGATGTTTGTAAGCTTTTCGGGAAGTGTGGGCTTTTCTTTTCTTACAAGCTCGCCGTTTTCAATATAGCAAACCGTAACGTTATTATCAACAAAACCTAAAATATCGAGGTTTACGTTGCTTACGCCGTCTATTTTAATTATATCCTTTTTGCCGTATTTATTACTCTTTGCGTTTTTAATTACCGCAACACAGCAGTCAAGCTTATCAAGACCCAAAAGATTATAAAGCTTCATTCCGTTGCCGGATTTGATATGGTCAATAACAATGCCGTTTTCGAGACTGTCAATTTTAAGCATATTATATTCTCCTTATTCAATTCCAAGTAATGTCATAATAAGAGCCATACGCACGTAAACGCCGTTTTGTACCTGCTTGAAGTAAACAGCTCTCTCGTCGTCGTCAACTTCTTTTGCTATTTCGTTTACTCTGGGCAGAGGATGAAGAACTCTTAAAGTATCTTTACCAAGGGCCATTTTCTCTTTTGTAAGAATGTAGCTGTCTTTAAGTCTTATATAATCTTCCTCGTTAAAGAATCTTTCACGCTGAACTCTTGTCATATAGAGTATATCGAGGTCTGGCATAACTTCGTCGATAGTTCTTACCTCGATAAAATCGTGACCGCCCTTAATCAATACTTCCTCAATAATATAATCGGGAACTCTTAATTCCTCGGGTGAAATGAGAACAAACTTGATGCCTTCGTATCTTGCAAGAGATTTGATAAGAGAGTGAACCGTTCTGCCGAACTTAAGGTCGCCGCAGAGACCTACCGTGATGCCTGTAAGTCTGCCCGTCTCCTTACGGATGGTTAAGAGGTCCGTTAAAGTCTGTGTGGGGTGCTGGTGGCCGCCGTCGCCTGCATTTATAACGGGAACGGATGCGTATTTGGAACCTACCAAGGGTGCGCCCTCCTTATTGTGGCGCATAGCAATAATATCGCTGTAACAGGAAACTGTTCTTATTGTATCCCCTACGCTTTCGCCTTTGGCAGCTGAGCTTGAATTAGCGCTGCTGAAGCCCAATACCTTACCGCCCAGACGCATCATGGCGCTTTCGAAAGAAAGTCTTGTTCTTGTACTTGGCTCAAAGAAAAGTGTGGCAAGAATTTTGCCGTCGCATTTATGCGCATATTTTGAAGGATTTGCTTCAATGTCATCGGCTAAATCGAGAATTTTGGCAATCTCCTCTTTTGAAAAATCCAAAGGATCTAAAAGATGTCTCATTTTTATTCGTCCTTTCGTCCATTTAAATCTTATTCAAATTATCATTTTTTTAATTATACCATAACGGGAAATTACTGACAATAGAGAGTTTAAAAAATTCCGCCTTTGCAAAAACAAAGGCGGAAAAATTATCAGTCCTCGTCAGGCTCCTCGGGTGCATCCCAGTTGTGCCATACGTTCTGAACATCGTCGTTATCTTCGAGCATTTCAAGAAGCTTATTCATCTTTGTGATAAGCTCTTCGCTCTCGATTGTTGTATAAGTATCGGGTACCATTTCTACTTCTGCAGAAACAAACTCGTACTTCTTAGCCTCTAAATCATCACGAACTGCAGAGAAATCATCGGGCTCAGTGTAAATCTCGAATACATCCTCATCAGCCTGAAAGTCGGAAGCACCTGCTTCAAGAGCGTCGTTCATTACAACGTCCTCCTCGAGGCCTTCTTTTTCAATGATGATAACACCCTTCTTGTTGAACATGAAGGAAACGCAGCCTGTTGTGCCTAAGTTGCCGCCGTATTTATCGAAGTAATGGCGAACGTCACCTGCTGTACGGTTTCTGTTGTCTGTAAGTGTTTCTACAATAACAGCAACACCGGAAGGACCATAGCCCTCGTATGTAACAGTTTCGTAGTTTTCACCGGAACCGTCGCCGGCAGCCTTCTTGATAATTCTTTCAATATTTTCGTTAGGAACGTTGTTAGCCTTAGCTTTAGCAATACAGTCCTTAAGCTTAGAGTTGCTTGCAGGGTCAGCAGAACCGCCTTCTCTTACAGCAACGGCAAGCTCACGGCCGATTTTTGTGAAAACCTTAGCTCTTGCGCCGTCTGTTTTTTCTTTCTTTCTTTTAATGGTACTCCATTTGGAATGTCCTGACATATTAAATCACCTTTCGTGTTAAGTTAACATAGTGTTTTCCGAATGGATATTATAGCATATTTTAAGCCATATTTCAAGTGTGAAAAACAATTTGCATGAATTAAAAATATAAAATATATAGATCAGCCACAAAAATTAATTCAAGATTTCTTAAAAACTTGATTATTCACATTTATTATGATATATTTAAATTAATATAATAATCAGGAGGGTCATTATGGATCTTATTAAAAACATTTGGTTCTTTTCTTTTAAAGTAGAAAAGAAAAACGCCTCTTCACTTGTTGTTAACCTTATCGTATGGGTTGTTGCTGCGGTTCTTGCCGGTTTAGTATTATGGCTTGCTGCTGCTCTTACAGGCTGGATTCCCCTTATTGGTGGTCTTATAGGCGGTATAGTTGGTTTTGTAGGCGGTGTGATTGAAATTTACAGCCTTATAGGTATTGTGCTTTCAGTTCTTAAATTCCTTGACATAGTTAAATAAAATAAAAAGAGCAGCATCAAGCTGCTCTTTTTATTCAAATTATTCTTGACAAATCACTAAACGGTAACTATAATATTACTGTTAAATAAATGTGCCGGTGTGATGGAATTGGCAGACGTAGTGGACTCAAAATCCACCGGTAGCGATACCGTGCCGGTTCGAGTCCGGCCACCGGCACCATTAAAACACCCGAGGCTATAACCTTAGGTGTTTCTTTTTACTTATTTATCAATAAACAACCTTTACGATTTTCATTTTTATATTCTTGATGGTGATATAATGCTTTTAAAATTTACAAGATACGATGATATCGACGAAAAGAAATTAATGGAAGTTTATATAGAAAGTAATACCGAAAACACTGCTTTCATATGCCCGGGTGAGAAGAACCAGGAAAAAGCTTTGAAATTTGTTGAAAAAGGATTCCTGAATTTTCTAAAATCAATGTTTTTCACTTCAGAAGAAAATACTTACTGGGTACTTGCAGACAAAAATAAATATTTATGCGCCTGCCGCACCACCGAAATAAGAAAGGGATTTTATTATCTTGAAGCTCTTGAAACAATTCCCGATGAAAGAAACAAAGGTTATGGCACCAAACTTCTTACCTTCGTTACTCAAGAATTAAAAAAAGAAGAACCTTTCAAACTTTGCAGCTGCGTAGGCAAAAGTAATACTCTGTCACTTAAAACTCATCAGAAATGCGGGTTCAGAATTATTTCTGATATAGGCATCAACTACATTACCGATGAACCCGAAAGCAGATCCTATTCACTTGAATATAAATATGAATAATAACATCCGCGGCAAGTTAAAGCTTGCCGTTTTTTTATTGCTTTTAACATTTTACGGTAGTATAATCATATATATTAACGAAAGGAGTGTTATTATGACAGAGCTCAGAATTAATAGAGAAAAAGTTCTCGGTAAAATTAAACCTATGCACGGCGTAGGTCAGCCTCCTATTATAGGTGTAAGCACTGAAAAGTTTCACTTTTTAAAAGAAGCTAATATTCCCTATTCACGCCTTCACGATGTTGGAGATTGGTTTGGCGGCAATTTATTTGTAGATATCCCAAACGTTTTCCGCGATTTTGAAGCAGACGAAAACGACCCTGCATCCTATGATTTTACCTTTACAGATATAATCATAAAAGACCTTATTGAAAACGGGTGTGAACCGATATACCGCTTAGGGGTTACTATCGAAAACTTCCATATGATAAAATCTTACCGCATTTATCCGCCTAAAGATATGGCTAAATGGGCACGAATTTGCGAACACGTTATCCGTCACTATAATTACGGCTGGGCAGATGGTTTTAATTATAACATTAAATACTGGGAAATCTGGAACGAACCGGAAGGCCATCCCGTCCCCCAGAAAAACGGAATGTGGAATGCAACAAAAGAAGAATATTTTGAACTTTACAGAATTACTTCAAAGCATTTAAGAAAATGTTTTGGCAATGAAATTAAAATTGGCGGCTACGCTTCCTGCGGTTTTTATAAAGAACTTGAAATTCAGATTGGCTTAGGCGCAGCATTCGGTACTGACGGACCTTTAACCGACTGGCAGCAGAGAACACTTTATTTTGAACAGTTTTTCTTTGAGTTTATTAAAATGGTTAAAGAAGAAAACTTACCCTTCGACTTTTTCAGTTACCACAGTTATTCTCAACCTGATCAAAATAAAATTATGCAGGCATTCTGCGAAAAGAACCTTGAGGAAGCAGGTTTAGGTGATGTTGAAATTCACTTAAACGAGTGGAACCCTAACCCCTACCGTGAAGAAAGAGGAACAAGCAGAGCATGTGCAGCAGCAGTAGCCAACTTACTGGCAATGCAGAACACAAAAATGACCTTAATGTGCTATTACGATGCAAGAATAGGTATTTCTGCCTACAGCGGTCTTTTTAACCCGCTTACCTTTGAGCCTTTCTGTACTTATTACGGTTTTAAAGCATTCGGTAAACTTTACTCATTAGGTACACAGATTGAATGTGTATGCGAAGGAAATGAGCTTTACTCACTTGCAGCAATGAACGAGGAAAATACCGCAATACTTATTTCTAATTTAGGTGAGGATACTGATATTAAATTTGATACAAACGAAAAATTCAAAGCATATTTAATTGACGAGAAAAATACCTTCAGCCTTTTGGATACTTTTGATAACAGCTTTAAAATTAAAAAGAATCAGGTTATTTATATAGAAATGTAAATAAAAAGACTACCCCGATTATTCGAGGTAGTCTAATTTTTTTATTACCAGATTATAATTCTCTTTGAGGGAGCGAGGTACATTTTATCTGTTTTCTTTACGCCGAAAGCATTGTACCATTCGGGGAAATTACGGGGAGGCATATTTGCTCTTAAGTAGCAGGGGCCGTGTACGTCTACCTGTAAAAGAAGAGCCTGATATTCGGGCTTTGCCTTCTGGCACCATACTCTGGCCCAGTTAGAGAAGTATTCTTCAAAAGAAACGCCTTCTGTATTAGACATAATATCAAGAGTAACAGCCATACCGCCGTTATCAGCAATATTTTCACTTACTGTGAACTTACCGTTTACAGTACCCCAGGGAAGCTCAATACCGTCAAACTGCTTGATCATAGCGTTAACTTTCTTATTGAACTTTCTCTCGTCGGCTTTAGTCCACCAATTATTAAGGTTACCCATCTCGTCACACTTAGCACCGTTGGAGTCGAAAGCATGGGAAATTTCGTGACCGATAACTGCACCGATACCGCCGAGGTTTTCACTTCTTGTCTGATTAATTGAATAGAAGGGAGCCTGAAGAATAGCAGCAGGGAAAGTAATATCGTTAACGAAGGGGTCGTAGCAGGCATTTACCATATGACCCGGCATTGCCCAATGGGTGCGGTCAACTTCCTCATAGAGCTTCTTGAAGTTTTCTTCCATACGGATTCTTCTGAGTGATGATACAATATCGAAAAGTGACTTTTTCTCGTCAAAAACAAGCTTATTATAAATAGCTTCAACTCTGTCGGGATAAGCAAGCTTAAGGCCCATTGTTGAAAGCTTAAGAATCGCTTTTTCTTTAGTAGCCTGCTCGAGAATATCATTGTTCATAATTCTCTTCTGGTATGTTGCTACAATCTGCTTAACTATTTCGGTAATATCCTTCTTAGCTTCCTCACCGAAATATTTTTCACCATAGTAAAGACCAACGGGTTCGCTGTACATACTGCTACTGAGCTGATAAGCAAATTTTTCAGCGGAGGAAGAAGCGGCAATACCTGATAAAGCTCTTCTGAATGCGCCGCCCAAATCACGAAGCTCCTCGGAAAGAAGTGAGCAGTTGCCCATTAATGTAGTTACGTATGCCCATTTTTTGTAGGATTCAAAGCTTTCTGCATTAAATACCTTTTTGAAATTCTTGAAGAATCTGGGCTCAGCTACGATAATTTCCTCGGGAATTGTACCGAAAATATCTTTAAGAAGTCTCTTGAGGTTCAAGGGCTTTACCATACCGTGAAGTCTGCCTGTCTTCACGGGGTTATACATCTTAACGTATTCGGACCACTCCTCGCTTGTTTTAACGTATTTTGCTAGTAATGAGTCGAACGCGAGAGTTTCTTTAATTAAAAGGTCTGCTTCCTCTTCAGAGTGACCTGCAATTAAAAGCACCTGCTTTGTAAAGCCGCTCCACATATTCAAAAGCATATCTCTCTGCTCTTCCCTGCCCTCTTTATAGTAGGAAGCGTCGGGAAGAATAACGGAAGGACCCGTAACCATTACCGAGTGGTGCTTGGTATCCTTCATATTGGGCTCAACCTGAATACTTAAAGGCATAGCGATACCCTTTAAAATAAGCTCTTTGGCGTGAAGGTTAAAGCCGCGTAATGTGGAAAGTTTCTTAAGAACGGCAAGGTTTTTAAGAGCGGGCTTGATGCCTTGCTTCTTCTTGCGTTTTACGTCCTTTGCAAGTTTAAAAAGCGTACAAGCTCTTTCCAAATGCTCGTTGGGATAGGAAGAATTTTTGCACATTGTGTTAAACTCTTCTATCATAAGCTTTTCAACATCCGTATTAAGTGCGGAAAAACCGCCTGCCACTGGCATATCGTCGGGAATTACGAGTTCATCAAGCTTTGCCTGATTAACATAGGTGTATAAATCGTCCTGTATTCTTATTTTTTCCATAATAATTTCCTTTCATATTAATGAAATAACCACTTTAATGATTATACCAACAAAAAAGCTTGTTGTAAATAAAAAGCTATTTTGTTTACAAAAAATTAAACTCCTGTAATTTTATTGAATCATTCTGTTGTTTTATGTAAAAAAACGGAGTATAATCTAATAAATATATATAGGATGTGATTTTATGTTTAATGAAAGCAGCAGAATATGTTTTATTGGTGACTCCATAACCGACTGCGGTTTACAGATAAGAAGAATTTATTCTTATTTCAGAAAAAAATTAAAATTACCCTTAACGATATATAACTGCGGTGTTGCAGGTGATACAGCCGAACACGGATTTTTAAGACTTGACGAGACCGTGTTGATACATAACCCTACCGATATAGTTATTGCATTCGGTGTAAACGATATTGATATAGGTCTTTACAAAGAAGAAGCCGACGAGAAGAATATTATTGAAAGACGCAGAAGGCTTGATAACTGCATTCAGAACGTCAAGAATATTGTAGGCTGGTGTAAATCAAAGGATATTAACGTAATTTTATGCACACCTATGACTCTTGATGAGCTTCAGAACGAAAGCTACAGCGTTAGCCTCGGCGCACAGGGTGCTCTTATTGAACTTTCATCAAGAATCAGAGCATACGCTAAAGAAATAGGCGCAAAGGTAGTTGATTATAATAAGGAATCAATGAAAATTACTTTAAAGCTTAAAGCCGAGAATAAAACAATATACGTTGAGGACAGAGTTCACCCCTCGAAAGCAGGCTATGAATTTATGGCGAGGGTATTTTTAAATAACTTAGGCTTTGACGTAAGCATTCCTGATACTTTAGAGGACCTTGTAGAAATTTCAGAAACTCCTCACGATGCATGGGAAGACGAAAGATACGAAACAGAGCAAATTTCTCACCGCGACTTTTTCATCAGATGGGCCTTGTGCTTTAATATTAAAGATGAAAGTCTTTTACCTGATTATTGCGATAAGCTTTTGGAAAAGGAAACATGGAGCGTTATTATCGATAAGCTTAAAGCCTATAGGGAAGACAGAATCACTTCCCCTATCTACAGAGAAAAGCTTAAGGAATTTATGAAGGAAATTAAATTATAATTTTAATTAAATTAAATCAGCTATGAAAATTTCAAAAAATGCCCAAAAGGCAATTTACATAGGTACCCTTTGCTCCGTTTCTTACCTTGCAGTTTACTTTGCAAGGAACATTTTAGGCGCGGTTACGCCCCAGATGATAGAAAGCGGAGAGTTTACCACCGAATACATCGGCAGAGTAAGCTCGCTTTACTTTATATTTTATGCTGTTGGTCAGCTTATCAACGGCGCTATAGGCGATAAAATTAAAGCAAGGTATATGATAAGCTTCGGTCTTTTCCTTGCAGGTATAAGCAACCTTACTTTTTCTCATTTTGCATCTGACCCCGATATAGCAAAATACGCCTACGGTATGACGGGATTCTTCCTTTCCATGATATACGGCCCCATGACCAAAGTAGTGGCGGAAAATACCGAGCCCATTTACGCAACACGATGCAGTTTAGGCTATACCTTCGCTTCTTTCTTCGGCTCTCCCTTAGCGGGCGTGGTGGCAGGATTACTTGTTTGGCAATCTGTATTTACTTTAAGCAGTGTATTTCTCTTTATTATGGCTGGTATGTGTTTTACCTTCTTCCTGCTTTTTGAAAAGAGAGGCATTATAAAATACGGAAAGTATGTACCGCAGAAATTAAAAGAGGGCGGAATTAAAATTCTTATAGAGCACAGGATCATAAAATTCACTTTTATATCCATTTTAACGGGCATAATAAGAACTACGGTTGTTTTCTGGCTCCCTACTTATATTTCTCAGTACCTGAATTTCGCTCCCGACGAAGCATCTTTCATTTTCACGGCGGCTACTTTCATAATTTCACTTACCGCTTTTATCGCAGTATTCGTTTACGAAAAGCTTAAAAGAAATATGGACCTCACAATTTTAATAATGTTCAGTTTAAGTTCCGTTTTCTTTCTTTTAGTTTTCTTTATAAAAGCGCCTTTATTCAATATCATATTCTTAGTACTTGCAATTATGGCAAATAACAGCGCCGCAAGTATGCTCTGGAGCAGATATTGCCCGAGCCTGCGTGACACCGGAATGGTATCCGGCGCTACGGGATTTCTTGATTTTGTAAGCTATATGGCGGCATCCGCTTCCAGCACCATATTTGCCGACGCGGTGTCCGTTATAGGTTGGGGCAACCTTATTTTGGTGTGGATGGGACTTATGATATTAGGCGTTATCGTGGCGCTTCCCTACGGCGGAATAAAAAAGCTCTTTAAATTTAACAAGGAGATATAATATGGTAAATATTTTACTTGAAGGATATAATATAGACGAGCCATGGCTTAAAAGTGAGCTTTCAAACTATTTGAAGCCTTATATGAAGGTAGCGGTGGTGGCACTGTCTTTCAGAGAAAGCAGAGTAAAATCCAACGAAGATTGGCTCACTCTTTACGGCAGAAGTGCAGGTAAATATTATAGCGGCATAGTGGGCGGTTTTACTTCCTACGGAATTGATGAGGAAAATATTACCTTTATAAATTATTTTACAGACACCAAGGAAAGCGCTTCGCTTAAAATAAACAACGCGGATATAGTTTACTTCCTTGGCGGTATGCCCGACAAGCTGATGGACAGAATAAAGGATCTTGGTATTTACGAGGTACTTTTAAATTTTGATAAAATTATTATGGGCTACAGCGCCGGAGCCTTAATTCAGCTGAGTGAATATCATATCACACCCGACAGCGATTACCCCGAATTTAAATATTACGAGGGCTTCCCCTACATAAACGATTTTTATCTTGAAGTTCATTTTGAAAATAACCGTCAGCAATATTTTTCGATACAAAGACTAAAAAAAGAGCGTGACAAGCCGATTTTCGCCACTAAACTCGGCATGGGCGCAATTATAGTAGACGGTGATGAAATTAAAACCGTCGGCGACGTTAAGTTTATAGAATAAAGAAAAGGTGCAGATTATTTCTGCACCTTAATTTTATTTTTTGCTGTAATCTCTCGCGCCGTAAATGGCTGTACCTATTCTCACTATTGTGGCGCCTTCCTCTATGGCGATTTCATAGTCGCCGCTCATACCCATTGAGAGGGTATCTATTTTAGCGTTTTTAAGATTCATACTCTTTAATTTTTCATTTAATTCATACATCTCTTTAAAAAACGCTCTTGTTTCAGTTTCTGCAGCATCAAAGGGCGGTATTGCCATAAGACCGCGCAGGCGTATATTTTTATATCCACTTGCTTTCTCAGCAAACCTTACAAGCTCATCCTTTTTAATTCCGCCTTTGCTTTCCTCTTCACCGATATTTATTTCAAACAAAATATCCTGAGTGATATTAAGCTTTTCTGCGGCGGAATTTATTTTTTCCAATAGCCTTTCGCTGTCTACACTTTCAATAATATCCGCTTTACCTACCACTTTATTTACTTTATTGGTTTGAAGATGACCGATAAAGTGACATTCTTTGCCCATATATGCGCCGTATTCGTATTTTTCGGTAAGCTCCTGAACGTGGTTTTCACCGAAAATATCTATAGGAAGCTCAGCGCTGAGCTTAACTTCCTCGTTACTTCTGGTTTTACAGGCGGCGCAAAGCTTTATATCATCTATATTTCTGCCGCACCTTAACGCCGCATTTTTCATATTTTCGCGGATTTTATTTATATTTTCTGTTAACAATCTTTTATAATTTTCCATTTTACACCTTATTCGTATTTTGCTCTCTCGCCGCCTATATATTTAGGTCTTGTATAAGCGCATATAATATTTGCTTCACCGATTTTATTTAATGAAAGCCTTAAAGGTACGGCCACTCTTTTTAAATGCATACCGATAAGTGTTCCGCCAATATCAATACCTGCATCGGCTTTAACTTCCTCTACAAGCACGGGGTCCTTCATCATTAAATATGTATTAGTAGCTAAGCTGCCGCCTGCGTGAGTTTTTGGCACAGCGCACGCTATTTCATAGCCATATTTTTCTGCGCATTCACGCTCAATAACTATCGCTCTGTTTAAATGTTCGCAGCACTGTGAAGCAAGGTAAATTCCCCTATCATTTAATATTGGCATAAAAACATTAAGTAAAGTTTCTGCAGCTTCCATACTGCTGTTTTTACCAATGTGGCCACCTACCATCTCGCTTGAAGAACAACCTACAACCAATATACTGCCCTTTTTAAGATTAGTTTTATCAAGCAATTCCTCTAAAACCAAAAGAGCTTCTTCTTTTATTCTTTCTAAAATATTCATATAAACCTTCATATAAAACTTTTTTATTAATTATATCACATATGTCAAGGCTTTTTCGCTTTTTTATTGATTTATTCTACTTTTTGTGGTAGATTTAAATTATCAAATTAAAGGAGTGTTTATTTTGGAATTCAACGTTAACAGTCCTGTTTTATACGTTCTTGTAGCTGTTGCGGTTTGTGCAGTTCTTGCTCAGTCCGTATACTTCCTTATTAAAGCTATGAAGCGAGCAAAAGAGCTCGGTATAAAAAAGGAAACAGTAAAAAACACAATTACTTCAAGTGCAATTTTCACCATTGCACCTGCTATGGCAATTCTTGTAGGTGTTGTTGCACTAAGCAAAAGCTTAGGTTTGCCTCTTCCTTGGCTGAGACTTTCTGTTGTTGGCTCAATTACATATGAAACCGTAGCTGCCGGCAACGCCCTTGAAGCTGCAGGTATGAGCGCAGGTACAACAGTTACTGATCCTTCTATTTTCGTTACTATCGTATGGGTTATGACTATCGGTATTTCCTCCGGTTTATTCATAATCCCCTTTATTACCAAGAAAATTCAGAGCGGCATGAATAAAATTGGTATGAAGGATAAAAAGTGGGGCGAAATATTTAATAACGCAATGTTTCTTGGTATGATATCAGCTTTCCTTGGCTACGTATTCTGCGACGTAGGCAACGTAGTAAAAGGTGATTTAACAGGCCTTATCCCTGTTTGCGTTATGGCTACATCCGCATTGATTATGGCTATTTGCGGCACCTGTGCTAATAAGTTCAAAATTCGCTGGATGACCGATTACGCCCTGCCAATAAGCCTTATAGTTGGTATGGCTTCGGCTATTCCTTACACAAGTTTATTATCATAAGAAAGGAGAAATTATAATGAAAAAGAAACTTTCATATATGGAAAGCGTTCACCGTGACGGTATGATATGGGGTATCGCTTTAGGTCTTATTATTCTCCTTTTCCCCGTAGCAGTTTCACTTGTATTTAACGCTATACCCAATTACGAAGTACTTGCCAAAGGTATACTTGCTACTGCACCCATGTACTGGGCGGTAGGTATAGTTGAAATTTTCACTTACGTTCCTATGCTTGGTGCCGGCGGCTCTTACCTTTCATTTATTACCGGTAATATAAGCAACTTAAAGCTCCCCTGCGCTATTGACGCTATGGAAAGAGCGGGCGTAAAAGCTTCTGATGAAGAGGGCGAAGTAATTTCTACAATTTCTATCGCTGTTTCAAGTATTATAACTACAATTATAATTATCATCGGTGTAATATGTATTGTACCTTTAACACCTATACTTGAATCCCCCGTACTTGAGCCTGCATTCAATATGATTCTGCCTGCTCTCTTCGGCGGCCTTGCAGTAGTATTTATCAGTAAGAATTTAAAACTTTCTATCGCACCCGTTATTTTAATGCTTATACTTTTCATTTTTGTACCGGCTTTAAATGCGGGTACGGTTGGTATTATGGTACCCGTCGGCGTACTTTTCACGCTGCTTGTAGCAAGAATTATGTACAAGAAAGGATGGTTATAATTTATGTGGTGGCTTATTCCCGTAATTTTATTATTTCTCTTAATAGCTTACGTTGTTTACAGAACTATTAATTTCAAACCTATCGATAACACAAAGGTAAATAAGGAGGAAGAAGTATTCGATAAGGATATTACCGTAAAAAGGCTTCAGGAACTTATAAAATGCAAAACCGTTTCCTATAAAGATAGAAATCTGGAAGATAACGAAGAGTTTGAAAAGCTCATAAAAATCCTCCCTATCCTCTACCCTTCCGTATTTGAAGTATGCGATTTTAAAGAACTTCCCGACAGAGGCTTGCTCTTTAAATGGTGCGGTAAAAACGAAAACGACCCTGCAGTTATGATGGCTCACTATGATGTTGTGCCAGTTAACGAAGATATGTGGGATAAACCTGCATTTGACGCAATCATTGAAGACGGCGTACTCTGGGGACGCGGCACTCTTGATACAAAGGTTACTTTTAACGGTGTGCTCTCAGCGGCGGAGCATCTTATAAGAAAGGGCTTCACTCCCGAAAACGATATTTACTTTGCATTCTCCGGCGGCGAGGAAGTAAGCGGAAACGGTGCTTTAAACATTGTGGATTTATTTGAAAAAGCAGGCATTACCCCTTCTATGGTAGTGGATGAAGGCGGTGCCGTTGTTGAAAACGTTTTCCCCGGTGTTTCTGCTCCCTGCGGACTTATAGGCATAGCGGAAAAAGGTATGATGGACGTTAGATATACTGCTAAATCTCAGGGCGGTCACGCCTCTGCGCCCAAGCCGAAAACTCCTATTTTAAGCCTTTCAAAAGCCTGTGTAAAACTTTCCAAAAATCCCTTTAAAACACATATTACTCCGCCCGTAGCAAAAATGTTCGATACTCTCGGAAGACACAGTTCTTTCGTTTACAGAATGATTTTTGCAAACCTCTGGCTTTTTAAGCCTGTTTTAACCCTTATATGCAATTTAAGCGGCGGCGAGATGAATGCTTTGATGCGTACAACAGTTGCTTTCACTCAGGCTGAAGGCTCAAAGGCATCAAACGTTATTCCTCCCAAGGCATCCCTTGTTTCCAACATCCGCTTAAATCCCGAAGATACCGTTGAAAGTGCAAAGGCTTACCTTGAAAAAACCATAAATGACGGCGATATTGAAGTTGAAGTTTTAATGGGTATGAACCCCAGCCGAATTTCAACAACAGACTGCGAAGGTTTCGAAAAGGTAAAGACGGCGGTTGCCTCTACATGGAAGGGCTCAATAGTTTCCCCCTACCTTATGGTGCAGTGCTCCGATTCACGCCATTGGGGTAAAATAAGCGACAAGGTCTTTAGATTCAGTGCTATGGATCTGACAAGCGAGGAAAGAGCTACCATCCACGGCAATAACGAGAGAATAAGACTTGAGACAGTAAACAAAGCGGTTGAATTCTACATAAGACTTATGAAACAGTGTTAATAAAAGAATCGCGAAGGAACTTGCTTCTTTCGCGATTTTATTTTAAATCTTTCAAATTTCGTCAGATTATTTTAAGAATCTTCTGTTATAATGTAATTATTAAATAGATGTTAAATGAATTTTATGTTATTATTTATAAAAGGAGAATAAAAATGGATAAACTGACATACAAAAAGCAGAAACGGTTAAGATATAAAAAACACAATATTCTTTGTTACATAAAAGAAAATGAAAAATTAAGAGTGCTTCTTTCAGTAGTATTGCCGGTTGCTTTTGCCGTTATAATCACAGCTATATTTGCTGTGCCAAAAATCATTGAAGCATTTACATACGAAGAAAAAAAGCCAATAGAAACAGCCTACAACCCCGAAATTATGGCATTTGCCAATGCAAACGGAGTTGACTACGGTGAATACCCCCAGGAGCTTATAGAACTGTTTTATAAAAACCGCGAGACAAGAGAATTCGTACTTAATTACCCTCTTTTAAAAGATAATAAAGCGGCGGTAGATTTAAGTGAATATGAAAACCTTGAGACAGTCCCCCTCTTTATGCAGTGGGATAAAAGGTGGGGTTATATGGAATACGGCAGCGGCGTTGCAGGTTTAACAGGCTGCGGACCCGTATCACTTTCTATGTGCCTTTATTATTTAACGGGTGACGAAAATTACAGCCCCGATAAAATGATTGAGTATTCTATAGAGAACGGCTACTGTGTGGCAGGTAACGGCACTTCCTGGGAATTATTCAGTAAAGGCGCGGCGGATTTAGGCTTCGACGTAACTGAAATCGGCCTTGATTTTGACAGAATAATAAGAAATTTAGAGGTAGGAAACCCAATAGTTGCAATTATGGGCGAAGGTGATTTTACCACCAGCGGACATTTTATTGTGTTTACAGGCATAGAAAACGGACTTCTGAAGGTAAATGATCCCAACAGTATAAAAAACTCGGAAAAGCTGTGGAATTTTGAAAATATAAAAGGCCAGATACGAAATTTATGGGTCATAAGAAAATTGGATGAATAATAAAAGCAGAGCCGAAAATTATCGGTTCTGCTTCTCTTTTTTGCCTTTATTTTTATTAAATTTTATACTATTAAGTTTTAGATTTAATTTTTTCACTCTCTTTTTTATCTTTAGTCATCAGCAAAGCCAGTACTATTGCAAGGGCGCCGCCAATAAATTTACCTAAAATTAAAGGAAGAGAAATAGAGGCATCGGTACTTGCAACGTAAGCAAGATGATCGCCCAGCATAAAAGAGCCAGTTACGGCGAAAGCGGTATTTATTATTACGCCTCTTTCGTCCATATCCTTCATCATACCGAAGGTAGGAATACTGTTTACAGCGGTTGTAATAATGCCCATAACCGATGTTTCGTTGATGCCCAATTTTTTGCCTATTTTTCCAAAGCTCTTACCAAAAATTTTATTAATAAAGAAAAGCATTGTAAAGGCGCCGCAAAGCACAATTGCTATACTGCCCACTACCAATAAACTTTCATCAAAAGGAGTAAAGAGAGGAACGTCGAGTCCCATTACCTTTATAACCATAGCTATTGCAAGGGAGACCGTTATAATGGCGGTAATTATATAGCCGAACACGGTTACAATTTTCACCGTGATTCTCTCGGCAAATTTTAAACCTGCAATAAAAGCCAAAGACAGAACTATAAGCGGTAAAAGATTAAGAATTAATGAAAGAATGTTAATTCCCATAAATAATCCGCCTGCAAAACAGCCGACAGGTACTGTGATAAGACCTATGATCAAGCCTTTTGCTATGCCTGATCTGTTTTCTTTTGCAGCCGATGAGAAGCTGAAAGGAACGGTAAAGGTTACCGTACATCCCATAATTGAGCCTACTATACTGCCCATAAATTTTGCGATAAGTTCGTCCTGACCTAAAGCCAAAGCCAATGGCCAGCCGCCGCAGTCGTTTGCGAGTAAAAGACCTGCAATAAACGAAGGGTCTATACCTACAGCCATACAAACAGGCGAAAGCACGGGTGAAAGATAATTGGATATTAAAGGCGCTACAGTATTAAGACCTATCATGGCAAGCGCCAAAGGACCCATTGTTTCAAAGCCCTGCTCAAAGGTTTTACCGGGGCCGAACTTACAGCCAAGGCACCTGTCCACCGCACCGATAAGCGCAAAAAACAGCATAATATATGTAATAATCTGACCGAAATCCATAATAATACCTCAATTTACAAATCTTTGTAAATTATGCCACAAAGAAATAATAAAATCAACTGATTTATAAATTTATCTCGACACTTTCGGAAAGGTGCAGTGAGAAAATATAACATCCGCCTACGGGGTAATCCAATATCTGCCTTAGAGCGTTAGCGTAAAGCTTAAGCTGTGTGCCGTACTCATCCACAAGCTCAGACGTATCGCTTACTCTGTCTGTTTTGAAGTCCACGATATAGATTTTGCCTTTTTCCACAAAATAGCAGTCAATTGCGCCCTGCAGTATAACGGGGAGCATTTTATACTCCTCACTTATATCGGGATTTACAATGCCTGCATCTATATTAACGCTGAATCTGTATTCCTTTTCAATAATATCGGCGTTTATTATTCTTTTGCCAAGTTTACTTGAAAGGAACTTTTTAACGAGATAGAGATTTACGCTCTCGCCCTGCTCCTTTGTTATAAAGCCTTCCTCCACAAGCCTTTTAAGCTCCGTTTCGGGGTCATTTTTGAAGTTTAAAAACTGCATAAAGGAATGAAGCGCTATACCTCTTTCGGCAGGCGTAAGACCCTTGTAGCTTAAAAATGAGGGACGCGGCAGAGATAGATTTTTAAATTCATTTGTAAGCTGTGTAGCGGTAACCTTTGAAGGAATAGTGTTTATGCCGCTTTTCGGATAAACAAATTCGCACTTACGTTTTATTTCTTCGTAGAGCGCCATATCGGGCTCATAAATTTCTTTTTCCGCTTCTATAGTTTCACTAACTTCCTCGTAAGGAGTCACAATTTCAATATTCCATTTTGAGTAATTTTCAAAGCATATACCGTTTTCCTCGGCGTTTATAAGTTTTCTCAAGCTCCTGCCGTCGGGGTGCTTTAAAGCTGAAAGCATTATCCAGTCTGAGAGTCTGTCCGCCGATTCAGCGGCGAAGGAGCCGTTTTCATCCGAGATTCTTGCGTGAACTTTTGAAAGGCTCTTTTCTAAATTATCAATAGTTGAAACAAGAATGAGCTTATCCTTCGCTCTTGTTAAAGCAACGTAGAAAACTCTTAATTCTTCACTTGCTTCTTTTAAACGGTTATTAAGCTCTGCGGAATCCTTTACTATACCCGAATATTTAATTCCCGTTACGGGATGCTTTATGCTTACGCCTAAGCCGAGTTTGGAATTCAGTACAACGTCACTTCTTTCGAAATTAAACTTCTTACTGCACCCTGCTATGAAACATACGGGGAATTCAAGACCTTTGGATTTATGTATGCTCATTATTTTTACGGCATCGGCAGTTTCAGAAACGGTACTGCCGCCTTCAATATCGGAGCCTTTCATAATAAGCTTTTCTATAAAATGTACAAATCCAGAAACTCCCATAAAGCTATCGCTTTCAAAATCGGAGGCAAGCTGTTTTAATCTTCTTAAATTATTTAATCTTTCGTCGCCGTTTTCCATAACCTTTACAATATTTTCAAAGTCTATGTAGGTATAGAAATAGGAGATGAATTCTGACGCGCTCATGGTAGCGGCTAAGGTACGAAGCTTTTCAAGCTCTTTTAACACTTCAGTATATTTACTTTCCTGACTTTTTAAAAGTGATACGTAGAGGGAATTTTTTCTGTCCTCCACCCTTAAAGCCGCCATATCGTCGGGAGTAAAGCCGTATATGGGACTTAAAAGCACCGACAACAGGGGAATATCCTGATTAGGATTATCAATTACCTGCAAGAAAGAAATCACTGTTAAAACTTCTTCTTTAGTAAAGAATGAGCTGGTTACAGCTGCTCTTGCAGGTACGCCGAGCTTTGTAAGCTCCTCGGAATAATTGTAAGCGTACTTATTGGCACTTCTTAATAAAATTGTGAAATCGCGGTAGGAAGCTTTTCTTTCACCGTTTTTATCGGTAACTCTGTAGGGAGAATTCATTATCTCTTTAATTTTATTTGCTATATATCTTGCCTCCGCCTGCTCGTTTGTAATAAGCTCGGGCTCATTAATAAAAGCAATTTCGGTCTCGCAGTTTATTTTTGCTTCTTTTTCCACTCCCTCTTTCAGCTCTTCGCGGTTTTTATAATTTATACCGCCGAAGCTTTCGGACATAAGATTAGAAAAAAAGAAGTTAACCGTATTTATAACGTTTTTATCTGAACGGAAGTTTCTGTCGAGATTAATTACAGCGGGGTATTTTTCCTCTTCCCTGTCGTACTCATTATATGAATTTTTGTACCTTATAAAAATCTCGGGCTTGGCTTCGCGGAAGCTGTAAATACTCTGCTTTACGTCGCCGACCATAAATCTGTTTTCGTCGTTTCTTGAAATAGCCGTAAAAATAGCATCCTGAACGTCATTGGTATCCTGATATTCGTCTATCATAATTTCTTCAAAACGCTTGGAAACTTCCAAAGCAAGGTCGGTTCTGTGTAAATTGCCCTCTTCGTCCCTATTAATAAAAAGCTCGACCGCGTAGTGTTCGATATCGCTGTAATCCGCCATATTTTTTTCAAGCTTTCTTGCGTTATAGATTTCGCTGAATCTTGTTACAAGGCTGTGTAAAGAACAGGCGTATGGGTAAACCGCTTTAATATCGCTTTTAATATTTTCTTCATCGTCGTAAAAATACGAGCTTAGCTTTTTAAGCGTATCCTTTACCGTGTCGCGCAGTTCCTGAACTCTTATTTTAATGGCGTTTTCACTGTAGCCCCTTACAGAAGGGAAACGGGTAAAGCTTATTTTGGAAAAAGCATAGTAAACTTCATCCCAGCTTTTATTTATAAGAGCATTTTTAAGTAATGCTACCATTGCTTCGTCGGAAGCAAACATAGAAGCAAACTTCTCGGTAAGTGTAGAATCTTCCGCTGCGTTTCTTCTTGCCTCGTTAATGAGGCCGAAGACAAAGTTTACCGACTTTTCTAAGTAATCATATATCACTTTGCCCCAGCTTGTTTCAAAAACGGGTTCCTCTGTTAAAAACTCACCGAGCTTTTCCTTCAGCCATTCGTCTGGGAAAAGATGGGAACGGGTAAAATCGTAGAGCTTCATAACCGCTTCGAAAAGCCTTCGGTCATTTTTATCGCTGCTGAAAAGATCCGCCGCGGCAGTATTTCCGCTTTCATACATTTCGGCAATGGCTTCGTTTAAAGAATCTACCTTCATTTGCTCCTGCATTTTGCCGGTTAATACGGTAAAATTCTGGGATATCCCAAGTTTTTCGAAAAATTCACGGGCAATTTTACCGCAGAAGCTATCCACGGTACAGATATTTGCCTGCGAAAGCAATATCTGCTGCCTTGCAAGGCGCTTATTATCGGGCTCGAGACTTAATTTTTCGATAATAGCGTTTTCGATTCTCTCCTTCATTTCGTTGGCGCTTGCCTTTGTGAAGGTAACTATCAGAAATTTATCGGCATCAACGGGATTATTTTTATCTGTTATTCTTCTTATTACTCTTTCAACTAAAACCGCCGTTTTGCCTGAGCCCGCTGCCGCTGAAACCAGCACGGTACCCTTTAAGGCGTTTATGGCGTCTTCCTGCGCTTTAGTCCATTTCGGCATCGTTCTCACCTCTTTTTTCTTTTTGTTTTTCTATCTCTTTAAGTACGTCTTCTTTATTGAGTTTAATTTTATTTACGGCTCTCTCGTCCTTCATATTTCCGCACACACTGCCGTAGGGACAATAGGCGCAGGAATTATTATTTACCATTAAAGGACTTGCGGGAATATCGCCGCCGATTAAATTATCCGCCATGGTTTTGATTAAATTCTTGGTATGTTCAAAAAGAATTTCAAACCCTTTTTCACTAATTACATTCTGAGGCTTGGTGTAGTTGCCGTTATCCTTTATACCCGTGGGTAAAAATCTGCCTGATGCGCCCATTTCCATAGCGTTTATAATTTCCGCGTTATCCAAAACAACGCCGCTGGAAGCAAGTTTTTTATCTTTTTCCTTTTTCACCGCTTCATCGCTTATATTTTTCTCGCCGCTGATTTCGGGCACACTTGAAGGAAGGTACAGTATACCCGAAGGTATTACCTTACCTTTTTCTGCCATGGCGGCTAAATATATAAGCATCTGAAGGTTTAAGCCGAATAAAACGTCGCTGTATTTAAATTCCTTTGCGCCCGTTTTATAGTCTATTATTCTTACGTACTTTCCCTTTTCGGTTTCGTATACGTCCACTCTGTCCGCAATACCGCCCACGGTTATAAGCTTATTTCTCTCCGTTTTTATTCTAAGCGGCGGAAAATCGGAGTAATCCGAGAGATATAATTCAAAATACTCGGGCTTAAATTTACTGATGGAAAGCTCCTCTATAAATCTTTCTATCATACTAACCGCGGCTTTACTGAGGCGGTTGAAACGGTATTTATCCTTACCGCTTAAGGTATCGGGTCCACCCATTTTAGTGAGCTTATATTTTTCTATAAGCTCGTTTACGTCCTTTAAAAGCTTTTCCTTATCGTCGATATAAACGCTGTAGTCGCTTTTTAAAACTGCTTCAAAAAGATAGTGCATAATGGTGCCGTATTCAAGGTTATCTATTTCGGCGGTACGCTTTTCCTTTACGTTTAAGCCGTATTTGCAAAAATACGAGAAGGCGCACTTATGGTAGCTTTCTACCTGCGAAGCTGAAAAATACGTATCCGAGAACATCTTTTCGGATAATGATTTATCGGTAATTTCGAATTCTTTCTTACGGCTTATTAAATCGAGAGCCTCCGTTTTCTTTTTATATTCGGGATTTTCCTCTAAAAGCTTTTTCAAAGATTCCTTTTCGGGGCTTTCATTTTTATACATCGAAGCATAGAAAGCGAATAAAGAATTATAGGTAGTGGTATAGAAATTTATTTTTTCTTCTCTTTTGACTTTAAGTAAGGGGAATATCTTTTTAATATCGCTTATAAGCCTGCCCGGAACGGTATCCTCTTCGCCGCAGAAAAGATGATATGTAACTATAAGCTTACAGCTGCTGCTTACTGCGGCAGCATAGGTTAAAAAGCGCTCGGATTTAATTCTGTCCTCAAGTCTTGATTCCATATTAAGCTTATATGAAATAAGCATATTTCTCTCGCTATCATTAAAAAGACCGTTATCATTAGGTATAAAGGGAAGTTCCCCTTGTACCGCACCCAATATGAAGCAGACTTTGACCCCTTGGGGTTTATATACGTCGGTAGAAGTAAAGGTGACGGTATCCATTCTCATGGGAATATCCCTTGATTCCGCTTTAGATACAACATCCTTAAATACCGAGAAATATTCCTGCAGAGAGATTACTTCGCTGCCGAAGGAAGAAGCAAACTCATCGAGAATATCCATAAGCTTCTGCCACGCTATACTTCCGTCTTTTGCAAGGTCGGGCATACCTATTTCCATATAATAATTAAAGCTTTCTGAAATATTCTTATCTACTTTAAGATTTAAAAGAAGCTCGTATATTCCCGCGCCTATATCGCTTGCTTTACCTTCGCAGTATTTTTCACCGAATCTTATTAAAGGCATTATTATGGCTCTTCTTATCTCGTTGAGTCTTAAAAGTTTTTCAGCGTCTTCTTCCAGTAATTCGTAACCGAAGCCTTTGGGATGCTTAAAGAAATCTCTTTTCCACGCTTTTCCCTCTATTTTCCATAAATAGAGGTAGTTTTCAAGCATGGAGATATCGTCGCTTTTAAACTCGGTAAGTCCTGTTTTTAAAAGAGAAAGAATATCCTCGGTTCTGTAACCGTATTTTACAATTCTGTATGAAGCTTCAATAAGCCTTATTATGGGACGGCTGTTTAATTTTATGGGCTCCTGATAATAGCAGGGAATATTCCATTTCTCAAGGGTCGGCGAAAGAACGGAGTAATATTTACCGGGGTCCTTACAGACAATACTGAAATCTCCGTAGCTGTAATTTTCGTCGATAACTAAATTTCGTATTTTGGCGGCTATATATTCAATTTCATCGTAAATATTAAGCGCCTCGAATATTTCTATATTGCTTGTTTCTTTACTGTACTGCTCTATTTCACTGCGGAACAGATATTTTTCAAGATGTTTAAGTTCTTCATTTTCAAATCTGACCGCATCTTTAAAAAATACAGGAACGTTTTCTTTTATGTTTTCTTCGGCAGCTATTCTTTTAATATTCAGCACCGTTCTCGATATAGGCTCAAAAACCGATTCCTCGTTAATTGACGCTGTATCTGTTGCAAGGGAGATATAGCATATTTCCGCCTTCTTCATTGCATGGGCGATAATTTTATACTTCTGGCGGTTGAAACTTTCAAAACCGTCGAAAACAATAAGAGAACCTTTTAAAAATTCTTTATCTTCTATTATTTCGGCGGCTCTTGTCAAAACGTCGCTTTCGTCAAGATATTTATCCTTGATAAGGGTGTTATAAACTTCATAAATTAAGGCGATATCTTTAATTTTATCCTTCAAATTGCCCTTCATCTGTTTTGAACTTTCGAAGAGATCAGGCGGAGTAATAAGATTTTCTTTAAACTCCGTAATAGCTTCGAGTACTAATTTTAATAGTGTTTCACTTGCTTTATGATATACCTTTAAATTATCCTTGGTAATTTTTATTGCTTTGGAAAGCACGGCGTACTTGCCTGTTTCGGAAAGGGGCTTTTCCTTTATACCGCCGTACATACGGAAAACTTCATCGCTTAAGCGGTCAAAGGACCAGACCTTTATTTTTGAAGAAAGCTTGGCGCCGAAACGGTTCAAAAGATTTTTCTCAAGGCTGAAGCTTAACTGATCGGGAACTATGATATATACGTCACCTTTATTTTCCTTAAGCCTTGTTTCAACTTTTTTTATAAGATATTCCGTTTTGCCGTGGCCTGAAGTACCGAGAACTAACTGAAGCATATTTTACCGCCTGAATATAAAATAAATATAATATTTATATAATTATATCATTAGTTCTTCTTAACTTCAACAAACTAATTGTCAAAGAGCTTTTTTATTTCGAGAAACCACTCGTAAATAAGAAAGCTGATTTTATTTTCTTCTTTATTTTCTATAAGGCTTATTTCATTTTCGCTTAGTTCATTTTCGCAAAGGGAGGTACTTATACAAAGAGAAGGATACAAAGCGCACCACCAGTTTTCACCTTTACCTTCGCCTAAGGTTATTCTGAGTGCCGTATACTCTCCTGCAGGAAGGGTGAAGGTATCATATTCCCTTGTTTTGAAATATTCCTTTATTACTTTTGCCTGCGCCTTATAATCGACGTTCATTTCGCTTAAAATAAGATTAACTTTTGAATCGATATTTTCTATATTGTTTATGATTATGTTTTCGCTCTCTTTATAGGATTTACTTTCTTTTAAAAGCCGGGTGACGTATTCAAATATCTCATCCTTAACTTTTAATTTTATTTCCTGATCAATCTCAGAATCTGAATTTGCGGGAATATGAAACCTTATTACTTTTTCGCTTAAGTTTTCCGCAGTATAAGAAAACGAGAAAAAGGAAAGTAAAACACAGAGAACAAATGAACATACAAAAGCTTTCTTTATATTTTTCATAAATAACATCCTTTTATTTTTTTGTTACAGATATATTTACCTGAATTTACCAAAATATTCTTAAATTTAACCGAATAAATAAATTGACTGTGTAAATAATACTTTTAAAATAATTTTAAGGAGATTATTTATGATTGACATACTTTCATTAATTTTAACAATTGTAGGCGGCCTTAACTGGCTTTTGGTTGGTCTATTTCAGTTTGACCTTGTTGCCTGGCTTTTTGGCGGACAGGACGCGCTTTTAAGCCGAATCATTTATTCCCTCGTTGGTTTCGCCGCCGCTTGGTGCATTACCTTCTTTTTCAGAGAACACGGCGTGTTTAACAAAGATGTATAAAAGAAAAGCTGCCGAAATTAAACGGCAGCTTAATTTTATTTTGGTGTAACTTCAATTTCGATATACGTAATTTTCGTATTATCCTTTGTATCTTTTGCTTTGAAGCTTAAAATATATGAAGCGTTTCTGTTATTTTTAATATACGAGCTATAGGAAACACTGCCCTTTGGGATATATGTATAAACTTCACCGTTTAAATTCATATTAAATGAAGGCTTGGGGTCCTCTTTAATAAGGCTTATATTTTCGCCGTCAACTGCAAGTGAAACATTATTTACGTCCCCTTTTATTCCTAAAAACAGCTTAACTTCGGCATTTTCGGGGATAAAGCCGAGGCTGACAGGTATCAAGCTTTCGGCTTCATTTAACTTAACGGGCAAAGGCTTATAGGGAGTAAAGCCCTTGGGGCAAATCCAGTCCTCCTGATACGTAACGATAAAACGGTAAGGGTGCTTTATGGCTTCTTCGAAAGAATTAGAGGTTTTGATTATTTCTGTGGTTCTTATTTTGTTTGCGAGCTCACAATTATTTGGTAAATCAGCAAAGAAATAATTATATAAATATATTCCTCTTGCGCCCATTGAGAAATATTTTATAATCATAGCCCTTACGGTATCGGGTGTATTGTGGCATTTTTGGTCGGGCCTTACAATTAAACCTTCAATACCTGCATAAATTTCCGTACACGGGAATTCTTTAACCCAAACATCCACGGGGATATCGGTGTCGCTGGTATCAAACCTCGGAGAAGGCACCAGAACGTCCACCAAGCCTTCGTTAACCCATGTTCTTACGTCGAAACCGAATGCCTTATTCTGCTCGATATCTCTTGTTACTCTTGCGCCAAGCTTAATTGGGTGTCCGTGCTTTACTGAAGCATCATCTACAATCTTTTTAACGTCCCGCACGAAATTATTCATTATTTTATAACATTCAGGCATTTCACGGTAGGGGAAGCAGTATATCTCCCTCATAAAATCCATCTCAAAACCGTAAACGTCATACATAAAAAGCTGCTCTTTAATGAAATTCAGCATTAAATCGTAAACTTCTTTAACTGCGTAATTAAAGCAATAATGATGATAGCCGTAATCATCACCTATCATCCAGCCTTTTTCTCTTGCCTTATAGAAAAAATCCGAGCGGATAAAGCTTGTTACATCCAAAGGATTGTGGCAATCGTTCATTCTCATAGTAAGCCAAGGTGTTATACCCTGCTCTTTGCAAGCTTCAATCCAAACTTCAAAGGGGTTAATTTTAAATTCCTTCAGAGCATTATACATACCGCGATAATTTTCTTTATAGTTAACTTTTATGCCGTTTTCATATTCTTCGTTATATTTATCTATTGAATCATAGAAAACTTCGCTTTTGCACATTGCAAGCTGGCAAAGTGTGTTTATAAGAAAATCGGTTACTCCCGCTTTTTTATATCCCTCTATAAAGGGCTTTAAGCTTTCTTTTGTAACGGGAATTTTATTATCATACAAAAAATTGAGATAAGTATATCCGCTGCAATCCGTATCCAAATTTAAAAATACTCTGTTCATAATTAATCCTCCTTTTTTATAAACTTATCACACATCACATCAAATAACAATGAACTATTTTAATACAGTTTGTGCATTATTTATTTCAATTGTTTTCATGGCAATATTATTATTAAAAACCTTATCGTGTTCAACGAATATTAAAGTGGGGCAATATTTTAATATTAGCTCCTCCAGCTGAATTCGCGACAAAACGTCAATGTAATTTAAGGGCTCGTCCCATATATAGATATGAGCTTTTTGCGAAAGGGAATGAGCAATAAGCACTTTTTTCTTCTGCCCCATTGAATAATCTTCAAGCCTTTTTTCAAACTGAACTCTTGAAAAATCAAGCTTTCTCAATATCGCGCGAAAAAGCGGAACATCCAGAGCGTTTTTCTCTTCGTATTCGCTAAGTAAGCCTTTCATCTCCTCTGTGCACTGCGGTATATAGGATATAATAATGCCTGCGCCTTTATATAAATTGCCCGTATATTCTATATCTTCACCTAAAATAAGCTTTAAAAGGCTTGATTTTCCGCTGCCGTTTCTACCCTTTACCGCTATTCTTTCGCCTCTGTTTATTTCAAAACTCAGTGAAGAAAATACCGTTTTATCGCCGTACTTTACTGAAATATTTTTAGCTTCAATAAGTCTTTTGGAATGAAACTCTAAAGGGTAAAGCTTTAAATTTTCCGACTCCTCTATATTTTTAAGCAGCGATTCTTTTTCTTCAATAAGGCGGTCGTTACGCTTTTCAATCGCCTTTGCGCGCGCCATTGCTTTTTTTGCTTTTGCGGCTTCTTTGGGTCTTCTGTCTAAGCTCTTTTCTACCTTATTGGGGTCAAAACCGATTTTTCGGGATTCCGCCTTTTGTGACCATCTTGCTTTTTCGGCGGCTGTTTCTTTAAGTCTTTTTATATCCTTTTTCAGCCTAATGTTTTCCGATATTTCGAAATTATCCTTCAAAATCTTATTTTCATACCATGTTGAAAAATTACCTTTTATAATTTCAATATCCGTTTTATTAATGGACAAGGTGTGGTCAGTACAAATATCAAGAAAGGCGCGGTCGTGGGAAACAAGTATAAAACCCTGTTTTGTATTAAGGTAATTTGCAAGTATCTCACGGCTTTCGATATCAAGATGATTTGTAGGTTCATCGATTAAAAGGAAATTATTCTCTTTTAAAAACATTGAAGCTAAGAGCACCTTAGTTTGCTCACCGCTTGAAAGAGTGTTAAAGGGGCGATATAAAACGTCCTCATTTACGTTTAAAAGGGATAATTCACACTGAAGCTGCCATAATTCACAATCGCCGTCAATTACTTCTATGGTATTAAGAGATTTATCCTTTACTTCATAGGGGAAATATTCGAAGTCTACGCTTGAAGTAATTTTTCCCCTATATTCATATTCGCCCATCAAAAGCTTAAGAAAAGTGGTTTTACCCCTGCCGTTTCTGCCGCAGAAACCAAGGCGCCAGTTTGTATCGATATTAAAAGAAACGTTTTCAAATACGTTATCGTAGCTTCCTTCATAAGAGAAGCTTAAATTATTTACATTAATAAGTGACATAAATCCTCCAAATAAAAATAACCGTTTTCCATTTGCGGAAAACGGCAGAAAAAACTAAAAAAGAACGCTGAAAAGGAAACCAGCTTTAGTAACTACCAAAATTCCGCAAAAAACCACCCGTAACCAAACGGGAAACTTTTCTGCTTAGTTTTACGGCAATTACTTTTTATGCATCCTTTAGCCACCTTTAATGTATATTACAAAATAATTATATTTATTTTCAAAGCTTTAGTCAAGTGGAAATTGATTTTTCGTTTTACTTATGTTATAATAAGCTGAATTTTGTAAATTTTAATTAAAAATATATTTGAAAGGTATTTTTATTATGGATTATAAAGCATTAGCTGAGCTTTTATTTCCCGAGGTAACCGAGACACCCGAGGATATGGAAGCAAGATTCCCCGTAAGAAATTATCCCGATAATGCAGTTATCACACGTATGGCTCCTTCTCCCACAGGTTTCGTACATTTAGGTAACTTGGTTCAGGGTTTAACAAGTGAGAGAATGGCTCATCAAAGTGGCGGCGTACTCTTTTTAAGAGTAGAGGATACTGATGCAAAGCGTGAAGTTGAAGGCGCTGTTGAGGTACTTATTAATACACTTAAGCACTACGGCATCAATTTTGACGAAGGCGCTACAATTGACGGTGACAGCGGCGATTACGGTCCCTACCGCCAGCGCCAGAGAGCTTCTATTTATCACGTATATGCAAAGAAGCTTATTTTGGAAGGTATGGCATACCCCTGCTTCTGCACTGAAGAAGAGCTTACGGCTATGCGTGAAAAGCAGGAGGAATTGAAAGAAAACTTCGGTTACTACGGCAAATACGCAATCTGGAGAGACAGAAGCATTGAGGATATAAAGGCTGAGATGGCTTCAGGTAAACCCTGGGTTCTCCGTTTCCGTTCCACAGGATCCATAGAAAATCAGTTTAAGTATAATGACCTTGTTAAAGGTGAGCTTACCATTACCGAAAACGATATTGACCAGGTTCTTTTAAAGAGCGACGGTATTCCCACATATCACTTTGCACACGCAGTTGACGACCACTTGATGAGAACTACCCACGTTGTTCGCGGTGACGAGTGGCTGCCCTCCCTCCCCTTCCATATTCAGCTTTTCAAGGCTTTGGGCTTTAAGCTTCCTAAATACGTTCATATCGGACCCTTAATGAAGATGGACGGCAACTCCAAGAGAAAGCTAAGTAAGCGTAAAGACCCCGAGCTTGCACTTACTTTCTATAAGGCTGAAGGTTTCCCCGTAGAGGCTGTTTACGAGTATATTATGACTTTACTTAACTCCAACTACGAGGATTGGCGCAGAGCTAACCCCACAGCGCCTTCCACAGACTTTAAATTCAGCCCCAAAAAGCTTAACCCCGCAGGTAATCTTTTCGACTACTTGAAGCTTTGCGACGTAAGTAAGAATGAAATCGCTAAGATGGACGCCGAAACAGTATATAATCGCCTTGTTGAATATACAGAGGAATTCGATACAGAATTTGCTGATTTCTTAAAGGCAGATAAAGAATATGCAGTTAAGATTCTTGCAATAGGCAGAGGCGGCAAGAAGCCCAGAAAAGATTTAGCAACATGGAAAGAAGCTAAGCCCTATATGGGATTCTTCTATGATAAATATCTGGCTTCTCCCGTATTTGAAGAAAAGTTTGATAAGGAGCTTATCAAAGATGTTCTTAATAAATATCTTGCTTCTTACGATTTTGCAGATGACCAGAACACATGGTTCAATAAGGTTAAGGCTATTACAGAGGAAATCGGCTTTACAACCGATATGAAGGCATATAAGGCTAACCCCGAAGCATTTAAGGGTACTGTAGCTGACGTTTCTACCTTCCTTCGCGTAGCTATTACGGGAAAAACCAACTCCCCCGACCTTTTCACGGTAACTCAGATTTTAGGTTACGACAGAACAGCAGAGAGAGTTAAAAACGCAATAAACAGCTTATAAAAAATAAAAGTGTGGATTAATTTCCACACTTTTATTTTTTACTTTGAAAGCTTACCGATCTTTTTTAATATTTCAATTGCAGGCGCGGGGATTCTTCCTAAGCCGTCAGGACCTACGTTTAAAAGATAATTGATGCCGTGGCTATTAAGATGTTCTTTAATTTCAAGAACCTTTTCTGCTGATTTCCAGTTATTGTCAAAGCTCTTGTAACCCCAGGTATCATTTAAAGTGCAGGCAGATTCATATAGAGTAGTTTTATAGTCATCAGGAATTTCGTTATCACCACAGGAGGTATAATCGCCCATTCCGTTACCTATTCTTGAATTAACGAGGCAATCGGGCTGGTAGAATTTAACCATATCGTAAAGCTCTTTACTCTGTTCAGGCGTAATAACACCGGGGGTATCGAACCATATAAGAGCTAAATCGCCGTATTTGGTTAATATTTCTTTTACCTGAGGCTTGATTTTCTTTTCAAAACAAATACTGAAATCTTTTTTCTTAGTATCGGGAAAATCCCAGCAGTTGCTCCACATACAGCCCTTTGAATCAAGCTCTTTTCTGTCATATCCGCCGCCGTGCTCCTCGTGCCAGTCAAGCTCCTGAGAATAATATAAACCGAACTTCATATTATGCTTTTTGCAGGTTTCGGAAAGCTCTTTAATAATATCTCTTTTAAAAGGAGTAGAATCTACAACGTTAAAAGAATCGGCTTCTGACTTATAAAGTGCAAAACCTTCGTGATGCTTGCTTGTAATAACTATGTACTGCATTCCTGCCTCTTTAGCAAGCTTTACCCATTCTTCTGCGTCGAAATAAATGGGATTAAAGCAGTTAAGTAATTTTTCATATTCTTTTATAGGTATTTGATACCTTGACATTATCCACTCGCCTATAGGGTCCCATTCTGTAACCAGCTCATCTTCGTAATCATAGCGTTTACCCTTATATTCACCTGCAAGAAGTGAATATAAGCCCCAATGTATCATCATACCGAATTTAGCTTCTTTAAACCATTCTTTATTATTCATAACATATCTCCTAAGATTTATGTTAATATTCTACTACCATTCATTGCAAAAAACAAGCGGTGCTTTAAAAGCACCGCTTAATTTATTAAACAAAACTAATATTTATCAGATTTCGAATACGCCTTCGTAAACCTTCTCAGCGTTACCTGTCATTAATACTCTTTCATCTGTGTAATTAACGATAAGGTCGCCGCCCTTTACTTTAACGCGGATATCCTTGCCCTTCTTGCAGTAACCGTTAAGTACAGCTGCTACTGCTGCTGCACAGGCACCACTACCGCAGGACATTGTTTCGCCGCTGCCGCGCTCCCAAACTCTGATTCTGAGAGTATTTTCATCAAGAACCTCTACAAAGCCTGCATTGATACCCTCGGGGAAGAGCTTGCTCTGTGCAAACTTAGGACCGATGGCTTCGAGGTTTAACTTCTCTACGGAATTTGTAAATACTACACAATGAGGATTACCAACGGAGAGGCAAGTTACGTTATAATCAACGTCACCGATTGTGATCTCGCGATTAATTACGCTTTCGCCTGCAAGCTTTACGGGAACTTCCTCAGGCTTTAAGGAAACTTTGCCCATATCAACTGTAACGTTAGATACGATGCCCATCTTTGTAATTACCTTACATTCCTTAACGCCGCTTAAGGTTTCAACCTTAATGATATTCTTCTTGCAGATGTTATTATCATAAACGTACTTTGCTACGAGTCTGAGTGCGTTACCTGCAAGTCTGCCTTCGCTGCCATCCTGGTTGTACATATGAAGCTTGATATCAGCTATCTCGGATTTATCGATAATAGCTACACCTTCACTGCCAACACCTGTGTGGCGGTCGGAAAGGTAGATTGAGAGGAACTCGGGGGAAGAAATCTCGTTCTTAGTGCCGTCGATAACGATAATGTCGTTGCCTGTGCCCTGCATCTTTGTAAAGCTTACCTGCTGGCGGTCTTTACGTAAATCGTTGATATCAACTATCTCTGTGTTGAAAGGAGTATAACGGCTCATTAAGCTATCTACAAGAGCGTTGGCTGTATCGATAGCGGTTAAGCAGGGAATACCAAGCTGACAAGCCTTGCGGCGGATCTTTACGGAGTCGCGCGCAGGGTTTCTGCCCTTAGCGGATGTGGAGATAACGTAATTTACCTTACCGCTTTCGATAAGTGTTAAAGTATTTACGGGACCTTCGTGAATCTTATCTACGATCTTTACACTGAGACCTGCCTTAATAAGTACGTTTGCAGTACCCATTGTAGCATAAAGGTCAAAACCGAGTTTAGCAAACTTTTTAGCTATTTCAGCGATTTCGGGCTTATCCTGATTACGGACGGAGATGAACACACCGCCGTCTTTAGTCATCTTGCAGCCTGAAGCTAAGAGACCCTTATAGATTGCTTCTTCGAAGTTATTACCGATACCAAGAACCTCACCTGTTGACTTCATTTCAGGTCCGAGCTGAGTATCAACGTCGGTTAATTTTTCGAAGCTGAATACGGGAACCTTAACTGCAACGTAGGGGGAATTCTTATAAAGTCCTGTGCCGTAGCCTAAATCCTTAAGTTTGTAGCCGAGGCTTACCTTTGTGGCTAAATCGCACATGGGAACACCCGTAACCTTACTGATATAAGGAACTGTTCTTGATGCACGGGGGTTAACCTCAATAACGTAAAGTTCGTTATCCATAATGATATACTGAAGGTTCATAAGACCTATAGCCTTTAATTCAGTACAGAGCATTTCGGTAGTTCTTGTAATTTTGTCGATGAGGTAATCGTCAATATCCTCAGCAGGGTACTTAGCAATAGAGTCGCCGGAGTGAACGCCTGTTCTCTCAACGTGCTCCATAATACCGGGCATTAAGATATCCTCACCGTCACAGATAGCGTCAACCTCAAGCTCCATACCGCTTAAGTACTTATCGATAAGCACGGGGTTATCCTGCTTGTGGCGGAGAATGATTTCCATATATTCAAGAATATCGGCGTCGTTGTGGGCGATTATCATATTCTGACCGCCTAAAACGTAGGAAGGACGCATTAATACGGGGTAAGTGAGGCGGTTGGCAACCTCTAAAGCTTCCTCAGCTGTCATAACTGTGTCGCCCTTAGGTCTCTTGATGCCACACTTCTCGAGGATAGCGTCAAAACGCTCTCTGTCCTCAGCTGCGTCGATGCTGTCAGCAGATGTACCGATGATTCTGATATTATTCTTTGCAAGTGTTTTTGTAAGCTTGATAGCAGTCTGGCCGCCGAAAGCAACAACTACACCAACGGGTTTTTCGATGTTGATAATATTCATTACGTCTTCGGGGCAAAGAGGCTCGAAGTAGAGTCTGTCAGCCGTGTCGAAGTCTGTAGAAACTGTTTCGGGGTTATTATTGATGATAACAACCTCGTAGCCAAGTCTCTGTAAAGACTTAACGCAGTGAACGGAAGCGTAGTCGAACTCAATACCCTGACCGATTCTGATGGGACCTGAGCCTAAAACCAAAACGGTTTCCTTGCCCTTCTTGCCAATGAATTCGAAAGCTTCGTTAACGGCGCCGGATTCGGGTGTATCGAATGTGCCGTAGAAATAAGGAGTTTTAGCAGCATACTCACCTGCGCAGGTATCAACCATTTTATAGGTTTCTTCCATTGTGTATTCGATTTTATTGCCGCTGATTCTTTCCATAGAAGAAGTAGTGAAGCCTAACTTCTTACCCTTTACAAACTGCTCTTTTGTAAGAGTTGTATTCTTAATGGACTCCTCGAAATCAAGTATGCCCTTGATTTTTGTAAGAAACCACATATCTATCAATGTGCAATCGTGAATAGCTTCAAGTGTAACACCGCGGCGCATAAGCTCTGTGATACCGAAAAGTCTCTGGTCGGTAGCGCCCTTTAAGATATCCCATAAAGCCTCCTCGGAATACTCGCGGAACTTATAAAGCTCAAGAGTATCGAGAGAAATTTCGGCACCTCTTACAGCCTTCATTAAAGCCATTTCGAAAGAGTCGGCAATAGACATAACTTCGCCTGTTGCCTTCATCTGTGTACCTAAATTACGCTTAGCGTAAACGAACTTATCGAAGGGCCACTTGGGGAATTTTAAAGCGATGTAGTCAACACTGGGTTCAAAAGCTGCATATGTGTTACCTGTAACACCGTTTACAATTTCGTCAAGGCGGTAGCCGATGGCAATTTTTGTAGCAACCTTAGCTATGGGGTAACCTGTAGCCTTGGAAGCAAGAGCACTGGAACGGGAAACACGGGGGTTAACCTCGATAACAGCATAATCGAAGCTTGTGGGGTGTAAAGCAAACTGAACGTTACAGCCGCCCTCAACGCCTAAAGCGTTAACGATCTTAATAGCAGCTGCGCGAAGCATACCGTACTCTGCTGTGGAAAGTGTAACGGCGGGGGCAACAACGATACTGTCGCCCGTATGAACGCCAACGGGGTCAACGTTTTCCATAGAACAAACTGTTATGGAGTTGCCTGAAGCGTCTCTGATAACTTCGAATTCAATTTCCTTCCAACCGGAAATACATTTTTCAACGAGGATCTGAGTTATGGGAGAAAGAGAAAGACCGTTTGCGGCAATCTCCATAAGCTCTTCCCTATTATAAACGATACCGCCGCCTGTGCCGCCGAGTGTAAATGCAGGACGGATAATTACGGGATAACCGATTTCGTTTGTAAACTCTTCGGCACCCTCAACTGTTGTAACAACCTTACTGGGAATGCAGGGCTGGCCGATTTCCTCCATTGTGTCCTTAAACATCTGGCGGTCTTCAGCCTTATCGATTGTTTCAGGGGATGCGCCTAAAAGTCTTACGTTATTTTCCTCAAGGAAGCCTTCCTTTGCAAGCTGCATGGAAAGTGTAAGACCTGTCTGGCCGCCGAAACCTGAAAGAATGCTGTCGGGCTTTTCTTTTTTGATAATTCTCTTAACAGTATCAAGTGTAAGAGGTTCAATATAGATTCTGTCCGCCATGGCGCTGTCTGTCATAATTGTAGCGGGGTTGGAGTTAACAAGAACTATCTCAATACCGTCCTCACGCAGAGCGCGGCAAGCCTGTGTGCCTGCATAGTCAAACTCAGCAGCCTGACCGATAACAATGGGACCTGAACCAATAACGAGAACCTTTTTTATATCTTTATTAAGTGGCATAACGTTTTTCCTTTCTTCTTATTTGAACTAATATTACTTTTCAAGCATTTTGAAGAAATCAGCATAAACAAAGCTTGTGTCGGCAGGACCGTCGCACACAACAGGGTTAAACTGAACTGTTAATGCCTTTATATTCTTGTATATAAGACCTTCGTTAGTCTTATCGTTTACGTTTGTGAAAGCAAGCTCAGCAACAGAAGCATCAACGGAATCGGGGCATACTGCATAGCCGTGATTCTGGTTTGTTATCATTACTCTGCCTGTTACGCTATACTTAACGGGCTGGTTAGCGCCGCGGTGACCGTACTTTAATTTATATGTCTTAAAGCCGTGAGCAAGAGCCAAAAGCTGGTGGCCAAGGCAAATACCCATAATGGGAAGACCAAGCTTAATAATTTCCTTTACATTTTCAATCGCTTCCTTTAATTCGGAAGGATCGCCGGGGCCATCGGAAAGCACAATGCAATCAGCACCAAGCTTAGTAATTTCCTCTGCTTTAATTTCGGGAGGGCAGATAATAACTTCGGCATCATAAGAAGCTAAGTTCTTGATAAGACTCTTCTTAGCACCGAAATCGAGAAGGCAAACTTTAATTTTGCCGCCTTCGTTAAATCTCGTGATCTCTTTTGCCTTAGTTACTTCAACAGCATTTGCTACCTTGTAAGCTTTTAAAGCTTCGAAATCAACTGAAGCAGGGTCATTAGTGATAACACCGTTCATAATACCCTCTTCACGGAGCGTTTTTGTAAGCGCTCTTGTATCTATTTTGCAAAGTCCGACTACGCCGCGGGCCTTAAAAAAAGTGTCAAGCTCACCCTCTGAACGGAAGTTAGAAGGAACTTGACACAAATCTTTAACAATGTAACCGCGAGGACCGATACTATCTCCCTCAAAAGAATCGGAAATAACACCGTAATTACCAATAAGCGGGAAAGTCTGGCAGACAATCTGGCCTTCAAAGCTCTTATCTGTTAATGTTTCAAGATAACCGACCATACCGGTTGTGAAAACAACTTCAGCAGTAACAGAGCCAACAGCACCAAAAGACTGACCTTCAAAAACTTTACCGTTTTCTAAAACTAAGTATGCTTTACTCATTTCAGCTTTACCTCTTTCCTCTTGTTATATAGAAATGGGCGCAACTGTGCCCGATTTTTACCATCAATAAATTATATCAAAACGACGCTATGTAGTCAACAATTTTTTTAATTTTCCGCATTTTTTCTTTTTTGGATCAAAACGCTTCAGATAATTTAACGATTTATTTATATATTATACCACAAAAAGAAGTATTTTAAAAGCTATGCTTTAAAAATTCCATAAAATTCACGCAAAAAATTTTTTAAATTTGTCTTTATTTCCAATCTTTAAAAATCAAGCCTTATAAAAGCGTTAAATTATTGACAAAAGGTCATGTTTTGTAATAAAATTATCGTTGGTTTATTAGATTGATTACAGCTAATTTCTTTGAAAGGAAAGTACATATATGAGCCACCACGATATACCCGAACTTTTCGGCAGCCTTGTTTTTAACGATGACATAATGCAGAGAAGGCTCCCGAAAGATATTTATAAATCTCTCAGAAAAACTATCGACAGCGGCAAAAGCCTTGATATTACCGTTGCCAACGCAGTAGCCAATGCTATGAAGGATTGGGCTATTGAAAAGGGTGCAACCCACTACACCCACTGGTTCCAGCCTATGACGGGCATCACCGCCGAAAAGCACGACAGCTTCATCTCCCCTACTGCTGACGGCAGAATAATTATGGAGTTTTCCGGTAAGGAGCTTATTAAAGGCGAGCCCGACGCTTCATCCTTCCCTTCAGGCGGTTTAAGAGCAACTTTTGAAGCAAGAGGCTATACAACCTGGGACCCCACATCCTATGCTTTTATCAAGGACGGTTCCCTTTGCATTCCCACGGCTTTCTGCTCCTACGGCGGCGAAGTTCTTGACAAGAAGACGCCCCTCTTAAAATCAATGGAAGCTTTAAACGTACAGGCTCTCAGAATTTTAAGACTTTTCGGTGATATTTATACAAAAAAGGTAACCACAACCGTTGGCGCCGAGCAGGAATACTTCCTTGTTGATAAGAAGCTTTTCGATAAGCGTGATGACCTTTTATTCTGCGGCAGAACTCTCTACGGCGCAAAAGCTCCCAAGGGTCAGGAGATGGACGATCACTACTTCGGCGCTATTAAGCCAAGAGTAATGGCTTATATGAAGGAACTTGATGAAGAGCTCTGGAAGCTTGGCATTCTTGCTAAAACAAAGCACAACGAAGCAGCCCCCGCTCAGCACGAATTGGCTCCTATTTTCACAACAACAAATATTGCCACAGACCACAACCAGCTTACAATGGAAATAATGAAGAACGTAGCTAAAAAGCACGATTTAGTATGCCTTCTTCACGAAAAACCCTTCGGTAAAGCTACAGGCTCCGGTAAGCACAATAACTGGTCAATTACTACTGATTCCGGTAAAAACTTACTTAACCCCGGTAAGCACCCTCAGGAAAACGCTCAGTTCCTTTTATTCCTCGTTGCAGTTATTAAGGCTGTTGACGAATATCAGGAATTACTCCGTGTATCCGCAGCCTCAGCGGGCAACGATTTACGTTTGGGCGCTCACGAAGCTCCTCCCGCTATAGTATCTATTTTCCTCGGTGATGAGCTTACGGGTATATTGGAAGCCATAGAGCATAACGATTCCTACGAAGGCCCCGGCAGTACGCACATGCAGATAGGCGTTACAGCTCTGCCGAATCTTCCTAAAGATACAACCGACAGAAACCGTACTTCTCCTTTCGCCTTCACAGGTAACAAGTTCGAATTCAGAATGCTTGGCTCTTCAATGTCAATTGCCTGCACCAACGTAATTATGAACACCATAGTTACGGAAGAATTAAAGCAGTTTGCCGATATTCTTGAAAATGCAGACGACTTTTCAAGAGAGCTCAACGAGCTTATTAAGAGAGTATATAAGAACCACAAGAGAATTATTTTCAACGGCGACGGCTACAGCGACGCATGGGTAAAGGAAGCAGAAAGACGCGGTCTTTATAACCTTAAAACAACCGTTGACGCTCTTCCCCACTATATTTCCAAGAAGAGCATCGACCTCTTCACGTCCCATAAAATTTATACGGCGGTAGAGCTTAAGAGTCGTCACGACGTTATAATAGATAACTACAGCAAAACCTTAAACATTGAAGCTTTAACAATGCTCCAGATGTTCCGCCGTGATATTTATCCCGCAGTAAATAAATATATAAGCAATCTTTGCAAAGAGCTTTCACTTAAGAAGAACTTATTCCCCGATATGCCCTGCTTAAGCGAAACGGATATTATCAAAAAGCTTTCCACACTTCTTGATAAAGCTTACTCCCTTGCTAACTTACTTGATTCTAACCTTGAAAAGGGTAAAGAATTCGACGGAAAGGTATTAGAATTAGCAAAACATTACCGCGACAGCATTTTACCCGTTATGGAGCTTTTAAGAGAAGCTGTTGACAGTATGGAAACTATGGTTTCAAGTGAGCTTTGGCCCTACCCCACTTACGGCGATTTAATGTTTAAAGTTTAATTAAACTAAACCACGCCAAACCATACCAAACTAAACTAAACGAAACGAAAAAGACCTGAAGTTTAATTCACTTCAGGTCTTTAATTTTATATTAACCGTAAAAATTTTAAGCTTTGGTCATGGGTCTTGTGATGAATACGTCGCCGTAATTTTTTATAATCTCGTATGCTTCCTGTATTTTTATTTCATCGGTAAAAATACCGAATACTGCGCTGCCGCTGCCTGTCATACTGGATTTTATTGCGCCGTACTCGTTCATTAATGCTTTAATTATCTGTACGTCGGGAATCTGGAGGATATCGTCGAAACGGTTTCCTATACACTCTGTGACCTTATTGATATCACCCGTCTCAAGAGCTTTCTCCATTAAAGGAGTCATAAAGCTGCCGTCCTGAGGGTATTTATCGCTTTCGCTGTAAGCAAGAGCAGTACTTACGCCTACGGGAGGTTTACAGATAAGTATTAAGCAATCGGGCAGGGGGCTTACGTCCTTCATAACGTCGCCTATACCTTCACATCTTTTTGTGCCGCCTAAAAGGCAGAAGGGCACGTCCGCACCGATTCCTGCAGCAATATCAACAAGCACGCTTTCGGTAAGCTGCAAATCAAAGAGCTTATTCATTGCCATAAGTACTGCAGCAGCATCGGCACTGCCGCCGCCCATACCCGCTTCAACGGGCACACGCTTATTGATGAAGATGTTTACACCCATATCGGTGATATTGCAGTAATCCAATATTGCTCTGGCTGCCTTGTAGGCTGAGTTACGCTCGTCCGTAGGTATACCGCGCTTATTGCAGGAAATTTTAATTTTTCCGTCCTTATTCTTTGCAAGTTCAAGCTCGTCACAAAGAGAGATGGACTGCATTATAGTACTGATATCGTGGTAACCGTCGCTTCTCTTTCTTGTAATATCAAGGGTAAGGTTGATTTTGGCGTGAGCATTAATGATCATTTTTATAAGTTCCTTTTAATTTTTTAATAAAGCTCTGCCTTAAAAATTAAAAATTTTAAGGCGCTTGATGTCTATAACGTGCATGGGGCACATTTCGTGGCAGCAGAAACATTTGATACAGTTTTTGTAATTTATAACTGCCTTTTTATCCTTAATTTCAATGGTATGCTGAGGGCAGCTTTCACTGCACTTGCCGCAGCCTATACATTTTTTAGTATCTATAACGGGCTTCGGTGTTGCGAGTTTATTTGCAATAGGTCTTAAAAATTTAGGCAGGCGCTCGATCATATCGGTATTCTTGCTTTTAGGCATTATAAAATCCTTCTGCAGGTATTTTTCGATATTATCATTTAATATAACTTCCGAAAGGCTCTTAGGAGAAAGTCCCTTATCCATCCAGAGCTTTATCATTTTGATGTTTTCGGGAACCATACCTATTATATTTGCACAGACGAAATCGAGGGCGTAGGGATTTTCGCTTACTGCGGTAAATCCCATTTTTCTCTTGATGCCGCCTGTGGGGCCGTCGCCTTCAAGACCTTCAACAGCATCCATTATGCAAAGGCTTGGCTTAACGTACTCACAAATATCAGTAAGCATTTTAACAAAATCATTTTCATCGGGAAAACGGCAATGAAGCTCGGGTTTCATCAATCCCGGCACAACGCCGAAAAGATTTTTTACTGCACCCGAAATACCCGTCATACAGTGGGACTTTAATTTAGCTATATCTATTACGAAGTCCGCATTTATATAGGGTCTTATAACTGAAAGCTCACTGCAGATAAGAGGATTTTTGATATTTACTATGCCGTGTTCAGCATCTGTATAGAGCTTAAAGCCGTATTTTTCCGCTATATCCTTATAGCCTGCGCTACCGAATATCATTTTACAGGTGGTGGAAGTAAAAGGTCCGCCGCTGCTTTCGGCGATAAGCACCTCTGCTCCCATCTCTTTAACAAGAATACCCACCGCAGCCACCACAAAAGGATGGGTTATAATTCCGCTTTCGGGTTTAGACTTAATAACAAGATTGGGCTTTATAACTACGGTCATACCCTTTTTGATTTTCTCGCCGAGATTAATTTCCGCGAAAATTTCGGAATATATAGCTTTAAGTTCGTCTATACTGTAATTTTCAATTTTCTTTAAGAAAACTTTATCCATTAAATTTTACCTTCCTTAAGCTCAGAAAGGAATGCCTGCATTCTCTCCAAGGCTTCGGTTATATGGTTAATAGAATAGCAGTAGGAAATTCTTACAAAGCCTTCGCCGCTCTCACCGAATGCGTCACCCGGTACTACTGCTACGTGCTTACTGTAAATAAGCTTTTCACAGAATTCCTGCGACGTGAGACCTGTGGATTTAATAGAGGGGAACACATAGAAGGCGCCTTCGGGCTCGAAACATTCAAGACCCATTTTATTAAGACCGTCCACAATAAGTCTTCTTCGCATATCGTACTCGGCGCGCATCTTCTCAATATCCTCGTCGCCGTTTTTTAAAGCTTCGATAGCGGCGTACTGGCTCATAGTGGGTGCGCTCATAATGGCAAACTGGTGAAGCTTGGTCATGGGGGAAATAATTTCGGAAGGACCTACAGCGTAGCCCATTCGCCAGCCGGTCATAGAATGTGATTTTGAGAAACCGTTTACAATAACCGTTCTCTCCTTCATACCGGGAAGCTCGGCAATTGAAACGTGGCGCTTACCCGTGTAAGTGAGCTCAGCGTAAATTTCGTCGCTTAAAATAATCAAATCGTGCTTAATTGCAAAATCGGCAATAGCCTTAAGCTCATCCCTTTCCATAATACCGCCTGTGGGGTTATTGGGGTAAGGGAGTACAAGAAGCTTTGTTTTCTCGGTTACCGCTTTTTCTAAATCTTCTGCCATTAATTTGAATTTATTTTCGGCAGTTGTTTTTAAGGTAACGGGCATGCCACCTGCCATCTGCGTGATAGGCACGTAGCAAACGAAGCTTGGCTCGGGAATAAGAACCTCGTCGCCTTTACTGATAAGCGCGCGGATGCAAAGGTCAATGGCTTCACTTCCGCCTACGGTAACGAGAATTTCTTTTTCGGCAGAATACTCGAGGCTGAATTTACGTTTTAAGTAGGCACTTATTTCCTCGCGCAATTTAATAAAACCTTTATTGGGTGTATAGCGCGTTCTGCCCTTTTCAAGTGAATATATACCCTCTTCTCTTATGTGCCAGGGTGTGTGAAAATCAGGCTCACCCACAGAGAGGGAAATAACGTCCTCAAGCTCGTTGGCAATATCGAAAAACTTACGTATGCCTGAGGGTTTTATATTTTTAAGTGTGGGGTTAATTTTAGTGCTGTAATCAATCACAAAGGTTGCTTCCTCTCTCGTCTATCTCTTCTTCATCGTTTGCAAATACCTTGCCGCCATCCTTATATCTTGTAAGAACGAAGTGTGTGGCTGTGGAAAGAATACCGCCGATGGGCGCAAGGCGCTTAGCAACGAACATAGCAACGTCCGCCATAGTTGCGGCGTTTACCATAACAGCCAAATCGAAACCGCCCGACATCAGGTAAACGAACTCAACCTCGGGGAATTCCATGATTCTTGCAGCTATCTCATCAAAGCCCGTATTTCTCTGGGGAGTTACCTTTAATTCTATAATGGCAGAAGCTGTCTGCTTGCCGAATTTTTCCCAGTTAATAAGGGTGTTGTAGCCTTTTATGATGCCCTCTTTTTCGAATGACTTCTTTGCTTCTTTTACAAATTCGGGACTTTCGTCTATCATAACAGCTAACTGCTCATTTGTAAGCTGTGCGTTTTCACTTAATATGTTTAAAAGTTTTTCTTTCTTAGCGTTCATGTTATTATCCTTTCGGGTGAGATTAATTAGATTTTTAGTTTATTACTCAATTGCAATCTGTATTGGTTTACGCTTTTCAAATACCGTATATGAATCGAAGCCTATATTTTTAAGCATATCCAAAGCTTCGTTCATACCGTGGCCTAAAAAGGCTGTATCGTGGGCGTCGCTGCCTATTGTAACAAGCCGGCCGCCTAAGCTTTTATACATTTTGAATATTTCAATATCGGGATGAATATCGTAAAGCTTTATAAAGTCTTTTTTCATATTGACTTCCAAAGCGCAGCCCTTTTTAATTAATTTCTTAAGCACCTCTTCAACCTGCGCGATGTATCTCTTATAATTGATATCCTCGCCGCATTCGCAGTAGATGTATCTTGCAGGGTAAGTTAAATGAGTTAAGGAGTCGAAAATTTTATTATCAAGCATTTCTAAAATTTCGCGGAAATATCTGTCAAGACCGTAATCCACGTCCATACTCATTCTGTGCCAGAAGAAGAAATCCTCTTCGTCTTTAATATTATGAAGTGACCCCAGAACTATATCGTATTCTCTGCCGTTTAAAGCATGAAGAGCCGCTTTCATATCCTGAGAAGGCTGACCCAGTTCAATACCCTTTAAAAATTTAACGGGGCCTTTATATTCCTTTTGCGCTTCGCTCATCCATTTATAGGCTCTGTCCATATCTTCATATACTTTATCCTTAAAATATACGTGGCACTCGCAATGGTCTGTTAAAGCGTAGTATTTTAAATTTAATTCCTCTGCTCTTTTAAGCATCTTATCGGGAGCTTCCGAACTATCGAAAGAAAACTCGCAGTGTGTGTGAAGATCCGATATATTTTTATAAATCATATTTTCATACTTCCCATAAAATTTAAATATTAAATACAATTATAATTATATTACCACAAAATCCTAAAGAAATAAACAACTATTTTATTATTAATGTAAATTAACCCTAATTTATTCTTAATTCTATTGACTATTTGATGTTTTTGAGTGATAATTATTATGTATTTTTATAAAAAGGAGCAGCCTTTGCGAGGGCAATGGCTAAATTTTGATATGAAAGCAGTTATTACGGTACTGGGTAAGGATGCAGTGGGTATTCTTGCAAAGGTCAGTACGGTTTGCGCAGAAAACGGTGCCAACGTTATTGAGGTTACACAGTCCATTATGCAGGACTTATTTGCTATGATTATGATGGTGGATACAGAAAAATGCACGGTAAGTTTTGCTGAGCTTTCCGATTCACTTGTTGCTTTAGGCGAAAAGGAAGGTTTGAAAATTCACGTAATGCACGAGGATATATTTAACTCCATGCACAGAATTTGAGGTAATTTATGCTTAATACAAGAGATATACTTGAAACCATAAATATGATAGACAACGAGGATCTTGACGTAAGAACCATAACCATGGGCATAAGTCTTATTGACTGTATTGACCCCGATATTAAAAGGGCAACGGATAAGGTGTACGATAAGATCTGCCGTTATGCTGAAAATTTAGTAAAAACAGGCGAGGATATAAGTAAGGAGTACGGTATTCCGATTGTTAACAAAAGAATTTCCGTCACACCTATCGCTATGATTGCAGGAGCCTGCCAGACTCACGGCTTAAACGACGCTTCCTACAACTCCCCCATTAAATTTGCTAAAACACTTGATAAAGCCGCAAAGGAAGTTGGCGTTAACTTTATCGGCGGTTACTCCGCATTGGTTCAGAAGGGTTTCTCGAGCGGCGATAAGGAGCTTATTTTAAGCATTCCCGAAGCTTTGGCTACTACAGATTTCGTTTGCTCCAGCGTAAACGTAGGCTCCACTAAAGCAGGTATAAATATGGATGCCGTAAAGATGATGGGTAAAGCCATTAAGGATGCGGCTGTTTTAACTAAAGACAGAGAATGTATAGGCGCGGCAAAGCTGGTTGTTTTCTGTAACGCACCCGAGGATAACCCCTTTATGGCAGGTGCATTCCACGGTGTTGGTGAGCCAGACAGAGTTATTAACGTAGGTGTTTCAGGCCCCGGCGTTGTAAGAGCCGCTCTCAGTAAGCTTTCCGATACCGATGATATAAGTAAGGTTGCAGAGCTTATTAAAAGAACTGCGTTTAAAATTACAAGAATGGGTCAGCTCGTTGCTCAGGAAGCTTCAAAGAGACTTGACACTCCCTTCGGTATTGTTGACCTCTCCCTTGCTCCCACTCCCGCCGTCGGTGACAGCGTTGCTTACATCCTTGAAGAGATGGGTCTTGAGCAGTGCGGCGCACACGGCACTACAGCTACCCTTGCTTTACTTAATGACGCAGTTAAGAAAGGCGGCGTAATGGCGTCAAGCCACGTAGGCGGTCTTTCAGGCGCATTTATCCCCGTTTCTGAGGATGCAGGTATGATTGCCGCGGCAAGAAGCGGAGCTTTAAGTTTAACAAAGCTTGAAGCCATGACTTCCGTTTGCTCGGTTGGTCTTGATATGATAATAGTACCCGGTGATGTATCGAATGAAATTCTTTCAGGTATTATCGCCGACGAAGCCGCTATCGGTATGGTAAACAGTAAAACTACTGCTGTAAGACTTATTCCCGCTATTGGTAAGAAAGCAGGCGAGGAACTTAATTTCGGCGGTCTTTTAGGCGGCGGTCCCATTATGGAAGTTAACAAAAAATCTCCTGCAAAGTTTATTAACCGCGGCGGCAGAATTCCCGCTCCCATGCAGAGCTTAAAAAACTGATTGTTTATAGGTAAGAATATGATTAATTTTAAAAAACCTGAGCTTCTCTCCCCCGTTGGCGATATGGAAAGACTTATTTCTGCCATCACTTACGGCGCGGATGCAGTTTATCTTGCAGGTAAAAACTTCGGTATGCGTACGGCTCCTTCCAATTTTTCCGATGATGAGTTGGAGGAAGCTGTAAAGCTCTGCCACAGTAAGGGCGTGAAAGTATACGTAACCTGCAACACGGTGCCTCACAATAACGAAATAGAATATCTTCCCCCTTATTTAAGCCACCTTAAAAATATCGGTGTTGACGGTCTTATAGTTGCCGACTTGGGCGTTATGCAGTTAGCTAAAACCTACGCAGAGGGTGTTGATATTCATATCTCCACTCAAGCAGGTATAATAAATAAAGAGACCGCCAAAGCATTCGTAGCTTTAGGCGCCAAAAGAATAGTGCTTGCAAGAGAGCTTAATTTCAAAGAGATAAAGGAAATAAGAGAAGCAGTACCCGAGGATATAGAAATAGAGGCCTTTGTACACGGCGCTATGTGCGTTTCTTTTTCGGGCAGATGTTTGCTTTCCAGCTACTTAGTAGGCAGAGATGCAAACAGAGGCGACTGTGCTCAGCCCTGCCGCTGGGAATATACTCTTATGGAGAAGAAGCGTCCCGGTGAGGAATTTACTATTATAGAGGAAAGAAACGAAGTTCCCGGCGAAAGCATAGGTAACGCCGTAGGCAAAACCTTTATAATGAACTCCTGCGATATGTG
>SVPY01000046.1 GCA_015065615.1 Oscillospiraceae bacterium | reverse complement strand
CGGAAAATACTTCTGTTCTAAAAGTATGGAAATAAACCGGTTTATCGTTTTTCATAAAGTATATATCAAAGGCTTTGGGGCGACAGGAGATCACCATGGTACCGCAAGAGAGTTGCTCACACAGTTCCTGTTTTTGTTCATTTTCTCCATCAAAAAAACAAATGGTATCATTCCTGCAAATCAACGAAGCTTTTTGATCGGCTAAGTGAAAAACAAAACCGCATTCTCCGGTCAGATTGGAAAATGAAATTTCATAGGTGGCGAATGGGAAAAATCGTGTAAACATTCGTTCAACCGTGCCGTTTTGCACATAGTATCGGTTGTTATTTATCTGTTCAACACAATCAGTGCTCTTGTTGATAACAGGGTATAAATTCCCTCGTTTATCGCTAACAAAATCCTTAGTGAAGGTCATTTCACCAAGAGGCAATTTTAGGGTTTTATACATCGATTTAGAAAATACGCGTTGAAATTTCATTTCATTCACATTCATGTAAATCACACTCCTGAAAGTCTCACGGATTAAGTATATCACGTAGCCGATTTTACTACTTATTTATTAATAGAACCTAATTTCTGCACAGCCGTAGGCAGGGAGAGTGAATTTGCCGTTTTTCAGGCTCTCGCCTGTAGGGGAGTATCGGTAAATACTATCAATTCTAAGAATTTCTGCATCAGCCTCGTTAGCACCCGCCAATTCAAGGTCTAAAGTTACAGGTTTAGGTTCAGGGTTAGCCAAAATAATAACGGAGCGCTTACCGTTAGTTGCCGCTATAGCATATATAGAAGGATCCTCTGAAATACAAAGAACTTCATCCTTCAGCATATAGAGTTTATTGAACATATGGAAAGCAAAATAAGTATTGGTTGGCTTACGGGTTTCAGAATTGAAAAGACCGCCATTGCACGAGGAGGTCATGCGAGCGTCGTAGTAATGCAAAAGGTCAACTTTTTCATGCTGCATGGCAAGCATCAAAGCAAGGGTATTGGAAGAAAAAGCCAGGTGGTCCTTTTCGTTGCAGTCAATGCCGGGTAAAGCCCAGCAAAGGCTCCATTCATTAAGGTGACGTTCTATATGCGCATAGCCGTATTTTTGCAAGATGGCATCGTAATATCTTACCTGTTTTACTGTATCTCCGATTGAAGAATATGAATGATAAGAGAAAAAGTCGATAGGTGATTGATGGGCGCTGATATATTTAAAAAATCCGTGTATGAAGTTTATTCTGTGCTCTGTGTTTGTTTGTGCAGTATAGTTAAGACCTGAAAGATTTGCATCCAGTTCAGGGTTATTTACACCCGTTGCAGCATAGCCGCCAACCTTAATACTATTGCCGAAGCAAGATTTCAGGTGTTTGGACGTAATATCGTAAAGGCGGAAATACTCTTCCATTGTGCCGCACCACATAGAACTCCTGTTTTGATCCACTTCGTCGTCAGCTTCGTTCCATATTTCCCAATATTGTATATTATAATGGAAGCCATTTGCCCAGCCTTCGTTGTAATGGCGAATAATATGCTCGCATATACGTGCCCATTTTTCAAAATCGGTGGGCGGATAGGTAGTGTAACGTTCAATCAGTCGGTAGTTTTCAATAGTTACACCTAAACGAAAGTAAGGTTCTACGCCTGCATCTATAAGTGCTTTAATAAGAATATCGGTAAAAGCAAAATGATAGGATGCAGGGTCGTTTTCATCTGCAGAAAAATCCCTGAAAATATTAGGTATATCTACAAACTGCCATCTTCCATAGGTGCCTGCCACGTCATGCAGTCTGGATTGAGGAATGCCTGCGTTAGTCAGGTAATGGAAATACTCAGTGCTAATTCCCTCAATGGGTGGCTGACCAACCGCGTGCATAGCTTTAATTTTTCCAATGCATTTATTAAAATCAATGCTGATTTTCATAGTAAACCTCTTGAATGTTAAAAAGTGATAGTTTCAAAAATAAAGTGATTTATTAGTATTTTATCATACGTTGAAAATAATGTAAATGAAGTGTTTAAATTTTCGCTTGCGTGACGGGCGAGCTTATAACCTTAACAAAATGAGTTTTGTAAGTCAAAATTTAAGGAAGTTTTCTTGGTTGTTATTTTACTTTACCCGTGTTATAATTACTTTAATAAATGTAAAATAAGTACGGCGTATTTAATAAAATTAATTAATAAAGGAGAAAAATTATGAGCAGCAGATTTCCTGTAGGTTTCTGGAATGCTACTAATGTTAACCGCCTTTCTGCAAGTGAAGCGGAACGCTGGGCAAGATGCGGTATTACTTTAACCCAAAGCCCGCTTTTTAGCTATGAAACCAATAAAAAGGAAGAGCTTGTTCCCTTTTTAGACGAAGCTGAGCGCTTTGGTATAAAGCTTATTATTATGATAAGTGATTTAACCTACCGCTCACTAATGAAGATAGGTGAAGAGGAATACCGTAAGATATTCAAAAGAGCTTACGAGGATTTCGGCAATCACCCTGCCGTGTACGGTTTTTACGCAGGCGACGAGCCTATCGGCGAAGAGGCATCAGAAGCAATTATAAAAGTAATACAGATTCAAACCGAAATGGCGCCTCACTTAACTCCCTTTGCAAATCTGCACCCCTATTACAGATTGGGCGAAAGGCGTTTATATTCGGGAAAGACCTTCCGCGAGTGGGGAAAAGATTTTATAGAGCGCTCTGGGTGTAAAGTTCTTTGCTACGATTGCTACAGCCAGATGGGACCCGACCCCGACGGCGTAGATAATTACTTTTATAATTTAAATCTTTTTATGGAGCTTGCAAAAAAGCAAGGTGCAGAACCTTGGATAACCCTTCTTTCCAACACTCATTTTAATTATGTAGTGAAAAATGAGGAGGATTTTCTCTGGCAGATAAATACCGCAGTTATTTCAGGTTACAGAGGAATTATGTGGTTCTATTTCTATATGGACCGCTCCAAAAACTGCTATACAAGGTGCCCTGTAAATGAATTCCTTGAGGAAACTGAAAATTTCAGGAACCTTTCATATATGTTGAACCGCTTTCACAATATGAGCAGCGATCTCTTCTACCGCTTAAGGCACAAGAAAACCTACCATGTGGTAAGGGCTTTCGGCGGATATGAGATTTTCCCCGGTGATACCCATAAGTTTATCCGTCAGGTAGATTCTGTTCACAGACTTCCTGCCATTATATCTTTCTTTGAGGATGAAAAGGGTAGAGAATACGTGGCGCTTATGAATAACTCAAAAACCGAGGCAGGAAGTTTTGCTTTGGTTCTTAATGAAAACGTAAAGAAAATAATTTATGTGGAAGAAAACGGTCAGCTTGAGCGTGAATTTACAAAGGAAAATAACCCAATCCTGCATACCTTCCACACAAACAATGAAGGTACCTTTGTAGGCGATTGGCTCACACCTGGACAGATGATGATATTCAGATTTGAATAAAGTATAAAATTTAAAGGGAACAGTTAATTGTAGACTAGACTGCTCCCTTTTCTGTTTGTTATTTAAGGTTTTAAAACGGGATCCGAGATATCGGCGGCAATTATAAGCCTTTTACCGCCCGTGATTTTCACAGCGTCATCTATTGAAGCTTCCTTGCAGGGGTTTAAGTATATTATCTGGTCGTCACGAAGGCCTTCAAAGTAAGCTTTTAAATCGGCACAGGCTCTGTCGTTTACCTGAATAGCCCTCAAATGCTCCATATTGCGGAAAACTTCAATATGCTGGGTGTGGGAGCCGCAAAGGTGAATCATACCTCCCTTAGGGTATACGGCAAGAAGCTTGTCGTCAAGGGGTGCTATAAATTCCTCGTACATTGAACCTGAAAGAAGCTGGGTGGTGCATCCGCAAAGCTGACCGTAGCCAGGGGGCTGAGTGCGGTTCCAAGAAATAACGGGCTGAAGCTGCCTGTATGGAATAGTTTCGCGGCAGTAAGAGTGAAGGTCACAGAGAAGGTCGTTTATTACTTTAAGGTCAGATTTTGCATTTTCGGGTTCAGTAAGCATTTCAGCAAGTATTTCGGCTCCGTATAAATTTACCGCAATATTAAGTACGCTGGCAAAAGTGGGCAAGCCGAAAAGGGGGAGCTTTACGTCCGCATCCAAAAAGGCTTTTATGGCTCTTTTCGTAAGGGACCAGACTTCGCTCTTATCAAGGTCGGGGTATTTAAGCTCGCCTATGGGTGAAGTAAGGTAATCGTTATACCACTGGCCGTCTTTAAAATACACCTTTGAACCTAAAATTTTATCTATATAATGTACTCCGTAAATATTATACTCCACGCATAAGGGGCGGAAGTAATTTTCGTTTTCCATAATTTCATAGCATTCGGCAAGGTTTTCGAGGCAATCTTCCGCCCAAAGTTCGGGCTCGGTGTAGGGGTCGTGGCGTCCCCACGCGCTTACGCCGTTAACCGCGTATACGTATTTTTTTGACCACTCGGTCTCCTTGGCGTCAAAAACGTTCTCCATTCTTTCAAACCATAAATCACGCTTTTCTATTAAATCTTTACGGTTAAGTATTTCTCTGGCTTTACTGCTTATGGGCATAATTTTGCCTCCTTTTCTTGTTTGTAAACTTATTATATCATTTATATTTTTGCGGGTGAACTTAAAATGGCGACAAAAAGGTTTGAAAATGCGACATTTAGTGCTATAATAAGCATAAAAACAAAGCAAACCTTTCTTTTAATGTTCATATTAAGGAGATATAAAAATGGCACATATGGATGCACGTTCGGGCGCCTACACTTACGTAAATCAGGAAGCTTACTTGAAAATGCCTTTTTCCGTGGATATGGCAGGCTTTGATAAATGCGCCTTGAATTACTGCGTGAAGAGAAAAGATTCCCCCATTTCCGTGGTGGGTTTCACTTTAAAGGGAATCGGCGCTATAACCCAGAACGGTAAAACGGCGCAAATAAAGAAAGGTAGCATCTTTTTTGCTAAGTGTACGTCCCCTCACGAATATCACGCCGTTTCAGATTGGGAATTCTGCTGGGTGAACATTTTGGGCGATGAGTGGTGCAGGGTGCTTGATAAATATAACTTAAACGGTCAGCTTGTTTTTGAGGATTTTACTTTAGGGGAAGAATTCAAAGAGCTTATAGAAGAAGCGAATATGAAAGAAACGGACCTTGAAAAATGGCAGATTACAATGCAGGGTTTTCTGTATAAAACGGTTCTTCATCTTTATGAAAGGGAAAATTTTCAAAGCAGCGATATACTTGCAGCTAAAATTAAAAAGGAGATTCTTAAAAATATCGGCAGAGGCTGTTCGCAGGAGGATATAAGCCGTGAAGTAGGTATTTCGGTAAGGCACGCCCAGCGAATTTTTAAATCGGAATACGGCGTTTCAATACATAAATTTATTACGGAAGAAAAACTCAGGCTCGCCAAAAATCTGCTTATCAATACAGGCAGCAGCATAAAGCAGATTTCTGAAATTTCAGGCTTTGAAAACGAAAAATATTTCAGCGTGTTTTTTCATAAAAATTGCGGCGAGGCACCCCTGAAATACCGCGATAAGTTCGGTTTTTACAATAGAAGCAAACGAAAAGTCTGACGTTTTTATTTGCCGCGGTCGGCGAAGGAGTTATATTCATAATATAAAAAACCTGACCTTTTGCATTTGGTTGCATTTGGTCAGGATTTTTCTTTTTATAAGCTGTTTACAATACCGTTGATTTTATTTAAATATTCGCTGTTGAAATCTTCAAAATCCGTGGTACCGATTTTTATACCCGTTAATACTCTGAGCCAGGTGGCGGCAGCTGCGTATCTGCCGTAATCCAAGGAGAGGTGGAAACCGTCGCGGCAAAGGGATAAACCGCCGTTTTTATAATCGAATTCAGGTAAATTTTCACGCATACGCTGAATTACTGTACCTGTGGGTATTAATTCGGCTCCGATTAATTCTGATGCTTGTTCACTTGCTTTTAAAATGCAGTTATACATTTCCTCTTGGCTATTATTATAATTTGCAAACCCGTAGTGGTCGGAGTCGGTTTCATAAGCCCAAGTCTGGTGGAAATAAAGCTTTGCCTCAGGCTGAAGCTTTTTTACCGTGTTTGCAAGTGAAGTTAGATACGGCCGGAAAGTTTCGGGCATCCCGCTGTGCTGGCTTACTTGCTGAAGGGTAATTACATCCCACTTTTCCGCAGTTAAAACTTCATTTATGCTGACAAATTTTGTGCCCTTGTTGCCGTTTGGCTCAAAACTATAGTAAGGGTTATTGTTTTCTGCATTTATAAAGTGGGTTTTCAGGTCACAGCCGCCTATGTAAAGATTTACAGTTTCAAGCTTATAGCCGTTATCTTTGGCAAGTTTATATAGCCATTTGTGCGCATCCTGCGAAAAACTGTTGCCTATAGAGCATATTTTCATTTTTACCCCGCCTTATCCTTTGTTTATTTTAATAATTATACCGTAAATTTTTATGAGTGTAAATATTTTATAAAGTTCTTCCAGGCGGCGACGAAAGTTTTGCGCGCCTCTTATTTTTATACGTAATTACTCTTCAAAAATGCCGTAAGCTTTAAGCACTGCCTTGCCTGTTTCATAATTGTAGCGCTCAGCAGCATCTAAAATTTCTGTGTTAGGGTTAAAAAGAATAGTGCTTTTTTCAAATCTGTGGCGGCTTAACTGCCAGGTCTGGCCGAAGCTTGCACTGGCATCTGCTTCAAAAGTAAAGTAACCTTTATAGCCGCTGTCAATTAAAGCTGTGATAACTTCATCGATATTAAGTGTTCCTGAAAATAAAGCCTGGTGCTCGTCGCCCTTGCCGTTATTATCGTGAACGTGAAGAGCGTGTAAATTATCACCCAAAGCTATAATATCTTCATACTGGTGACCTTCAACGTTGGCGTGACCTAAATCCCAGCAGGCGTGAATGAGGGGGTGGTTTACGTAGTTTATAAATTCCTTCATATCTTCACCTGTGAAGAAGAAATATTTATTTACCATATTGGGTTTGCAGGAGTTTTCTATAAGCACGTTAACACCGTATTTTTCCATCATAGGGAATAAAGGCTTTAATGCTTCGTAGTTAAGCCTAAAATATTCATACTTATCAACACCTTCTTTTGTGCCTGTATGAATAACAGCTTCTTTTATTCCAAGCATACCGGAAACTTCAATGCAGCGGTTTGTGCATTCTACGAAAGCTTCATACTGACTTTCATTTAAGGGGTTAAATCCCGGTAAATGGCACTGCACGTATGTTACGTTAAGTTCATTAGCCAAATCCTTTAGCTTTTTTACGTAAGAAGCAAAGTCATCCTGCATAAAGGGGCCTTCTTTGGTGTTTGTAACGTCGTAAAAGGATAAATCTACGTATTTAAAGCCAGCTTTTGCTATATGTCTAACTTTTTCGAGGTGATCGTGTTTGTCAATTGTTCTGAAATCGGCTGTAGTGGATGCGAGTTTCATTATATTATTATCCTCCTTTTAAATTAAATAAAATCAAGATTTTCTCTGAGAAAAGCGAATTTTTCGGGTAAGGTTTCATCCTCTAAGAAATAAAGGCGATGAAGTGCCCTTGTGGCGCCTAAATAAATTCTCTTATTTCCTTCGGGGAGATTTTTGTTATTTGTAAAGCTGTTAATAAGAATTACTGAGTCGAATTCAAGACCTTTACTGAAAACAAGGGGCATAACGCATATTTTACCTTTGATTTTACTTTCCGGGGAATTAATAAGAACGGCATCTAAGCTTTTAGGAAGATTTCTAAACACTGCTTCCGCTTCTTCTTTTGTATTTGTGATAATTGCAGTAGTGTTAAAGTTACTAAGCTCAGGGAGAATTTTTTCAATGGTTTCAGAGTGATTTTTACTTAAAATGTACTGAGGTTTCATTGATTTTCTCTCAAAGTAGCTGTAATCCTTCACTGTGCCGCTATCCAATAAGCTGAAAGCAAGGGCGTTTATGTCGCTTGAAGAGCGGTAACACTTATCAAGCTTTATTTTGTTTAAATCATTACCGAAAATTTTACTGAAAGAATCGTAATTGTCAATGCTTGTTACCGAGTTTATAGCCTGAGTAACATCCGAAAGCAGGGTAAAGGTGCTTTTGGGGTAAAGCTCCTTTAATATGCAAAGCTGTAAAGGGCTATAATCCTGCGCCTCGTCGATAACAACGTGCTTTATTTTAACAGAAGGCTCAATAAATCCCATTAAAAGCTTTACGTAAAGATATAAAAGAGCATCCTCGTAATATATCCTGCCGCCTTTAAGGGATAAGTACATTCTTTCGGCTTCTTTTTCATTTTTGGTAAATTCTTCAAAAAGGTCGCAAAGCTGTATATCGGGCGAGAGGCGGTTTATATTCTCCGTTTCTATGAGTGCGCTGTTTATACATTCCTGCTGAATACGCTTGACGGCAGAAATTATTTCGCGGTGGGAGAGATAAACTTCGCTTTCAGCTTCAATTTTCTTTATTATCACATCCCTGTGATTAAAAAAGTAATCGTCAATACTTTTTTTGATTATCTCTTTGCCTAAATCGTAACGGGCTTTAAAGGAGCTGAATTTTCTTTCCTTCCATTTTTCATTGAAAAGAGCGTCGTTTATTATTATATCTTCGCCGTATTTGATTTCGGGAACGGTAAAACGCAGGTTTTCAAAATGATTTTTAAGGAATTTTAAAAATTCGGTGCTGTATTTTATTTTTAAATTTTTGATTCTGCGCTGAGATTTATTTTTTTCAAGGTTTTCAAGCTGGGTGTAATAATCTTCAATATTGAGGTTTCCGCCCAAAGCTTCAAGCAACTCGTGGAAAACGAGATTCTCGGCAGGCTTTTCGCCTAAATCGGGGAGAATTGAAGAGATATAGGAGCTGAAAATACTGTTATTCGAAATAATTAGAATATTTTCGGACTTTATACTGTCGCGGTTATGGTAGAGGATATAGGCAAGGCGGTGCAGACCGACGCTCGTTTTGCCGCTGCCTGCCAAACCGTAAATAAGGGCGGAATTTTTAAAATCGCTTCTTATGGCGTTATTTTGCTCTTTCTGGATACTTCCTATAATTACCCTCAATTTATTTTCGGTATTTTCGGAGAGGGCTTTGCCTAAAATTTCGTCGTGCATACTGGAGGAAGTATCGTACATTAAAGAAATTTTGCCGTTTTCTATTTTAAACTGCCTTTTAAGTGTGATTTCAACTTCGTTTTTTCTGCCCTGAACTTCAAATTCGCCCTTGCCTAAATCGTGATTATAGTATAAAGAAGCCATGGGGGCGCGCCAATCTATAACGAAAAGCCTGAAGCTTTCGTCATCGCGGAGGCTGTGAATACCGATGTAAGCCTTCTGGCTGCGGCGGGATTGAATACTTTCAAAATCGATTCTTGCAAAGTAGGGGGAATTTTTCTGCTTAAGTAGCTTCTTAATTTCCTCTTCGTTTCGCTCAAATGCTTCTTCACTTCTTATTACAGAGGCGTTGTAGCTTGTAAGTTCCGCTACGTCAATAAAATTCTGCACAGCGGTGGGGGCGTTTTCAAACATATCGCGCCTTGTTTCCAAAAGGTCCGCTTTTAAATTTTCTTTTGCTTTATTTAAATCGCAGAGCTTTTTCTCAATAAGCTTTTCGGTGGCGGAAAAATATTCTTCTTCCTTTTTTATTTGTTCGTTATCCATACAGTTTCCTTTTGATTATAAATATATTGCTTAAATTTATATAAGTTTATCAGTAAATATTAAAAAGTACAAGTCTTGAAATCAATTTTTATTTATGCTATAATATTTACAGAGAAAAGGGGTTTTTCCAATCGGAAAATCTCTCTTTTTTATTTTCAGGCAAACTGTTACCGTGAATTTTAAATATAAAACCTTTATATGACGTAAAAAGCAAGGTGAATAAAACTTTTTGCAATTTACAAAGTTAAAAGAATAGAATATAATTTTAATTAAGTTAAAATAATCGGTAAACAGAAGGAGCAAAGTTTATGAAACATTCTGAAATGTTTAAAGACGCCAAGTGGGTCTCTCCCCTTGATAAATGCGATAACCCCTATATGAGAAGGGAGTTTACATTAAAAAATAAGGTGAAAAAAGCTGAGATTACCGTTTGCGGTTTAGGTTTCTTTATGCTTTATATAAACGGAAGGAAGGTAAGCGACGATCTTTTCACTCCTGCTTACACTGATTATCACCATAACCCAGGGCATCACAATTTCAAGGTTTTCGGCGAAATTCTTTCCCACAGAATTTACTGCTTAAAATACGACGTGAAAGATTATCTGCAGGAAAATGAAAACGCATTAGGCGCTTTTATTGCTCCCGGCTGGTATAAAGGCGGCTCAAAGGACGGCGCCTACGGATTTGAAAGCGACTACGGCGACGTTAAATTCTGTTATCTTTTAGAAGTTGAATACGAAAACGGCGAAAAGGAAGAATTTATTTCCGATAAAAACGTAAAATGGACTCAAAGTCCCCTTGTAAAAAGCCATATCCGCTATGGCGAAGTATACGATTATAATAAGTATAAGCTTGACGGCTTCAGTAAAGCGGGCTTTAATGACGAAGGCTGGTTTTACGCCGATGAAGTGGATGCTCCCGACACTGAGTATTACCTTCAGGACTGCTTACCCGATAGAGTTATAAGACGCATAAAGCCAATGCTCATTGCAGAAGTGGAAGACGGTTTCGTTTACGATATGGGCGAAAATATTACAGGTACACCCGTTATAAAGGCTAAGGAAAATAATGTCTGTGAAATTAAGCTTGTTTGCAGTGAGAGAATTATGGAAAACGGCGACACCGAGGAGTACACCACCCATAATCAGATAAGTGAATTTATTACGGACGGCACGGAGAGACTTTACCGCCTTAATTTCACTTGGTACGGCTTCAGATATGCAAAAGTCAGCAAAAACGCAGAGATCGTAGACTGCGAGGTTATTCATACCGATATTAAAATAACAAGTGAATTTGAAAGCGACAACGAGCTTTTGAATTGGCTTTACGACGCCTATTTAAGAACTCAGCTTGATAATATTCATACCTGCATACCCTCCGATTGCCCTCATCTTGAAAAGCAGGGCTATACGGCGGACGGCCAGTTAACCGCGGAAAACTGTATGATGATGACTTCCTCCCGCAAGATGTACGAAAAATGGATGGAGGATATTTCGGATTCTCAGGATAAAATAAGCGGCAACGTACAGTACTGCGCCCCATATTTAAGATGCGGCGGCGGCCCCGGCGGTTGGAGCTCGGGTATTATTGAAATTCCCAGAATCCACTATAAAATGTACGGCGATAAAGCGGTTTTAAGAAAATTTATTCCCAAAACCTTAAGATATTTCGATTTCCTTGAAGCCCACAGCGAAAACGATTTAGTTACAAGCGACCAGCCGGGTTTATGGTGCCTGGGCGACTGGTGCGCGCCCGAAATGGGATTTAACGAGCTTGATAAAATGGCTATTCCCCAGCCTTACGTTAATACTTATTTCTATGTAAGAAGCATTAATCAGGTAATTGATGCCTTGAATGAACTGGGTGAAACCGAAAAAATTCCCGAACTTATAAAATTAAAAGAGCGCAAAATAAAGGCTATTACAGATAATTACTACGATGAAACTACGGGCGACTTTGCTAAAAATACGCAGGGAGCCAACGTGTTTGCTATTGATTTAGGTCTTGGCGACGAGAGAACTTTAAATCACGTAGTAGAAAATTACAGAAGAATAAAATGCTACGATACGGGTATTTTCGGTACGGATATAGCTACAAGAATCTTGTTTGAAAAAGGTTTAAATCAGGACGCCTTCGATTTGTTAACGTCAAAGGGTGAATATTCTTACCATAATATAATGAAAACGGGCGCCACCACTCTTCCCGAGTATTGGACCTTCCGCCGCTCGCAGAATCACCCCATGTTCGGTGCTGTGGTAAAATATATTTTCATTTTCCTTTTGGGTATAGTTACCGTGGGTCCTGCCTACAGAAAAGTGCTTATTGAACCTCGTTTCGTAGAGGGACTTAACAGAATGAAGGGCTCGATTTTAACCGAAAGCGGCAGAATTTCTGTTTCCTTTACTAAAAACGAAACCGAAGCCGAAATTTATATTACAATTCCCGAAAACGTTGAAGCTGAGTTTAAATATAAGGAAAATATAATTAAACTTAAAAGCGGCGAGCAGAAATTAAATATTAAACTTTAATTATAAAAAGAAAAGCGGTAACGAAATTAATCGTTATCGCTTAATTTTTATATTTTTTCTGCCTTAATCGCGCCTTTATTTACAATCAGTTTGCAGATTCTTGCGGTTCGGTCATTAAAATCGGTTTCGGGATTTATATCTCTTGCGTGGTAAATGCAGTAATATTCACCCTTATATTTTATTACACTGTGGTGGCCTGTGCCTTCCTCAATATTATCCTTAATAAGTACGGGGGAAAACAAACCGTTATCGGTAAATTTGGTAAAATCAAGGCTGATAAGCTCATCGCTTGTATCCTCACAATAAGCAAAACCTATATGGTAGGTATCATTTTGGAAACATCCGCCGCTGTACATAAGGTACTGATACCCTTTATCTTTAAACCAGAAAGGTCCTTCGAGGGTGTGCCAGTTTCTGCCGTCTCCAAGGCGGTTTCTTCGGTAAATTTCCTCGTCAAAGGAAGGGCTTACAATTTCCTTGCAGATATTTGCAGGAGTATAAGGGTCAATAAGCTTATCAATAAAAATTCTTGTACCGAATCTTTCCTCATTTAAATTATCCTCAGCATAGAAAAGGTAAAGACCTTCTTTTGTTTCAACTGCGTGAGAATCAATTGAAAAGCGGCTGTAAAGAAGCTTCGGGTTTATAAAAGGACCTTTGGGGGAATTTGCCTCAGCCACGTGAAGCCACTGGAAGAAGTTTTCACCGCTGAAGGAAACGTAAATATAATATTTATCCTTAAATTTAATTACCGAGGGAGCCCAGTAGTCTTTGCAGTTTTCCTTACTGAAAACGATTCCAATATATTTCCATTCACCGAAAATATCGTCGCTTTCATAGGCTTCAACGCCGTCTCTGCCTGTTACGTAAAGGTAGAATCTGCCGCAATCTTCAAATATAAAAGGGTCTGCATGGGATTTGTTTTTAATATCAAATTTAAGTTTCATTAAAGCTTAGCTTCCTTCTTAAAATAATGCTTTATGAATATTAAAAGGAAAATACCTAAAATGGGGAAAATAGATGCTGAAAGAATACCTGTTTTCATACCTATCTGCTCGGCTGTAATACCTAAAGTACCGCTCATTTCAAGTGCCCATGAGCTTACGGCTACATTATCCACCACTATGCCTATCATCTGAGGTGCTACAGAAGCGCCGAAGTCGCCGCCTGCTGCCATTATAGCATAAGCAACTACACCCAGGCCTGGGTATTTTTCTTCCATTAAAATAAGTGTGCCGGGCCAAAGCATAGAGGAGAATATACCAACTAAAATGCAGGCAATCATTGAAACAATGGGGTAGGGGCAAAGGCCTGCAGTTACATAGCAAACTGAAGCACCTATCATACCAATTAAAAGTACGGTAGAAATATCCTTGCCGTATTTAGCATACCAGGTTCTTGTTAATGCAAGTAAAATTGCAAATACCATAAGACCTAAAAGATCGCCAACAGCCTTGGGGATTTGCAAAGCGCTTTCCATAAAGCTTGAAATCCAGTTTGTCATGGAGTTTTCAGCTGCACTGCCAAGGAAAATGCAAAGGAAGCAAAGGGCAATACCAAAGTACCTATTTTTATCGGTTTTCTTTGTTCCTTCGTTATGTAAGTCCATATTTGGTATAGGTGCCAAGAAGAACATTACGCAGGGAATTATCTGCATAATACCCCAGAACATAGCAAGGTACATCCAGTTAGCTGTGCCGAAAACCTTTAAATAAATTGAACTCAGTACTACTGTAGTAACAACACCGTAGCCGTAAAGGGAGTGAAGGGCGCTCATATCTCTTTCGGGATTATCGGAGGGCAGCGCTGCAATAACGGCGCTTAAAAGCACCTCGCTTAAACCTGCTGAAACGGAGAAGAGTATAGTACCTATTAACAGGCCTGTGTAAGCATGCTGGGGGGCAAGCATAGGTATTAGTGCATATACTAAAAATCCCACTGTAACAAGCATTGGCATTATTTTTAAAGTAAGAGAAAGGTTAAATTTCTTTCCGAATATTGTAAAAACAAGGTCAATTATAAACTGTGTGCAGAAGTTTGTAAGTACCAGAGTGCCAAGTAAAGTGTAACTTACACCGTACATTTCGTGGAAGGTAACAAACAGCATAGAGGGTAAAGTGAATACGCAGGCTCCGATAAGGTAATTTACGTAGCAGGCGTATTTGGTTAATTTATAGTTCATTTCCGTTCAGCCTTTCGATGTGATTTGCTAAATTATAGCACTTAAAAACAATAAAGTAAATATTTATTTGCTTGGGCAGAATTTAAAATTCAGTACGAAGTATCAGCGTAAACTTTGAGTGAAGGTGAAATTATAGGAGTATTACTTAAAAAGCCACAATGAGAATAATAAGTTGTAAATATAATTTAAACCTAATAAACAGAATTAGTACTATAGGCGTAAAACTACCCGAATAAGATGATTTGCCTTTTCGGGTAGCTTTTATACTTATTATTTTACTGAATTTTATAAACCTGAAATTCTGCTTATTACATGGTCTTGCATTTCTTTACAAAGATCAGTAAACCTTGCGCTGTAGCCCCAAACACGCACTATTACATCCCTATGCTTTTCGGGACACTTTTGTGCATCTTTTAAAACAGATGCGTCATATATACCTACACACATATGAGGTAAACCGCTTTCTCTTGCGCCTTCAATTAAAGTATCCAATACCATCATTTTTTCATCAAAGCTACTGAAGCTTGCAGGCAATGTTATATGAAATACAGTTATACCGGATGCTGAATTTATAGCACTTTTGGCTTTGGCTGCTGATATAATCTGTGCTGTAGGGCCCGATACCGCAGCGCCGGGAGTTGCACAGTAATGCTCAGCAATAGGGTCGGCATATTTCCTGCCATCAGGAGTGGCGGCAATTGCGTAGGCTTCATCTAAAAAGCGCCATCCGTAAAGGGCAGGCATAATGGGAAATCCGGTCTCGTTTCTGTATTCATTGAGCCATTCACAAAAGTGCTTTGCTATATCTGCTGCAAGCAAATCGACTTCGTCAATGTCGTTACCGAATTTCGGGGCGTTTTTAAGTGCTTTACGCATTTCTTCATAGCCTTCGTAATTTTCAAGTATAGCTTTTTTTATTTCCTTTGCCGTGTACTTTTTTTCGTCAAAAACAATCTTCTTTATTGCAACCAGGCAATCGGCAGCTGTGGGTATCGAGCCGGAAAAAAGCATATAATTATCAAAAAGCAAACCGCCTGCAATATAATCCTTACCGCTTTCCAGTACACTTTCGAAGCTGCCGTTTACAAGTAAGGAGGCTTTACCGTTAATAAGCCTGTCGTGATACATTCTGCGTAAATTAGCTGCTTTGTTTCTGACCTGCATACGGTACTGTTTTAAAAAGCATTCATAAAACTCTTCAAAGTTGTCGCACTCTTCTATTTTGCCGGATTCAAAGCCCGGAACTACATCAGGATATTTTAAGTCAGCGCTGTTATTCTTATGGAAGTATTTGGAAGGTCTGCGGTAATCGCAGCCTGCGAAATCACCGTTATTGAAAGCAAGCTCAAAGGTAGCCACAGTATCAATATGCAAAAATTCAATGCCGCTTATACCGTCAAGCATAACTTCACAGCAGCCATCGTTTGTATAGCAGCAGGCATGTTCCTTAGCTACACCGAAATTTACAAGTGATGGGACAATAACCTCATCATTAAACATCGCAGCTTGACCTTGACCCTGCGCAGCTGTTTCCAACATTTTTTTGTATAGCTTGGGGTTCATATTTTTATGCACCCTTACGCTTACATGAGGCTCGGTCATTTTAAGCTTTTTGGTAACATCCAGCATCAAAACACTTAAATCGCTTGAGGAATCGCTGCCGTCAGGATTCATACCGCCAAGCATCACATTTATTAATGTATCGCCGCTGTTGTGCTCGTTTATCATAAGCCACAAATCGGTAATTAAGCTGTAGGCTTCATTTTCTGATAAATACCCTGA
>SVPY01000008.1 GCA_015065615.1 Oscillospiraceae bacterium | reverse complement strand
TTTGTCCCTTTCTCATTATTTCACCTCCTATGTCTATATTTTAGCATAAAGAAAAGGTAGACAACATGGTGTTTTCCATGTGTCTACCTTTATCTTACAGCTTTACGGTTTTTAGAACCATCGGGTGTTTTCTATACCTTATAACTATTTATATTTTTAATTGTACTCATTAAATCTTTTCTGAAAAGCAGCAGTAACACGGCTACATAGACTATAGCAACAATAAGTATTGATATTATGGAATACAATATCGGGACATTCTCAAAATGTAATATCAAACTTAATACTACAACAACACTGCTCGCCATCAACGGCTTGATCATATTGGCTAAGAATTTTCTTATCTCCCACTTTAATATTTTGTGAGCAAATATCAATGACATTATAACCTGTTCAACTATGCAAATGCATCTTGCATAAACAAAACACCAATAATCTACGTTGGAAACCAGTATACATACAGGCACCAATACAACCAAATACGAAAGCTGGAAAATAAAAAGCCATTTAGGTATACCATAAGCTTTATACGCCTCTGCAGGCATACTATAAAAAATTATGCTTAAGGTCATCATAGCCGCCCAGCAACCAACAATATCAGCTGCTTCTGCCCACTGTTCACCCAAAAGTATAAATGTTACTTCTTTTCTGAATATAAACGTACCGATTCCCAGCGGAACTAAAAAATACATAAGCAATTTTTCTATATTAAGAAAGAACTCAAAGGACTTTTGTTTATCGCTTTTCAGTCTGGATAAAGCAGACATAAGAACCGGCGTAATCGCTGTTACACACATATTGAATATGGACATTATCATGTTGGAAGAATTTTTGTATAAACCCAGATAATAGTCCGAAAAAATCTTGCCTATTATAAAAACATCAACCCAGAATATTGTCCAATGCGCCAAAGCCTCGCACAGAGACCAAAAGCTGTAACTGAGCATATTTTTCATAATCCCAAAGGAATACTTAAATTCGGGTTTCCATTTTGAACATATGAATAAAGCAATACAGCTAATAGCCGCACCTGCAACGTTACCTATAATGAGCGCCCAATAAGACCTTGTTACTAAAGCTAAAGGCACTGTTACAATCAAGGGAACAAAAGCAGTAAGTATTCTTATAACAAATAACAGTTTAAAGGAGAATTCTCTTCTCATAACTGCAGTTTGTACACTTATCATCGACGCAAAAATAAGATGTAAACATGCAACGGGTATAACCTGCGCATACTCTATATTACCTAAAAATTCGGCAACGAAATTCCTTGACAGCGTAAGAACAATCCACAAAAAAGCAGAAAGAACGAAATTGGACCAGAAAGCAACGTTTATATAGTTTTTCTTCTCACCATCCTCTTTAAAGTCATTCTGAATGATAAACTTACCGAATCCGGCATCGGTAATAATCTCTACAAAACTGACTATCATATTACAAACAGCCAAAACCCCGAATGCCTCCGGCGCTAATATTCTTGCCAGTATCATATTTGTAACCGGCGTAATTAACTTAGCAGCAACCTCTGCCATAGATGACCACGCAAAGGACTTACCAATTTTTACATTATCAGACATTCTCCAATACTCCAAATTCAGCAAACAGTTTCTTACATTTTGGGAATTTTTTTACTATTGATAAACCGTATTTTTTTAATAGTTTGCCAATTACCCATTCTCCACCAAAAATTACAATCAAAAGCAAAAATGTAGTTGGTCTAAGTAAAACTCCTATAAAGTCAGTAAACATACCTCTAGGCATCCACAGAAGCTGCGGAATCATAATCATTTTCACAGCAGATGTTAAAGGTTTTTCTTTTGATAATCTTGAGCAGAATAAAAGAATTGCCCCCACTAAAATATTGCCGATAATCACTCCGAATATATCAAAATCATGATAAAGTTCGGCTATGTAAGCTGTTCCTGTGCCGTGTCCGGCTAAATAACTTTCTTCACCAAGTTTAATGTATGCCAAGGCGTGGGCTAAACTGTTTCCGTCAATCGCATGAGCTATTGAATTTCCTTCATACACAGGCAAGCCAAATATTCTGGCAATAATACCACTGAATAAAAATTCAAGCGAATATAACTTATCCTGCGGCAGCTGATCCTGAAGTTCATAAGTATATTTAATCACATTAATACTATAGCCTTGTTGATAGAAGAAATCTCTTACTCCGTCAAATATACTTGTTGAGCTGTTATAACCCGCTCTCCAATGGTTTAAAAGCACAAAGAACACCAGAATAAAGGGAACTGATATTATTCCTATAATAACTATCTTTTTACTGATCCATACTTCGTCTTTATCTTGGCTGTTACGATAAACAACGTATATTATAAGTACAAACACACCTAATACAATAATAGCTCTTTGACCGGTTCCCAATGACAAAACGAGATATAATAACTGTATTGCTATGGGCAAGATACATTCTTTTTTCTTTGGCATAGTACCTAAAAAAACATATAATGCAATCGGCATAAAAAGCTCTGTTTTGCTCAGTACATAAAGAATGATATTTTTATTAATTAAGTTTGTATATTCCTGTGTATAAGTAAAATGATATGTTCTCTTAATTACTATATACAATGTAATACAAGTATATAAGATTGAACCTAAAGAAAAAATAAAAAATAGCCATTTAGATATAATACGAATTCTTCTTATTCTATATATATTACACTTTTTAGGCCTATCTTTTTTCTTTATAAAAGAATCCAGCAGAAAGAAAGTCACAAAAACCACTGTCAAACTAAAAAGAACTAACCGTTCTGCAAATAAATTAGTTTCTGTGCTGAACGTTTCCACATTATAGTTAAACATCTGTTCCAATACTACTCGTCCTATCAAAAACGTAAAAAAAGCAATACTGAAAAAGAATAGCAACGCTCTTTCTTTGAATTTAAATAAACAATAGCAAATAATATTTATCCATAAGGTAAAGGTCAACCCAACAAACACATTCGACGTCAACACAGTAACACTCAGGCAAATCACGTTGATAACTATCAATGCTACAAGCACAAAATTATTCTTAAATTTTACATCGGACAACTTATTCTTGATACTGATATATTTATTTTTTATATTGAAATCTTTATTCATATATTTCTCCTATATCAAGTTTTTATAAGTTTAATTAAAACACGGAATACTCGCGGATAATACCCGGCTATATAAAACAACAGTCTTTCTTTTTGTGAACACTTACTGTTCATTACTTTTTTCAAATGAATTTTGTAAGCATCTTTAATCTCTTTATGAATTTTAAAATATCCGTCATTATCCTGCTGAACTGCATGCATAAGTGTTATATAAGCGGCACGGCAAAATCTATATGAAAGCGCATCACGCACTTTTTCACTTACATTCAGATTTTTAAAGTAATCCTCAGTTTCTATCACAGAATAATATAGATCCATATGTTTCTCTTCAAAGGAACGGCGCTGAATGCTTCCTCCTCTTTGCAAATAAAAATAATTAATATTTTTTATGCATACGATTTTATTGCACTCGTTTAAAATCTTATACGTAGTAAAGGAATCCTCAAAATATTTTCCCTTGGGATACGGAAACTTTAGCAAAACATTACGAGGATATAACTTAGCCCAAGCAAAAGCTCCGAATTTGCGTTCATAGAACAGCTCCTCTAAAGCAGTTTCTCTGTCCATTTCCACGTCTTCCTGTACGGTACGGAAATCTTTTCTTTCACTTCCGTCCGAATTTATAAAAACGCGGCACATATTCGATACTACTACGTCTGCATCGTATTTTATATGGGCATCATATAAATCTTTTATATAATCAGGAGACACATAATCATCAGAATCCACAAAAATTATGTACTGTGCTTCTGAATTCAAAACGCCAACATTTCTCGCATCAGATAAGCCACCGTTTTCTTTGTGAATAACTCTTATTTTTTCAGGATGTTTCCTTTGGTACTCATCACATATATCGGGACATTTATCAGGAGAACCGTCATCAACCAGTGTAATAATATAATCGTCAAAATTTTGATTTAACAAACTATCTACACATTTATGAAGATATTGCTCTACTTTATATATCGGCACAATAACATCAATCAACTTACCCATAACGACCTCCTGCTATGGTTTCTTATAAATATTCTTTTAACAATTCCATAAACTCCGGATAATTTTTCTCGGCATTATAAGAATTATCCCATTCAATTCTGGCGCCGTCTTTTAATTGCTGATAGTCACTCTCGTCCATAACAGAAAACGCTTTAATAATTTCTGCTAACTTTGCTACATTAAAATCAGCATTAAGTAAAAATCCGTTTTTGCCGTCTTTTACTATTTCACGATTACCGCCTACATCGGTAGCAACACAAGGAATACCAAATGACATTGCTTCCATAATAGATACGGGCACGCCCTCAGACGAACTGACATTCAAGAACAAATGAGGTTTATTATTTAAATACTCATTTAATACAACATCGTTATTAACATTACCTTTAAAAACACACTTAATATTCTCCGGTAACTGCTTTGCCATACTTTTAATATCTTCTAATAATATACCGTCACCATAGTGTGTCCACTCGATTTCTGTATCTGATATTAATTTAAGCGACTCAACTATAAGATTCAACCTTTTAACAGGCACAACAGACGAGCACGTTACTATTTTTAACGGTTCACTGATAGACCTGCTGCTAACACCATGATCTACAGTTCCCAGCCTTGATATCGTCATTTTATCTTCATAATTCGGATATTTTTTTGAAAGATAATCATAACCATCTTCAGAAATCAAAACTACTTTTTCTGATTCTTTCAACAACAATTCTCTTAAAGGAATATACTTTGAAGAATTCGCCTCTTCATACAGATCGTAACGATGAGCTCTTGAAATCATAATATACTCAGGCAACAGCTTTTTTATTAACAAACCTACATATGGCTGATATTCGAATCGATAAGAATATATTATGCCTTTGCTTCCGTCTTTATTTAAACCTTGTTTTTTAATATACTTTTTGATTTTTCCTGCTTCAAGATGTGCCCTGCTGATGTAAACAAATAATCTGACAAGGGCAGAAAGAGAAAATTTTCTCAATTTAATTAATTTATATATTTCTTTATAAAAATTAACGTCAAAAAAAGCATAAACTGAGCAAATCAAATATAAAAGCTTGTGTGCATAAAAAACTGGAAACACCTTAAATTTGTCAGAAGGCAATTCTCTTACTCTGTTTTTATGGTTTTTTCTTATTTGTAAAGAACAAATATGTATTTCATCAAATACATCGTAATACTTAACTTCCGATTCAAGATACGCTTCCCAATTTCCGTAAGGAAAACTATTCGCTAATAATATTAATTTTCTCTTCTGTTTTCCTTCAGGCATTATTTATCTCCTCCGAAAACATTTTTTCTGAATAATACTGTGGATATAGTCATAAAGAAAATTTTTACATCCAGCTTAAAGGATACGTTATCTGCATAATATACGTCATTTTTATAGCGCTCTTCCAAAGTTGCGCTGTTTCTTAATAAAGCCTGATTTAAACCGGTGATTCCGGGACGCACATTGAATTTTCTTTTTACTACGTCAGTATATGTCTTCTCATTTCCCATAGGACTAGGTCTGGGACCAATAATAGACATATCGCCCTTGAGAACGTTAAAAAACTGAGGCAGCTCATCGATACTACATTTTCTTAAAAAAGCACCTATTTTTGTCATTCTCGGATCTTTTTCTGAGTTGTATGTAGTACCATCAGCATTTCTGATATCCTGGCTATTCATTTTCATGCTGCGGAACTTTATCATCCTGAATTTCTTCATATCTTTACCGTATCTTTCGCCGCAATAAAAAACTGATCCGCCATCCTCAACTTTTATTGCAATCGCAACAGGAATAGCGACAATAATTATAAAAATTGCTGCAATAAGCGATACGATTATATCAAATACACGTTTAAAAAATTTTCTGTACATAGTTAACCTCTCAAAAGCATCATTTCTTCTTTTATCTCTTTTACTGCTTTTTCAAAATCATATTTCGGGACATATTGCAAATCAGATTCAGCTTTATTGCTGCTCATATAGGAAGAAGTTATGGTCTCTTCATCCTCACCACATTCAACTGCCAGTTCCGGGCTGAATATTTTACATATGGTTTCAGCAATGTCTAAATTTGTCAAAAAATTACCACTGCCGATATTAAACACACCTTTTAATTCAGGGTGTTTAAGCGCTGACATAATTGCCGAAGCAGCATCTTTTGCGTATAACATCTCTCTTTTTGCATAACTTTTTGCAAAAACTTTTAATTGTTTATGATCAAACGCATTTCTGAAAAACACATTAATCATATAATTATTGTTTTCGTTTGCCCCGTATATATGTGCAAATCTAAGATTTTTTACGCATAAACCTTTTTCATTATAAATATTACCTATTTTTTCACACAACAGTTTATATGCGCCGTAATAATTTTTGGGGTCAGTTGCCATTTCCTCATTATAAGGAAAACTATTTCCTGAATAAACAGAAATAGAAGAAGCATAAATTATATTTGATATTTTATATTCAATTGCAATCTTATATAAATTTTCCGTCATAACAACAGAATCAAAATATTCCGAAAAATTATCATAAACTTTTCTTGGAGAAGCTAAGTGAACAATAGCATCAACACCTGTTAAGATCTCTTTAAGAGATGCAAATGAATAATCCGTTTTTATATATTCAATACCTTCTCTGCTTCCAGCGTTACGGCTGAGCAGCTTAACCTGAATATTTTCATTTATTAATTGCTTAATTAAATATCCTGCAAGGAATCCGTTGGCACCGGTTATGGCAATGACCATATATATTACTCCATATTTCTTATATAATATCCAATCTTATCAAATCTTCCGTTAACAGGTCTTATATTGTCACCTGTATTATAATAGTAAAAATGATATAAAGAATCTGAGGGCAATTCTAAATCATCTCTGTTCATAATGGTATTGGGTTTCTGACACCAGAATACTAATTCCATAGGCTTTACCTCACCATTATAATTATCAAGTTCTGACAAATTATTATTTAACAAATGCTCAAAAGTAAGCTTCATTAAATTAACCCCGGTGGCTCTGTTTAATATATTCCACATATGACAACCATCAAGTCGAGGTGTCATTTCAATAATATAAGGATGCTCATTTTCTACTTTTATCTGGAAGTAAGCAGGACCGTTCTTTATACCAACCCGATTGCATGCGTCCTCAACAATTTCTAAAAGAAGAGCCTGACTCTTTTCGGACATAATTCTGGTGGGAACAATATGTTTGTGGATTAATCCTGTATATTCAGGCCACGTTACACGATCTGAAACAGCAAGGAACTCTGTTTTACCTTCCACCATATAAACATTTACGGAAAGTTCCGGACCATTTACATATTTCTCAATAATTACATTTCCTTTTCTGGAATATTTCTTTGCCATTTCAAAATTTGTTTTTATCTCTTCTGCATTATTCACAAGGAATATCCCTCTCTGTCCTTGTGAATCCGAAGGCTTCATTATCATAGGATAACTTAATTTATCAATATCTACTTCGCTTAAACTCTGAACAACGTAATACGGGATATTGCCTTTACAAGCCGGAGTGAGAGTTTTTCTCATAACATCTTTATTGTTGCAAGTATACGCAACATCAGCTGTAACAAAATGAGGCATATTTAATTTTTCACTGATCCTGCAAGCTACAGGAATGGCAAGATCAGATCCGGTGGAATATACAACGTCTATTTTGTTTTTCTGTATATACTCAACAATCGCATTTTCATCTAAAATATTAATTATCTCAAAATGGTCAGATGCATCGGCAGCGGGACCATCCTTCGCCATCGCACAGGTAAAAGTCTCATATCCCATTTCTTTCAATTGAAGTACTGCATCCATCTGCACTGAAGCAACGCCTAAAATAAGAACTTTTTTCATAGTAAACTCATCCTTTGCACATAAAAATATTATATCTGTTTAAAATAGCTCTTCACTATTTCAACATATTTTTCAATAACATAATCTATTTCCTCGTCCTTAAGTCTTGTATGTAAGGGGAGGGTTATTTCGTTAGCGAAATGTTCGTAGGCTTTGGGATAGTCTTCAACTTTAAATCCCAGATTTTTATACGCTGTAAGCATAGGGAGAGGCTTATAGTGCACATTGCACGCAACACCGGCTTCAGCCATTTTTTCTATAATTTCGTTTCTTTCTTCTGTGGTTATGTCGGGAATTCTTGTCATATAGAGGTGTCCGGAGGAGAAATGATCCTCTCCGTAGTGATCGAGAGTTTTTATTCCCAAGGGTCTTAAAGCAGAATCATACTTTTTGATTATCTCCTGACGTCTCTTTAAAAGAGCAGGATAACGCTTCATCTGAGAAAGACCCAACGCAGCTGCTATATCCGTCATATTGCATTTATACCAGGGGCCTAACACATCGTATTCCCAGGCTCCGAGTTTTGTTTTTGCAAGTGCATCCTTACTCTGGCCGTGAAGTGATAAAAGCTGGATCTGCTTATAGATATCTTCGTTATCCACACCTTCTATATTCTTCCACGTAAGAGCGCCGCCCTCGGCTGTGGTAAAATTCTTTACGGCATGGAATGAAAAGGAAGAAAAATCAGCAAGTGAACCTGCGGGCACACCCTTTCTTACAGCGCCAAAAGAATGGGCTGTATCCGCCATAACCGCAATTCTGCCTATAGCCTGCTGCATTTTTGAAGAAGGCTTGAAAAGATGTTTCTTGCGTTCAACAATTTCATAAATTCTGTCGTAATCGCAGGGAATACCGCCTAAGTCAACGGGAATAATTGCCTTTGTTCTTTCCGTAATAGCCTCTTCCAATTTATCATAATCCATTTCAAGACTTTCGTCCTGAATGTCCACAAGAACTATTTTGGCACCAACGTGGTAAATTACGGATGCTGAAGCAGTATAAGTATAGGCTGACGTAATAACTTCGTCACCCTCTTTTATTCCCATAAGTCTCAATGCCATTTCTGCACAGGCTGTCTGAGAATTAAGACATACCGCTCTTTCAGTGCCGCAGAAATCAGCAACTTCTCTTTCAAGCTCTTTTGTTCTTGGACCGGTTGTTATCCAGCCGGACTTAAGAGCCTCAGCAACTTCGTTAATTTCAAGCTCCGTTAAATCCGGAGGAGAGAAAGATATATTCATTCTTTTGCCATCCTTATATTAAATTGCTAAATAAGCATAATACACCAATTTATAACTACTTATATTATATTCTTTTTTAAATATTTTTTCAAGGCTTTATACATATTTCTCTGCACATTCTTAAAATACAAAAGAGTTAAGCTCTTTATTTTAAAAGCTTAACTCTTAATTTATACCATTATCTGTTTGATAATCTTATACCGATTATTCCCACTACTGCACCTACCAGACATACCAAAGAACCGAGCAATGCCATCACCGGTGACTCTATGGTTCTACCAGCTGAACTTATTATTATACCTATTAAAAGTATAAAAGCGCCCGGCAGCCAGTAAATTATTTTTTTCAGAATATTTCCGCTTTCGGAATCGTCTGATTTATAACTTTCGGCAGGATTCTTATAATTGCCGCTCTGATTACCGTTATTATTACACGATCTCACGCTCTCTAATACGTTAACTTTAGAAGAATCGTTACTGCTATTAACAGAACTTCCTTTTGGATTTACGGCAACATCTTCTTTTACTTTAACCGTAACTTCTTTCGCGCTGTTATCGTCGGTGTGATATTTCTTTTCTTCAATTTTTTCTTCTTTTTCAAGTATTTCTTCAGAGCTTTTTGCAGGTTCCGATCTTTCGGTTTTTTCTCGTTTTGCAGCTTCTTCGATTTTTCCCTCTTGGTTTAGTTTTTTTACAAGTTCAATAGGATATTCGACTCCGCATTCACGGCATTTGGCACCTGTTCCGTCCGCTTTCATTTCAATGGTTCCGTCACAAATCTGACACTTTACAGTCACAAACTACACTCCCTTACACTGTAAAATAAAAGAGCAGAAAAAATAATCTGCTCTTAAATATTACATCTTTTTATTTTTTTAGTCAAGCAATATTTATATCTCTACCGTTTCGCCTGTTTCTCTTGCGGATTTGTAGATAGCAAGCATTGTATCAACGGTATTCTTGATATTCGCCATATTAATGGGAGGCTCTTTGCCTTCGACTATACTATCGTAAAAATCTCCGATGGCTCCCTTATGACCGCTGCCCCAGTAGGATTTTCCTTCTGCAGCGGCTTCTTTCATATCTATTTCGTATCTGTCGCCGTTTTTATAATTAACTGTAATGTGAGTGCCATCCATCTTAACACAGAGATTTTCGCACATTACTTCCAATATAACGGGGCTGTCGGTACAGTAAGCTGTGGTAGCGTAGAAAATACCCACGGCGTCGCCGCATTTAAAGTACGCTTCTATTGCATCTTCTACTTCAATAATACCCTTTAAGTGGTGATTCTTACACATCGCTTCAACTGCAGTGGGTCTTCCTAAGAACTGAAGCATCAAATCAAGAGTATGTATAGTCTGGTTTATGAGAGCTCCGCCGCCCTCGGTTTCAAGAGAACCGCGCCAACCGCTTTCGGTATAATATTTCTCGCCGCGGGTCCAGGTAACAAAAGCTCTGCAGCCTAAAATTTTACCTGCTTCGGGAGCGCTTATAAGCTCTTTTATATACTTTGTGGTCTTATTGTATCGGTTCTGGAAACAAATACCTACTTTTGTAAGCTTCGTTATTTCGTCCCACTTTGCCCACTGCTCATAGGATATAACGGGAGGCTTCTCGGTAAATACCTTTATGCCCTTTTTAGCGGCATACTCCGCCATGGGAGTATGGAGATAATGGGGCGTGCAGAGATGAACCACGTCTATCTCTTCCTTCTCCAAAAGTTCCTCCATAGAGGAATACGCCTTTAAATTATACGTATTAGCCATTTTTTCGGCACGTTCAAATCTTATATCGGCACAGGCAACAAATTCGCTTGTTTCAAGCTCGCTTAAAACCTTTGCGTGTACCTGAGCAATACCGCCGCAGCCGATTATAGCTGATCTTAACTTTTTCATACTATTCTCCCTTAACTGTAAATAGTATTAAAGGCGGCCGAAATAAAGATGTTAAACTAAACTTAACTAACACTTTCGGCTGCCTTAAATCATCTTGTTACATATCTAAATCGTAAAGAATACCCTTTAATGCATTTAAAGCAACCTGCCAAGCGAAGTGACCGTCGGAGAAAATTTTATCCTGCTTTTCTTCGCCGTTTTCAAGAGCGTTAAAGCCTGTGAAGTCACTTAAATGGGGCTCAAGTGATAAGAAGCCTTCAAAACCCTTAGCTTTAAGGAGAGATAAAATATCCTTAACCTTGCCATCACCCATACCTGCGGGAACAACGCCGGGACCTACTGCATCCTTGATATGCACGTAAGCGATATAATTTTTGAGCATTTCGTAAGCTTCCATTGTTTCCTGCTCGCACTGAATAAAGTTAGCGAAATCGAAAACAGCCTTGAAATTCTCGCAGTATAATTCCTTCATTAAATCGAGGCATCTTTCGGCATTATCACCGTAAATACCCTTCTCGTTTTCGTGAAGAAGAACTATACCCTGTTCTTTAGCGTAGTCGATAAATGCTTTAAGTCTATTTAAAACCTCTTCTCTATAGTCTGCAGGATTCTTACCCTGAGGAATATAGAAGCTAAACATTCTTATGTACTTTGTATCAAGAACCTTACAAAGTTCGCATACGTTTTTGAAGCTTTCAAAATGAGGTGCAAAATCATCCTCTATACCGATTTTACCGATAGGAGAACCGATAGAAGAAATCTTTACACCGTATTCATCTAAAGTTTTCTTGATTTCAACCGCTTCTTCGGGAGTGTAGGCAGAGATATTCTTGCCGTCAACACCGCGAACTTCAATATAATCTACGTTCCAAGCTTTTACACAGCGAAGCTGTTCTTTAAACTCAGGACAAATTTCATCGGAAAAACCGCTGATAATAAATTTACTCATAGTCAATTACCTCAACAAAGGTTAACGGTCTGAAACTTAAAATGCGTCGCAGACCCTTAACTCTTCACTTTTCACTATTCACTATCAACTGATATTAAGTAATTTTATTGCTTAATATCAATATGTGCCTTCTGTGCTGAATGTTGTTTCTTTAACTTCCTTAGTTTTTGTGGAAGCTTCACGGCGCTTGTTAAGCTCAGCGAGGAATAAATCTTCATCAATAGGAAGTGTAACTGTATCGTTTGTCCAGCTTGAAAGATGCATTGCATTGGAAAGTGTTAAGCCGTTAATACCCTCGTAGCCTTCAGCAACAAGAGGAGTACCGTGTAAAATCTTGCCTGCAAAAGCATTCAATACACCAACGTGCTGGGGGTTAAGGCCATCTGTTTCAGCTTCGATAATATCGTAGTCAATTTTAGCAAAACCTTCAGTAGCATTCTTGATAACGCCGCTGTTTGTAGCGCCATCCTTAAGCTTATGAACCATAACTCTGCCTGCTTCTTTTCTGGAAGCATCAACAACGATCTTACCGCCATCAAGTGTAACTTCGAAACGGTTTGTACCGGGGAAGTCGCCTGTAGTTGTGATGAACACGCCTGTTGCGCCGTTGGGATACTCTAAGTAAGCTGTAACGTCGTCTTCAACTTCGATATCATGCCACTTACCGTTGTGTGTGAAAGCGCGAACCTTTGAAGGCATACCGCAAATCCACTGAATAAGGTCTAACTGATGGGGGCACTGGTTAAGAAGAACACCGCCGCCTTCGCCATCCCATGTTGCACGCCAATCGCCGCTGTCGTAATAAGCCTGAGTTCTGAACCAGTCAGTAATAATCCAGTTAACTCTTCTGATCTCACCGAGCTCGCCGCTATCGATAATTTCCTTCATCTTTCTGTAGATGCAGTTTGTTCTCTGGTTGAACATCATACCGAAAACCTTACCGCTCTTTTCAGCAGCTGCGTTCATCTCTTTAACTGCCTTTGTGTAAACGCCTGCGGGCTTTTCGCACATTACGTGAAGGCCTTTTTCAAATGCTTTGATAGCAAGTGTGGGGTGCTGATAGTGAGGAACAGCAATAATAACTGCATCACAAAGACCGCTATCGATAAGATCGTCGCCTTCTTCGAAAATTGTAACTGTTTCGGGAAGAGTTTCCTTAGCCCAGTTTCTTCTTGCTTCACGTCTGTCAGCAATAGCTACAAGTTCAATTTCAGGGCAATGACCTGCAATAAAGCTGCCGCAATGGCTTGAACCCATGTTACCTACACCGATAACGCCAATTTTAACCTTTGTCATAATTCTTTCTCCTTTATATATTAATAACCAAGCTTCTTAACGTTCTTGAAGCTCTTTTCTAAGCAAACGAAGGGGCTTTCGTAGCAAGTATCCTGCTCAACGAGCATATGCTTACATGTGCCTAATTCCTTAAGTTTAGCTAAAATAGCCTTGAAGTTCATATTGCCTTCTAAAACGGGAGCCATAACACCGCCTACTCCGGGCATATAGCCTCTGTCCTTAAGATGTACGCAAGGGATTCTGTCCTTTAAAATTTCGAGCCACTCTAAAACGTCGGCACCTGCTGTCTGAACCCAGTATGTATCGAGAGTAAAGCCCATAAGCTCCTTGGGCATATCTGCCATTAAGTGCTCGAGCATATTTCTGCCGTCAGAGAATTTCTGGAATTCGAAATCATGGTTGTGGTACATAAAGAGCTTGCCTGCATCTGCAATTTTCTTAGCAGCCTCTGTGTAATCTTCAGCGAAGTTATCGATCCAATACTCTGTTCTGTACTTAGCAGGCATACCGCCAAGGCCGATATAATCGCAGCCTAAAATGTTATGTCTCTCAATAAGCTTTTCTGTGTTATTAAGAATCATATCGTCGCTGTTGTGTGTAAGAACACACTTGAGGCCGTTCTCGTCAAGAATATCCTTCATAACATGAGCATCGAGCTGAGCAAAGCCGGAAATCTGTACCTCTTTGTAGCCGATTTCAGCAATCTTCTTAAGTGTTCTTCTGATGTCTTTTTCACACTGACCGTAGTCACGAACTGTGTAAAGCTGTGCACCAAGTTCCATAGTAAATTTCTCCTTTACTTTATAAAAATTAGTAAAAACTTTTCCGAATATGCTTATATACGCTTAAAGCATTTTATCATATTATAAGTGTAACAGTTCAAAGTTAAAATTACCATTGTAAATTTAACTGTTTATATTGCAAATATGTGCACATAATGCCATTCAGTGATTTATGATTGCATTTCTGCTCATATCCGTGGTATAATATGTGTAACTTTCATAAAGGAGGCAGAATGCAAATGTTTAAAAAAAACTTTACAAGTGACCTTGCAGGTTTTTCAAGAAACGATACGGATAAAATCGGTCACGATTATGAAATGCACTGCCACCTTTTTTATGAGATATATTACTTCATTTCAGGGGACGTAGACTATATGGTGGAGGGTAAAATTTACCACCCTGCGCCAAACAGCGTGCTGCTTTTAAAGCCGGGCTCCGCTCACGGAGTAAAAATAAACCGCGAAGATTATAAGCGCTACGCTTTTCATTTTATGCCTGACGTGATTCCCCTTGAGCACCGCGACATACTGCTTTCGCCTTTTTTTGACGATAATATTTATTATGAAAACGTAGATTTAATAAGCAGCTTCGATGCCGTGCTGGATGCAGGCGATCTTCACAAAAGCATAAGAGATATTGCCGTTACCTGTAAATTTGAAAGCTTACTGACGGAAATTTTCTCGTTAGGCATTCATAACAAGGATAAAGAAATTAACCCTCACTCCGCAGAAAAAATAGTAAGCTACTTAAACGAACACCTGACCGAAAACATAAATCTCGAAACCCTTGCCAATATTTTCTTTATAAGCAAAAGTCAGCTTAACCGAATCTTCCGAAAAAGTATGAATATCACCGTGGGAAATTATATAAGCCTGAAGCGAATCTATCTGGCGCGCCAGCTTATGCTGGAAGGTTCAAGTGCGGAGGAAGCAGCCCTTCAATCAGGCTATAAGGATTACTCCACCTTCTACAGAACCTACAAAAAAATTATGGGCTACGCGCCCACACAGACCAAAGGCCATACTTTATTTAAAAAATAGCAAAAACACCGCAGAAATTCTGCGGTGTTTCGTTTTATTTAACTTTAAGCTTAAATTTTGGAATAATAAACATACAAAGAAGCCAGAAGAGGTAGAAGAAAATAATTGCAAAGGTACTTATCTGCGTTAAGGGCGCAAGGAACGTAAAGAGCACCGCAATAAGTAAAGCAAGCACTATAGAAATATTTTCCACTATTACAAGAGTAGTAAGCACAGGCTTAATCTCGTTAGCGTAGCTTATTGCCTTCATAAGGCTTTCTGCTCTGCCCTTTGTGGCTATCAGTGCATCGGCACGGGTAACTTCGGCGTTAGCCGTATTTTCATATACCCTGCTTAAATCGCCTGAAATTACGCTTATAAAGCCTTCGTTCATACCGAAAAGGCGGCTTATGAGCTTCTGAGTGATATTCACGTCGCTCTGGTTTACGATTAACGCAATACCGTTTCTCTCAAGCGCCTTTATTTCGCGTTTCTTTCTCGTATCCGCTTTATAGTTTAAAATAAGCATACAGGAAAGCTCGTTATCCACAACCACGAAAAGAACCTTCTTTACGCTCTTTTCATCAGACTGCGTAAACTTCATTACTTCCTCTTTTTCGGGAGGATTTATACCGTTTTCCACCAATATACCGTGGTTACCGATAAGAATCTTCTTACCCTCCACAATACCCTCGAAGCCGCACTCGGGAATACATTTAAAGGCTTCTGCTTCGCCGTATTCGGCTTCGTCGTTTACCTGACGGAAAATATCGGCTGTAATGCCGCCTGCCATATTGGCTACGGCGCCTGCAAGGTAAATATCGTTTTCGCTGTTTCTCTCGCTGAAAGTCTTTACACCTTCAAGCGTAACGGTACCGAGAGGGAATAAATCGTGAGCATCTAACATTATGCTGTTAATATTTGCCGCCGCCTTTATACCTTCAAAACCTACTGTCATAGCGCCTGCGCGGTTCAATTTACGGCAGAAACGGCTTACGGGGAGGTTTAAGCATAAAAGGTTACTTGCAGGAGTACTGATAAGCAAAGTAGCTGCCAGAGTATTTATACCGGCAAGCATATTGCCTGTAATTAAAAGAGCAATAAGAGCAAATACAAGTGAGAGCACCAAGTTCCATGGAGTGAAAAACTCGCCTGCCTGCTCAGCAGGGTCACTCTTATATGAAAACTGAAGGAAACGCTTCAAAAAGCCTGCCTTCTGCTGGTACGCAATTGAAGGAGCTGAAACGGAAGTGTTCTTTGCAAGCTTCAGCGCTGTGTTGTGGTCACCGAAATTTCTTACCGCAAACTTCATTTCACGGGAAGTAAGGAATCTGAAATTACCGTGGATTCTTCTTACCATTACTGTTTTACCGAGTACGTTAAGGAAAAGTACCAATGCTAAAGCAGGAGTATAGATGCTTATATTTTCTTCGCTTACAAGCTGAGTATTGAAGAAGCCCGCAACTATCTGCATAACTACCGCCAACGAAGCTGCCGCTGCGGCGCTGTCGGAATTAGCTTTGAAACCCAGTAAATTCTTAAGGCCTGAAAGAAGGCTTTTGATGTTTACTGCTATAAGCACGCCTGCAAAAACGAGGCTGATAATTAAGTATGCAATAGAAGCGCCCTCGCCCTTATTGTTGCCGCAAACGAAGGAGGCAATAATAAGTACAAGCAAACATACAAATGAAATGCCGGCTCTCATAGAGAGATTTTTGAGGGTATTCTTCATATCCTCGAATATAGGCTTTGCATCCTCTTTTGAGACGTAATCGTCAATCTCTTCGTCGCTTTCAAAGGAAGCGTTATCTTCATTTTCAAGCTTATCATCCTCAAAAGCAAAGCGGGAGAAGGGTGAATTTTTCTTTTCATCCTTAATTTTTACCTCTCCGTAAACCTGAGCTTCGCTTACAAGCGCGCTCTGCATAACGTCGATATTAAGGAAGTGAACGGGAAGAATTTTTTCTCTGTAGTTATTTACGTTTTCTATTAAGGGGAATTCAGTTTCCTTTTCGTCAGCTTCTTCCTGATTAGCATCATCTTCATTTTCTTCGGAAATTTCGGCTGTTTCTTCCGTCTTTATAATTTCCTCGGAAACGTTATCCTCTGTTTTTTCGCTTACCTCTTTAGCAAGCTTGTTGATGCTCTCTATAGTCTCTTCATCCACAACCGAAACCTTGTTATCCGCAAGCTCCAGAGTACTGTTTACAACGTTTAATTTAATTTCCATTGTATTGCTCTTGGCAGTCTCGCTTATAGCTTTGGCAAACTCGGCTGTATCTTCCAGAGATTCTACGCTTTTAAGCTCCTCTTTTTTAGCGGTAACGGGCATAGGCGCAATAATACCCAGTTCATCCTGCACCTTATCTACGTCAACTCCCGCGCTCTCAACAGCTAAAGCAACACGCTTTCTTCTTTCCTGCTGAATTCTGCGGAAGTTTTCCTCGATCTCATCGTCAAGACTTGTAACGGTATCGTCGAAAAGTCTTGCGTAGGTATCTTCCATAGAGTCGTGCTTTAATTCATCTTCCTCTATGTCGTAGCCTTTTCTTAGCTCTTCAAAGGGCTTTATCTGAATTCCGTAGTAAAGGTCCTCTTCCTCTACGAAATCGCCTTTTTTCTTCTTACCGAAGTAATTTTTACCCTTCTCTTTTTTAGCTTTTTCTTTTTTGGCTTTTTTTGCCTGCTTGGGATTTTCGAAAACTTCCTCTATTACTGTATCCTCGTAGATCTCTTCTTCGGAATTTGTTTCTATTATATCGAGCTCTTCCTGCTCAATATCTTTTTTCTTATTCTTTTTACTCAAGAGATTTATCTCCTCTCGCTTTTTACTTACTTTTTGACCAGTGTGCGCTGGCGGGCGATCTCATAAGTGAGAATGCCGCAGGCAACGGATGCATTAAGTGAATTTATTTTACCCTTCATGGGAAGTGAAACTATGAAATCGGATTTTTCTCTAACCAATTTACCTACACCGAAGCCTTCGCTGCCTATTACCAGAGCGCAAGCGCCGCTGTAATCAACTTCGCACCAGTTTTGGCCGCCCATATCGGCTGTATATATCCATACTCCCTTTTCCTTAAGTTTATCCATAACGTCGGGAATATTTGTAACTCTTACCACGGGAACGTATTCAACCGCACCTGCCGAAGCTTTGCCTACCGCATAAGTAAGACCAACACTTCTTCTCTTGGGAATAATAACACCGTGAACTCCCGCGCACTCGGCTGTTCTTAATATTGCGCCTAAATTGTGAGGATCTTCAAGCTCATCGCATATAATTATGAAAGGTGCTTCATTTCTCTCCTGCGCAAGTTTGAAAATATCTTCAAGCTCGCTGTATTCTTTAACTGCGCCTGCTGCCACAATACCCTGATGATTGCCTGAGCCTGCCATTTTATCGAGCTTTCTGGTATCTACTTCTTTTATAACTATTCCGTTTTTATTTGCTTTGGCTATAATAGGTGATAAAGAACCGCCGCGGCTGCCTTTTGCTATATAGATGCTGTCGATTTCTCTGCCGCTTCTTAAAGCCTCGGTAACGGCGTTTCTGCCTATTATAATACCCTCGCCCGGGGTAAACTCTTTTTCGCTTATTTTCTTATTTTCGTCCATAACAAATCCTTTTACTTAAATGTCTGCACATTTATCCCATTATTATATACATTGTAACACATATTTTCAAATACTTCAATTAATTTTTTGTTACTTACAAAAGGATTATTCGTTCAGCATTGACTTTTATCCGCTTTCTCTTTTAATTTTACAGCATTTTTCTTTTTGCAAAAAACGGTAAATTTTTGTAAAATTGAATAATTATTCTTTTATACGATTCATTATTTAGCGCTCCGCTTTATACTTTACGTAATCATCAAACAGTTAACATAATTAACAGAGTTTTCAACCAAAACTTGTGGAAAACTCTGTTGAAAGTGTGGAAAAGCGCCTAAAACTCTGGATTTTTTTGGATATGAAAGTTTAAACAGCCATATTTTTATGTTAACTTACATATTATAAAGGCTTTCCCCAAGGTAAAACAAAAGGTAATAAACAAAACAAAGTTTCGGGGTAAAGTTGTGTCAAGCGACATTTTTTACACAAGATATGGGACTTCATTTGTCAAGTACTTTTTTTAAGCGCATTTTTTCGCCGTTTATTTTTATTCACCTGAATTTTTTGCACTATCGGTTAAAAACTTTTTAAAGACCTTTGCAAAGCCTGTTTTATATGGTATAATAGGGTCGAAAAGTGTGATGTTTTTCTCCCTTTTTGAGAGATTTTCAACATGATAAATCGTTAAATATTTATCGCAAATGTATATTTATACATTCACATTTTTATATAAGATATAAGGAGTTACCACAATATGCGTGAAGATATTTGCTCAATACCGATTAACGAAGTTTTTGAACCTAAGGACGGCTGCCCCTACTGCCGTATGCGAGATATGCTTGAGGACAGAATGGCAACCTATATAACAGGCGCCGCCATGATGGAGCCAGACGTAAGAGTTGAGACCAACCGCTTAGGCTTCTGTGAGACCCATATGAAGCATATTCTTGAAAGAGGATCGCGCCTGAGCGTGGCTTTGATACTGCAGACTCTTTTGGATGCCGATACAATGGATATACTCCCCGACGACGCAAAAATCAATATTAAAAAAACAACAGCCAATGCAGACCGCCGCGAAAAAAGCTGCTTTGTTTGCGAAAACATCGATAAAAATATTGAGCACCTTTGCTCCACCGTACTTAAATTATGGCAGAATGAGCCTGAGTTCAGAAAGCTCTACAGCGAGCAGACTCATATTTGCTTAAAGCACTACAATATGATTCAGAAAACTGCTGAAAAGAAGATGCCTAAGAAGGTATTTGCCGATTTCAGTAAGGAAAATTACCGCCTTGCAAGAAATTATATGGATACCCTCCGCCACGATATCGGTCATTTCTGTAATATGTTTGACTACAGAAGCAAAGGAAAAGACTGGGGCAACAGTCGCGACGCCATTGAAAGAAGCATCGAGTTCATAACTTCCAGAAAACCAGATACCACCACAAAAACAGAAGGCAAGAACAGATGACAGAGAAAAGCAAATTCACGGTTCCTAAAAAATTCGATTTAAGCGAGACTCTTGACTGCGGTCAGGCTTTCCGATGGGAAGAAATCGGTGAAAACAAGTGGTTTGGCATCGCCTTTAATAAGGAGCTTATAATCGAGCAAAAGGGCGAGGAACATATTTTTCACTGCAGTGAAAATGAATTCCACGAAATATGGGAAAATTACTTCGATTTAAACGAGAATTACACCCAAATAAGAGAGCGCCTTTCCGCTCTCTCTCCTGTTTTAAAGGAAGCCTCTTCCTTTGCACCAGGCATAAGAATTTTAAGGCAGGAGCCCTGGGAGGCAGTTTGTTCCTTTATTATAAGCCAGAATAACAACATTCCCCGAATAAAAGGCATTATAAAAAGATTGTGCGAGCTTTGCGGTGATAAAACGGAAAACGGCTACGCATTCCCAAGACCCGAAACAATAGCAGAAAAAGACGAAGAATTCTTGGCCCCCATAAGAAGCGGCTTCAGAGCAAAATATATTCTCTCTGCGGCAAGGAAATTTACCGAAGATAAGGATTTCGCCCAAAAAATAGAAACCCTCCCTCTTGAAGACGCAAGAAAGGAGCTTATGACCATTAAGGGCATAGGACCGAAAGTTTCCGACTGCGCCCTTTTATACGGCTTTCACCGCACCGAGTGTTTCCCTCTTGACGTATGGATGAAGCGCGCTATGGCTACCCTTCTCCCTGACATTAACCCCGACCTTTTTGGCAAGGATGCAGGCATCGCCCAGCAGTATATTTTCCACTACAGCCGTATGCATCCCGAACTTTTTGAGGAGTAATAAAATAAATAAGAAGGTAAAAAACTATGGCAGTATTTAAATGCAAAATGTGCAGTGGCGCACTTGAAATAAATAATGAGGAAAGTGTAATAACTTGTGAATATTGTGGAACACCACAAACATTACCAAAACTTGACAGCGACCGTCGTGTTAATCTTTATGATCGCGCAAATCATTTCAGGCGCAATAACGAATTTGACAAAGCCACTAATATCTACGAACAAATTCTTAATGAAGATTCTACTGATGCAGAAGCTTACTGGTCTATTGTTCTTTGCCGTTTCGGTATTGAATATGTAGAGGAAAAAACAACCCACAAACGTATTCCCACTGTACATAGGGTTCAGTACACCTCTATATTTGATGACGATAACTATAAATCTGCTTTACAGTATGCAGATATCTACCAGAGAAGCATCTACGAAAGCGAAGCTAAAGTAATAAACGAAATTCAGAAAAACATCCTTGCTATTTCACAAAAAGAAGAGCCCTTCGACGTGTTTATCTGTTATAAAGAAACTGATAATAACGGCAAAAGAACACCTGACAGTGTTCTTGCAAACGAGCTTTACCATGAACTTAACCAAAGGGGCTTTAAAGTATTCTTCTCAAGAATTACATTAGAAAATAAACTTGGAACTGCTTATGAACCCTATATTTTTGCAGCGCTCAATTCTGCAAAAATAATGGTAGTCATCGGTACAAAGCAAGAATATTTTAACGCAGTATGGGTAAAAAATGAGTGGAGCCGTTACCTCTCTTTGATAAAGCAAGGCCAGAAAAAAATGTTGATTCCTGCTTATAGGGATATGGATCCTTATGATTTACCAGAGGAGTTTTCTCACTTGCAGGCATTGGATATGTCTAAACTCGGCTTTATGACGGATTTAATCCGCGGCATTGAAAAAATCATCCAGTTTAGCGCACCGAAAAATGTCGCACCACAGGAAACTGTTGTAGCGAATGCAAACGTTTTATCTATGTTGAAGCGTGTATTTATATTCCTTGAGGACGGCGACTGGAGCTCCGCTGATGAATACTGTGAAAAAGCTTTGGATATTGACCCCGAAAATGGTGAGGCATATCTTGGCAAACTTATGGCAAAACTGCGAGTTAATAGCCGCGAAGCCTTAAAAAACCAAGCAGAACCTTTTGATAATAACAGCGATTTCAAAAAGGCTATACGTTTTGGTGACAGCAATCTTAAAGCAGAGCTTAACGGATATATAGATTATATAAATTCCCGCAACAAAAACGAAAAACTTGATAAGATGTACCGCCGTGCAAAACACCTGATGACCGTCGGTACCGAAGGTTCATACATTGAAGCTATGCAATTTTTTATTGCTTTAGGCGATTATTTAGATTCAGCAGCTCTTGCCGAAGAATGCAATGAAAAATCTGAAATCGCAAGGAAAGATGCTATTCTTGCAAAAGGTAAAAGCCGAATGGCGCAAGGATATATCTCATCTTACAGTGATGCTATAGATTTATTCAAGTCTATCCCCGGTTGGAAAGATGCAGATGAACAGATTATTGTATGTAATAATAAAATAAAAGAGCTTCAGGCTAATCAGGAAGCGGAGAGAAAAAACTCTATCCTTTCTAATGGCAAATCTTTAATGCACAACCAGAGCGCCAAAGACTATAAAGCTGCTATTAATTTGTTTGAGTCTATTCAAGGCTGGAAAGATGCTGACGAGCAGATAATTATTTGCCAAAAGAAAATGGCAGAACTCAGAGCAAAAGAAGCCGCCGAACAAATAGAGCGAGAGCGTCAGGCTGAGCTTCTCAAAAAAGAAAAAGCTAAAAAAGCTAAGCGCGGCAAAATTATAGCAACATTTATATCATTAATTCTTATTGCTGTAATTTCCTACGTAATTGCCCTGTTCACTGTAATTATCCCCGAAGAAAAATACGGCAATGCCGTCTCTTTGATGGAAGCAGGTAATTATGAGGAGGCAATCTCTGCATTCCAGGAGCTTAACGGATACAAGGACAGTAACGCAAAAATAAAAAGCTACTACATCTCGGTTTACGGCGAAAAAACCTGGAATATAATAAACAGCATAAAAGTAGGCGACATCTACGTTTTAGGCTCTTACGAGCAAGATTGTGCCACCATAAATGGCAAAGAAGAAATTGAATGGAGAGTTTTAGCTAAAGAGGATTCAAAAATTTTACTTATTAGTGAATACGCCTTGGATTGTGTACCGTTTAACACAACTAACGAGAACGTCACTTGGGAATCCTGCACACTTAGAAAATGGCTAAACCAGAATTTCTTAAACGAAGCTTTTACAGGCAATGAGAAAAACTTAATCTCAACCACCACCGTAACTGCCGATAAGAACCCGAAATATGACAAGAATCAGGGCAAAGACACAGAGGATAAGATTTTCTTACTTAGCATCAACGAAGCAGAAAAGTACTTCACTAACGAAACAAGGTGGTGTTCTCCCACAGATTATGCAGTTAGAAACGGAGCCTATAAAGGCAATAAGTACAACAACTTCAGCTGTCACTGGTTGTTGCGTACAGCAGGTGCTTACGATGGCAGTGTTGCAGATGTTAACGCCAGCGGTAATATTCATGAAGCGGGTTTTGACGTTGATGAAGATGACTATGCCGTCCGCCCTGCGATGTGGATTGATTTGAGTTTATTGGAAACCGAATAAAAATAAAGTCGGAAGTAAATCACTTACTTCCGATTTTTTCATTTTATTTAGTTTTCTTTAAGCGGATAAGGTTGAACGAAAGCTTCTTAGCAACAAGTGAAATTTTACCATTATCACTCTTGGTTTCCTTAACTTCCTTAGGATAAATATTCATGGGCATCTCGAAACTGTTATATTTTTCAAGGTCATCTGTCTGAAGTTCAATATGCTCAACAAAGCTATAGTTCTCAAAACCTCTTACGTCTAAATCTACTTCAATAGCTTCTTCCCAATTTCTGTTAACAAGGAATATAGCGGCCTCGCCCTTTTCTTCATTGTGCACGGATGCCGCCTCTATATAAGGCACGTTTTCAAATTCGGGGCACTGCACACGCTCTGTAAGGCGGTAACCCTCCACGTTGAAAACAGGTGACTTAACTGCAGGCATCAAAGCTACACCGTGGCTATATTTATTCAAAAGATTATATGCATGATAAAGACCGGACTCCCACACGTGCTCATTGTCAAATGCAATTGCACCTCTTATAGCACCTGTCATACAGCCGATTTTAACTCTGTCGGTATGGCGCAAAAATACCATAATAATGGCAGCACTATTTAAAGCGCGAAGCATATCTCCCCTGCGGCGGTTCGGTTTATTTGCGCTCTTTACGTTCTGATGGCGGAAGGGTCTATTTAAATTTTCAGGAGTAAATTCGCCGTAATTTTCAGGAGGAATATAACCTGTTCTGCCCGGTGCTGTTTTGCCGGGATGATCGAAATTGCAGGCGTATTCATCAAAACTTATCATAATGGTTCTGGGTGAACGAACCTTTGCCTTAATATAATCGCATACACCTATTTCGGTGGTTATCATCTCTTCAAAAATTGTAGAACCGTTTAAAAGCCCTGCGTAGTTTCCGTATGGTGCGCCGTGATAATAATGCAGAGAAAGATAATCTACGTTTTCATAGCACTGCTCCAGAACATCCGCATCCCACTGAGGGTAGGAAGCATTTCTGAACATAGAAGTACCTGAGGCTATAGTTTTAATGCCAGGGTCAATCCATTTCATTGCTTTGGAAACTTCATTTACTTTTATGCCGTAACCTTTTGGATCTTTACTCCATGAAGCGATCTGCCATGGGCCATCCATTTCGTTGCCTAAATACCAGAGCTTAACGCCGTGGGGATCTTTATAGCCGTTCTTAATTCTTAAATCCGACCAATACGAGCCGCCTTCGTGATTAGTATACTCCACGCAAGCCATGGCGCTCTCAATATCAGCCGTACCCATATTGATAGTATACATAGCTTCAAGTCCTGCTCTTCTTGCCCACTCTAAATATTCATCGTGGCCTATTCTGTTGGTCTGATACTGACGCCACGCAAGGTCAAGGTGAGTTTTGCGCTGACTTAAAGGGCCTATTGAATCTTCCCATTTCCAGCCTGAAGTAAAATTGCCGCCGGGCATTCGTACTGCAGGCACCTGCGCCTTTTTAATAGCTTCAATAATATCCTTTCTGAAGCCCATGTCGTCGGCATCCTTATGCTCCGGATTCCATATTCCGCCTTCTACCCAATTTCCTATTGGCTCAAGAAAGGCGCTGAACAATCTGCGGTCAACCGGCGCTATACGGTAATCCGGGTGCACGGTAACTTTTGCTTTTTCCATCATTTTCACTCCTTGTATTTATATTTTCCGTTAATTTATAATTAAATTATACCACAGTATTAGTAACAATTGCAACAATTAAAAAACTTATTTCTCTAACTTAAAAGAGGACAGTTTTTGCTACTGTCCTCTTTTGGTTTTTAATTTTTAATTTTTCTTTTCTATCTCCATGCCGTAGCAGGCAAGAAGCGGCTGACCTGTTCTGTCTCTTGTAATAAAGGAAGGAATTTCTGCCTGCCAATATACGTGTACTTTCGCAGGGAGCTTATATGGTCTTTCTGTTTCAATATAGATTCTGTCGCCGTGACCCCAGGAGTTTTTGCAGGGAATAAGACCTGTTTCGTCTTCTACATGGATGCCGTCTGCACGGCTATCGAGAGTATAAATTCTGAACTCTTTATCACAGTTAATAAATAAGTGTGTTTCGTCATCGAAACTTGCGCTTCTGGGAATAGGAGCACTCTGACCTAAATGAGGCATTTTGTAAATATACTTTAAAGCCGCCATAGCCATACGCTGACCCATAATGAGGTTTGCACTTGAAGCATTGTGAATACCGTCGGAAAGAGGCAGATCGTGGCAGGGCACTATGTAAACCTTTTCCATATCTAAAGCAAGCCTTCTCTGAGCGTCACGAACAGTGCCCCAGTAGCGGTCTGTTTTTAATCTCTCGTTTTCGTCGGGATTACGATTACCTGCCCAGCGGTTAAGCTGAACTGTAATAACCTCTATATTACCAAGCTCTGCTCTATAGAGCTCAATCATTCGCTTGAATCTGTCGTAATAGGTTACGCTATCCTGCTCGTTAGCATCGCTGCAGCCCTGATACCACAAAATACCTTTTACGTTTCCTACTGTGGGGATTCTTCTCATCATACCGCGGTAAAGTGAAGCTTCCTCCTCGGGGTGCCAGGCTCTTAAGGGCGAACCGCCTAAAGATGCGGCAATAAGACCTATGGGGAGATTTAACTTATCTTTCAAGTATCTTGCAAAGGATAAAGCAGGAGAAGTGACGTTTCCGTCCTCGCGGTTTTCGGGATATAAAGTATCAATGGAATCGTTAAGAGGATGGGACGCGATATCCCATTTGCCGTTATTCTTAAAAAGGTGAACACCTATTGTAGCGGGGTCGCTTACTGCGTCTCTGCCGTAGCCTGCCATATTGCTCTGGCCCGTCATTATATAAAGGTCGCCTACGCCGAAGTGACGTACGATAGCTATTCTGCCGCCGTCGTTGGGATCATCTTTAACCGTTCCCGTAACTCTTACTTCAAAGGTATAAAGTCCGCCTGCAGGGAGGGTAAGCTCAATATCCCACTCACTTTCTTTTCTGTTGCAGAGAATGGGAGCAATAATCTCCAGATTTTCGTCCTCGGTGTATACTCTTGCCCACAAAGCGTTTTCTTCGCTTACCCAAGAGGGGATCTTGCCGCTGAAATAAGCTTTCGCTTCGTTATTTTCGTCGCGCTGAACAATAGCGTAGTCCGTTACTTTTACGATTTGGTTTACCATAAATCAAGCTCCTTTATCTTAAATTTTCAATAGCTTTTTCGGGATTTTCGGCTCTGAATACGGCAGTACCTGCCACAGCAATATCAAGGCCTGCTTCGCGGCAAGCATCTATAGTTTTATTATTGATGCCGCCGTCGGCTTCAATAAGTAAATCGGGGTACTTCTTTTTAAGTACTTTTACCTTTTCCATCTGCTCAGCCATAAAGCTCTGGCCACCAAAGCCCGGTTCAACAGTCATAACAAGCACCATATAAAGCTTACCTGTCTCAATATATTTAAATGCTTCTTCCACAGGAGTGCCGGGCTTAATGGCTATAGCAGCTTTTTTGCCCATGGAAACAATTTTATCTATTACTTCAAAGGGATTATCGTCACATTCTATATGAAAGCTGATTACGTCCGCAGTATCTTTAAAATTATCAAGGTATTTTAAAGGATGTGAAATCATAAGATGCACGTCGAAAGGAACCTTTGATACCTTCTTCAAAAATTTAACTATATCGGGGCCGTAGCTTATGTTGGGCACAAAGTGGCCGTCCATAATATCTAAATGCAGAAAGTCAGCAGTTTTTACCTTTTCCATTTCTTTTTCAAGGTTTAAGAAGTCCGCCGCTAAAACTGACGGGGATATCAGCATTTTATTTTTCATTTCAAATTACCTCGTACATTAAATTTTCCCACTTTAAATTCGTACCAATATCGCTTCCTTCGGGGAGAAGAGCTAAAGCTATCATAAATAATTCCTCAGAACTTATATCCGTTCTTTTTAAATATGCGTAATCGCCTTCGATTTTTTCTACTACGTAATAATAAGGACCCATAATTCCCTCCTGAGTAATATAAACTAAAAAGAGCCTGCCTTTTATAAAAGCAGACTCATCTATATAAAGCGGCGAAATAAATTACGTTTTACTTTCTGCCGCTTTTATATTCTGTGCCGCTCTTTATTAATTAAACCTTTAAATTCCTGCCAAAATTTGAGCAAAAAGAGTCATTAAAGGTATAGTTAAAACAGAGAAAAGTGTGGTTGCCGCTACAGTTTTTGAAGCAAGCTTGGCATCCTGCTTAAAGAGCATTGCAAAAAGCACGCAGTTTGCTGCAGCAGGTGTAGCCGCCTGAATTGCAGTGGACATATATAAATTGTTTTCGGGCTTAACCAAGAATAAAAGAAGGAAGAATACTAAGGGAGCAATAAACAGACGCATTATAGCTACTTTATATACGCTTATATCAGTTAAGAAATCCTTGAATTTTACCTTTGCAATATTGCTGCCCACAATTACCATTGCAAGAGGTGTGTTTAAATCCGCAAAATACTCCACGGGAGCGTTTATAACCTCGGGAAGATTTACGTTTAAAAGGTATAATGGAAGTCCTATAACAAGACCGATAGTACCGGGGTTAATTAAAATCGACTTGATTTTTATTTTCTTTTCGCCGCTCATCATAGTGTAGCCGTAGGTCCAGCAGAAAATATTGAACATAACTATAAAGAAGGAAGCGAAAATAACGCTCTCTTCCCCTAAAATGCTTGTAACAAGGGGCATACCCATAAAGCCTACGTTACCGAAAACTACACTGAAACGGAGTACTCTTTTTCTTTCCGCCGTCTCTTTTCTGAACATAGTAAAGCTTAATATTGCCGCTATTATCATAGATGCAAGGGGCAAAACAGCCGCAAGCAAAAGGGATATTGGGCTTACAGAGCCTGACTCAGCCGATAAAAAGGATGAGATAATAAGGCAGGGGGTAACGATATTAAGTAATATTTTAGTAATTTCACCTGCGCCCTTTTCCGTAAGAGTGCCTATTTTGGTTAAAATAAAGCCCACAGCTATCATAATAACCATAATAACAACTTTTTCAAATACAACAAAAAATGCGTCCATTTCTTAATTAATTCCTTCTTTTAACTTTCCAAAAATCCTTTTTCGGAGAATTTTATTCTTCTTTCTTTTCTTTCCTTTTTTCGGGAAGGTAAATGCACTTAATATAAAACACGATAATTATAATAAGCACTATAGCACTAATACCTCTGAATATCCAGCCGTAAACACCGCCGAAAAGATTAATTTCGGGAAGATATTCGTTAACACCCCACCAAGCGCCCATAAAAATAAAGTAAGCGCCTAAAAAATAAAATATTTTATTTTCTTTACTTACAGTAAATATTAAAAGCAAACCTGCAATAAGCCACATTACGGCGTAAAAATAACCCATATTCGAAACCTTCACTTTATTATTTTTTCTAACGCTATTTTACTACAGAGAAGTTTATTTATCAAGTGGAAAAAAACAAAGCCCTCCATAAGGAGAGCTTTATAAAATAATTAAATTGTAAGGAGCTTTATTTTCTCATCCTCAATAATAAGGGAGATACCTGAGATATTCTCTTCGCCTTCTTCTACAAGTAAAGTAGTGATGGCATCCTCTACCTCGCGGCGGATATTGTTCCTTATATCTCTTGCACCGCTCTTGCCGCCAATGGACTTTTTCGCAAGGTAAGTGCAAACATCATCAGAGAAATTAAAGCCTATGCCTTTTTCCTTTAAGGTTTCGATATACTCCTTAAGCATTAAAGCGGCAATTTCCTTATAATCCTCTACGTTTAAGGGACGGAATACGATAATTTCATCAATTCTGCTTATAAACTCGGGACGTAAAAATTCGTGCAGAGCCTTTGTTGCCTTATCGCGGCTTATATCCTCGGCAGTTTTATTGAAGCCTATTAAGCTTTCCTTACTTTCGCTGCCTGCGTTAGAAGTCATTATAATTACTGTATTTTCGAAATTAACTGTTCTTCCGTGAGCGTCAGTAATTCTGCCTTCATCAAGAATCTGAAGGAGAATATTTAAAACGTCGGGGTGAGCCTTCTCGATTTCGTCAAAAAGGATTACGCTGTAAGGGCGGCGGCGGACTTTTTCAGTAAGCTGACCTGCTTCGTCGTAGCCAACGTATCCGGGAGGTGAACCGATGATTTTACTTACGGAGTGCTTTTCCATAAATTCGCTCATATCTAAACGAATCATAGTTTCGGGGGAATCGAATAATTCCTTGGAAAGAACTCTTACAAGCTCGGTTTTACCCGTACCTGTGGGACCTACGAATATAAAGGACGCCGGGTGTCTTCTGGGGCTTATCTGCACGCGGCTTCTTCTTACTGCGGCAGAAACAGCCTTCACGGCTTCGTCCTGACCGATTATTTTAGCTTTTAAAGCATCCTCAAGGTTTGCTAAATTAGAGAGCTCGGACTTCTGAATTCTTTCGGAGGGGATACCCGTCCAGAGCTCGATAACGTGGGCTAAATCGCTTTCCGTTACCTTTGCTATGATTTTTTCCTTATCTATTTCGTCTATCTGCTTTTCAAGATTTGCAACCTTATATCTTACCTCGGCAAGCTTTTCATAGTCGGGAGAATCGGCGTTTGTGAGCTCCTGCTCCTTATTTTTCTGCTTTTTGAGCTCACGCATAGTGCTTTCGAATTCCTCTAAATAGCGGTTGCGCAGGGAAGCTCTTGTGCAGGCTTCGTCAAGAAGGTCTATAGCCTTATCGGGAAGGAAACGGTCGTTGATATATCTTTCGGATAAAATAACTATTCTTGCTGCTATTTTATCGCTTACCTCTACGCTGTGGAAACCTTCGTAGTAACTCTTAATACCCTTAATAACGTCTATAGCCTCGCTTATGGAGGGTTCGTTTATGGTAACGGGCTGGAAACGGCGCTCCAAAGCCGCATCCTTTTCAATATATTTTCTGTATTCGTTGAAAGTTGTAGCGCCCACAACCTGAATTTCACCGCGGGATAAAGCAGGCTTTAAGATGTTGGCGGCATTCATACTGCCCTCGGCATCACCCGTGCCCACTAAATTGTGAACCTCGTCAATAAAAAGAATGATGTTGCCTGCCTGTTTAACTTCTTCCACAAGGCCCTTTATACGGCTTTCAAACTGGCCTCTGAACTGTGTACCTGCAATTAAAGCGGTTAAATCAAGAAGCTGAACTTCCTTATCCATAAGCTTCATAGGTACCTGACCGTTTGCAATACGAAGGGCAAGACCCTCAGCAACCGCAGTTTTACCTACGCCGGGTTCACCGATTAAGCAGGGGTTATTCTTGGTTCTTCTGGATAAGATCTGAACTACTCGCTCGGTTTCTTTTTCACGGCCGATGATTCTGTCAAGCTCGCCGTTTCTTGCTTTCTTTGTTAAATCTGTGCAGTAAGCCATTATATGCTTTCTTTTCTGCTTATGGAAATCGTCCTTCTTGGGACCTTTATTCTGAGAAGGAGGCATAGAGGGATCGAAACCATTCTGAGAGAAACCGTTTGCACCGCCGCCGAAAATCTGCTCAATGGGCATGGAAGCAGTACCGCCGGGAGTGAAATCCTCGCCGTCGTCAGTTTCAGCCAATGCGGACATCTCCTCCGTCATAGCTTCCAGTTGCTCCTCTGTAATACCTAATTTATTCATCATATCCTGCATCATATCGTTAACGGGCTTTATACCAAGCTCTTTTGCACAGGTAAGGCATAAACCCTGACTTTTAGATGCATCATTTGTCTGTGACACAAAAACCACCGCAGGGCGCTTTTTGCACCTTGAACACATTATCATATTCTAAATTCCTTTCCAAAGGGGATTTTACTGTATTTTTGCAATTTTTAACTTCGCATTGAATACGAATAATTTAACGCAAAAATAATACCATATATTGAAAAACTGTTAGTTAATAATTTTTGAATTTTTATAAAGATTATTCCTTGCTATTTTTAGCAGCTTTAATCTGCTCTAAAGCTATAATGAAATATTTATAAAGGGAATATGCCATAATAACGGCGGTAATACCCAAAAGAATGTAGGAAACTATCTCAAATACGGGACTTGCCACCATAAATAAGCTCATTACAACCACAACGGTAACGGAGAGGTAAAATAAAAGCGTACCGAGCTTTCCGTACCAGTTGGCGGCAACAGGTCTTGCGCCTTTTTTAAGAAGCACGCAGGCACCGATCAACATAATAAGTTCTTTGATAATAAAGAAAGCAAGCAGGGGGCTTATGATAGGATACTTAAAGGCGATGCAGATGGCAATAGCCGCCTGAGTAAGTTTATCGGCAAGAGGGTCAAGCATTTTGCCAAGCTCCGTTATCTGATTGAAACGTCTTGCTATGTAACCGTCCACACAGTCAGAAAGGCCGCCTGCTACAAGAATAATAATAGCCGTGTAAACCATATCCTTCATATAAAAATACACGAAGAACGGTATTGTGATAATTCTGAAAAGAGATAAAAGATTAGGAATTGTAAGATTTTCCTTTGTAAATATTTTCATTTTTATGACCATAGTTTTGCTTCTGCAAAAACTTTCCTTTCATGTATTATTTGTGGCGGTTTGTAAGGAATTGAAACTTTTATAGTTTCAAAGCCGCAAATATATCGGTTTACTTTATATTTTACTGAAATATCCAGGTAAGAGGATTAATACCCATTATGAACGAACCCAGTATGGAATTTTCTGCGCCTTCTGTTAATAGCTCTCTGAAACCTTCTGAGCAAAGGGGCAGAAGGGCGGCAACAGCGCCGAATACTACCCACACTATAACCAATGCCTTAACCACACCCAGCACCGCGCCTAAAATCTGGTTTACTTTTTTCAGAATGGTGAGCTTTATTATCTTTGTAAGTAAATTTGCAAGTAAAGCAAGAAGCACGAAGAAAACGATAAAAAGCACAAGGAATACGAACACTCTTATCATCGATATAAACACGGGAGAAATAGCATCCGTAATTGCAAGAGCCGCTTTTTCACCGAAGCCCGTATAGGTTTCGCTTATTGTTTCATAGGTTACACCGTTGAGTTCAAAAAACTCAAGAACAAAGGGCTCCAATGAATCGAAGAAGTTTTTTGCCGCAGACTCAACTGAAAGGTCCTTCGTAGTTTCAAGCATTTTTTCATATACGCCCGGTCTGAAAACCTCGTTATATATCGTTTCAGCCAGCATAGTGCCAAAATAAGAAGCGAGATAAACCGCAAGAAAAGCACCAACAAGTTCAAACGCCGATTTTATAAGTCCTTTTTTTATTCCTATCAAAGCAAGAAATACAAATAAAGCCAGAATAAGAATATCAATAATAAAATTCATCTTTATACCTCACCTTTTCCCTTTTTAAACATTTACGCGGAAAAAGAAATTTTACTTAAACAGGAGAATTTATTCATTTGACTCTTCTATATACGTTAAAGGAACATAGTTTATTTCTGTAACGCCTAAAGTATACACGCCTGTATCATTAGCCATTGCAATACTTACGGTATCGTAAGCTGCGCTGCCTTTTGAAGTTTCTTTAAGGGTATTTAAATCGTAACAATGTATGTTTTTCTTTATAAACAGCGATATTTTTCCGCCGTACACGCTTATATCTTCAATTCTTTCGCTCGATTCAATGGTTCTCACGCTTGAAGCTGAGCCGTCGAAAATATAAAGCACGCAGGAGCCCTGATAATTATAGTCGGAAACGCTTACGAAAAGCTTGTTATCCTTATAATCCGCCGCAGTTACCGTGGAACCTTCAAACTTATATTCAACGAAATTATTATAGGAATCGCAGGATATTGCCGAAGTATTGCCGAGAGCAAACAATGTGCCGCCCTCCCAGTAAAGCTCAGTAATAAAGTTACCTGTGGAAACGTACTGCGCCTGAGGCTCGGTATCGTCAAGATTGAACACAGCAAGCACCGAATAAAGCTCTCCTACATTTTCATTTATTGTTACGGCGCATACTTTTTTACCGTCGGGACTTACCGCTGCCGCAACGGGGTAATTTTCGGCATATTTATATGTAAATATAAGCTCGTCGTTCTTATTATATACCAAAAGTTCGGAGGAATAATCCTGAGACTGAGTGAACACCGCGTACTTACCGCTTTTGGATATATCTGCCGCGTTTATGTTGTTGATACTTGTGAATTTATCAACGTTATCGCTGCCTGAGCCTACGGTATAAGAAGTATTTCCCATATCGTAGATAAGGAAATTGCCGTTTGAATAGGAAATACCCGGAGCGGAACAGTTGTGGCGGTGAGAGAAAATTTCTTCACCCGATAAGCTCACGGCTGTAAAGCTTGAATCCGTAAGCACGTAGGCGTTGCCGTTTTCGGAGAAAAAGCCCATTTTATCGGCGCCCGAGCCCGTTAAGCCTACGGGGTAGCCGTCGCCTGCGTCAGTTCCCATAAACCAGTTTTCTATATTAGTCATAGCGTTACTGAATGAATATCCGCCGCCGAATATAAAAAACACGCTTACTACCAGAAGAACCAAAGCCACCGCAGAAATTATTATAGCGTTTCTTACGGTCTTTTTCTTGGGGTTTTCCCTTTTTCTTTTTCTTACGCTGTCTACGTCCTCTTCATCGTCGGGATTGTAGTTTAAAAGCTCCTCCTCGCTTATTTCGGGGGAATCGTAGAAATCGCCCTCATCCACCTTTTCGCGGATGATAATTTCCTTTTGAGGTTCTTTTTCCTCTTTGTTATCTTCTTTGGTTTCGGCTTCTTTTTCCGGTTCTTCGGTATGTTCCTGAACCTTAGAAACTTCTTCCTCGGTAACTTCTGTTTCTTTTTTCTTCTTTTTAAATAATGACATAATTTTTCCTGTTATATATAAAAATTAAATTGTTTTATTTTAATAGAAAACCTTATTTAAATATAAGCCTTCGGGAGGAGCAGTGGGGCCTGCAAAAGCGCGGTTCTTCTTTTCTAAAATAGAGGGAATCTCCTCTGGCTTTATTTTGCCTTCCTGAACTCTTATTAACGTCCCCACCATTATACGCACCATATTGTAAAGGAAACCGTCGGCAGATACGGTAAATTTCACTATATCTCCTTCTCTTGTGACCTTCGCATCATATACGGTGCGGCTCATATCCTCCATCTCTCTTGCATCCTGCGTGCAGAAGGACGTAAAATCGTGAGTACCTATATAGTAGGAGGCGGCTGTGTTTAATTTTTCTTCGTCTATTTTATGGTAGTAATGAAGGGCTCTGTCTTTCAAAAAGGGGTTGCGTACCTCGGCGTTATGTATCAAATAGACATATTCCTTTCCTTTACAGGAATACCTTGCGTGGAAATCCATGGGGACTTCCTCGGCACTTAAGCATGCCATATAGAGAGGGAAATAATGATTTAACGCGCCTTTAAGCCTTTCGGGAGTTATTTTACTCTCGGTTTTAACGCTAATGCAGAAAACGTTGGCGTGAACGCCCGAGTCTGTACGGCTGCAGGCTTTTATATCCGCCTTTTCACCGATTATTTTGTATAGAGCAGACTGAAATTCTTCCTGCACGGTGTGGGCGTTTTCCTGAATCTGCCACCCGTGAAAGTATGATCCGTCGTAACTGATTTTAACTAAAATATTTTTCATTATATTATTTTTGGATTATCTTATTATAGGTGGAACGAAAAAGGCTATAGCGATAAATCCTGCAAGGAAAACAACGCAGAAAGTTATCATAATAATATCGTTCCTCTGGATTTTGAGTATCTTCATTTTTGTTCTGCCGTTTCCGCCGTTGTAACAGCGGCTCTCCATAGCTGTAGCTAAATCGTAAGCGCGCCTGAAAGCAGAAACGAACAAGGGAATCAAAACGGGAATCAATGCTTTTACCCTCTGAGTAAAGCCGCCGCTTTCCATATCGGCGCCGCGGGCTTTCTGGGCGGACATAATTTTATCCGTCTCCTCCAAAAGCGTAGGTACGAATCTTAAAGCGATGGTCATCATCATTGCAAATTCGTGTACAGGCACTTTTATATAAGTAAGAGGCTTAAGTATTCTTTCAATTGCATCCGTAAGCTGTGTGGGGGATGTGGTGAAAGTAAGTATTGAGCTTATTAAAATTAAAGCGATGATTCTCAGGGCAATTATAATACTGTTTAAAATACCGTTTAAAGTAATTGTAATAAAGCCCCACTGCCACAAAGGCTCACCCGTACCGTAGAAAAGATTCAAAATACCCGTAAACGCAACGATGAAAAATATGGGCTTCAAGCTTTTAAAATATATTTTCATAGGCACCTTGCTCATTACCATACCGCATATAACGGTAGCGTATACAAGGGCCATATTCACAAAATTTCCCGCGCAGAAAACAAGCACTATGAAAAACACCGTTAATATAAGCTTTAATCTGGGGTCAAAGCGGTGAATCACGCTCTTTCCGGGAAAGTATTGACCTAAGGTTATATCTGAGATCATTTATATTTCTCCTATATAAATAAGATTATCTGTAAATTAAAACTAAACTAAAATAAACTATATTAAATTCTGCCGATTACTTTTTAAGAAGAGGGATAAGCTGCCTTAAAGCATCCTCTACCCTTAAAGTACCCTCGTCCACGTCAAGACCCATAAGCTTTAACTTCTGCATAATGTGGGTGACCTGAGGAATTTTAAGACCCATATCGCGAAGCTCATAGCCCTTTGAGAAAACGTCCCGCGTATTCTCAAGCATCGCTTTTTCGCCTTTATTCATAACGAGAACTCTGTCGGCAACTCTGCCTATATCCTCCATACTGTGGGAAACCAGCAGCACCGTGTTCTTTCTTTCCTTGTGGTAATTATATATCTGTGTTAAAAGCAAGTCTCTGCCCATGGGGTCAAGACCTGCCGTAGGCTCATCTAAAATAAGCACATCGGGATCCATGGCGATAACACCTGCTATTGCGGCGCGTCTTTTTTCGCCGCCCGATAATTCAAAGGGTGATTTTTCCAGAAGATTATCGGGAAGACCTACGAAGAAGGCGGCTTCCTTGGCTCTTTTTAAGGCTTCTTCCTCGCTTAAGCCCTGATTCATCGGGCCGAAGCATATATCCTTTATAACTGTTTCCTCAAAAAGCTGATATTCCGGATACTGGAAAACCATACCAACTTTGAATCGGACGTTTCTTATTTTTTTAGGTTCTGCCCATATATCATTACCGTTTAAAAGTATAGTGCCCGAGGTAGGCTTTATAAGTCCGTTAAGCATCTGGATAAAGGTAGATTTACCGCTGCCGGTGTGACCTATTATACCTAAAAATTCGCCCTGCTTTATTTCGAGATTTACGTCCTTTACGGCGTGCTTCTCGAAGGGAGTGCCTATACCGTAGGTAAAGGAGAGATTTTTGGTTTCAATTACGTTTAATTCTGTCATTTTATTTCCTTATTCTTATAGAAATTACTTCAAATAAAAACGAAAATTTATATTTATCTTAATTAAATTCAACTCAACTGTTTATATACTGCTCGATAAGGTCTATGCACTCTAAAGTGTTCATAGGCACGCCTTTTAAATCGATACCTGCATTTTTAAGTTTATATGCAAGCTCCGTAGCCTGAGGCACATCCAGCTTATGGCGCTTTAAAAGCTCTACGTTGCTGAAAACCTCTCTCGGTGCGCCTTCGGTTAAAACCTTGCCGTCGTCCATAACTATTACTCTGCCGCTCTGAACCGCCTCGTCCATATAGTGGGTAATCAGAATTATTGTGATGCCGTGCTCGCGGTTAAGCTTTTTTATGGTCTCCATAACCTCTTCGCGGCCTCTGGGGTCAAGCATGGCTGTAGGTTCATCAAGAACTATGCACTTCGTTCTCATTGCAATAACGCCAGCAATAGCAACTCGCTGCTTCTGACCGCCCGAAAGCTTAAAGGGCGCGTGCTCGCGATACTCGTACATATTAACGGCTTTTAAGGCTTCGTCCACCCTCTCCCTTATTTCAAGCGGGGGAATGCCTAAATTTTCGGGGCCGAAGGCAACGTCCTCCTCCACGATACCTGCCACAAGCTGGTTATCGGGATTCTGCTGAACAAGGCCCACTTTTCTTCTTACTTCTATCTGATTTTTTTCGATGGAGGTATCAAGACCGTCCACCTTTACACTGCCTGAAAGAGGAGTGTACATACCGTTGAAAATTTTAGCCAAGGTGGATTTACCGCAGCCGTTGTGACCCAAAAGAGCAACAAATTCACCTTCTTCAATATTCATCGAAAGACCTTTCAAGGCTTCGTGGGCATCATTTTCGCCAAGATTATAGGTATATTTTAAATCTCTTACTTCAATAAAGCTCATATTCTTATCTTTTCTGTCCTCCTTAAGAGAACACTTTAAATCGTTTTATAAAATCTGATATCAGGGATCCGCCCCCACGGGGAACGGTTTCGTATCTCCTGCAAAACCACGCTTTGCTTTTAATTTTTTATATTATTTTTCCCATATAGCTGTACTGCCGCAGGGAAGTACGAGACCTGTTTCCGTTACGGGAAGACCGATTTCGTCGCTTGATATTTTACCGCCGAATTTTTTCTTTATAATAGTGCCTATTAAATATTCCATAACCGAGGGGGAAAGACCCGTGGTGTAGGAATTAAGAATGAAGAATAAGGGATCTTCACTCATAATGGGCATACACATATTAACCAAGCCGAAAAGCTGCTCTTCAAGCTTCCATACTTCGCCGCCGGGGCCTCTGCCGTAGGAGGGAGGGTCCATAATAATGCCGTCGTAAACGTTGCCGCGCCTTTGCTCGCGCTGAACAAACTTCACGCAGTCATCAACAAGCCATCTTACAGGTTTATCGGAAAGATTTGATACCTCGGCGTTTTCCTTAGCCCATGCAACCATACCCTTGGAGGCATCAACGTGAGTTACGGAAGCTCCTGCATTCAGGCAGGCAAGAGTAGCCGCGCCTGTATAACCGAAAAGATTTAAAACCTTTACTTCTCTGCCCTCTGCTTTGGCTTTTCTGATTTTTTCGGCTGTAAAATCCCAGTTAACTGCCTGCTCAGGGAAAATGCCCGTGTGCTTGAAGCCCATGGTCTTAACTCTGAAGTTAAGGTCGCCGTATGATATTTTCCAAGCGGCGGGAATTTTATTGTAGCACTGCCACTGGCCGCCGCCCGTATTTGAGCGGTTGTACCTTGCGTCCGCTTTTCGCCAAAGGGGATTTTTCTTGTCGGATTCCCAAATTATCTGAGGGTCGGGACGGATTAAAATCATATCGCCCCATCTTTCAAGCTTTTCGCCCATGCTTGTATCAATAAGCTCGTAATCTTTCCAATTTGCTTTTCTCATTTTTGTTTCCTTTATCTGTTTACCGTATATGAATAAGCCTATAAAACTTAATATCAATTAATCAAGAAGCGACTGCTGCTGGGGAGGACAAGCTTCGCACTCGGGAGGAGTTAAACCCAAATGCAAATATGCGGATTTGGTTACGCATCTGCCTCGGGGTGTTCTTCTTAAGAATCCTATCTGCATTAAATAGGGCTCCAATACGTCCTCAATGGTTATTGCTTCCTCGCCAATAGCTGCAGCCAAAGTTTCAACGCCAACGGGACCGCCGCCGTAGAAATTAATTATGGCAGAAAGCATGCGTCTGTCGCCGCTGTCAAGACCCAATTCGTCTACTTCCATTCTGTCGAGGGCGATTTTTGCAGTATTATACGTAATAACACCGTCACTCATAATTTCCGCAAAGTCACGGATTCTCTTTAAGAAGCGGTTTGCAATACGGGGCGTACCGCGTGAGCGGGAAGCTATTTCAAGAGAACCGTCTGCTTCAATTCCTATGCCTAAAATACCTGCGCTTCGGGTAATGATTTTACTTAACTCTTCAGGTGTATAAAGTTCAAGTCTTAATACAACGCCGAATCTGTCGCGAAGAGGTGCTGAAAGCTGACCTGCTCTGGTGGTAGCGCCTACTAAAGTGAATTTAGGAAGGGGTAAATGGTAGGAGGCCGCCATCTGGCCCTTACCTGTAATAATATCTATGGAGAAATCCTCCATAGCGGGGTATAAAATTTCTTCAACTACTCTGGGAAGGCGGTGGATTTCGTCGATAAAAAGCACGTCGCCCTCATTTAAAGAGGTTAAAAGTGCGGCTAAATCACCGGGACGCTCAATGGCAGGGCCGCTGGTAATTCTTAAATTAACACCCATCTCGTTGGCTATTATACCTGCTAAAGTGGTTTTACCGAGTCCGGGAGGGCCGTAAAGAAGCACGTGGTCAAGAGCTTCGCTTCTCTTTTTTGCCGCTTCAATATATATTGCTAAATTTTCCTTAACCTTATCCTGACCTATGTAATCGGCAAGGGTTTTCGGTCTTAAGGGGTTTTCGGTCTCTGTATCCTGTGTGCCGTATTCGGGATCTACCATACGGTTTTCGTAATCTGTTTCGTTTGTATACATATTCATTTTGGTTTTTTATCCTTTCGTATTCGTTATTAAAACTTAGCTAAACTCTTAAGTGCAAGACGGATAATTTCTTCCGTTTTAAGTGATGAATCTATTTTGCCAACTACAGCCGCAGCTTCGCTGGGGGAATAACCCAAAGCGGTTAAAGCCTGCACCGCGCCTGCAGCATTACTGGAAGCGTTATTAAGTACCGCCGCCTGAGATACTTCTTCATTTCCGTTTTCTGTAAACAAGCCCTTAACTTTATCCTTAAGCTCCAAAACTATTCTGCCTGCAAGCTTGGGACCTACACCGTTGGCGCGGGCAAACGCCTTACTGTCGGAAGCGGCTGCCGCTAAAGCAAGCTTCTCGGGAGTTAATTCAGAAAGTATGGCAAGAGCAACCTTAGGGCCTACACCGCTTATATTTGTAAGCATTTTGTAGCAGTTAAGCTCCTCTTTTGTGTAGAAGCCGAAAAGATCCAGCGCATCTTCACGCACGTTTAAATAGGTAAAGAGCATAACTTCCTCACCCTGCTTGGGAAGATTTCTCTGTGTATTGAAGCTGATATTTGCTTTAAAGCCTACGCCGCCGCACTCAATAACGGCAACGCCTGCTTCTGAATGTATTAATTTACCGCGAATACTGTAAAACATAATTAATTTCTCTTCTTTTTCTATATATAAATATCATTGTTTACCGCTCTGGGGTGGTTTTCTTACGTAAACTCTTTTTTCTTTTGCCAATATTTCGGCTATCAAAGCCTTGGTAGGCGGAAGCTGACTGTTTGGTGTTTTATCGTTTATTGTACTGCTTATTTTATAAGTGTCGGGGAATATTGAACTTGAGCATCTGCCGTGAGTAATAGCCAAAGCCAAAGCATCGGCAGTATCGTCGGGCTTAGGAGTCTCTTTTAAATTTAGAAGCCTTTTGGTCATCTCCATAACCTGATATTTTTCCGCCTTGCCGTAGCCTGTTAAAGCACTTTTTACCTGCAAGGGAGTGTATTCAAAAATTTTCACTCCTGCTTTTTGTGCCGCTAAAAGGCAAACGCCTCTTGCTTCTGCTACGTTTATGGCGGTTTTCTGGTTATTCTGGAAATAAAGCTTTTCAATTGAAATGCAGTCGGGCTTATGTATGGAAATAATTTCGTTTAATCTGTCGAATATAATTTCAAGGCGGTGGTTAAAATCTTCCCCTGCCTCGGTAATTATAGCGCCGTGCTCAAGTGAGCGATATCTGCCGCCTGAAAAGTCTACAACGCCGTAACCTACTATGGCATACCCGGGGTCAATACCAAGTATTTTCAATTTCGCCACCCCTTTCACGCTACTTATCCATTATAAATTTACATTCCATATAAGTATAACATAAATAATGGAAAATTAACAGTATTATTTTAAAGACTTTTATAATTATAAGTAAATTTTTTGTTAATGCAGATATGTAGTTGAGTTTACTGATAGATTGCTTTATAATAAAAGAAAAAGGAAGTGAAATAATTTATGCAGTGGTTATTTATAATAATATTACCCATCTATGGATTTATAGCTATAACTAACCCCGATATTATATGGGAAATGGAGCACCGGCGTTTTGTAGATGGCGGAGACCCCACAGAGTGGTCCATTAAAGCTATTGTGTTTTCCGGCTGGGCTGCAATTATTATAGCTGCTGTTTTACTGATATTAACAATAGTTTTCCCCGGATTTAATATAACAAAAGGAGTATTTATATGAACATGAATTTGCTCGACGTAAACCTTGGCGGCGGCTATGTTTTGCAGTATGCAAACCGCTACAAATATCAGATGATGGGTTACTTAATTGAAACCCCCGACAAAAAAACTTGTATGATAGACGGCGGTCAGCCCTATGAAGAGGATGCTATGTACCTTTACAGTCTCCTTGAAGAGCGGAACAAAAAGGTGGATACATGGGTAATAACCCACGCTCACGAAGACCACTTTGGTTCTTTAATGTACTTAATGGAGAATTTGCCACAGTTCGATATTGAAATAGGTGAACTTTATTTTGATTTTCCCGAAACCGAATGGTTATTAACCGTAGAGCGCGGCACAAGCTTTGCCCCTTGCACGAAATTTTTGTCGCTTCTTGATAAATTTAACATAAAGCCCAAAAAGCTTATTAGAGGCAATACCATTAACTGCGGCGAGCTTAAAATAGAAATACTTAAAGACAGCGAAGGCTACGAAAAATATAACACAATTAACGACAGTTCTTCCGTTTTTAAGCTTCACTTCCCCAAAAGAGACGTGCTCATTCTCGGTGATTTAGGTGAAGAGGCAGGCATAGATTTTCTTAAAACCATTCCCCACGAAAAACTTAGATGCGACATCGTACAGATGGCTCACCACGGTCAGAACGGCGTAAACAAAGAATTTTACAGTATAGTTAAACCTAAAATATGCCTTTACTGCGCTCCTTACTGGCTTTGGGAAAACGTCGGCGAAAAGGGCGAAGGCACCGGACCTTTCAACACCCTTTTGACACGCAAATGGATGGAAGAATTAGGCGCCGTTTTAAGCTGCCCCCATGCTCACGGCGACTTCAAATTATTCTAAAATTAAATATATTTATAAACGTAAAATACCGCGGAAAGTAAAAATCCGCGGTACTTTTTTGCATTTTTATTTTACAAATCCTTCGGCATAACCTATAGGAACCGAGAGCATAACACCCGTATCGGGCATATGAAGGCCTCCCGTTACTTCGTTAACTATTTTTGAAATAACAGGAATCATATTATCATCGGTTGCAATAAAAATAGTTTTGTTATGCTTTTGCTCCGGGTTTAAAAGCACATTAAGGGAACCTAAAAAACGCAGCTCCTCCATTTCGGTAAGGCAGCGGGCCATACCGCTGGTTTCAATAACAGTTGCGCCTTTTATACCGGCATCGTAAAATCCCATAAGTATATCCTTAAGGCATTCTGTTTTGTTAAGAACTATAAAAACAAGCTGCATTTTTATTTCTCCTTTTTATTTCTTTTTTCCTTCCCATCCGCCGCAAAAAGCACCTACGGAAAGGGCAGTAGCTATAACGCTTATAAACCTTACAACTGTTTCTGCCTGATAAAGCTTAGTCATATAATTATAGCAGATTTCGCTGTATGTACCCGTGGTATAAAGATAAGTAATATCCACAAGACCCATCATACTCATAAATGTGGGGAAAAGTATGGCGAAAAGCGCAGCGATAACAGTGAAAACCGCGTGGTACCATCTGTAGGGGCTACCCTTTTTAGTTTTGAAAAACACCATAAGGGCGTGAAGCATAATTACCGCAAAGGTAATATAAACACTTATAAGATAGAATCTGTCTGCAGCGGCTTCGTAGGGAGTATTTGCAGGCAGCATAAGGGTCGCTACTATTGAAGGCACGTAGTTCACAAGAAGCGAGGCAATTAGATAAAGCACCGACGCACCCATAGCGGAATAAGTAAGTATATTAATTAACTTCGTTTTATTTTTTATTTCCATTATTATTCCTCTTTCATTAAACTATATCAATAATCCTTATAGAGTAAAGACCGGTTAAAAGATGAGGCTTACCGTTAATTTCATCGGTAAAATCCATATGCTCGTGACCTGTAAGCACGGCTTTGATAAGAGGATTATCCTTTATAATACCGTACATTTTCTTGGTTGCATCGTCGGCTTTGAATCTCTCTTTTGCTCTTTCGGGGTAATCCGCCATCAATTCCTCGGGCACGCATAAAACAGGCGAAACTCTCTCTCTGCCGATAAAGGTCCTTGTGAAGCGCTCTGTATGTAAAGGCCAGTGAATAAGAATGATAATAGGCTTGCCTTCTTTTATTATTTCCTCAAGGTAATCGATCTGCCAATTTTCAAAATAACCGTAGGAGTTATCGAGAGCAACAAAATTAACGCCGCCTACCTCTTTTTTATCCGCAAGAATATTATTATTGAAATAATCCTTTATTATTTCAAAGCCCGAATCTCTGTACTCTTTATTTTCAACTCCCGGGTCATCGGGTCGGTAAAATTCGTGGTTGCCTGCTGCCATAAAAATATCGTTTTCATCAAAATATTTTTTGGCTTTATCAAGGTTTTCCTTTGAAACGTAGTCTATAAAATCGCCCGTGTGCATAATGGGGTAGTTTTCTTCCTTGGAAAGCTTTGAAACGAAGTTGCAGTAATCCTCTGCGTTGGGGAATCTTATGGATCTTGCTTTATATTCCTCTTTTAATCTTTCGTTTTCGCTGTCATATGCACCTGTAACGTGAGTGTCGGTCATGTGGATTATGGTAAAAGGCTTCTGTAAACCTATATTTATAGTGTTTTTAATAATGTTTAACATAAAAAATTCCCTCCCTGTTCTTTATATTACTATGATAAAGTTTTTAAGACAAAAAAACAATAGTTTATTTTAAATTCGACCGAAAAAATATTTTTCCGAAAACACATTTACCTATTGTATTTATCAAATTATAATGCTAAAATGCAATCGTAAAAATAACATCTCCAAGAGGGAGAGCTTTTGCGAGGGCAAAGGCATAAAAATACTATGAAGCTTCATTTAAAAGCTTATACAGATTCCCTTAAAGAAATTTACAGCACAAAAGAAGAAAAAGCCAAAGGAAGACTTATTACCCTCGGCAGCAGCCTTGCCGCCTCATTTTACAACGTATTTATTACGGGTATTTTCTATACGGGCTTCCTTACCATGTACGGTATTGATATTACCGGCGCGGGTATTATCAGTTTTATCCCCTACATCGGCGGCCTTTTCAGCCTGTTCTCTCCCTTTATTCTGGAAAGAATAAAAAAGCGTAAATTAATTTTGCTCCTTTCCAAAATTTACTTCTATTTTATGTACATAGTGGCAACCAACCTTATGCCATTATTCGTAACGGATACGAGCCAAAGGCTTACGTGGTTTATAGTTATATTATTCCTTGCTTACTCGGTTTACTCCATTTTCAGCCCCGGCTTTACGCCATGGTTTTATAAATTCTACCCTGAAGATAATGAGAAAAGAACAAAATTCCTTGTTCTTAATCAGATTTTCTCCACGATAATGAGCAGCTTTATCCTCTTCTTCAGCGGTATTATTACCGATGCCGTACAGGGCAGCGCCTTTCAGGAACAGCTTATTCTGGGTTTGCGTTACGCCGCCTTCGTTATGGTGCTTCTGGACGTTATTATGCAGGCTTGCGCTAAGGAATACCCCTATCCCCACACAAGTCTCCCGAAAATCAAGGAAATTTTCACGCTTTCATTTAAGTATAAAAAATTCCTTTACTGTATGCTTTTGATGTTTGCGTGGAACTTTATAGCAAACCTCAATAACGGCACATGGACCTACCATCTTTTAAACCATTTTGATTTCTCTTACACGCTTATGAACACCATAAGCCTGTGTTATACCTTTATACTTCTCTTTACTCAGGGATTCTGGAAAAAGATACTGCGTAACCACGGATGGGTAAAAACCTTCGGTATTTCGGTACTTTTATTTGCTCCTACCGAAATTCCCATGTTCTTAATGACTAAAGATACCACATGGATGTGGGTACCTACCGCACTTATTCAGAACATTATAAGCGTTGGCATTAACTTTGCTTACGCCAATATCTTCTATATGAATCTTCCCGAAGATAAAGCTACCGTTCATACCGTTTTCAATGCTATGGGCTGTAACCTCTTTGCACTTTTAGGTATGATGACGGGCACTTACATAAGCTCAATTTCAGGCGACACCCTTATGAACTTCTTCGGTCTGCCCGTTTATTCCGTTCAGTTCTCCACACTGGCAAGGTTTATCTGCTTGGCTTCAATGGGCATTATTCTCACTAAGTTCTGGCGCCACTTCACACCCGAAAAGGACGTGGAAGAACTTGATGAACTAAAGGAAGCAAGAAAACGCCCCAAAGTAAAAATATATTATTAAAATTTAATGTTTAAACTTTAAATCCATTAAGGAAAGCATCGGTTTTATTTTATAAATACCGCGGCTTTCCTTCTTATTTTATTATGTTCTGTTTTATGCTTATAATTTGCGCTTTTCAGGTAAAAATATCTTCAAAGAACGGAATCTGAAAGGATATTTTTATGAAAAAGCATATCAGCATATTCATCGCTTTTATTCTTATACTGAGCCTTACTCTTGGCGGTGTTTTTATAACCAGACTTTTTGACATAGGGGATAATTATTTAAACCATCTTGAAATAAGCTACCGCGGCGCTTTGGGTCAGCTTGGGGATAATCTGGAAAAAACCTCGCTTACGCTTAAGAAAATCAAATATTCTTCGGGAGATAATTTACAGCACAAGGCTACCGATACCATTATTTCCTGCTGCTCTGCGGCTAAAGCAGGTGCCGCCGCGCTCCCTTTCAGCGAAAATAACAGCGGCAAAATAGAGAGCCTTCTTTCAATATGCGAGGATTACGCCCGATATATTGGAAATAAAATCGCAAGGGAGGAATCCCCCACCGCGGAAGAACTTGAAAATTTCAATACACTTTCCATATATATAGATAAACTTAATGAGGAATGCGAAAATATAAGAAACAATTTAGGCAGTTCTATGGACGAAAAAAGCATCTCTACCGTGCTAAATGTATTTAACCGCGACTTAGCCTTACCCGAAGGGGATAAATTCGATGCCGCTCTGAAAAAATTCTCGGAAGAGTCAGAAGCTTTTCAGGGGCTTGTTTACGACGGACCTTTTTCCTCCCATATAAAAAGAAGAATTGCCCTTTACCTTGAAAATAAAGAGGAAATCACCAAAGAAGAAGCGATAAATATTGCCGCCGATTTCCTTGATGCCGATCCGTCGCTTTTAAAGTGCGAATTTGAGACCGATGGCGCCCTTTCAGCTTTTGAAATTACGGGCGAAAATTTAAAAGCCTTGGTAACCAAAAAAGGCGGAGAAATCAGTTTTGCCAAGAAAACCGGGGATTACGTTGAAAGTAATTTAAATTATGAGGACGCTTTAAAAGAGGCTAAAGAATTTTTAAGCGAAAGCGGGTTTGATGATAATATAAAGGAAACAAGCTTTGTTATAAACGATAACACCTGCACCATAAACTTTTATCCTGTTCAAAACGGTATATTGCTTTACCCCGACCTTATCAAAATCACCGTTGAGCTTAAAGAGGGCAAAATGGTGGAATATGAAGCGGAAGGCTACCTTATGAATCACCGCGAAAGAGGCAACCTTACTCCCGCACTCAGCCCCGATGAAGCGAAAAGTAAAATAAACGAAAATCTAAGCATAACATCGTATAGCCTCGCCCTTATCCCTACCGAGGGCGAAAACGAAGTTTTATGCTATGAATTTACGTGCGAATACGAAAACGAAAGTGAAAAAGTAGAAATATTAAGCTATATCAACGCCGAAAACGGCGAGGAGGAACAGCTTTTCTTCGTAGAAAGAGGTGAAAATCACATTTATTATAATTAAAAATAAGCTGAAAATAATTTTAAAAAAATATTTTAAAAAAGTATTGACATTAAGGAAAGGTTGTGATATTATATCTAAGCCGTCGAGAGAGACGGCATGAAACAAGTTGGTATTGATTACTGCGAGGGTCCACCTGTTCCCATCCCGAACACAGAAGTTAAGCTCGCGTGTGCTGACGATACTTGGCTGGTAACGGCCCGGGACAATAAGTTTTTGCCAACACTTCCTTTTTAGGAATTGTTTCAAGTTGGTGTTGATTACTGCGAGGGTCCACCTGTTCCCATCCCGAACACAGAAGTTAAGCTCGCGTGTGCCCACGATACTTGGCTGGTAACGGCCCGGGACAATAGGTTTTCGCCAACACAAACACAAAAGAGGTTCTTCACTTGAAGAACCTCTTCTTTTTTTATTTCCGAAAGATTTCGGTATTGTATTTGCTTAAATATTTATATATAATTTTTGTAATACCATTACTTAACGGAAAGGAATCGGAATATGAACTACAAAATACTGAAAAAGAACACAAACAAAGGCTGGAATACCTGGAACACAAGAAGTGTGCTATCTTACTCCCACCTGCCCGAAGGCTTTACCGTTAATTTATGTATTAAGGACTACAGCAGCGAACACATACTGCGCGAAAGCCTTGTAGGCAGGGAGAATAAAAACGACGAGCAGATTTTCCCCGGCGCAAGAAGTTACGACGGCAGCTGTACACAGCTCAATTTAAAATACAAAGACCTTGAAATCGACGTAAAAACTGCTACAGAAAACGATGAGCAGTATATAATGGTAACACCTTTGAAAATCGGCATAAGAACACCCGTGCTCATTATTGAAGCCTGCCTTTTATGGGGCAAGGAAGGCAGCATAAGCAAAAAGAACGGTAAGATTTACGGTGATTTCGAAAGCCGACGCTTTGAAATTTTCACAACGGGCAATATCACAGATATTAAGCACACCGCGTCTCTCTCCCCTTATATTGCGGTAACTCTCGATAAACCTCTCGTAATTTCCACCGCGCCCTGTACCCTCTCTGAAGTACAGGAAATTTACGATAAAAATAAAGCTCTGCTCAATAAAGCAAACGGCGCATTCGGTAAACACGCCGAAAGCTACACAGCCATGAAAACCTGCCTTGCGTGGGACACGATTTACGAGCCTGAGCATGAAAGAATCTGCTCCCCCGTTTCCCGTATATGGAACGTAGAAAGAGGAGGCTACATACTTTTTGACTGGGACACCTACTTCGCGGCAATTATGGAATCGCTGGAAAATAAGGAACTTGCTTTTCTTAACGCCATAGCAATTACCGATGAAGTAACCGAAAAGGGCTTTATTCCCAATTTCGGCAGTGTATTCGATTTAAAATCCCGTGACCGTTCTCAGCCTCCAGTAGGCTCATACGCCTGCCTTGAAGTTTATAAGAGATGGCCTGAAAAGTGGTTCTTAGAAAAAGTGTACCCCAATTTACTCAAATGGAACCGCTGGTTCTCTGAGCATAGAACCACAAAAGAAGGTTACCTCTGCTGGGGCAGCGATCCCTTTAAACCTTTAAGCGACCGCCCCGAAGAGAAAGCCTGCATCGGCGACGTTTTCGGCGCCGCCCTTGAAAGCGGTCTTGATAATTCCCCTATGTACGATAACGCATCGTTTGACGAGGAGACCCATCTGATGCAGCTTGCGGACGTAGGTCTTATGGGTCTTTATATTATGGATTGCCGCAGCCTTATAGAAATCTCCCGTATTTTAGGGAACAATGAAGTTATCAGGGAGCTTGAAATCCGAAAAGAAAGAACCGAAAAGGCCCTTATAACCTTATGGGACGAAGAATTCGGTCTTTTCTTAAATAAGGATTTAGCGAAAAACGAGTTTTCCAAGAGAATCTCCCCCACCAATTTCTACGCTTTACAGGCAGACTGTGTAAGCGAAGTTCAGAAAAGAAGAATGATGGACGAGCATTTCTATAACACTGAAGAATTCTGGGGTGAATACGTACTGCCCTCTGTTTCCCGAAACGACCCCGCCTTCCCCGACCACGTATATTGGCGCGGCTGTATCTGGGCGCCTATGAATTATCTTACCTATATTTCTTTAAAACACGCAGGGCTTAAAAAGGAGTGTAATGATTTAGCCGATAAATCGGAGGAGCTTCTTTTAAAGGAATGGCGTTTAAAGGGTCATGTACACGAAAACTACAGCTGCTACGACGGTATGGGATGCAGTTTAAAACGAAGCGATAAATTTTACCACTGGGGCGGTTTGCTTTCCTATATTGCTATTGATAACGAAAATAACGGATAATTCTTTTGGGGGTATTATATAATTTAAACCGTAATACCCCCTGAAAAATAAAAGAAAAAATTATTTAATTTTTTAAAAATAATGCTTGACATTCTTATTCTTTTATGGTATTATGGTCAAGCCGTCAAGAGAGACGGCATGAAACAAGTTGGTATTGATTACTGCGAGGGTCCACCTGTTCCCATCCCGAACACAGAAGTTAAGCTCGCGTGTGCTGACGATACTTGGCTGGTAACGGCCCGGGACAATAAGTTTTTGCCAACACTTCCTTTTTAGGAATTGTTTCAAGTTGGTGTTGATTACTGCGAGGGTCCACCTGTTCCCATCCCGAACACAGAAGTTAAGCTCGCGTGTGCCCACGATACTTGGCTGGTAACGGCCCGGGACAATAGGTTTTCGCCAACACAAGCGGTTGCAAAATATTGCAGCCGCTTTTTTATTTTATTTAATTCAATCTAATTTTATTTTGTTTAACTAAGCCTTGACAAGACCTCTGCTTTTTAATAAAATCAAAATAAGGAATTATGCGCATTTGCTCGAAATTTGTAGTAAATTAAAATATTTTATAAGGTATAAAATTTTAGTTTCCGTCAACACTAAATAAAAAGCTTAAGTAAAAGAGATATGAGAGAAACCAGAAATAATCAGAGAAATCAAACTTCACACAGCCGCAATCACCGTACTGCCCTAAACACAGAAGCAAGAAACGGCACCTACAGAAGCGGCGAAAGAAATACAAACAGCCATAAGCCGTCAGGCACCGCCCGCACGAGGAATCCGCGCCCTGAAGGCGACCGCCGCGCTTTAAGCCATGAAGAAAGGCTTAAGCTGAGAGAACAGAATATAAGGAAAAGAAAGAAAAACGCCAAAATTTTCCGTGTTCTGGTCCTTGGCGTAGCCGCAGTTATTATAATTGCCCTGCTTATTGTAATTTTAAAATCCTGCACCTCAGGCGAAACTTCCGAAGGAAGCGCATCTTCATCATCCGTTTCCTCCGTCAATACAGCTACACCTACACCTACGCCTACGCCTACTCCTACCCCGCCCCCTGCGGATACGGGTATAAACACCGGAAGCGATCTGCTTGATACTTTATGGGCGGAAGCAATTAAGGAAGAAGCTGAGCTTGAAGCCAAAGAGGCCGAAAAATTAAGGCAGGAGGAAGAAGCAAAGTTACTTGCAAACACCCCCACGGAGGAATACGCCAAAGAAAAAAGCCTTGAGGGTAAGAGCATAAGCGAAAAAGACTCCATGCTTATAATAGGCGACAGCGCTTACCCGTATTATAAATTCAATTACGAAGCAACCAATAAATTTGCAGAGGCTCTGAACAAAGCACCCAAAGGAATAAACGTATACAGCGTTATCGCTCCTTCCAAAATTGATATTGAATTGCCTTTATCTCTGCTTGATGATTATCCCAACCAGACAAGCGACCAGAGAAAAGCCATAAGATACGCAAACAGCCTCTTGGATGAAAGAATCAACAAGGTATACGTATACGACAGATTAAAAGCCCATTGTGACGAAGACCTTTACTTTAAAGGTGACAGCCGCTCAACCTCCCTTGCTTCTTACTACGCCTATACTTCATGGGCTGAAGCAAAAGGCATAACCCCAGTTAAACTTGAAGACCTCACCGAAGTTACATACAGCTACTTCCGTGGTAATTTAAGCTCTTTAAACGGCGCTATATGTTCTTCGGAAGATATTACTTTATATAAAAGCGGCACAAACTTCTCCTTTAAAAACCGCGTTAACTCTTCTATGGAAAACTGGTCGGTTTACGTAAACGTAGCAGATTACGCCGCCCCTTATAAATACAGTACCTTCCTTATGGATAGTAACGAGTACGGTGTAATTACCAATAACGACATCGAGGGCGATTCAGCCTGCATAATAGTTAAGGATGCTTCCGGCAATACCTTCGCGCCCTTCGTGGCAGAGCATTACAAAACGACTTACGTTGTCGATTACAGAAATTACAAAGGAAGCCTCGAATCCCTTATTAACGAAACAGAGGCAGTAGATTTAATTTACTTTATTCCCATCGAAAACGTAAACAGCGAATCTGCCGCCGCTAAAATATCCGATATTTCATAAAAGTAATCAAAAATTTTTAAACAAAGGCAATTATTAATCATCCATAAAACGCAGGACAGGTTTACACCTGTCCTTTCAATTTTTTGAGCGTTAATTTATTACGCCTGTAGGGATGTCGTAAACGCCGTCCCGAAATATTTTATAAAATTAAGGCAATACCGCAAGTACAACATTTATTGCTATCCATGAACAAAGGACAAGATAAATTCGAAGAATTTCATTCTGCTCCCGCGGTATTAAATAACCATCTATTGTAGGAGAGAACTGTACTCTCCCGACCAAACTTGCACTTATCTTGCGGGACGCCGTAAACGCCGTCCCCTACAAGGCGGACAGGTTAAATTCGAAGAATTTTAACCTGCTCCCTACGAGGGGAGGCAAATTTAAAAGGACAGGAATGAATCCTGTCCCTACGATGCGATTTAAATTTAAAATTTTTTCACTCTTACGGACACATGGTATACGCCCGTTAAAGGCAAAATATATCAATTTTATATCGTCTGTTCCTTTACCACTTTGCCTTCGCTGTCGGTAAATACTGCCTTAATTCCGTTTTCACCGAAAATATAGCCACAGCCTGCAAAGTAAATCTTTTCTTTCCGCTTGATATCGCCGCCTACTACAACGGGACATATACTGCCGTTGGAATTCCACTCTTTATCTTCGGGGTAATATATGCTGAGTTCGTGTAAATGGCCGCATATCATAAGGTCGGGCTTTATATTTTCTCTTAAAAGCTTTGCCCATTCGCTGAAAATTTTCTTTTCTATGTCAAATGGAGATTCAAGATTATGGGTAAAAGTATTGTGTGAAATTAAAAGCCTATACTTTATTCCCTCGGCTTCGTATTCCTTTTTCTCTATAACATCCTTTAAAAACTCCGTCTGGCGCTCACGGAAAACGTGGCAGGCAACAGTATAGCCGTATTCCTCGTGGTTGTCAGGTTTATCCTCGCCGCAGTCAAGAAGAATTCCCCATAAGCTACCTATGCGGAAGGTATAATAGGTATTACCTAAATGATTAGGAGTGAAATCTGCAAACTTTTCCGCAAAATTACCTCTTAAATCGTGATTTCCGCGGGAGAAAACCGAAGGTCTTTCGCCCTTCATAAGTATTGAGCAGATCTCGTAGATGTTAATAAACTTAGAGGGGTCGCCGCTGTGGTCTATAACGTCGCCGTTTAAAATCAAAACGTCAATATCGCCGAAAGTTTCCGCAGCTTTTACGGGCTCCTTTACCGAGTTGTGAGCATCGGAAATATGGTAAGCTCTTATGTTTTTCTCGGGAACGGGGTAAAATTTATATTTTTTCTCTGTAATCTCCGCCGTATCGGTAAAATAAGGCTTTCTTTCAATTATAGGGCGAATACAAACGGTGTATTCTTTGGCTTCGTCCAGAACTTTTATAGGCACCTTTACTCTGTGAATATCGTTTCTTGAGCGCATTATGCCGTTGCTTTCATCATAGTAATATTTATCACCGATTTTAATAAAGAAAAGGCTTTCTTTTTCCACCGGCATCATAATTTCGTAGTATTTATCCACCGCAAATACAGCGGGGTCAAATTTAAAATAATCACACATAGCTTTTACCGTCCTATCGATTTTTCTTCATTATATATTAAAAAAACGAGAACTTCAAGCTCTCGTTCTTTCATATTCATATATTATTAACCTAACGTATCACTGTTTAAATCTATATCCTTCAGAAACAAAAATAAAATAACCCTCGATTGCTTCATCACAAGTAGTCCGCAATCAAGGGTTATTTCTGTTCAATTTTTGTATCTAACATCTGTTTTTTTACCTTCTCTTTCTTTATTTAACCCTTTTATCTCTTTCTTCATACTACCGTCGATTTACTATCCCTTTTATTGCGCTAAAATTAAATCAAGTTTTCTTTAAGCCTAATCTTAAAGTATTTTCAAAATTTCTCTTCTTTAAAAAATATACTTTAATTTATTTATTTATTTTTCGGGACTTTATCGTATGTGCTTTTGAGATTTTTTCAGGTTTTAAAAAATTCTTTTCCGATTTTTCTTAAACTTTTTAAATTTAATTCATCGGTGTACTTATTCGTACATTGGACTCATCCTTTCTTTTCTCTGGTTATATGGTAACACAGTTTTTACAAAATTACAATATGTAATAATGCACAAATATCAAAACTTGTTTTTGTGTAAAACGGAGAATTTATTCTGACTTGCATTAAATCTATTGACTTTTATTATACCTTGTGTTATTATTAATGTGTTGGGTTGCTTTTTTTAGGGGAAGCTGCCCCATTTTTTATTTAAGGAGTTTTTATGCCGTTTGTTAAAGATATAAATTACGAGATTATAAGAAGCAACAGAAAAACAATGGCTCTGCAAATAACGAGGGACAATAAAGTGGTGGTCAGGTGCCCCTATTTGGTTAACCCTCAGCGTATTTATACCTTCGTTTACTCAAAATACGACTGGATAAAGAAGAAGCTTCAGAAAAGAGAAAATTTACCCGAAGCCCAGCCCTTTACAAGAGAAGAGATAGAAAATCTTGCCGATAAAGCGCTTATTGATATACCTTCGAGAGTGAAATATTTTGCAAACAAAATGAACCTTTCTTACGGAAATATCACAATAAGAAATCAGCTTACAAGATGGGGCAGCTGCAGCGGCAAAAGGAACTTGAATTTCAACTGCCTTTTAATGCTCACATCCGAAAGCGTAAGGAACTACGTTGTAATACACGAGCTTTGCCATTTAAAAGAGATGAACCACTCAAAATTATTCTGGGCAGAAGTAGGAAAAATTATGCCCGACTATAAAATATACGAAAAATGGCTTAAAGAAGAAGGAGCCCTGCTTATAAGAAGGCTCAGAAAATCAGTCAAGGGAGATGCAAATTAATGCACCTCCCTTTTTTAGTTAAAGTTTTTCAGCCGCGCCCACGGTACGGTTAAGCTTTAAGCCTTCTTTTCCTCGCAAAGCTTCAGCATCATGGGAATAAATAAACCGCCTACGCTGTTACCTATTACGATAAGCACTATGTAAATTAAAGCCTCCCAGGTAAAATAGCCTGATACTGCAAAATAGAACATATTTGCAATTGAGTGCTCGAAACCGCTTAAAATAAACACCGGAACACAGAAGAAAATTGCAGATATGCTGTTTTTGTTTCTGTAGATCCATACGGCGGCATACATAAGCACACCGCAGAAAAATGCGCGGATAAGAGCTTCCCAAACAGTCTGAGCCAATTTAGCCGTACAGATAACCTGCGCCGCTGAAATTAACTTAGGTGCGCCTACCTGAATCATAAGGCCGAATAACACACAGCCGATGAAATTGCCGAGAAGAGAAGTAAGCACATCTCTGAAATCTGTTTTTGTATGGTTTACGGCTAAAAAGCCAACCTTACCTGTAAAAAGAGCAAAACCAAACATACAGATAGCAAGAAGCGCTACGCAGAAGAAAATAGCTCCTACCACCTTGCTTTCGCAGGATAAAAATACACTTCCGCCTATGGAAATGCAAAGGCCTGCCAAAATACCTTTAATTGTTCCCTGAATCATTTAAATAATCCTCCAAAATTTAAAAATAAATAACAAAAAGGGCAAACCTGCATCACTGCAGATCTGCCCAGACGGTCGGCTTTATTTTCTTTCGGCTCCCTTTGTGTGACCACAATAATCCGTCAGTTACCGAAAGATGCGTCCCTTAATTCGGGGCGCCTTTTTGTTATGGTTATAGTTTATACTACATTCTCTTTTTTGTCAACTGTTTTATTTTACAAACATTTTAATTGTATATATCGGCTAAAAATCAAGCCGCACACTATATATAGTGTAACCGTGAAGCTGTGTTTAATTTAAAGTACAATCGACGATTATTGACAAGTTATCTTTTTATAGCTATACTATTTCAAAAAGGAGGTTTTATACATGATAACGGTATGGAATAAAGTATTAAGAGATTTAATGAATCATAGTTTAGCTTTCAGCTATAAATTTGAAAACAAAAAAGGTGCAAAAATCAAAATAAAGTCAAGCGGCGTATACAGAATGTTTGTTAACGGCGAATTTCTGGCTTACGGCCCTGCAAGAGCAGCTCACGGATACGTAAGAATTGACGAATATTCTTTGCCTCTTGGAAATATCAATATAGTTTTTGAGGTTTACGCCAATAATTGCAACAGCTATTATTTACTTGATGAACTGCCTTATTTCGGCGCCGAAATCACTTGCTGCGGCGAAATTATTGCAGATATTAAAGATTTCAAGGCTTTCTATATAAACGACCGTGTGGTAAAATCCCACAGAGCAAGTTTTCAGCGCTGCTTCGTTGAAAGTTATGATATGAAAAAAGACAGGAAGGCTTTTTACCTTGGTGACGAAAGCTTCTTCCCCGAAGTTGAAACAAATGAAGTTGAAGGCCCCAAGGAGCTTAGCCGTAACGTAAGCTATCCCGAATTAAAATATATTGCTTTCCCTGATAGCTTTGAAGATGGCGGCATTATAATAAAAAAAGAAAAAGTGCCTGTATTCCGCTCACGCGCATTAAATGATGCCGAAAACTCTAAGGATACTTTTAAAGCTTATAGATACGAGGAGCTTTCAGAGTGCCTTTATGATGAATTTTTCCAAATGGAATACTATAAAAACGGCGATAAAAAAGAAGGCTATTATAAAACTTACGATACTAAGCGTACACTTTGCGGATTTTTCAGCCTCAAGTGTAAAGTTTTAAGTGAGTGTGACGTTTATATCCTGTGCGATGAATTATCTTTCCCAAAAGAAAACTGCACCGAAATCAATCACGAGCGCAATGACCTTACTTCTGCCGTTAAATATCATTTACAAAAAGGCGAATATGATTTAATTTCTTTCGAGCCCTACGTAGGCAGATTTTTCCGCTTAAACGTAATAGGCGGTGATGTTGAAATCGAAAAATTAGGTCTCATTACCTACGAAAACCCCGATACGGAAAAATTCAGCTTTACTACAGGTGATTATAAGCTGGATAAAATTATTGAAGCTGCAAGAAATACTTTTATTCATAACGCTTTAGACGTTTTAACCGACTGCCCTGCAAGAGAAAGAGCCGGCTGGCTTTGCGACAGTTACTTCTCAGGTCAGGCAGAAAAGTTCTTCACAGGTAAAAATTCTGTTGAGAAAAATTTCCTGGAGAATTTAATTTTATCCCCTCAGCTCAAAGAGCTCCCCGAGGGAATGCTGCCTATGTGCTACCCTGCCGACCACTATAACGGCAACCATATTCCCAACTGGGCTTTGTGGTTTATTCTTGAGCTTGAAAATTACCTTGAAAGAACAGGCGATACTGAGCTTGTAAAACTTGCAAGAAACAAAGTGGACGGTGTACTGAATTACTTCAAAGAGTGTGAAAACGAATATAATCTTCTGGAGAATTTAAAAGGCTGGGTATTCGTAGAATGGAGCGCCTGCAATAACGACGACCATGTAACAGGCGTCAACTTCCCCAGCAATATGCTCTATATGGATGCTTTAAGAGCGGCAGGCAAGCTATACGGCGATGCTTCTTACACCGAAAAAAGCGAAATTATAAGAGAAAACATTCTGAAATTCGGTTTCAATGGCGAATTCTTCGTAGATAATTCTTTAAGAGATGGCAATAACCTTGTAAGAACCGAAAATATTACAGAAACCTGCCAGTACTATGCAATGTTCTTTAAGCTTATTTCCAAAGAAAGCCACCCGAAGCTTTGGGCTAAAATGGTAGATGAATTCGGACCCAAGCGCAACTATGAAAAAACCTACCCGGAGGTTTCAAAATCCAATGCATTTATCGGTAATTACCTGAGACTCGAAGTACTTTTAAGAGAAAAAGATAACGAAAAGGTGCTTGATGAATGCAAGAGTTTCTTTATAAATATGGCAGAAAAAACAGGTACTTTGTGGGAGCATATGGGCGAGAACGCAAGCCTGGACCACGGCTTTGCTTCGGTTGCTGCATATTATATTTATAAATGCAAATGTCTCGAATAAATTTATTTTTGATTTTGCGTCCTTTTATCTTGTAATAATAAGCAAGCGTATTGCAATTTATGCAAAATTATAAATAATCCTTGCAGATTGGTAAAATTTAAGCTATTCTTATTTTATATGAAGTACGGAATAAAAACAAAGGAGCACTTTTATGCGTGAGAATTATCTTCTGGATAACAAGCTCTCGGAAGAGCTTTACGAAGGCATTAAGAATTTACCCATAATCGACTACCACTGCCATCTTGTACCTCAGGAAATTTATGAAGACAAGGTTTTTGATAACATCGGTCAGATGTGGCTTGGCGCCGACCATTACAAGTGGAGGCTTATGCGTCAGGCAGGCGTAGATGAATATTATATTACAGGCAGCGCGCCCTGGCGTGAAAAATTCAGAAAATACGCCGAGACTATTTCACTTTGCGGCGGCAACCCCTTATACACCTGGAGTATGATGGAGCTTTCCCTTTATTTCGGCATCGATATTCCCTTAAACGGTGAAACAGCTGACGAAATTTACGATTTGGCAGGTAAATATATTACCGAAACTCAGCTTTCTCCCCGTAAGCTTATTGAGAAAGCAAAGGTTGAATATATTGCAACTACCGATGACCCTGCCGATTACCTTGAGTACCACAAGGAAATTGCAAAGGACAAAAATTTCAAAACTATAGTAGTGCCTGCTTTCCGCCCCGATAATCTTCTGAATATCGATAAAAAGGGCTACTCAGATTACATTAAAAAATTCGGCGTAAGAGCCGGCCTTCATATCGACGATATCGGCGATTTAAGAATTGCCATACGCCTTGCTCTTGATGAATTCGTAGCTCGCGGCTGTAATTTTGCCGACCACGGCATTGAAGATTTCCCCTCAAAAATATACCCCAGAGAGGAAGCCGAAAAAGTATTTATAAAAGCTCTTTTAGGCAATGATATTACCAAAGAGGAAAAGGATATTTTCATCGGTTACCTCACAAACTTCCTTGCAGGCGAATACAAGAAAAGAAACATTACAATGCAGCTTCATATTGCCGTTAAGCGCGATGCGAACTCCCTTCTTACCAAAACCTGCGGTAAGGATGCTGGCAGCGACTGTATCGGAGATATTATTGACGGCACAAGAATAATGAGCGTTCTTGATACTCTCAATAATAAAAATAAGCTCCCCAGAACCATTATATACAACTTAAACCCCGTTATGAACTCTCAGCTTGCAGCAATATGCGGTTCATTCAGAGGCGTGGTACCGGGAGCAGCCTGGTGGTTCTGCGACCACAAGCGCGGAATTCTCAATATGATGGAAACAATGGCGGAGGAAGGCTTTATCGGCGCATTTTACGGTATGCTTACCGACTCCCGCTCCTTCCTTTCCTACGCCCGCCACGATTATTTCCGCCGTATTCTTTGCAGCTTGCTGAGTAAATGGGTTATTGAAGATGATTTCCCCATAGAAAGTGCAAAAACTCTTGCATACAAGATTGCTTACGGAAATATAAAAGAGCACACGAGTAAAGCAGACCCTGTTTCGGCAGGACCCGAAATACAGTAAATTATTAATTTATATAAATAAACGGAGGATTTTTAAAATGGCAAAAGTAGCAGTAGTTACAGGTGCAGGCGGTGTTCTTTGCTCCGCATTTGCAAAACAGCTTTCAAAGGATGGCTACAAGGTAGCGCTCCTTGACTTAAACGATGCAGCAGCTCAGAAGGTAGCTGAAGAAATTATCGCAGAGGGCGGCGAGGCTAAAGCTTACAAGGCAAACGTACTTGATAAAGCATGTCTCGAAGAAATTCACGAAAAGGTACTTAATGACCTTGGTAAATGCACACTTTTAGTTAACGGTGCAGGCGGCAATAACCCCAAGTGTACAACAGTTCACGAAGAATATGAAGAAGGCGACGAAGCAAGAGACGATATTCTTACATTCTTCAACCTCCCCAAAGAAGGCTTTAACTTCGTATTTGACTTAAACTTAATGGGCACACTTCTCCCCACACAGGTATTTATCAAGGATATGATAGGTGAAGAAGGCTGCAGCGTTTTAAACGTTTCTTCCATGAACGCCTACAGACCCTTAACAAAGATTCCCGCATACAGCGCAGCTAAGTCCGCAGTTTCCAACTTCACACAGTGGCTTGCAGTTCACTTTGCAAAAACAGGCATCAGAGTAAACGCTATTGCTCCCGGCTTCTTTGTAACAGCACAGAATCAGGCTCTTCTCTTTAACCCCGACGGCACGCCCACAGCAAGAACCGGCAAAATTTTAGCCGCAACTCCCATGGGCAGATTCGGTAAACCCGAAGAATTATTAGGCACACTTTCCTGGATTGTAGACAGCGAAAAAGCAGGCTTTGTAACAGGCGTTACAATTCCCGTTGACGGCGGTTTCTCCGCTTATTCGGGCGTATAATCAAATTACAAAAAGAAAAAGGCGGCTGAATAAAATCAGCTGCCTTACTTTTTATAAACTTCATAAAATAATAATTTAAAATAAAATTAAACGGGTAGCTCTCCCGAAAAAAGCAACCCAACACATTTATATTATCACATTATATACTAAATGTCAATAGTTTTTGCGCACATCACATTATTTTCTCCCTTTTGCACAATTCGGTGCCTTTATATTTGTGCATTATTCCATATTGTATTTTAGTGAATTTTATGTTATTATTTAATCACAGAAAAGAAAGGATGAGTCCAATGTACTAATCTTAAAACCGATTTAATTTAAATAATTATTAAAGGGCCAAAAGATTCAGCGAGGAGAATTGAAGTAACCAAAAAAATAATTAGGAAAATTAAAATTCGGCACGAGCCGCCATTAGGAAACAGAATTTCAGATGTGAGCAAAAAAAGCAAGACTGACTCCAAAATTTCTCCTGAAAAAAGGAATCACGAAATGATGCCTCACGAAAAAGAGTTCTCGAAAAGCACGTACGATAGAATTCTTAAAAAATAAATTACGGTATATTTTTTAAAGAAGATAAATTTAGAAAATACTTTAAGATTAAGCTTAAAGATAACCGAATTTAAGGAAAGAGAAAATAATATGGAAAGGTAGTACGAAATAAAGAGAACGCATAAGGAAAATTTAATAAATGGGTATCGTTTCAGTTCAAAGAAAGCGAAGGTAAACAATTGATGTTAGATACTAAGATTGAACAGAAATGACCCTTGATTGTGGATTACTGGTGATGAAACAATCAAGGGTCATTTTTATTTTTGTTTTTCTTATTATCGGTGTAATATTTTACCTTTCTATACGTCTTATATAGTGAAACGGGAAAGGAGAGTGATTTTATGAAAAGAATTTTTAGTTTAATAATTACATTGTGCCTGATTCTTTCTGTGTTTTCGGGCTGTTCAAACGGATATATATTTAACGAGAAGAATGAAAGCGGCACTCTGCCTGTTAAAGAGATGACGGTAGGGCTATTCCATAACGTTAGTTTTACCGGCGTAGGCGAAGTCGATGCTAAAGGTTTCCGCCTTGGCGCAAGATGTATGAACGGACAAGCCACGGATAAAGGCAGTTACTATTATTACAGACCCGTGGAAAATTTCACCGAAGTTACAAAAAACGCCAAAGGCATAGTGATTTATAAAGGCATTGCATATGCCGTAACTGAAGAAAACGGCAAAGAGTATTTAACGGTGATTTCAGACCACGCGGCACATTATTTAAGAAAATACGAGGCAAATGAATTTAAAAATGCGGCAGTAAATTTCTACAGAAGCTACGGCAATACCACCTCAGGGAGCGACGGCTTACTGCCAAGTGATAAATATACTTCCTCTTAATTGATATATAATATAGAAAAAATCCCACAGAAATAAATCTGTGGGATAATTTTTTGCCTTTTGATTATTTAGCAAGAGCGTTGAAAGCCTCGATGTACTTATCAGCATTTTCTGCCATAATGAGAATTACGAGGTCGTTAACGTAAGCGGACTTAACCTGATCTTCTTCAACGCCAACGCAGAGCCACTTTCTGGGGTCTACAACCTTTACGATCTCCTCGGAAATCTTAGCGGATTCCTCAGCGTTTTCTGTTCTGATAAGAACCAAAGAGAAAGCCTGAGCTGTAATCATAGGCTCAGCTGCTAAAGCTTCTACGTAGTTGAAACCTTCTTTGCCTAAGTAGTAAGCTTCGCCTTCTTTATCAACGGGCATCTGCATTAAACCGCCGAGAACGTATTCCTTAACTTCAGCGTCAACGTCAACTGTGTCGATAATCTGCTGCATAACTTCTTCAAGTGTGCCTTCAATTTTCTTGGAAGATTCTGCGCCGTTGCCGCAAGCTGCTACGGAAACTGCGAATAAAACTGCGAGTAAGAGTGCTAAAAACTTTTTCATTTTGTTTTTTCCTTTCGGTTTATGTTTTGTTTATGTTTTATTTATATCGGTTTTTCTTAACCTATGATAATACGGAAAAGAAGCCCGAAATGTTACATTAAAAATAAAAAATTTTAATAATTTTTTGAATATTTATTTTTTATACCCGTAAACTACCCTTTGAAGGTCACCTAAATCGTTTACGATACCTATATTATCAAAACCGCCGTTTAAAAGAAGCTTCTTGATATCTTCCATTTCCTGAGGGTCGGCTTCAAAAGCCATAAGACCGCCTTTTTTAAGTTTTCTACCCCACTCTTTAACGATATGGCGGTAAAAAACAAGGCCGTCCTCACCGCCGTCAAGGGCAGTTACGGGCTCTTTTTTTACTTCCTCCTGCAAAGAAGCCACTTCGGAAGTTAAAATATAGGGGGGATTTGAAACTATAAAATCAAGCTCAGGTAAATTTTCATCGGGATTTTCAAGCACGTCGCCTTTAATGAAATTTACTCTCTTTTCGCCGTAAGCTTCAATATTCTTTTCAAGGTATTTTATTGCGCCTTCGTAAAGCTCCATAGCGTAAACTTTGGAATTTTTACACTTATTTACAATATACAAGGCTATGGCGCCGCTGCCTGAGCAAAGGTCAATACCCAATACATTTTTATCGCCTGCAAATTCGGCGGCAACCTCGCACAGAGGCAAGGTATCTTCCCTTGGAATAAGCACCCCTTCGCCGACTTCCAGCTTCATATCACCGAAATATTCGTATCCCGTAATATACTGAAGGGGTCTATTTTCTTTTCGCATTTTTACAGCCTCAAGGAATTTTTCGCTTTCTGTTTCGGGCACAGTTTTTTCGCCGTAAAGGGAAATTTCGCGCCTGCCTGCAGAAAGAAAAGCTTCACTAAGAATTAAAGCCTCTCCCTCTTCCTTCTCTTTAAGCTCCTTTTTGGCAAAGAGATAAAGTTCTTTAAGCGTTTTCATTATATAATGTCTTCTCCGTTTTCGGGGATAACCTCTTCCATAGCGGCGATAGCTGTTTCAATCATTTTATCGTCGGGCTCTTTTGTGGTAATTCTCTGTATTAAAAGTCCGGGATAAGAGATTATTCTGCATAAAATGCCGTCGTGCTTGCCGCAGAATTTAATAAGCTCGTAGCCTACACTTATAACCACAGGAAGAGTTAATATCTTCATAAGGGTTCTTAAGAGGGGATCCTGGAAAGGAATTAAGAAGCCAACTATAATACCTATTAAAATAATCAAAGTCATAAAGCTTGTGCCGCATCTGGGGTGAAAACGGGACTGCTTTTTAACGTTTTCTACAGTTAAGGGAAGCTCTGCTTCGTAGCAGAAAATTGTTTTATGCTCTGCACCGTGATACATAAAAACACGCTTTATATCGGGCATAAGAGAGATAAGAAGAATATAAATTAAGAATATTACCATTCTTAAGCCGCCTTCAATTAAGCTTCTGAAGGCTTCTATGCCCTCGCCTGCAAAATACTTGATGCCGTTTGTAATTAAACTTGGCAGATACATAAATAAAAGCACGGAAAGAAGAATACCCAGCACACTACCTACTGCAGTAATAACGCCGGACATTTTATCGCCCATTTTCTCCGTTACCCATTTATCAAACTTACTCTCGGAGACTTCTTCCCCTTCCATAGCTTTATCCGCAGAGCGCTCCATAGCCTTCATACCCATATTAAGGGAGTGAGCCATACTGAAAATGCCTCTTATAAAGGGCTTGCCTAAAATGGGGTATTTATCTTTTAAAGCAGGGCAAACTATTTCTTCGGTTGTAATATTGCCGTTTTTATCGCAGAAAGCGGCAACCTTTTTATTAGGGCCAACCATCATTATGCCTTCCATAAGAGCCTGGCCGCCGATTGATGTTTTTTTGCTCATTTATTCGCCTTTCTTTTTAAGCTTTGTTTTATTTCCGTTTTCATCCTGAATGTAAGTATTTTCAAGCTGAGCCTTTAAATTGTTTACGTAGGATGCGATATATTCTTTTCTTAATTCCTTCTGCTCGTTAAGCTCTGCCTCGGTCAAGCCTTCGGTTTTGGATTTTTTTGCAAGAAAATTTATTCTGTCGATTTTAGCCTTATCCATTTGTTTTTACCTCTTTTTTGTTATCATCGTCTATAATATTTTTTGCCCAGAAACCTGATTTCAGCATAAATATACCGATTACGGTTTTTACTATGTCAATAAACTGTACCGCAAAATATACGTAAGGAAGGGAAAGAGTTGTGAAATTACAAAGCACAGATGCAAGCACAACGGGTACGCACCAGGTGTATACGCAGTCGAAGAAGAAGGTTATCATTGTTTTGCCGCCGCTTCTTATAGTGAAGTAAACAACGTGTACGAAAGCGTGAATGGGGAGCGACGCGCCGTTGATGATCATAAGGCTTGTAGCAAGGCTTCTTACGGTAGGTTCAACGTTATATAAAAGGGGAATAAAAGGTGAAGCCGCTATAAATATAATACCTATCCCTATGTGAAGTACCACCGTAAGGAAAATAAGCTTATTGTCTACGTCCTTGGCTTTTTCGATTTCGCCCGCACCTAAATGCTGGCCTACTATAATAGCCACTGCACTGCCCATTGCCATCATAATAATGCAGAATATCTGCCATGCCGTAGCATTCATATTAACTGCCGCAACAGCTTCAAGACCGCGGAGTGAATAGCTCTGGTTTATAGCCGTCATACCCATTGACCAAAGTGTTTCGTTTAAAAGCAGAGGGAAACCTGTAATTGCAATCTTTTTGATAAGATGCATAGGCACGTATAAGGATTTATAAGCGCCGATAATAAAATTATACTTATACTTGTGGCGATGTGCGTGTAAAACCACGTAAACCATTTCTATGTAACGGGAAATTACCGTTGCCAAGGCGGCGCCAACTACACCCCAATGGAAAATACCGAACATAAAAAGGTAATTTAAAACAAGGTTAGTTAAAATAGCAATTACACTTGCTACCATGGGGGCTACGGTTTCGCCTGTTTCTCTTAAAGTACTGCCGTAAGCCTGAACTATTGCAAAGGGAATTAAACCCACAAGCATTATGTACATATAGTTCATGGCAAAATCGTAGGTAGCCTTAATTTCTTCGGCAGAGCCCTCGCTTTCGTGCAGGAACATATTTATAAGGTTTCCGCCGAAAAATACGAACACAAGAATACCTAAAACAGATGCTATTATGCTGAGTATCATTTTAAAGCGGAAAGTAAAACGGAAATTCTCCATATCGCCCTTTCCGAAAAACTGTGCGCCGAAAATAGCAACGCCCGAGATCGCACCGAAAATCGTAAGGTTAAACACCATCATAAGCTGGTTTACAATGGCAACGGCACTGATAGATGCAGTACCCAGAGCGCCAACCATAATATTATCAAGCAGGCTTACGAAGCTTGTTATACCCTGCTGGATAATAAGAGGAATAACCAAAGCGAGAACGGCTTTGTAAAAAGCTTTATCGCCGATAAATTTTCTTTTTATAGTTCTGAACATCTTATTTTAACTCCTTTATAAGTTCGCTGAAATCATAAATATATAAATCGCTTAAACTTTTAAGCTCTTCCCTATCCTTTTCGCTGTAGCAGGCTTCATCCACCGCCACCAGCTTAAACCCTGCCTTTTTCGCGGTTTTAGATGCGTATAAAGCGTCCTCGAAAATTACACATTCACCCGGAGTGACCTTAAATTGCTCCGTACACTTTAAATACACGTCAGGCTCGCTTTTTCCCTTACCTATATCCTCGCAGGAGATTGCATACTCTATAAAATCCGCAATGCCTTCTCTTTTTAAAGCAGGCATAAGTCCGCCGATATCGGAAGCTGTGGCAATAGCAATATGAATTCCCTTTTCATTTAAAAGCTTAACAAATTCTCTTGCTCCCGGCTTTTCTTTTATCACGGTGCGGTAGCGCTCCCGCGCCATCTCCACGATCTCTTCGGCAATTTCTTCCACGGTGCCTTCAGCACCGAGCTTCTTATAAAGCTCTGCGCAACCCGTTAAAGAGAGCTTATTCATCTCCTTTGAAAGTCCTTCGGGGGCGTATATCTTTTTAAAATCCGCATACTCGTAGGTTATACTGTTCCACATACCCATTGAGTCAAGCAGAGTGCCGTCCACGTCAAATATAGCGCACTTTATATTTTTTAATAAATCCATTTTCACGGTCCTTTTATGTATTGCCCTATAAAATAAATTTATAGGACTTTAAAAGCGTTCTTAAACGCTATACATAGTTAGTATAACATAAAGAACTTTTGCTTTCAACATTATGAGAGCATATTTTTAATTACTTCCTCGGCTCTTTTTAATTCCTTGCCTATTTCGCCGCCGATATCACTTACCGTGTCGCCGAAATCGCTCTTGCCTAAGAGGTATAAAAAGACGTAGTTATCCTGCTCCATTACCTGAGCGTTATTGATTCTTTCGCCTGCAGCCTCATAATTTTTATCGGATGCCATTGTTTCCTTATACTTTTCAAGAAGCTTTTTTACTTCATCTTTTTTATTGTTCTTGGCTTTTACAGCAATAAAAATATCAGGGTGCATACTCATCGCACTTTTTTCACCGTAAATATCTTCGTACATATCGGAAGTAATACCCGTCATCTCTTCTATTTCGCTGTTACTTATAACGGTGTCGGGTAAATAATCGTTGCCGTACTCCTCTTTTAAAGCGGCGGCAATTTCATCGAGATTTCTGTTCTGAGCTTCGCTGGGTCTCAAAGAGCTGCCGGGGTCGCCTGAACTCAAATCGCCTTCATCGGGAGAAGCAGGCATACCCGAGCCGCTTGAATCGGGGAAACTTTCCGTGCCGCTTTCGCTTGAATTTGAGCCGGAACCTGAACTGCCGCTCATGCCGGAATCAGAGTTTGAGTCTGAGTTTGAATTCATGCCTGAACTTGTTGAGTTCGAATTCATAGAGGATGAATTATTTTTATCTTTGTTTCTGCCGCAGGCGGTAAAAAGAGTAAAGGTTAAAACTACCGCCAAAAATATACTTATATACTTTTTCATAAATTTTCCTTTCCGCAGTTAAAACCGCATTTAAAAGGGCATTTTTATGCCTTAGCTTTAATATTTCCAAGTAAAGCTTTTTAATTCACAAGTTAATAATTTACTTTTTAAATTCGTATTTATGAATCAATTCTTAAAAATTTATTTATTTTTACTATTTTCTTTACCTAATTCTTGACATAGTCTTAAACAAAAAGTAGAATATATTTGTATAATTATATTTAATTCATTTTATATAAATCAAAAGCGAGGAAAAACCTTGAGACGAAACAATCGCTACAGCGACAGTATGAAAAAAGCCATAGCTATGAACGTTGTAAACAGTATAGCTAAAGAGCTTGGCAGAGAGATGAACAGAGCTCCCAAATATAACAACCGCCGCGCCTCTTCCCCGCCTCCCGTAAATATGTACGGTAGTCACAGAGACAGCGCTCCGCCTCCCCCTTACGTGGACGTAAGAGCCAATATGGGCACTCCCTTCAAAAAGAAAAGCTCCCGCAAGACCAAAGCTTCTACCGACGGTAAGATAGCAATAATAATTCTTCTTATTTTTGTTTTCGGAAACGTGATTTTAAATATGCTTGACCTTGTGATAAGCGGCGCGCTCAATCTCGCATTAATTGCTGCTTTAATTGCAGGCATCGTTTTCTTAGGAAAATTTATAAGCAAGAAAATTAAGGAAAACAAAGAGAAAAAGGCAGAGGAAGAAGCCGAACGCTTCCGCTTTGAAGAAGAAGAGAGAATCAAAAAAGAAATAGCTGAAAGAAAAGAAAAAGCCGCCGAGGAGGAGAGAAAGAAAAACTCCACAGGTAACGAGGAGCTTGATAAAATCATTCTCGAAGGCAACGAGTATATCAAAAAATTAAGAGAAGCAAATATCGCAATTGAGCACGAAGGCATTTCAAATTCCATTGACAGAATGGAGAAAGCCGCAAAGGATATTTTCGATTTCGTAAAGGATAATCCCTCTCAGATTCCCGAAATCAAGAAATTTATGAATTACTACCTGCCTACCACCGTAAAGCTTTTAAACAGCTACGAGACCCTCTCCCGCCAGAGCGTTAAGGGAGAAAACATCAGAAGCGCTATGTTTGATATTGAAGGTATGATGGAAACCATAGCCACAGCCTTTGAAAAGCAGCTGGATACCCTTTTCGGCACTCAGGTGTTGGACCTTCAGGCTGATATGACGGTTATGGAAAGCATCCTTGAGCAGGAAGGCTTAAAGGATTCCGACGCTGCACCCAAGCTTAAACTTTAATCGAAACTGAAATTGAATTCAATCTAAAATAAATTCACTTATGAAAGGATAAATTAATATGAACGAACAAAACACACCTATGCTCACTCTCGAACCCGAGTTCGAAACCCCCGCACTTACCCTTAACCCCGAAGCAGTTATGGCTGAAGAAAACAAGCCCGAAGCACAGCCTGTAGACATTGAGGATACTTTAAACGATGCCGAGAAAAAGGTAGTTGAAGATTTTGCCGAGAAAATAGACATTGAAAATTCCACAATGGTTCTCCAGTACGGCAGCGCTGCACAGAAAAAAATCGCAGGATTCAGTGATACCGCTCTCGAAAACGTAAGAACAAAGGATTTAGGCGAAATCGGCGATAAGGTGGTTGACCTTGTTACAGAGCTCAGAGGCTTTGACATTGACGAAGAAAATAAGGGCTTCTGGAGCTTCCTTAAAAAGCCCGTAAACAAACTTGCTTCTTTAAAGGCTAAGTACGACAGCGCCGAAAAGAACGTTAACGCTATTGCAGAGTCCCTTGAAGGTCATCAGGTAGTATTGATGAAGGATATTGTAATGCTGGATAAGCTCTATGAGATGAACCTCGGTTACCACAAAGAGCTTTCCATGTACATAATCGCAGGTAAAAAGAAGCTCAGTAAAGAAAGAGCCACCACTCTTGTGGAGCTTCAGGAAAACGCCAAGAAAACGGGTCTTGCAGAGGATGCACAGAGAGCCAACGACTTTGCACAGCTTTGCGATAACTTTGAAAAGAAGATTCACGACTTAGAGCTTACAAGAATGGTTTCCGTACAGATGTCTCCCCAGATCCGTCTCGTACAGAATAACGATAAGCTTATGGCTGAAAAAATTCAGTCCACAATCGTTAATACTATCCCCCTCTGGAAGAGCCAGATGGTTTTAGCATTGGGTCTTGCCCACAGCGAAGCTGCAGTTAAGGCTCAGCGCGAGGTTTCCGATATGACAAACGAGCTTTTAAAGAAGAACGCAGAAATTCTTAAGACAAGCACTATCGAAACCGCAAAAGAAAGCGAAAGAGGCATTGTGGATATGGAAACACTCCGCCAGACAAACGCTTCTCTTATCTCTACTCTTGACGAAGTTGTTAAGATTCAGGATGAAGGCAGAGAGAGAAGACGTCAGGCAGAAGTTGAGCTTGCTAAGCTTGAAGGCGAATTAAAGCAGAAGCTTCTTGACATCCGCAAGTAATATAAATTTTGTTTAATTTTAATACAGCAATATAAGGAGAGCCCCTGCGAGGGCAAGGGCAAGAACTTAAAAGTGAAAAAGGTATTGGGTTTTATTCTCGCTTTATGTCTTATACTCTCTTTCAGCACTGTCTCCTTAGCTACCACAGTAAGCACACCTGATATTCCCGGCGGAGCTTACGTGCTTGACGAAGCTGAAGTATTTGACCTTGACAGCGAAAACAAATTAACGGCAAAAAGCGAAAGCTTAAAAACAGATACGGGTCTTGAGCTTTATATAGTTACTACCGCCAACAAAAGCGGCGCATCTTTAAAGGATTATACCTACGCGATATTCGATAGCTGGAATATCGGCGGCGCAGAAGATAAGGGTATTATCCTGGTTCTCGATATTGAAGGTGATAATTATTACCTCAAACCCGGCGACAGCATAAGAGACGTTTTCACGGGCACAGTTCTTCAGGGTTACCTTGATACTTACCTTGAGGGCGACTACGCTGACGGCAACTACAGTGACGGCACAGTTAAGCTTCACGATGCACTCTCTGCTTTGGCAAGAAGAAATTACGAAGCTGCAGAAAGCTTACCTCCCATCGAAAGCCAGCCTGAGGAAAGCGCATCCGAGCCCGAAGAGAGCGCTGACGAAAACGAAAATGCCGAGGAAAATAACGGCGGCGGTTTCTGGGGCTTTATAGGCGGCTTCTTTAAGGTAATCTTTATCATATTCCTCATCCTCGTAGCTCTGGTGGTTATTATCAACGTACGCGGTCAGATGGTTAAGAAAAAGCGCCGCGAGGCTCGCGCCGAAGCAAGACGCAAGAGAATCGACGCAAGAAAATCATCTTATCCCGAGAAAAAGGCTCCTGCCATAGTTTTCGATAAAGATACTTTTGACGACATTGAAAGCAGCGAAAAGGAAGAAACCGAAGAGCCCGAAACCCAAGAGGATATCTCCGATTTTGAGGAAGAGGTTATTTTCGAGGAAGAGGACCACGGCTTAAACGTAACAGAGGATGATGACGACGAGCTTATCATCAGCGCTTTCGACGATATAATCGCAAAAAGAAAGGCAGAAAAAGAAGCCGACGACTTCGATGATATCGACCTCAACGATTTTAACTTCGATGAAGAAATAGAAGAAGTTGAAGACCTTCCCGAGGATGAAGAAGAATAATTAAATATAAATAAAACTAAAACGATTAAAAGAGGGAAAGCAAAAGCAAACTCATACGCAAAAAGCTTTTCCTCTTTCTTTTTTCAATTTTTAATATATAATAAAATTAACCAATCAAATACTAAAGGAGTGAAAATTTATGTACAAGCAGAAAATCGGTATTGCTGTGGGCGGAAACGAACCCGATGAATTAATAAAACTTATTCATAATATCGGATTCGAGGCAATTTCTTTCAATTACGGCGAACCCGAAAACATAAATAGAATGGTTAAAACCGCAAGAAGCGTGGGGCTTACCGTAGAATACCTCCACGCAAAATTCAGCGACGCAAACAAAATGTGGAGCGAAAATGAAGCCAAAGAAAGCATCGACCGCCTTCTTTTCGATTTGGAAGTTTGCCATAAATGCGGCATAGAAAAAATGGTCGTTCACGTCTGGATAGGATTCGAATATACCTTCGGCGAGACAAAATACGGATTTAAAAACTACGGCACTGTAGTGGAAAAGGCAAAGGAATACGGCGTAAAAATCTGCTTTGAAAACACCGAGGGTCAGGAATATCTTTACGCTTTAATGGATTATTTCAAAAACGAAGATACCGTAGGCTTCTGCTGGGATTCAGGCCACGAAATGTGCTATAACTATAGTATTGACCTTTTAAAGGATTTTGGCGACCGCCTTTTAGTCACCCACTTAAACGATAATTTAGGCATCAGCCGCTTCGACGGTGTAACTTACTGGACGGACGATTTACATCTTCTCCCCTACGATGGCATCGCGGATTGGGATTATAACGTAGAAAGACTTAAAAATTCAAGAAAACTTGATATTATCAACTTCGAAGTTGGCAAGTACTCAAAGCCAAACCGCCACGAAAACGATATCTACGAAAAAATGAGCGATACGGAGTATTACACCGAAGCCTACAAACGCGCCTGCAAAATCGCTTACAGATATTCTAAATAAAATAAGTAAAATAAAAAGCTGACAGCATTTAAAAAACTGTCAGCTTAATTTTTTATTCTGTTGTTATCTCAAAAAGGTCGTTGGGCGTACAGTTAAGAAGCAAACAAATCGTTTCGATATTTTCATATCTTATAGATTTAGTTTCGTTATTTATCATTTTACTGTAATTCTGGTAACTCATCCCAAGCTGTTTATAAAGCCAATATTTCGTTCGTCCGTTTTTCTCAAGCAATTCCAAAACTTTTAACTTTATCATAAGACACTTCCCCATATCTCACTTTTTGTTAGATAGTATCTTATTTTCCTTCTTTACATATAGACTATTGCATTATATAATGTAATAGTCTATAGTTAGTATGAACACAAACGGAGGAAATATTTATGGCGGGAAACAGTAACTTACATAAGGCTAATATCGCTAAAAAAGATGAATTTTATACCCAATTAGTAGATATTGAGTTGGAATTAAAGCACTACAGAAAACATTTTAAAGATAAAGTGGTTTTTTGTAACTGTGATGACCCATACGAAAGTAATTTCTTCAAATACTTTGCGATGAACTTTAATTATTTAGGCCTTAAAAAACTAATTGCCACCTGCTATATGGGCTCACCCGTTATGGGCGAACAGTTTGACCAGTTATCACTTTTTGATATTTTACCAAGTGAAGAAAACATGCCAAAAAAATTCCCCTACAAAATTGAAATAACCGAAGTTATTGACATTAACGGCGACGGCGCTATTGATTTAGCGGACGTTACCTATTTACTCCGAAACAGAAAAAATACCCTCTCACTCTTAGAAGGTAACGGCGACTTCCGCTCACAAGAATGTGTTGAAATATTAAAACAAGCAGATATTGTTGTAACAAATCCTCCTTTCTCTCTTTTCCGTGAGTACGTTGCGCAACTTATCGAATATGATAAAAAATTCCTTATTATAGGAAATCAAAATGCAATTACATATAAAGAAATTTTCCCTTTAATTAAAGAAAACAAAATGTGGTTAGGAGTATCAATGAATGGAAGCAATCGTTATTTTCAGGTACCGGATGATTATGAGTTAACAGAAAAAACAGGAAAAATTATTGACGGAAAAAAATATGCATTTGTTAAGAGTGTTGTTTGGTTTTCTAACTTAGAAACCTCAAAAAGGCGAGAGGAAATAGATTTATACAAAAAATATAAGCCTGAAGAATATCCAAAATATGATAACTATAACGCTATAAATATCGATAAAGTGTCTGAAATACCTGAAGATTATTTTGGTGAAATGGGAGTCCCAGTGACTTTTTTACACAAATATAATCCCGATCAATTTGAAATTGTTGGTTGTGCAGATTATACTGGGAAATATGGATCCGATGAAATAGGGGTATCTAAAATCGGCGATAAGTGGATGTCAAAATACAGAGAACAAGGTGGTAAGGGACATTATACTGCCAATATGACTAGTCTTGTGTATTATGATAATAACGGCAACGCTTGTAACACATTTAAAAGAATCCTCGTAAGGAGAAAAAATAATGGAAATTAAATTACACGAAATAACAGTAAGAGACGTTTTTGAAGGTTACGAAAACGACGAAGAAAGCGGACAGGTGGTAGCCTTCGGCGGTAAATTAAATGTTCGCCCTGCATATCAGCGAGAGTTCGTATATGACGATAAAAAGAAAGTTGACGTTATGAACTCCATTCTTCACAACTTCCCCCTTAACGTAATGTATTGGTCAGAAAATGCTGACGGCACCTATGAAATGCTTGACGGTCAGCAAAGAACCATATCAATCTGTGATTGGCTTGATAACGGATACTCCGTTTTTGCTAATCCGAACTCCCCACTCACCCCTTACTATGCGCACACTTCAAAAGAAATCACAGAACAGGTGCTTGATTACAAACTGATGATTTATATTTGCAAAGGCACTGACACTGAAAAATTAGACTGGTTTAAAATTATAAACATAGCAGGTGAAAAACTTACAGACCAAGAGCTTCGCAACGCCATTTACACAGGCAAATGGCTTAGTGACACTAAAAAATATTTCAGCAAAAATCAATGTATCGCTTATAAAATAGGTGAACGTTATATGAACGGCTCAACCATCAGGCAGGATTACCTGCAAACAGTTTTAGGCTGGATATCAGCAAAAGAAAAGAAAACCATTGAGCAGTATATGGCTGAACATCAGCACGATACTCACGCAACTCCTTTGAAACAGTATTATAAATCCGTTATTGATTGGATTGAATTCACCTTCCCCAAATACCGCGGCAAACTTATGAAAGGATTAAATTGGGGTATCCTCTACAACGAATACGGAAATATCGTATATGACCCCGCTGAGCTGGAAAGTGAAATCAATCGGCTTTTACAGGACGATGATATCACAAAGCAAAAGGGCATCTATGAATATCTGCTTAGCGGAAAAACCAAAGAAAAGGTATTGTCAATCAGAGCATTTACCGATAACGAAAAAATGACAATGTACGAAAGGCAAAAAGGTATTTGTCCTATGTGTAAAGCCGAAGGTAAAAATATCGTCTGGAATTTTGAAGATATGCACGCCGATCATAAAATACCGTGGTGTAAAGGCGGTCACACAACACTTGATAACGGTCAAATGCTTTGCCGTGAGCATAACCTCGAAAAATCAGATATATAAAACTAAAAAAGCTGACAGCTATAAACTAAGCTGTCAGCTGATTTTTTGCTTTTATTCCATTAAATTGGTTGTGATGAAGTCGGCGCCGTAAGAAGCTATTTCTTCGCCTACTTCCTTTCCGTCGATAGTCCACACGTTAACCTTAATGCCTCTTTGGTGCATTTTTTTCAATTACTTCTTTTGTAGTAGTCCAAACGTGAATATCCAAATCGAACTTATTTGCAGCTACCTTATCTAAAAATTCGTCGGTAAATACCATTTCGCCGCCTGTTAAGAACTGAACTTTACAGTCGGGAGCAAATTTACGAACGCGAACAAGGTTATCCCATTTAAAGGAGATAAATATTGCCTTTTCAAGATACTCATACTTTTTGAAAAGCTCTGTGAGGTTTTCGGCGTCTTCGTCTGTTAGTTTTGCCTTAATCTCTAAAACTGCTACTTTTTCGTACTTTTTGCAAATTTTGATATATTCGGAAACCTCGGGAACTCTTAAATCGGAACGGAAAGTGCCGTCATACTTATCGTAAATCGGTATAGCCTGTAATTCTTCCAGAGTGCTATCCTTAACTACTTTATCTACACCACTGATTGCAAGCATATTATCGTTATGAAGTATAACAAACTTTTTATCTTTAGTTACGTGCATATCGGTTTCTATAGCGTAATAATCTCTGTTACCTGCAGCTATAAAACCTGCAATTGTGTTTTCGGTCTCTAAGCCGTGACCCGCGTGGGCAACGAGCTTACAATTTTTTCTGTCAATTTTAATTGTATTCATAGTATTTCCCTCGATTTCTTTTATTTAACTTCATAATATTATCGAATTTTTAATGTGTCAAATAAAAACGCCCGGAAACTCATTCCGGGCATATTTTTTATTCATTTTCAAAAGGGAATTCTCTTGTGGGCATAATCGCCTTATATGCAGGACGGATAATTTTACCGCAGTTTATAATTTCCTCCACTCTGTGAGCGCTCCAGCCTGAAATTCGCGATATGGCAAAAATAGGAGTATAAAGCTCCAAGGGTAAATCCAGCATACTGTAAATAAATCCGCTGTAAAAATCCACGTTGGGGCTTACGCCCTTGTATATCTTGCGCTTTTCGGAAATAATCTCAGGAGCAAGCTTCGCTACGTTTAAATAGAGCTTATATTCCTTGGTGCGCTTCTTTTCCTTTGCAAGACCCTCGGCAAACTGCTCCATTATTTTACATCTGGGGTCAGAAAGTGAGTAAACCGCATGACCCATACCGTAAATAAGACCTGCGCCGTCAAAAGCCTCTTTATTAAGAAGCTTATTAAGGTATTCAGAAAGCTCTTTTTCGCTGTTCCAATCCTTTACATGCTTCTTTAAATCATTGAACATCTCCACAACCTTTATATTTGCGCCGCCGTGGCGGGGACCTTTTAAGGAGCCCAGAGAAGCCGCAACGGAAGAATAGGTATCGGTACCCGAGGAAGTTACCACGTGAGTTGTGAAAGTGGAGTTGTTACCGCCGCCGTGCTCAGCGTGAAGCATTAACGCTATATCCAGAACTTTTGCTTCGGTTTTTGTAAACTTACTGTCCGGTCTTAAAAGATGGAGAATATTTTCCGCTGTGGAAAGAGAAGAGTCGGGTCTGTGGATAATAAGGCTTTTATTTTTATGGTAGTGCTGGTAAGCGTTATATCCGTAAACCGAGAGCTGGGGCATTATGGCGATAAGCTGAATACTCTGCCTTAATACGTTGGGCAGAGAGATATCATCGGCGTTTTTATCGTAGGAATATAAAGAAAGTACGCTTCTTTCAAGCATATTCATCATATTCTTGGTAGGCGCTTTCATAATAATATCTCTGACAAAGTTTTTAGGCAAGGAGCGGTAAAAATTAAGCTGCTCGTTAAAGCTTTTAAATTCCTTTTCCGTAGGCATTTTACCGAAAAGCAAAAGGTAGGTGACTTTCTCAAAGCCAAAGTTATCATCTGCGTGAATAGATTTAACTATATCGTATACGTTGTATCCGCGGTAATAAAGCTCACCTTCGCTGGGGGTTTTAACACCGTTTTCATTCTTAAATGAGCGTATTTCAGAAATATTGGTAAGACCCGTTAAAACGCCGTTGCCGTTTAAATCTCTCAGGCCTCTTTTAACGTCGTATTCAGCATAAAGAGAGGGATCTATTTGAGTATTCTGAAGGGAAAGCTCCGTAAGTTTCAATATTTCATCCGTAATTCTTGTGTAGTTATCATTTTTTAAAGCCATTATTATGCCTTCCTTTCATAATTTTTCCATATAGGTTTATTAAGAGTATAACATAAATACGCTGCGAAAAAGTTAATATATTATAAACTTTATTTCCGCAAAATCCTGATTTTCAGAGGAATTACCATGAAAATACTAATAAAGAGAAAATTCATTATTAAATTCAAAAATTTTTTCTATTTGTTATCGGTAATTTTACCGCTTACTTTAATTCCCGCCATCGTTTTTTATGCAGGGTACTTATACCTTGACGGCAGTATAAAAAATGAAAATGCGCCGATTTTTACTTTTAACGCGCCAAATTCGTTAATAACGAAACAAAACACGGTGGAAAATGACCGCGACGGCATCTTGAATTTTCAAGGCGAAGTTATACCCGAGGATATTTTTTCCCTTGCCACCCCCGACCCTTCCAGAAAATACTACGAAGTAAAAGAGATAGACGCATCAAAAAGCCCCGATAAATGGGTAATAAGCGTAAACGACAGCACAAATTCAGGCACCGACCTGAATGAATTCTGCGAGAGGGATTTTTCCGAAAATTTTTCCGATTACGAGTTATTCTCCGAAGAACCGCTGGTGCTTATCTACCACACCCACACAAGCGAGAGCTTTGAGCAAAGCTACCGCGGATTTTATTACGAGGACGATATATTCAGAACCGAGGATACGGATAAAAACGTATGCGCCGTTGGCGAAGCTATGAAAAACATACTTGAAAAAAACGGAATAAAAGTAATTCACGATACGACTTTTCACGATGTACCTGCCTACAGCGGCGCTTACAGCCGCTCTGAAAGTACCGTTATGAATTATTTGAACAAATATCCCTCAATAAAGATAACCATAGACCTTCACCGCGATGCAATGATAACCGACGAAGGTTTAAGCTACAAGCCAACGGTAAAAATAGAGGGCAAAAAAGCCGCGCAGATGATGCTTATAGCAGGATGCGACGTAAATAATGAAATAGGCTTCGATAACTGGGAGGAATGTCTGCCTTTTTCCCTGAACGTACAGAAAAAAGCCGAAAGCCTTTACCCCAATCTTATGCGTCCTTTAATGTTCTGCCGCAGAAATTACAACACTTACATAACAAGCACCTCTTTACTCATTGAGGTGGGCACACAGTCAAACACTTTAAACGAAGCCGTATATTCAGGCAAGCTTATGGGCAATATACTCTCACAGGTAATTTTAGAAAATCTTAAGTAGAGTATATAAATTGATGAAAAAACTTTTTAAAAACCGCTTTTTTATTGCCTCTTTTTTCTTTACCCTTATTATTATATTCTTTTTTACGGCATTACTTTACGTGGATAGTATGGGAAGAATAATTTTGCACGGAAACGACTCTCCTGCCTTCAGCCTTTTAAAAAACAGCGACTCAGCCTTACTATCAGTTAACGCTTTCGGCATAAACAAAACTTACGACGTAAGCCTTTTTTACAGAATAATAAAAGCAATATGCGATTTTGTTTGCATTCCCATATAATTAGTGTTAAAATGAATATATATTTTAAATTAAAAGGATGTGAAAATGAAAAGTGCAGCTTAAAAAATTCAAGAAAACCATAGCTTTTTTGCTTAGTGTGATTTTTATGCTCTCATTCTCAGTAATGTCTTTTGCAGACGAGGTGACGGGAGAAACTTTCTTCGGCTATAACACCTCTTTAAAATCCCCCGAAAACAGCGAAAACCCCTACGGCATAATTATGTGGGGAGCTTTAGGCGCGGTTATATTTATACTTGTCTTTTTAGCCGTATATAATACTATACGCCTTAAAAAAGAAGAAAAAGAGCGAAAAGCCGCCGAAAAACCCAGACTTATTGTTAAAAAAGGTTATAAAAACTGAGCTTTCCTTGACAAATCGCAAATAAAGGTCTATTATGTACTGTGGTATTAAGTTATATCATATCACAGTAGTTTATTTTATGTTTATATAAATTGAAAGGATGAATAAAATGAGCGAAAATTGTACACATAACTGTTCTACCTGCAGCGCAAACTGCTCCTCAAGAGAAGCTGAAAGTTTGCTCGCTCCTCAGAACAAAATGAGTAATGTTAAAAAAGTTATAGGCGTTGTAAGCGGTAAGGGCGGCGTTGGTAAAAGTAGCGTAACTTCCATGCTTGCAGTTACAATGAGAAGACGCGACCACCAGGTTGCTATACTTGATGCTGATATTACAGGTCCCTCTATTCCCAAGTGCTTTGGTATTCACGAGAGAGCACAGGGCTGTGACGACGGCATTTTCCCTGCAATTACGAAGTCCGGCATCGAGATTATGAGTATCAACCTCCTTCTTGAAGAGGAAACAAGCCCCGTTGTATGGCGTGGCCCCGTTGTTGGCGGCGCTATCAAGCAGTTCTGGAGCGACGTTATCTGGAACGAAGTTGACTATATGTTCGTTGATATGCCTCCCGGCACCGGCGACGTTGCTTTAACAGTATTCCAGAGCCTTCCCCTTGACGGCATCATTATCGTTACATCTCCTCAGGATTTAGTATCTATGATAGTAAGTAAGGCTGTTGAAATGGCTAAGATGATGAACATCCCGATTTTAGGCTTAGTAGAAAACTACAGCTACGTTAAGTGCCCCTGCTGCGGCGAGCACTTCAAGATGTTCGGCGAGAGCCACATTGACGAGGTTGCAGCTAAATACGGCTTAAAGGTACTTGCTAAGCTTCCTATGGACGTAAACCTCGCAGCAGCCTGCGACAGAGGTATCGTTGAAATGTTTGACGGCGACTGGCTTGAAGGCACTGCTGACTTCCTTGAGACAATCTGAATTAATTAAATAACAAACAAAAAACCACTGTATTTCTCTGAATACAGTGGTCTTTTTATTATCTCCAACACTATAAGTATACCATACCGCTGGGATAATCGCAATAGTTAAAGGGCGGAAAAATATTTTTCTCCTTTTTGTACAAAATTTTTTTTGGGGGGCAAAATTGTGAATATTCCCAAATTGAAATTACTGTATATTTATGGTATTATAATGTTGTAAGAAGTAATGGGATAAGTAAAGCTTAATTTAATTTTATTTAGCTTTACTCTTTATTACGGAAAGGAAGTGGTGCCTTATGGTAATTGAAACAGAAATTGATTCAAATCAACCGTTAACCATTAGCCGCCCGGGTCACGTTATGACAGCGCACGGTTACAGAATCGTGCGAAACGAAAACACAGGACATTACGTTTATACAATTTACGTAAATGAATCTTACGGAGTAAACGGGGTTCAATTGTGGTATGATAATTATAATACTCCACACAATTTTAGTGATCACGTTTATTACAACTAAGGAGATAGGTAATGAAAAAAATCACCCTTCTGCTTTTAGCGTTTTTACTTGCTTTGTTTTTTAGCGGATGCAGTCAGCACAAAGAAAAAATTGTAATTACCGAAGTAGAGTTACCAACATTTGAAAATCTCGGTAATAAAGAGTTTGATGTGCTTGAACTTGAATTTATTGATGGTAAACCAGTATATACAGATATTGGTGATATAAAAGACGGTAAGTATTATCTTTTAGAAGATAATAAAGTGAAATCGCTTAAATTTATACCTGAATATATTCTCAGTGAAGAAACAAAATCACCTAAAAAAACAGGGAAATATGTCTGCTCTCTTCCGTGGTGGTATGCCAATCGCTTACGCGAAAAGGAAACTGATGAGTATATAAAAGAAGGTTTGATTATTTTCGACCGTAATCCGTTTTTATGTTATCAAAATAAAAAAGATGGTATAACCTATGTGAAATGCCTTATAGAAAAGTTCGATAGTTATTTTGATGAAGACAGAAGCTATATTGATTTTATTAATTTTGCAGTTAATCACGAACCCGAACCGTATAACCCCTATAACGATATGACTTCAAAATAAAAACACAAGTGGAAAAGCCTACGTAAAATGTCTTGAAACAAGGTTTCACAGCTACTTTAAAGAAGACAGAAGCTACGTGGAATTTATTAACTTCGCTATAAACTACGAGCCTGTAGACTACGTGACGGAAGAAGATTTACTTTCAAGATAAACATAAAAACAAACTCCCGACTTTCAAGTGAAGGTCGGGAGTTATTTTTATAAGGTAAAGAATTTTTCTGAATCTATTTTATAATGTTCAAAAAGTTCTTCTGCTTCTTTGTACCATTGGGGGTTTAAATATTTATCGTGGCAATCGCTGCCAAGAGATAATTTAACTCCTGCATTCTGAATATCGTGCACCCAGCCTAAGTACCAGTCAAGCCACGCTTTATTATCCTTATAATCCTTACTTAAAAGCACGGCGCAAAGGTTAACTTCGAAAGCTACGTTATTTTCAAGCAGGGCGCATTTTATTTCGTTTCTCATTTCGTTTGAAATGAGTCTTTTATTTTTAAAGGCGTTTGCCATACCTTTGATGGGATTCCACCAAAGATAATGGGCTAAAATATCGGTTGAGGGGTGGGAAGCGGCATAAAGATAGAGCCTGTGGTATTCTTTTACCATTGAAAGCTCGTCTTCACGGCTGTATAAAGGCCAATGAACACCGCTTATCACGTACTCAATTTTATATTTTTCTATAAATTCCTCGTCCACTACTATCGTGGGCTTGGCATTTTGGGGGCCGCCCTCGCGAAGACCGTAGGTGCAATTCTTAAGCATAGGGTTTTCCCTTAATTTTTTAGCCTCCCACTCGCTCATTACCGAAGCTTCAACGCCAAAATGGAATTTACCTTTAAGCTGAGGGTATTTAGCTAAAATTTCGTCGTATTCTTTTCTGGAAGCGGCAATATCCTTTTCCTGCAAAGAAGAATGAACGTGGTCGCTGACGCCGAAATCATTTAACCCGAATCGATAGGCATTTTGAACTAAAGTTTCAAACTTCAAACAAGCTTCGTCGCAGCTATTATGGGTATGAATGTGATAATCGTTCCTTATTTTCATACGTCAGCACCTGCCTTATATATTTTATAAATCTTTTTTGGGGAATTTCCTTCTTACTATTATAAAGCAAATAAAATGAACCAAAGCAGTTAAAGCCCATGAAATGGGATAAGAAGTGAATAATACTTCGGGAGTGTGGTACATTTGGAAAATCGTATAAATCCACAGAATTCTGAAGCCGCAGGCGCCTGTCAATGAAACTATCATAGGCAGTACACTGCATCCGATACCGCGAAGCGAGCCAACCAAAACGTCCATAATACCGCATAAAAAGTAAGGAATAGCTATATATGTAAGCCTTAATACACCAAAAGCGATAACGTCGGGGTCGGGATTATAAATGCCTAAAAGTTGGGGAGCGAATAAAAATTCAAGTCCGCCGAGAACTAAACCCGTAACCGCAACGCAGGAAACGCATAATTCCAAAATTCTGTTGATTCTGCTGTACTTCTTTGCGCCCATATTCTGACCCGTAAAGCTTAAAGCAGTCTGGTGGAAGGAGTTCATGGCTGTATATACGAAGCCCTCCAGATTACCAGCCGCGGTACTGCCAGCCATAGCAACGGACTCGAAGCTATTGATAGAGGACTGAATAAGCACGTTGGAAATTGAGAACACAGCGCCCTGCATACCTGCGGGGAGACCGATTTTAGCCATTCCGATAAGCTTATCCTTATAAACCCTTAATTCCTTAAGATAAACTTTGTAGGGAGCGTTGGTCTTAACAAGGCATAAAAGCACTAAAATGGAGGCTACTACCTGAGAAGCTACCGTAGCAATAGCCACGCCTGCTACGCCCATATTAAAGCAAAGCACCAAGAAAAGGTTAAGCAATACGTTTATAACGCCTGCGAAGCTTAAATAATACAAAGGTCTTTTGGTATCGCCTACGGAGCGAAGTATAGCCGCACCGAAATTATAAAGCATCATAAAAGGCATACCGCCGAAATAGATCTGCACGTATAATACGGATTGGTCGATAACGTCAGAAGGTGTGCCCATAAGGTTAAGTAAGGGACGGGCTAAAAAGATGCCCACAAAAATTAAGCCAACACCGAAAATCAGGCTGATGCTTACGGAAGTCTGAACTGTTTCGTAAATATTTTTTCTGTCCTGTGCACCGTAGTACCTTGCCACCAAAACGTTGGTACCAACCGAAAGACCTATAAAAACGTTAACAATAAGGTTAATCAACGCGCCCGTTGAGCCTACTGCCGCCAAAGCTGTGTGGTCCTCGGCAAAATTACCTACAACTATAATATCTGCCGCATTAAAGAAAAGCTGCAGAATGCCCGAAAGCATTAAGGGTATTGAAAATTTAATAATTTTACCAAGAAGCGGACCGTTGGTCATATCTATCTCGTAGCTTTTGTGTCTTGAGTTTTTAAACAGTTTTTCAAACACTTTTATTCTCCTTCACAATTTCGTAATCTTTCTCAGCCTGCTGCATCCGTGATTATCTCTACGTTTACTTCGCCCGTAACATTATAGGCGCTGCATAAAAGTTCTACCGCTCTGCCGCGATATAAAAGCATAATGCGGTAAGATATCTCAATATTTATCATCGAACCCGTCATAGAAGCTTCGGCGTTTTCCTTAATTTCATCGGCGGAAATCTTCAAATCGTTATTAAAAGCCTTCTGCTCGGCTTTTATTTTACTGAATTCTTCAGAATCCTCGCCCAAAAGCATCATAAGCTCGGAGTATACTGAGTTTACTTCCGTTTCCCAGTACATCATCGTATTATTGGTAATATCCAGCATACCCGATAAAGATGAAGCCATTTCCATATTTTCAATATAATACGCATCTATGGGATTTAAAACGAATTGCTCCAAAAAGCCGTCGGGGCCTTCTATTTCGGGAAGCTCGCCGTTTTGCTCTTCGCTCATTATCTGAGTTGCCGTGGTCATATCACCCGTGGCATTCTCAGGCACGAAGCTTTCCCCTTCATTTTCGCTTTCGGCTTCATTTTTTCCTATTTCGTTTACGTCGTCAGCGGGTACTGACTCGGTCTGGGATATTGAGGTCTGGGTATCCCCCGTATAATTTTCCTGACGGTCTGCGCAGGATACAAGAGATAAGCTTATAATCAAAACAAGCAACAATGCAATCAATTTTTTCATTTTCTGTTTCCTTTCTTCATTTCGCTGATAACTCATACTTATTTATATAATAACACAAAATTTTCAAAAACACAAATAAATGTACCCAATAAACGATAATTAATAATTTAACAAAGTTAACGCTTTTGTTCGTTTTGCTTGTAAAAGCGAAAAATCTGTGGTATTATTTTTTATATAATACCGAAAAATCTTTCAGCGTAAGGAGAGATAAAATTGAAATTATTTGAAAAGACCTTAAGTGAAGAACTTAAATTTAAAGGCAGAATTATAACCGTCCACGTTGACGACGTTGAGCTGGAGGACGGCTCACTTTCCAAAAGAGAGGTAGTTGACCACGGCGGCGGCGTAAGTGTGGTAGTTCTCACAGAAAACAATGAAATTTTACTCGTAAGGCAGTTCCGCTACCCTTATAAGGAGGTTATAAGCGAAATTCCTGCAGGTAAGCTGGAAAAAGGCGAGGACCCCTTCGAGGCTATGAAGCGTGAACAGCGCGAAGAAACGGGTACCTACTCTGAAAATTACGTTTTTCTGGGTGAATTATACCCCACTCCCGGCTACTGCGGCGAGATAATAAGAATATGGGCTGCAAGGGTCAGCGGATACTGCGATATGGACCTTGACGAGGATGAATTTATTGAAGTGGAAAAAGTTCCCCTTGAAAAGGCAGTTGAAATGGTTTTGAATAACGAAATTAAGGATTCAAAAACTCAGGTCGGTATTCTTAAAGCCGACGTTTTAGTAAAAAAAGGATTACTTTAATTAAAAAGGGTAAATAAAATGGAATCACTACGTGAACTTTACAGAATCGGCAAAGGCCCTTCATCTTCCCATACTATGGGTCCCGATAAGGCCGCAAGACTTTTTAAAGAAAAATATCCTTTCGCCGCATCCTTCAAAGTAAAGCTTTTCGGCTCACTTTCAAAAACCGGCAAGGGTCATATGACCGACGGCGTTATTTTAACCGCTTTGGCTCCCGTAAGAACGGAAATAGTATTTATGGATACCCCCGAAGAGGAGCTTTACCACCCCAACACAATGGAGCTTGAAGCTTACGATATTAACGGAAATCTTTTGGGCTTTATGAAAGTTTACAGCGTAGGCGGCGGCAAAATTGAGCTGGAAGGCGAAAAAGCCGCCTTGGCGGAAAACGTATATCCCCTTGAACATTTTTCGGAAATTAAGGAATTCTGCCTTAATAACGATATGAGCCTTTCCGATTACGTTAAATACATTGAAGGTGACGAGATTTTCGATTACTTAAGAGAAGTATGGGACACAATGAAATCCGCCGTAAAAAAAGGACTCCGCGCGGACGGCATTCTGCCCGGCGGACTTATGGTGCAGAGAAAAGCAAGGTACCTTCACGCTCAGCGCCATATTGATGAATCTCCACAGACAAGAGAAAACCGCCTTGTTTGCTCCTACGCCTTCGCAGTAAGCGAAGAAAACGCAGGCGGCGGCACAATAGTTACCGCTCCTACCTGCGGCGCCTGCGGAGTTTTACCTTCGGTTCTTTACTATATGCAGGAAACAAAGGGCTTTACCGATTACGAAATAGTAAAAGCTTTGGCGGCGGCAGGTTTAATAGGCAACATAATTAAGAGCACAGCATCCATAAGCGGCGCAGAATGCGGCTGTCAGGCGGAAATAGGCACAGCCTGTTCAATGGCGGCGGCGGGCCTAAGCCATCTTTACGGAATGGACCTTGACCAGATCGAATACGCAGCTGAGGTTGCAATGGAGCATCACTTGGGCTTGACCTGCGACCCCATCGGCGGTTTAGTGCAGATTCCCTGCATTGAGCGAAACGCCGTAGCGGCTATGAGAGCGATAAACGCCTTAAGCCTTGCAAATTTCTTAACCTATACAAGAAAAATTTCATTGGACGTTGTTATCAAAACAATGTACGAAACGGGCAAAGATCTTTTCAGTAAATACCGCGAAACAAGTGAAGGCGGTCTTGCTAAGCACTACCCCGGTTCGCTTTAATATTAATATAAATACAAAATAAAAGAGGTAACGGATATGAACGTTTCTGGTAAAAGAGCATTTGAACTTTTGAAAAAAATCGGGTTCATAAGAGAGGCAGGTTCCGCCGAGGAACTTAAAGCCGCCGAAATTTTAAAAGCTGAAATTGAGAGCTTCGGTGTAGAAGCAAAGCTTGAAAGCTTCGAAGTAGGCGACGCAGTTATCGAAAAAGCGGAACTTGAAGTTTTAGAGCCCTACAACAAAAAATATGAAGTTACAGCTTACAAGTGCTCAGCAAGCGTGGAAAACTTAGAAGCTGAGTTTGTATATGCAGGCAACGGCTTTGAAGTGGACTTAAAGAACGTTAAAGGTAAAATCGTAATGGTAAACGGCTATATGCGCGTGCCTATGTACAGAAAGCTTATTGAAGCAGGCGCTATAGGCTTTATCACTATGGACGGCACAATGCGTGATACCGAAAACGACAGCGACCTTTACACAAGAAAGCTTCGCTCCGCTTTGCAGGCATTCGGCATCATTCCCGGTGTTAACATAAGAATCAAAGATGCTTTCGAAATAGTCTCAAAAAAAGCATCCAAAGTCCGCATGACAACCAAAAACAGAGCAAACGTAATAACTTCCCACAACGTTGTGGCTAAAATCGAGGGTACTGAATATCCCGACGAAATAATTTCTTTCGGCGCTCATTACGACAGCGTCCCCTTCTCCACGGGCGTTTACGATAACGGCGCAGGCAGCGTTGTTATTATGGAATTACTGCGCTACTTCAAGGAAAATCCTCCCAAGAGAACGGTTGTATTCTGCTGGTACGGCGCTGAGGAAATCGGTCTTGAGGGAAGTAAGTACCACGTTAAAGCAAATCCCGAGGAAATAGAAAAAACAATATTTATGATAAATGCAGACGTTGGCGGCGCCGTCTTAGGTTTAGACCGCTGCGGTGTTACTGCCGACGAGGATTTAACCCACTACACAGATGCCTTTATGAAGATAAACGGCTTCAGCGTAGACGTTTACAAGAGCATCTATTCTTCCGATTCCATTCCCTTCGCCGATAAAGGCATTCCCGCCGTTAACTTTGAAAGAGACTGCACCCCCGGCGGCGGTTACATTCATTGCCGCCACGACGTTATCGATTACTTATGGCCCGATGCTTTAGAGAAAACAGGTACACATATCTTAAAGTATTCCGAGGCTTTGGTCAACTCCTACGTATTCCCCTTCAAGAGAGCTATTCCCGACGATATAAGAGAAAAGGTAGATAATTACCTTTACAGAAAAGAACTTAAAGAAGTCGGCGTTGAAATTTAAGGAGATGTAAAGTTAAAATGGAAATTTGCGAAAGATATAAATATTATCCCGACAAAAACGAAATTGACGCTTGGATGGATAAAATCTGGGAAGCTTCCGAAAACGTTAAATATACAGTAGAAGATACAGGCAGGTCATTTTTCGGTGAGCGCTTCGGTATGACCTATTTAAACCCCGCCATGATAAAATTTACCATAGAGGGTATGGATCCCTTCTACTGCGCGTGGTTTGCGCCCATAAGCGGTCCCCGTCCTTTAGTTGCCTTCGTGCCCGGTTACGGCGGCGAGATGGTGCTCACCCCCTCTGCATCCGTACATAACTACGCGGTTTTAAGCATCTGCCCCATGGGCTACTGGACTCCCGACGGCATACCCAACGAAAAGCTTGAGGAAAATTCCGATTGGCCCGTTTTCCCCGATACAGCAAGAAGTAAGGGCGAAAAAGGCTACTTTGAGTGGCTTTTACAGTGCACAGTTGCCGTTAAATGGGCTTGGCAGCAGACAGGTGCCGTAATTCCCAACCGCGTAAGCTTCCACGGCACAAGCCAGGGCGGCGGCGGAAGTCTCCTTTTGGCATCTGTTTTCTCAGGCAGAGGCACAAGATGCGTAATGGCGGACGAGCCTTATTTAACTGATATCCCTCTTGCCGATTTCCGCGGCGCTTACTATATTTTAAAAAGAGCCTTAAGAGTTATGGACGAGAAAGAATTCTGGCACTATATCGGTCTTTGCGATACTTTAAATCATACCCACAGATTTAATTTCCCCGTACTTTTAACTGCAGGCACAAAGGACGACGTATGCCCGCCCGAAACCGTTAAAAATCTTTATGAAAAAATCGACGCTACCAAGCTTCTTTTCGAAATGAAGGACAGAGGTCACGGCTATAACCGCGATTTCGATAGATTGATGCTCTCCTTCGTTACTATGTACGCATAAAAGCACGTAGTTTCCACAAAGTAAACAAAGCCGGAATGCCGTAAATTTATTTTTTGCGATTCATTCCTGCTTTTCAAACACAACTTGGTTATGAACTTGAAAAGAGGTCTTTATATGAAAGCTAAAGTTTATAACGGATGCGACCTTATTGACTCCACAGAAGCAAAGGCTCTGCTCTGTGGCAAACAATTAGGCCTTATTACCAATATGTCCGGTGTAACCCGAGAACTTAAAGCCACTTCTGCTATTTTAAACGAAAAATACTGTTTAAAAGCGCTTTTCGGCCCCGAACACGGAATTCGCGGTGCGGCTCAGGCAGGCGGTCACGACGGAAGCGGTGCCATAGACTCTGAAACAGGCGTACCGATTTACGATTTATTCGGCAAAGGAAGAACCGAAGCTGAAAAGGTATTCGCCTCTCTCGATGCAGTGGTATTTGATATACAGGATATTGGCGTGCGTTACTATACGTATCAGTTCACTCTCCTTGATTCTATGCGCCTTGCGGCTAAATCAAATATTCCGCTTATTGTTCTTGACCGAATTAACCCCATAGGCGGCATCAATATTCGCGGCAACCGTATTGATGAGGACTGCGTTTCAGGTGTAGGAGCAGTAGTTTCACAGCCTGCTTTATGCGGTATGACCATGGGTGAATTGGCACTATGGTTTAATTCGCATCTTTCTGTAGGTGCTGATATATCCGTAGTTCGATGTGAAGGATGGGAAAGGGATATGTGGTTTGACGATACCGATCTTCTTTTCGTACCACCTTCACCCAATATGCCTTCCCTTGATACTAACATTCTTTACCCCGGCACTTGCTTTTTTGAAGGCACCGCCGTTTCTGAAGGCAGAGGCACCACAAAGCCCTTCGAATTATTCGGAGCACCTTGGCTGAACCCAAATAAAGTAATAGATGCTATGTATTCTTTGCCTCTTGAAGCCAAAGAAACTTTTTCAGGCATGGTAATGCGTCCATGTGCATTTACACCTACTTTCCATAAATACGCAGGTGAACTTTGCTCAGGCATACAGCTTCACGTGAAAGAAAGAAACGCTATAGACGCCTACGCCACAGGCCTTTATTTACTTAAGGTTATAAGCGATTTATACCCCGCTGAATGTATTTTCAACGAATCTTTAGCCCGCCTTGTAGGAACCAAAAAGGTTTTTTCAAAGGATTTTGACGTAGCCTCATATTTAGCTTCACAAAAAGCAGGACTTGAAAGCTTTAAAGAAGAGCGCAAAGCTTACTTATTATATTGAATTTTATACCCTAAAAAAGGAGCGTGATCTCAATGTCAATTAAAATAGACGTTATGACCATTTACGGCGCACCGTTGGAAGGCACGAATCCCCTTCCCATATTTCACAATAAAAACGAAGTTAAGGTTGAATGTTCTGCAGATTTCCCTGATTTCTTAAAAGTAGATTTAGGTAACCGCAGCCCCGTTTTACCTTATAAAATGCAGGACCGCTACTCAAGAAAGCGTATTCCCATTAAGAAAAAGACTATTGTAATGGAAAACAGTTATCTGAAGGCAGTTTTCTGGCCTGAGGATGGCGGCAGACTTTATTCACTTTTCGATAAAGTGAACGGCCGTGAGCTTTTAATGAGCAACCCTGTATATCAGCCGGGTAACCTTGCCCTGAGAAACGCATGGCTTTCAGGCGGTATTGAGTGGAATTTCGGCGCTCTCGGTCACCACTATTTTACCTGCGACAATATTTTTGCAGCTATATTAAAAGATAGTGAAAATAATGAATTTGTAAGAATGTACGAATTTGAACGAAACAAAAACGCTGTTTATCAGATGGACTTCCATCTTCCCGAAGATTCTCCCGTTCTTTTCGCTCATATCAAAGTTTTTAACCCCTTTGAAGAAGATACAACTACATACTGGTGGACAAATATCGCCATTCCCGAGGACGGCAACACAAGAGTGCTTTCTTCCACACAGAAGGCAATAGTATTCTCTACAGGTATGACCTATGATACTTTACCTGAAATTTCACTTTTCCCCGGTAAGGATCTTTCATACCCTCATAACGCATCCCGTTCATTCGACTATTTCTTCCAAAGCCCCGACGGTATAAAGAGCTCATGGGAAAGCGGCGCCTACAGTGACGGTCTGGTATTTTTCGACCGTGCAACCGCACCTCTTCTTTACCATAAAATGTTCTGCTGGGGCAACCACAGCGCAGGTAAACATTGGCAGGATTTCCTTTCTGACCCCGATAAGGGCGACTATATAGAAATTCAGGGAGGCTTTGCCCGCTCACAGCTGCACGATAAACTTTTCCCTGCAAAAACTTCTTTTGAATGGACTCACTGCTTTGGCGGCATTAAGCTTAATAAAGAAAAACTCCACCAGCCTTCATTAAGCGAAGCTAATAAATATATGGAAGAAAGCCTCGAAACTGTAATTCCCGAAAACAAGCTTTTGGAAATTAACGAATATTATAGTGAAATTGCCAAAACACCCGTAAACGAAAAGGATATTATCCACACGGCAAGCGGATGGGGCGCACTTGAAAAACTGAGAACTGAAAAAGAAGAAAACGTTAAATTCCCGGAAAGCGTATGCTTCCCCCTTTCCACAATAGGCGCTGAGCAGTACCCGTGGCTGAGTCTATTTAATAACGGCGCGCTGCCCGAGGAAAACGTAAACGTCATTCCTCCCTCTTATATGGTCTCTCCCAAATGGATGAAACTTCTTGAAAACAGCCTTGAAAATAACAAGACATGGTATTCCTTATATCACTACGGCGTAATGCTTGCGGAAATGATGGAGCGTAGAAAAATTTCAAGCGAGGCTTCACGCTGGGGCAAATACCCCGAATTCCGCGAAAAAGCAATAGCCGCCTTCGAAGAATCCGTTAAGCTTCAGCCCTCGGTATGGGCGTTAAGGTGCTTATTCAGTATGGCAAACGAAAAGGGCGACTACGAAGCTGCAGAAAAATACTACGACGAGGTATTTAAACTCCCTGCCGCCACCGTGGACTTTGCCTTCGCAGGCGAATATATGGGCTGGCTTAACAGGCACGGTAAATATCAGAAAGCCTGGGATTTATACACCTCTATGCCCGAAAATATTCAGAATGCAGAAAGGCTCCTGCTCACTTCCGCTCAGACCGCTATTAAGCTTAAAAAGCTTGAGCAGATTGAAAAAGTTTTTGCCCACGGCGAATATGCCGATATCCGTGAGGGCGAGTGCACTCTTACTGATATTTGGTTTGAATACAATGCCCTTAAAATGGCAAAAGAACGCGGCATAGAAGACCCCGATAATAACATTCTTGCCGATTTAATAGACGAAGCTTACGATACTTGTCCTCCTCCCAAGGAAATTGACTTCCGTATGTCCTTTGATAGAAAGAACAAATACCGCATTTCAAATTAAAATTGCCAAACTAAAAGACCTGAAGCTTATCACTTCAGGCCTTTCTTTTATTTTATAGCCTCAACTACTTCCCTTACGAGGTTTTCGTTTGTAACTTTATATATATGCTCGGGGTTAAATTTACCGTCAATTTTGCCGCCGAAGAAAATTTCGGGATTTAAAAGCCCGCTTTTATCGGTTCTCTCGCTTCGGGCTGAAGCGTGAACAGCGCTTACACCGGTATATTCTATAAGCTCTTTTGCGTTATTTTTATTTACCCCGCCGCCCGGTAGAATTTCAATTTTACTCTCACCGTATTTTACAAGGTTTTTGATGCAGTCCCTGCCTTCAAAAGCCGAAGGTTTTTGACCGCTTGTAAGAATTCTGTTTACCCCCAAGGAAATAAGGGTATCCATAGCTTTATAAACGTCGGGAATTAAATCAAAAGCGCGGTGAAAAACTATCTCAACATCTGTTTTCTTATTTTCCTTCTCACACTTGCTTTTAATTAAATCAATAAGCTCTTTTGTGCGCTTGACGTCAACTTCACCCTCGTTAGTTAAAAACCCGAAAACTATTCCGTCCGCTCCGGCTTCAATTAAAGCTTCAGCCTCTGCCAAAATGGTCTTATAATCAAAATCCGTGTAGCAAAATCCCCCTTCTCTGGGTCTAAGCATACACATAACGGGTATTTTTATATGCTTTTTTACTTCCCTTAAAAGTCCTGCGCCGGGAGTTAAACCGCCTAAAAACAGCGCGGAATTAAGCTCAATTCTATCTGCCCCGCCTTTTTCGGCATTTATGGCATCTTCCAGACATCCGCAGCACACTTCAAACAATACTTTTTTACCCATTATAAAGTCCTCTTTATGTGATAATCGATAATTTATTATTTATGATTTAATTTTATATTATCTTCCGTTCCCCGTCAACAGCAAAAATATCCAAATCCTCAGCAGAATTTTCCATTGACAGTATTTATATTTTAATATACCATAAATTTAATAATTAATAAAACTAAAAGGATGATATGAATATGAACAAACCTGCTCTTCTTCTGGGAGAATACCGCGGTGAGCTTTTGGACCTTACTCATTACGGTTATATTACGGTAGTTGATGAAAAAGGTAAGGTAATTTACTCAGCAGGCGACAGCGATGCTATGGTTTACTACAGAAGCGCAAGTAAGCCTATTCAGTGCCTGCCCGTTATTGCCCGTGATATTGACAAAAAGTACGGCATTACGGAAAAAGAATCCGCAATTTTCGCAGGCTCCCATATGGGTGAAAAGTTCCACATAGATACCCTTAAATCCATATTTAAAAAAGCAGACCTCAAATGCGATGACCTCATTATGAAGCCCGCTGCCCCCAGCGCCGCTTATGCAAATGAGGATAGAATAAGAGAAGGTCTCCCCAAAAATAAACTCTACCACAATTGCTCCGGCAAGCACGCGGCTTTAATGCTCACTCAGCGCGAAATGGGCGGCGACGTTAAGGATTACTGGAGAATAGACTCAATTTGTCAGCAGGAAGTTTTACGTACCATGAGCGTATTTTCGGAATTCCCCGAAGAGAAGGTAATAATCGGTATTGACGGATGCGGAGTACCCGTATTTGCCTACCCTATGAAAAATATCGCCATCGCTTTTAAAAATCTTGCCTGCATCGATACAATTAAGGACGATATTTTAATGGAGGCGGCACATAAATTCGTTCCCAGAATGAATAAAGCCCCTGAAATGATACGCGGTACGGGCAGCCGCTGTACCGTACTGAACGCAGACCCCAACATTATAGCAAAAAGCGGTGCCAACGGCGTTTACTGTATAGGTCTTAAAAAAGAAAGAATCGGTATTGCTTTCAAAACAGTTGACGGCAATATGGACCTGATTCCCAGCCTTGTAAGAGAAATTTTCAATCAGATAGGGTACATTAACCCCGAAATCGATAAAAAGCTGGAAGAAATTCACAGCAACACCGTTATAAACGATAACGGTACTCCCGTAGGCTCTTTTAAGCCTGTGTTTAAATTCGAAAAACATTTATGATAATTTTAAAAGGGCGCTGTTTAAATAGACTGCCCCAGTTTGTGCGAACAGCACAAAAAAGGGATTCCCTTGCAGGATAATTGAATTTTAAGCGGAGTGGCGTAGCGTCAGCGGCGCCACTCCCGTTCTGTTTTGGATTCGCTCATGGTTGT
>SVPY01000007.1 GCA_015065615.1 Oscillospiraceae bacterium | reverse complement strand
CATCCTTGGTTAAAAGCACCTGAGCTATATTTCTGTTATATTCACCGAAAACCTTATCGTACATAAACATCAGCTCGCACTGACCCACAGCCGCCAAAGCCTGCTTTTTTTCGGTTTCCGTAGGTCTTTTGGAAAGGCCCAATTTGCCCATACCTACGCCAACGGCGCCGCTGGAAACAAGCACTATCTTCTTGCCCGAATTCTGTAAATCACTTATAACCTTACAGAGACTTTCGAAACGCCTTATATTTAAATTACCGCTTTTATGAGTTAAGGTGGATGTACCGACCTTTATAACTATAATTTCACTTTCTGAAAACCTGTTCATGTTTTTACCCTTTTACTAATTTAAAGTAAGTAAGTGCATTTTACCACATAAAAAGGATTTAATCAAGTAATTATTGTTATATAAATATTTTTATGTTATTATTAAGTGTAGCTCTTACATAAGAAGATACATTAAAGCGAAAATCAGGCTGCTGTCGGTCTTTTCTCCGCTTAACAAAATAAGCAAGGCTAAAATTATGGTCTTATCGGGGTCTTTAAGTAAAAATTCCAGCATATCGCGGTTTTTAGCGGCGGTATGTGGCGGTATATTTTTACTTTGGTTTACGCTCTTTATATCCTTTTTCCCTTCCGCGGATGTATTTATCGGGGGCGGCTTTACGCTTTGATTCTGCGCTGTTTGGTTTGCGCTCCTGCCTCTTGAATACATTTCTCTGGCCCTTCTTAAAGCCTCCTCCTGCATATTCGCAAAATTATTTGCCAATTTTCATCCCCCTTTTATATAATGGAGCCGAAAACAGAGCTTAAAGCGCCGCTTTCTCTTAAAATAGGCATAAGCCTTAAAAGCCCGATTATTTTAATGGCGGAGTCCACCTTATCCTGCCGCGGTTTTGAAAGCAAAGGCTTCAGAGCTTTTAAGAGCCTTGTGGAATCATCATCCTTTTTGGCTTCACTCAGAAGGGGCGCGATTTTTGTAACTGCGCTTATCATATCCCCCTGAATATCCGGACTTTTTACTTCTTTGCTTTCTTTTTTAGGAGGCTCTGTGTTATCCGTATTAAAGCCTAAAGACTTTGCTATGTTCATTATCTCGCTCATACTCTCGGGATTTGAAAGAATCTCGTTTATCTTATTCTCAATTTCATTCATTTAATTCTCCTTATTATCAATACCCATATTCTTAATAAGGTCTTTTGCCTGTTTGCTTAAAAGAAGCTTTTTTGCTTTTTCGGGGTCGGATAATAATTCCTTTAGCACTTCATTCTGTTTATCCGAAAGGAGCTTGGAAATCTCACCGTTTTGCGCCGCAGCTTTTAATTCCTCGGGCTTCGTGCCAAGCTTCTGGGCGGTCATTTTAAGCATGGCTTTTAATTTTTCGTTATCACTTGCATTTATATTATTCATATATACACCTCTTTAAAAAAACTTACTGATATTTATGTAAAAAGGAGCTTTTATATGCGCGTTTTAGTCATTTCCGACGTACACGGAAGAATAGATATATTAAGAAGGATACTTATGAAGGAGCAAAAAGCCGAAGCGGTTTTCTTTTTGGGCGACGGCGAAAATGATATTGATAGATTAAGGTTCGATTTTCCCGAAAAATGCTTCTATAAAGTAAGGGGCAACTGCGATTTCGGCTCGCCCTCCGAATTAACGGGCGCTATAACCTTAGAGGGCTACAAGATTTTTTACACCCACGGCCATATGCACTACGTAAAATTCGGTGATAAGGACATTAAAGAAACAGCGCGAAACTGTTTTGCGGATATCGTACTTTACGGTCATACTCACAAGGTGCATAATGAGTACGATAACGGCTTATATATAATGAATCCCGGCTCACTTACGAATTACGAGCCCAGCTACGGCGTAATAGAGCTATTGGATAAGGGCATACTTACGAATATAGTATATTTAAGCCCCGAAAAAAGATGGTAAGAATCCCCTGCCGATTCGTTTTTTCTTGACTTTAAGCTTAATTGATGTTAATCTTATTATAAGGAATATTATGTTTATCCTGAAATTAAAAATATAGAAAAGAGGGCAAAAGAATGATTGTTTCACAGTATGAAAGATGGTTAAATTATGACCTTGACGATAAGGATCTTAAAGAAGAGCTCTTATCCGTAGAAGGTAAGCCGGAGGAGATCAACGACAGATTCTACCAGGATCTTGAATTCGGTACAGGCGGTCTTCGCGGTGTTATAGGCGCAGGTACAAACAGAATGAACGTTTATACCGTAAGAAAAGCTACTCAGGGTCTTGCCAATTACCTCGTAAAGCACAACACAGACGGCAAAGAGCTCAGCGTTGCTATCGCTCACGACAGCCGTAACAAGGGTGTTCTTTTCGCAAGAGAATCCGCTGCTGTATTGGCAGAAGCAGGCATCAAAGCTTACCTTTACCCCGAGCTTATGCCTACTCCCGCACTCAGCTTCGCAGTAAGACATTTAAAGTGCGACGCAGGTATCTGTGTAACAGCCAGCCACAACCCCGCTAAATATAACGGCTACAAAGCTTACGGCTCCGACGGCTGCCAGGTAACAGCAGATATGGCAGACGGCATTATGGCTGAAATTCAGGCTATTGATATTTTCGACGGCGTTAAGAAGATGGACTTCGACAAGGCTGTTGAAGAGGGTAAGATAGTATTTATCGGTGACGATACAGTTGACGCATTCATCGCTGCAGTTAAGAGCGAGAGCATCCTCGGCGGCGGTATTGATAACCTCAAGATAGTTTACACTCCCCTTAACGGTTCAGGTAAGAGATGTGTTCTGCGCATTTTAGACGAAATCGGTGTTAAGGACGTTACAGTTGTTCCCGAGCAGAGTATGCCCGACGGCAACTTCCCCACCTGCCCCTATCCGAACCCCGAAATAAGAGAAGCACTCCAGAAGGGCTTAGAGCTCTGCCAGAAGGTTAACCCCGATTTATTGCTTGCTACAGACCCCGACTGCGACAGAGCAGGTATTGCAGTTAACCAGAACGGTGAGTACGTTCTCTTAACAGGTAACGAAGTTGGTATTCTGATGCTCGACTTCATCTGCCGCTTCAGAAAAGAGCAGGGCACACTTCCCGAGAATCCCGTAGCAGTTACTACAATCGTATCCACAGATATGGTTAACGACATCGCTGCTGACTTCGGCGTTGAGATCAGAAGAGTTTTAACAGGCTTTAAGTATATCGGCGACGTTATCGCTGAGCTTGAAGAGGGCGGCCACCCCGAAAGATATCTTTTAGGCTTTGAAGAGAGCTACGGCTACCTTAGCGGCGGCTACGTAAGAGATAAGGACGCAGTTGACGCTTCCATGCTTATCTGCGAAATGGCTTCCTACTACAAGAAGCACGGCATGACTTTAGTAGATGCTATCAACAGCCTCTATGAGAAATACGGCTACTATAAGAACGGCCTTTGCAACTTCGCATTCGAAGGCGAGGACGGCATGAAGACTATGGCAGCTATTATGGATAAACTAAGAAACAACGCTCCCACAACTATCGCAGGCTTCAAGGTTATCGGTAACAGCGACTATAAATTAAGTGTTCGTGATGACGGCGGCGTTAAGAGTGAAATTACACTTCCCAAGTCTAACGTTCTTGAGTATCGCCTCGAAAACGGTAGTAAGCTCATCGTTCGTCCTTCCGGTACAGAGCCCAAGATCAAGATCTACCTCTCAGGTAAGGGCAAAACAAAGGCAGAAAGCGACGAAATTATCGCTAAGATGACTGCAGACGTTACAAACGTTCTCGGTATCTGATATAAATTAACAAAAATTAAGGCTCCGAATTTCGGGGCCTTTTTCTTCTCTGTTAAATATATGCTAAAAAAGCTGTCTCACAATTGCGAGACAGCTTAACTTATTTATTCAGCTTTAAGGTTTGTAATCTCTTCTACCGTTTTAATTTCGTATATGGGAAAGTTAATAGCCCAGTCTGTTTTTTCTCCGCCGTTATCGACTGAAAGTATCAAGCTAAGATATTCATTTATAATCACCTTGCCGCCATCGAGCTTTAATTTATATTCTTTATAATCTTCGCTGTTATAAGGCTTCGTTTTATGCCAATAGGAAAGATAAAGTTCTTCTTTTACTTTTTTAAGTTCTTTGATAGAATCAAAAGGAAAGGCAAATTTTTTATCGAGAGCACAGAGAATTAAACTGCTGTTTTCTTTATACATTTTGAATTTACAGTTATCGGCATTTTTGCGGCCTTCTTTATCCGCGTTTATTTCAAGTTTACCGTCCCTTACCTTATAGACGAAAACCAATATTTCCGTTAAGATGCTGTTTTCGGGAACCTTTAGGTATTCTTCCATCTCCTTTACCGTAGATGATATGAGGAGATTATTCTTCTTTGTCTCATAGCTTTCAAGCATTTTCTTTTTGCGGTAATTGCCGTACCAATGAATCGCGCCGCAAATAATCGAGCAGAAAAGAACAGCAACAAGCATATCAATGTAATTCTGATTGTCTGCGGCAGCAGCTGCGGCTTCTTCTTTATCAAAGAAAGTCATAAAAGCAGAATAAAGGCTTAAAGCGGAACCCAAACCGAAAAAGACCTGCACTACTTTTAAAATACGGGGCAATTCCGCTTCAGCTTTTAATTCGCGGTTTTTCTCAATAGCTTTCTTATATTTCTGAAAGAGCTCCGCAGGCACTTCCTGAACTTTAAACTCAGCACCGTTTAAAGTAAGTTTTTCCGATTTATTGGTTGTATCCAAAGCAAAAAAAGGCTTCATAAATTTAATTCCTCATTTATTTGATATTTATTATTTTAGCACTTACGGTTTTAAATGTCAAAAAATAAGGAGCAAACTTCTTTCGAAATCTGCTCCGATTTTTTATTCGTCGTTAAAATCTCTTAAGCCTGCAACTGAAGAAATGGGAAGTGAGAAAACAATAGCGCCTGCAGGAGTTTCGGGACCTGCCTTTTCTACTATTGCCTTCATTATCTCTGCCTTTTTGTTGCTTCTTGCAGCAATAAGGATGATTTCCTTTTCGTTGGAAAGTGAAACCTCAAAGAACTTCTGTGTATATTTTGCACCAATACCCTTAGCATGGACAACTGTACCGCCGCCTGCCCCGGCATCGCGGGCAGCTATCATAACGTCGTCAGTATAGCTCTGATTCAATATAACAAGAATGAGTTCGTGTTCAAAATTCATATTCGGTGCTCCTTTACTTTCTTGTGCACTGTTCATAAAATAAGCAAGAGTTCTGCCGCCGCCAACGCTCTTTAAGGGAATTGACATCATAATACCGTTGCCGGGAATATCTATGAAAAGTCTCCTTTTAGCATTTTTCATAAGCTGCTGCGTTTTCTCTCTGTCAGCTACAGTTGTGATAACGGACTTTTCGCTGGCTACAAGACCCAAAGTAGCCAGAGTCTCGCCTGTAGCTGTACCGCGGCCAAGCATTGTAACGGTTAATGGAAGGTCAAGCTCTTTATAGAGCTTATTCATACTGTCGGCTCTGTCTCTGTCAACTACTGATATTACGAAATTAAGTTCCATCAGTCTACCTCCCAAAGCTCTACTATCTGTGTATCGCCGAAACTTACAGTCTCGGGTTCTGATTTATTCTTATTCATAAAGGTTACTATTGCGCCCATTATCTGAATTGTAATAAGAGGGAGCATGGCAACCATAGCAACAAGGCCGAAAGCATCTGTTAAAATATTACCGCCCACAGCCTGAGTAGCACCCATAGCAAAGGGGAGCATAAAGGTAGCTGTCATAGGACCTGAAGCAACGCCGCCGGAGTCGAATGCAATAGCGGTAAACATCTGAGGTGCTATAAAGCTCAAAACGATTGAAATAATATAACCGGGTACTAAGAACCAAAGGATGCTTATACCTGTCAATACTCTTACCATTGCAAGAGCCATAGCAAGTGCGATAGCTATTGAAAGACATATTTTCATAGCCTTCTTGGATACTGCACCTGCACTTATCTCCTCAACCTGAACGGTCAAAACGTGAACCGCAGGCTCGGCAGCAACGATAAACCAACCAATAACACCTGCTACGGGAATTAAGAGGTAGCGGGTCCAGCCCTCAGTGAGCTTTGCACCTAACACAACACCTAAAGAGGAGAAACCAACATTAACGCCTGTAAGGAATATAACGAGGCCTAAATATGTAAATACAAGACCAATAAGGATTCTTATTAAAGGAAGCTTGCGAAGTTTAAGGGCAAATATCTGGAATATAAGGAAGAATATTACTATAGGAGCCAAAGCAAGCGCCATCTCAGCCATATAGTGAGGAATAGCTTCGATATAGCCTCTGCCTAAAGCGACTGTATCCATATAGCTGTGAGCCTGTGTAGCTGCAATATCGCCCTGCTCAGCGGGGTAGAAAAGACCTAAAAGCAATACTGCAAGAATAGGTCCTATAGAGCAAAGCGCTACGAGGCCGAAGGAGTCAGCTTCGGCGTTCTTATCACTTCTGATAGAAGCAACACCGACACCGAGTGCCATAATAAAGGGCACTGTCATAGGTCCTGTTGTAACACCGCCGGAATCGAAGGCAACACTTAAGAAATCCTTATCTGAAATTGCTGCTAAAATAAATATGATTCCGTAAAAAACTAAAAGCATCCACTTTAAGGGAATACCCAGAAAGATTCTTACCATACAAAGTAAGAGGAAAAAGCCAACACCAATAGAAACAGTAGCAATAAGCACACCTGTATTTATATGGGGTACGTTGTTGGCAAGCACCTGTAAGTCAGGCTCAGCCATTGTGATAATAATACCTAAAATGAAGCTTATAAGCAAAATAAGCCACATCTTCTTTGACTTTGTAAGGCGAGTGCCTATGTGAGTACCTATCAAAGTCATTGAGCTGTCCGCACCAAAGGTAAAAAAGCCGAGACCCAAAATAAGCATAAAAGTACCTATAACGAAAGCAAGCATCAAATCTGTAGGCATAGGAGCTACAGTAAGACATAATATTGCCACAATTAATGCCACAGGTACAATTGAGTAAGCGGCCTCCTTGAGTTTAAACAGCAGTCCCTTTCGAATCGACAAAAAATCACCATCCGTTTATTATTTGAAATACTGTAAAACAGAAAATTTACCATTCGCTGAACATTATGTAAACTATCCATTAATTATTTCCAAAATTTATAAACAAAAAAACCTATATATTATAATTTTACTATATAGGTGCTGTTTTTGTCACCGCAAAAAGAGAATTAAACGGTAAAAATTTGGTAAAGAAATCGTTCAATGCAAAAACATTTTCCTTATTTATAATCCTCAGCAAATTTTCCCTAAGGAAAACGCAGTGTTTATTAAATAAGCATTGAAATTATAGTATTTGAAATCAGGAATCCTTTTTTAGTAAGGGAAATATTTTCGTCTGTAAGCTTAATATATTCCGTAGGAATCCTCTTTGCTTTTTTGAAAGCATCAAGAAAAAGAGCTTCGCCGTCTGTAAATTTCTCGGCACATTCTTTTTTTATAAGACCTCTTTTAAGCCTTAAATTCAGCATCAGAAATTCTTCAAAATCGCCGCCCTCGCCGTCGGGAATGGGTAAAGCGCCGTTTATAAATTTCTTTAAGTCCCTTTCATAGTAAAAACGCTTGCCCTCTATAAAAGAATGAGCGCCGGGACCGATGCCTATATATTCTTTTCCCTGCCAGTAAATTAAATTGTGGCGGCTTTCAAAATTTATTTTGCTGTAGTTACTGATCTCATACTGGAAAAAGCCGCGCTTTTCAAGTTCATCGCAAACAAAAAGGTACAGTTCGGCGCTTTTATCCTCATCGGGAAGCAGCATATTTTTCTTTGCAAAAGGAGTATTTTCCTCAATTTTTAAAATATAGGAGGAAATATGTTTGACCCCCAAAGACGAACAGAATTCAATGGAGTTTTCCAGTTCTTTTTCGCTCTGATTTTCAAGGCCAATCATTAAATCGAGGGATATATTATCTATACCCGCTTTTTTTGCAAAGCTTACGGCATTTTTAACATCCTCTGAATTATGCTTTCTGCCTAAAAATTCAAGCTCGCTTTCATTAGCCGATTGAAGCCCCATAGAAATGCGGTTTACACCGGCTTTTTTTATACTGTAAAAGAATTCTTCGGTTACGCTGTTAGGGTTGCACTCCACGGTAATTTCCTCTAAAGCGCTCGTATTAAATTTTTCGTTTATTTCATTTAATATTTCACTTATTCCCCCGTGCCCTATCAAATTGGGCGTACCGCCGCCGAAATACACCGTTTTAATTTTAACCTTCCGGTTATAAATTAAGGAATACTCTTTAATGCGCATCTTTACGGCGCTTAAGTATTCCTTAATCTTAATTTCATCGGGATAAACGGAGTAAAAGTCGCAGTACGGGCATTTACCCAGGCAAAAAGGAACGTGAATATAAATTCCTATTGCTGTTGCGTCCATTTTATCTGTCTTTCTATATTTATTCGTCAAGCTTGAGAACGGACATAAATGCCTCCTGAGGTACTTCAACGGTACCTAACTGTCTCATTCTCTTCTTACCTTCCTTCTGCTTTTCAAGCAGCTTCTTCTTTCTGGTTATATCGCCGCCGTAGCACTTGGCAAGAACGTCCTTTCTAAGTGCCTTAACTGTTTCACGAGCAATAATCTTGCCTCCTATGCAAGCCTGAACGGGAACTTCAAAGAGCTGGCGCGGAATCTTTTCCTTTAATTTTTCCGCCATCTTTCTGGCTCTGGTATAGGCTTTGTCGGCATGAATAATGAAAGAAAGGGCGTCCACTATATCGCCGTTAAGCATAATATCCAGCTTAACAAGGTTACTTCTCTCGTAGCCCATAAGCTCGTAGTCGAAGGAAGCATAACCCTTTGTACGGGATTTCAAAGCATCGAAGAAGTCGTAGATAATTTCATTGAGGGGTAATTCATAGTGAATATCCACTCTCGTGGTATCAAGGTACTTCATATCCTTGAATACGCCGCGCCTTTCCTGACAGAGCTCCATAATATTACCGACGTATTCGTTGGGTGAGTAGATATGTGCGTTGGTAATAGGCTCCTCGGCAAAGGCAATATTTGCAGGGTCGGGGTAATTCGTGGGGTTATCTATGCTTATTTTCTCCCCGTTAGTTTTGGTGATATGATAAATTACGCTGGGGGCTGTGGTGATAATATCTAAATTATATTCTCTTTCAAGGCGCTCCTGAATAATTTCCATGTGTAAAAGACCTAAGAAACCGCATCTGAAACCGAATCCCAAAGCAACGGAGGTTTCAGCTTCAAAGGTTAAAGCGGCGTCGTTAAGCTGGAGTTTTTCCAGTGCGTCCCTTAAATCGGAGTAGTGTGCGCCGTCGGCAGGGTAAATACCGCAGAAAACCATAGGTTGAACTGCTCGGTAGCCGGGCAGAGCTTCTTTAGCGGGGTTATCCTTTAATGTGATAGTATCGCCGACTCTTGCTTCGCGAACGTTTTTAATGGAAGCTGTAATATAACCAACCTCGCCCGCCTTCAAACATTCCTTGGGCTCTAAAGACGTGGCTCTCAAATAGCCGCACTCAACAACGTCGAACTCACTGCCCACAGCCATCATCTTAATGGTGTCGCCGGGGCGTACGGTACCTTCCTTTATTCTTACGTAAGCGATAACTCCGCGATAGGAATCGTAGTAGGAGTCGAAAATAAGCGCCTGTAAAGGTGCTTCGGGGTCACCCTCGGGAGGAGGAACCTCTTTTGCAATTTTTTCAAGAACGGCTCTTATATTTATACCTGTCTTCGCTGAAATCTGGGGAGCATCCTGAGCGGGAAGACCAATAACGTCCTCAATTTCATTAGCAACACGCATTGGGTCGGCTGAGGGAAGGTCAATTTTATTTAAAACGGGCAAAACTTCAAGGCCTGCATCTACTGCAAGATAAGTGTTTGCAAGAGTTTGAGCCTCAATACCCTGAGAAGCATCAACAACGAGCACCGCACCTTCACAAGCCGCCAAAGAACGGGAAACCTCGTAGTTAAAGTCTACGTGTCCGGGAGTATCTATTAAGTTAAAAAGGTATTCCTCACCGTCGTCTGCCTTATAGTTTAAAGCAACTGCGTGAGCCTTAATGGTAATACCTCTTTCTCTTTCAAGATCCATATTGTCAAGGATCTGGTCCTCCATATCTCTTACGGCAACAGACTCTGTGAGCTCCAGCATTCTGTCGGCAAGAGTACTTTTACCGTGGTCAATATGGGCAATAATACTGAAATTTCTGATTTTACTCTGATCCATATATCTTTTCCTTAAAATAAAATTTGGTTAATTATCAAATATAAATTTACACTTTATCATACCATATTTCAAAGAAAAATAAAAGAGGTTTATTTAAAACAAATAAATAAACCTTCTTAAATAATATTTTCTGTTTTCAAAAGCTTCTTTTTTACTTCCAAACCGCAGGCAAATCCGCCTAAATTGCCGTTTTTATTAATAACTCTGTGGCAGGGAACTACAATAAGCAAAGGGTTTTTGCCAATAGCCGTACCTACTGCCCTTAAAGCTTTTTCCTTATTTATATTTTTAGCTATATCAAAATAACTATCTGTTTCTCCGTAAGGAATTTTTAAAAGTTCGTTCCATACTTTTTTCTGAAAATCCGTACCCTTTAATTTAATGGGTAAATCAAAAACTTTTCTTTCCTTTTTTAAATATTCCTCTATTTCGTTTTGCGCCTGAATCAGATTTTCATTTACTTCTATGCTTTTTCCTACATCGTTTACAAGCTTGATTTCGGTAATAAAGCCATCGTCTTCCGTAATCTTAATAAATCCTATTTTGCTTTCAAAAAATAAAACTCCCATAAAATCACCCTATATAATTATAAGGTATTTTGTGGGAGCATTCAATTATTCTTTTACTTTTTCCTCTTTTTTCATAATATCGTATCTGATTATACCGATAATTACTGAAACTAAATTGCAGCTGTCGCTTATAACTCCTGCTATAGAGCCTACGTAAATATTATAGCATATCCAGCAAACGCAGGTAACAGATATCATAAGTCGCATCTTTTTCATATTGGTTGTGCCGTAAGCTAAAGTGGAAAGCACCTTAGCAAATATAATAAGAATACTTATGTATCCTTCCCATGAAAGAAGACCGAGAACTGCAAACAAAAATCCTAAAATGATTCTTGCATATTTTAATTCTTTCTGTTTATCTCTTTTGCCAAGATAAGTGAAAATTAAATTTCTGAAAATACCTACTAAATTTAAAACCGCGCCTGTATATCCGCCAAGGAGAAGGTACTGAATACCGAAGGAGCCTTCCTCGGTCATTTTTAAAGCCAAAGCGTGGCTGTGCTTATTGCACTGAAAAGCGGAAAGACCCGCAATAATACCTATAATACCTATAAACTGTATAAAGACTTCATACCAATTGATTTCTGCTAAAAAACTAAAATCCATTGTATACCTCCCGATATTGACAAGAAACTGAATAAATTATAAAATAAAACTGAAGTGAACACAATACTTGTTCGTTATATTTATAAACGAACATTCCGTCAAACAGAGGTATTTATTTTATGGAGCTTAATGAGAGACAGCAGAATATTCTTAACTTATTACACGAAAACGGTAAAATAAGCGTAAATAAACTTTCAAAAATTTTAAACTACAGCGAAATGACCGTAAGGCGCGATCTGACCAAAATGGAAAAAGCAGGTCTTTTAAAAAGAAGCCACGGTATGGCGCTGGAAAACGATATCCAAAGCCAGCCCATAACTACCAGAAGCTTTGCTCAGGACGGCGAAAAAAGAACGCTTTCTAAAGAGGCTTCAAAGTATTTAAGCGATAATATAACGGTATTTTTGGATAGTTCCTCCACCTGCATCTATTTGATTCCCTATATTGCAGAAAAGAAGAATATAACCATATTCACAAATTCCGTTCAGGTGCTTCTCTCCGCGGCTAATTTTCATATCCCCTGCTATTTGACGGGCGGAAAATATTTTGAAAAGGATATGTGCCTTTTAGGTCCTCAGGCTGAAAAATTCGCCGAGAATATCAATGCGGATATAGCCTTTTTCTCCTGCGCAGGATATACTGAGGATGGAAAAATTACCGATGACAGCGAGGAGCAAACCGCCGTAAGATTAGCCGCCATGAAAAACGCCAAGAAAATAATAATGCTTTTCGACAGCACCAAGAAAAACCTCACCTACGCCTTTACGGTATGCCGTAAAGAGAATATTTTTAAAATGATAACTGTATAAATTTTTAAAAATATTTGTAACATAACTAATCTTTTTCCGTCTATACGGTTGAAAGGCCTTTTAACGTGATTAAAATTTGAAAGGACGGTGAATAAATGGCTATCACGGATAAAGAGATAATAGATTTATACTTTATACGCAGTGAAAGAGCGCTTAAAGAAAGCGAGCAAAAATACGGCAGCTACATAAAAACAGTATCCTACAATATTTTAAATAATATAGGCGACAGTGAGGAGGTTTTAAGCGATACTTTACTAAAAACCTGGAACTCTATTCCGCCTAAAAAGCCGCAGAATTTAAAAATGTTCCTTGCTAAAATCGCCCGTAATCTCTCTTTTGACCGCTACAGAGCGAAAAACGCAGAAAAACGCGGCAAAAATGAGGTAAACCTGGTTCTCGATGAACTCTCGGAATGTTTGCCCGCAAATGAGACCACCGAGGATTTAATCGAAGCCAAGGAACTAAACGTACTTATCAATAAGTTCATTTATTCCCTTCCCGAAAGAGACGCGAAAATTTTTATCAGAAGGTATTTTTACTGCGAAAGCGTAAAGGTTATTGCAGAAAGATACGAAATAAGTGAAAATAATGTCTCGGTAATTTTGAATCGCGCACGATTAAAGCTTAAAGAAAAGCTTAGAAAGGAAGGTTTTTTAAAATGACTAACGAAGCAAATAAGGTCAAACTCACAAGAGAAGTTTTATTTGAAGCCATCGGCTCAATTTCAGAAGATATGCTTTTAAAAAGTGAGCAGCATTTACCCAAAAAAGAACCTACCGCCAAAAGAATCACCCTTCTTGTTTCTATGGCGGCGGCAATATTCATTGTTTGCGGTGCAATAGTTTTTCTCGGCATATTAAACGGTCCTAACAGAAATATATTTTTATATCCACAGGAAGCTCTGAGCGGAGGTTGCTATCAGGAAAGCACAAGCGGTGCGGCAAAGCCAAATTACAGTACCTCAACCTCTGCAGCCTCTAAAAAACCGACAAGCCAGACTAATATTGAAAATATTTTTGAATGGGCACTTGTTTTTAATGAAATCGAAGAACCTCCGCAAGGCGACAGGGCTTATATTCCCGGATATTTTGAAGAAAAACTGACGTCCGATCTGCTTGAAAAAATTCTCCCCGAAAAGCTTCATAAAGGAATGATAAATTCAGCCGTCGCAGGTTTTGACGGTGAAGGTACTCTTGTAAACTTAACCATGCGAGTCGCTTACCTTGGTTATGACGGGGAAATTTTTATAAACGTTTCTGAAGATGAAAGTATACTCAAAGATTATATAATTACTGATGATGAGAAAATCAGTTGTTTTTGTAACGGTATTTATTTTACCTGCTACAACTACAGTTCAGACCACTATGAAATCTATGAAGCAGAAGCTGAAATTCATGGGCTTTACTACCACTTTGAAATAAAATCTCTTTATCAAAACCGTACAAACGCCGAAAAGATTATGAAGCTTACTATGGAAAGCTTCACCACTTTCGAAACCGCCCCCGATTTAAGCCTTATCACCCCAAGCTATACCCCTCCTTATGAAAATTACGCTCTTCCCTATGAAAGCGCAAAAAATGATGAAACCTTCGGTAAATATTTACCCGAAGCTATGCCCGAAGGCTTTACTGACGAAGGCACCCGCCGCTATATTGACAGCAACGAAAACTATTTGAGCACCTTATACACCAAAGGCTTAAATGAAATAAGTTATAAGGTAACTTTCTACGACGAAGAAACCATGGGCAGGCGCTTCACAAATGTCAGCGACGAGAAGAATTACGATTTAAATCTCTACCCGATACCCCGCGCCGAAACGGTACCAGAAGAACTTATGGAAATTGTAAATAACCCTATTTTCAGTCTCGATGAGCTTACTTTAAACACCGTGTTAAAGCGTGCCTACTACGTTGAAGACGCAGGCGACGTTTCAGGCCCCAGAATCAATTTCTCAGTTATACTCGATAACGAAAACGGCGAAACGATTATTATTGAAATAAGGTCAAAAGGCGTTGACCCCCAATGGCTTTTCGATAATTTAACAAAACTGTTATAACGAAAAAGAGAATGATTAATGGAAAACCCAAAAACCTGAGCATCATCAGGAACGGGTACCATGCCATAATCATTCTCTTTTATTTTATTTCTCTAAAGCTGAATCAAAGAAATCCGCAATATCGCTCATAAGCAGCATATCCAAATTTCCTGTATTATCTAAAAATAAACCGTGACCTCTGTCGCTATACTTTTTAAAAGTAAACCTTTCGTTATTGCCGTATTTTTCTTCGTACTTTCCGTAGCCGTAAGAAATCGGAATTGTATCATCATCCTCGCTATGAATAACAAGAACTTTACAATCACTGTTTTCGAAGCCTTTCATACTTGAAGAATAAGAATAATCTCCGTATTTTGTAGCTTCGTAAATACGTGCAAAGGGAATAAGCATTTTGGCTACGGGGCCTACCATCTGGCAGCCACGGTATTCAATCATATCCATTGATTCATTCCAGCCTGCAAGTGAAGCTACCGCCTTAACTTCGGGGTGATAATTAAGAGCGTTGGTTGCAGAAAGAGCTCCCCAGCTATGACCCATAAGCATAAACGGAAGATTTTTAAGCTCTTCAACACCCTGGACATAATCTACAGCATAGTTAAGGTCAATAAGACCCTGTGGCAATCCGCCAATTATATCGCCTTCGCTTTCGTCATTACCTGTAGCATCATAAGCAAACACGTAATATCCGCGAGTTGCAAGGTAAGCAAAAACGTCCATATAACCGGTCTGACCTCCGCCACCTAAACCGTGAGCAAAAACAATAACTGCTTTTTCATCTATACTATCATCTGTATTATAATATAAATATCCTACAAGCTTCTGACCGTTATTTGATTCAAAAGTATGCCTGTCTCTTTTTAAACCCTCAAACTCACTTACTTCAAGAATATCCGCCTCAGGAGTTACACAGCGATAGTTGAAGCTGCCGTCATAAATCATACTTGCAACAAAGAAGAGTGCCACGCAAGCCGCTATTATAAGCAAGGCAATACCGCCGCCTACGCTCCAAAGTACAATTTTCTTCTTTTTGCTCATTTTTTTCTTTTCACTCATATGAAAACCTCCTTTATTCATACTTTTCTACAAATGCTTTTATTTTTTCTCTGCAAATTTCAGGGGCAAACTGGTAATTTACCGCGTGGCCTGAGCCTTTCAAAATAAGAATTTCCTTTTCGCTTACGCACTCGTCATAGTTTTTCTGGCCCATCCATAAAGGTACGCAGTCATCCTTATCGCCGTGAATAACCAAAAGAGGAACCTTTGTATTCTTCACTGCTTCTACTGTGCTGTAATCATCCATACCGCAGCCAAGCTTTATCTTACAGTAAAGATTGCAGAAGAATGAAATAACACTCAGAGGAACAAATTTTGCAGGTGTATTTTTAAGAACATTCTTAGCCACCATTCTGAACATATCGCCGCCGCTGGTTAGCGCGCAGTCGGAAATACAGCCTTTAACAGACTTCGGTAAATCGGGGAAACCGATAGTCATAGTAACCGTAGCACCGCCCATTGAAAGGCCGTGGAGGAATATAGTGCCGTCCTCACCGATTCTTTCGTTTACATATTTGATCCAGTTAAGGCAATCAAATCTCTCGTAAACACCGAAAGTTACGTATTCGCCTTCGCTGTAGCGGTGTGCACGCTGGGAAACAAGCAATAAATTATAACCCATCTCATAGAAAAGCTGACCAACTACACCAAAATCACTGTGACCGTTGGCTGTGTAGCCGTGAACACCGATAAAGGTCTTTTTACTGCCTTCCACTTTTGCAGGAACAAACTCGGCACCAAGCTTAAGGCCATCAAAGGACTTTATGTATACAATCTCAGGGTTCATGCTTTCAAGCCACTTTTCGCCCGTAGCTCTTAATTCTTCAATTCTTGCTCTGTCCTTTTCAACAGGGTCAACCTTTTTGGGAGGAGGGTTTTTTGAAGCTTTTCTCGGCTTTCTCTGTTTTCTTTTGGGATTTCTTAAATGAAGTGTACCTTCACAGAATATCTTGCCGAAATTAAACATTAAAATAACGAAGGCTATAATAAGAATAAGCAAAAGGGAGCCAAGAATTATAAATAATACGTCCATTTTATTTCCCCCAATTAATATTCGTAGTCAACCGTAGCACTCTGGTGAACTCTTGCGTGTACGTACTTTTTAATTACGTTTACGTGATATTCATCCTTCTGGTACTCTTCCAAAGCTTCTCTGTTTTCAATCGTAACTTCCAGCATAACGTCGTAAGAACGACCTGAGCGCAAAAAGTCTGCAGCAGCAAAAACGTCCTTGGCGCAGGGTACGTTACCCTTCATAGTCATAAACATATCAACCAAAGCCTGAGCGTTTTCGGGGGAATAATCGTCTAATTTACAAAAAAGAACGTGCTTAACCATAATATCTCTCCTGATAAATTTATATAAGTTAATATAATTATACATTATACGGAAACCAAAATCAACTTTATATAAGGATTTACAACAATTGAACTTTCAAAAATTTATGCTATAATTAACTTATCTTACGAAAGGAAGATTTTAATTATGAAAGCCTGTATTTTTCAGCCGCCCTACAGCCGCGATTTGAGATTCAGCGACCATTATTTTGGCTACAAAATGATGCTTTTGAATGAGTGTGACAAAAGTCTTGATATAATAGTTCTCCCTGAATATAGCGACGTACCCTGTGCCACGGAAAATTTGGAGGATACACTTTATTACCACAACAAGTACTTCAATATTCTTATGAATAAATGCAGAGAAACCGCAAAAAGGTGTAATTCTCTTTTATTTGTAAACGCCTTAAGCTTGGAAGATGGGAAATACCGTAACACCACCTTTGCCTTTGGCAGGGACGGTGAGCTTTTAGGCAAATACTTTAAGCTTCACCTGCCCCCTTCCGAAAAATACACCCTGAAACTTGATGAAAGCTACGCCGAAAGCTTTGATTCTCCGTTTGTTTTAGAGACGGAAGGCTTGAGAATAGGCTTTTTAACCTGCTACGATTTTTATTTTTATGAGTATTTTCCCCGCCTTGCCAAAGAAAACTTGGATATAATTATAGGATGTTCACTTCAAAGAAGTGACAGCCACGAAATTATCGAAACCACCTGCAAGTTCCTTTCCTACAATACCAATTCATACGTTATTCGCTCCTCGGTAAGCTTCAATGAGGATAGCGATATCTGCGGCGCAAGTTTGATCACTACGCCAAAAGGCGAAACCTTAGTAAATATGAAGGGTAAATTCGGTAAAGCCGTGGCAGAATTCGACCCCAAAGATAAATTCTATAAACCTGCAGGCTTTGGCGGCAGACAAGCGCCCCACTTCGAATATATGGAGCTTGGCAGGAAACCTCATCTTTACAGAAACGCAGGTGCCGGAGTTATACTCTCCGAAAAAGAGCTTAAATACCCAAGAATATGCGCTCACCGCGGCTTCAGCACAATCGCCCCCGAAAATACACTCCCTGCCTACGGCGCGGCAGTTGCTATGGGTGCTGAGGAAATCGAATTCGACCTCTGGCCTACGCTTGATAAGGAGATTGTATCCTGCCACGATGATACCCTGGAAAGAGTCTCAACAGGTGAAGGTAAAATTTACAATCACACTTTAAGTGAGCTTTTAAATTATGATTTCGGTGTAAAATTCAGCGAAAAATTCAAAGGACTTAAAATCACCCTTTTTGAGGATATTTTAAAGCGTTTAGGCAATAAAACAATAATGAATATTCACGTAAAGCCTTACGGCGAGGGTATTTATCCTACGGACATTATGGAGAAAATTGTAAGCCTTATAAGAAAGTACGACTGCGAAAAACACGTTTACTTTATGCTTGGAAGGGATGCCGACATCACCAAATTCAAAAACTACGCCCCCGATATTCCCGTTTGTGTTGGTCACGATTTTGACAGAAACTGGGAGATAGTTGAAAGAGCCATAAATTTAGGTGCAGAGAAGGTTCAGTTCTTTAAGCCCTATATCAGCCGCGAAATGATTGAAAAAGCCCATAAGCACGGCATTATATGTAACGTTTTCTGGTCCGACGACCCTGAGGAAGCCAAGGAATTTTTAAATATGGGTGTTGATACCGTTCTTACTAACGATTATAACCTCGTATCACAGATACTTAAATAAATTAAATTTTGGCATAAAATCAAGACAGAATCTATTTACACCTTTTTATTAAACAGATTCCGCACCCAAAAAGCAATACAAAAAAACAACCCCGAAAACAGTTTTTCTGCTTTCGGGGTACTTTTATTCTTCGGGCTGATAGTCAATTTCTTCAAAGAAAGTAACCAATACGAAATTTGCCTCGTCATCATAGGTTAAAGCGTGTGTTACTCCGTTTAAAGCGAAGGTAGATATTTTATCGCTGTTATAGGCAATACCGCTGAAAAGTGTGGTAACCATAGTGCCCGCTTCTTCGATCTGAAGGCAGGGGTCAAAGGACATAAAATAAATAATAAACGCTTCTACCAGAGAGGTGTAATTATCAATAGCCGCCTGCGCCTCAAACACTACTGTCATCTGGTCTAAGCCTTTTGCAAGCATCTCCGTGTCACCGTAGTTTTCGCCGCCTTTTGAATAACTGATTATAAATTCGCTCTCACCTATTTTTAAAGAGGTAATGTAAACGCCGTTCATACTGTATTCTTCGGCTTTTATTTCACTGCTGAGTTTTCCTGCAACTTCATTATACTTCTTTGTGAAATCGCTGGGAGAGAAAAGAGCCTGACCGTTTTCGGAATAGCAGGTAAGCTCGTATCTTTCCGTTGCCATAGTCATACCGCAGCGCGTGCAGTTACGTACTCTCGTACCTGAGTTAAATATGGTAGCCTCTTCCCCTGTTTCCCACTCGCCTTTATTATGGCCTAAAGCCGCGCCCTGCACCTGCTGGCAAACCGTACATATGCTTGCCTCCGTACAGGTGGCTTCTTTCCACTGATGTCTGCATCCGCAGCCCGATATAATTATTGAAAATGTTAAAATCAATGCAAGTAATAAAGATACCTTCTGTTTCATAATTTAATCCCTCTTTATGATAATGGATTAATTATATCACAAAATTTAAAAAATACAAGAAACCGCTGCATAATCACATAAAATTCAAATTTCCGTAACAGTTACTTCTATAAAAACAGGTAAATACTTTTTCATTTCCGCCTGCGCTGTTTCCGGTTCAACGCTGTTATAGTTACTTACCGAAATATTGGCTTTCAGTTTTTCTTCGCTTACAGTACCGTCTATACCCGCTGAATTAAGTCTGCTTTGCATTTCATTAAGAGATGAAGTGCGGATTTTAGCCTTCTCAAAAAGCTGAGCTCTTAATATTTCAGCATCCGTTTCGCTTACGTAACTTCTCAGCAGCTTCATTCGTTTTATAAGATTTTCTTCATCTGCGGTTTCTATAAAGCAGTTTTTAAGTACTCTTTCCATGTCTTTTAAAAACATATCAAGCCCCGCTTCGTAAGAAGAAAGCTCTGCATTGATATTTTTATTTTCCGTATCGTAAATTCCCGTGCGGTTTAAAGCGGTGCGCATATAGATTCTTTTGTCCATATTACATTTCACCTACTTCTATGTCGCTTACTACGGGAATCGTCGAGGGTGAGCCTGAATAATCACCCAGAGCCGACGGAAATCTGATATTCTTGATAGGCGTATTTTCCAAAAGGTAAGCGCCGAGAATACTCTTATAGACGGGATCACCTATACCCAGCGTCTTGAAATATTCCGCCGCAGCCTCAGTTACCGCCTGCCTTGCGGTCTGTATAGAGCAGGAATCAGGTCTTACGTCCGCGTATATCTGATAAGGATATTCGGTGGCGTGATGTATATTCACCGTAGTGCCTATATTCTTTTTCTCCTCACACAAAGCTTTTACCGCATCGTATGCGGCAGTTGTTGCCGCTTCACCCTCGCCGTAAATATAAATATCCACAACACCCGCTTCACTGCTTGTAACCGACACAGAGCCTATGCCCTCAACCGATATTGCAAGGTTTTTATAGAATTCCTCGTTTGCACCCGACGGGAGGAATGAGCAGAAATCAATAAGCCTCTCTCTTAATTTTTCGTCGCTCTCTGTTTCTGTTCCACCCGTAAAGGCAACCGTGTTATTAGCGCTGCTTACTACGGCAGGCACGCTTACAAGAGTAGTAACCGTACCCTCAGGGCAATTATACTCAGGTCCGCCCTCCTCCGCTTCGGCAGGTGCCGTGGCAGATAAAGTGCCCGGGGAAAATCTGCATACATCGGTCGTTACGTATCTTAATGAATCGCCTGCCGCGCAAACCGATCCCGCAGGTATATATAAAATATAATCAAGGGGCTCATTAATATAAAATGTTATACTGCCCGTGGCTTTTGCCGCAGCTTTTCTTTCTAAACCGTACTGATTTGCGTGCTTATCAAGGTATTCGCCCGAGGCAGTTGCATAAAAGCTCTGTTTCTCAATAAAATCAAGCCTTGCATATAAGGCAAAAATCTCTCCTGCCAAAACCTTAAGCCTAATGCCTATATCGGAATTGTCATAAATCTCCGCGCCCGTAAGCGATGTGTATTTTTCCTTCATTTTACTCAATATTTCTTCGTAGGTATACATTTTTAAGTCTCCTTTTTATTATATTTTAATTTCTCCTGTGCCGAGAGGTGTTTTAAGCGTAAAAGTAACCGTTTCTCCCTCTTTTACCGCCTTTATTATTTCGATTTCGGGAGTATCGCACAAAGCGCTCTGCGCCTCCTTTATAAGCGTATCTATATTATCTATCTCCTTCAGGTTTTTCAGCGAACCGAGGCTTCTCTGGTAGCAAAAGCCTTCTTTTACGGCAATAAAACTGATGTACGCTCTTTGAAGGTACTCGTCTATGCCCTCTATTCTTTTTAAATAGCCGCTGCTTTGAGTAACCGTATCTTTATTTTCAACTTTAATATCCAAATTCTAACCTCCTTAAAGCCCCAGTGTTTTTCCGTTTATAATTACTTCGCCGTTATTTTTCAGAAGTATATATCCGCCCTTGCTGTAAAGGCACACTTCGCCTGCCTCTAAAAGAGGAATATTTTCGGGTAAATTCACAGTACCCAAAATATTTTCCTCCATACAAACAACCTCGGTATCTTTAGAGGGTAAAGAATATACGCCGAAGGGCAGAACGGCATTCACTTTACCCTTCAAGTTAACTACAGGCTTATTTCCGCTTTGCAAAATTTTATGGGACGTTATACTCTTCTTTTCTTCGCTTTTCAGTTTATCGGATAACCACATAAAATGCCTCCTTAAACGCCCGTATCTTTGGATTTAAATAAAACGGTAGTTTTATCCCCGGTGGGATCTCTCTCGTAAAGTATGCTTTCAATCATACCTCTTTCATCCATGCACTCAATAATGTCATAAAGCTCCGCCTTTAAAAAGCCCTCAAATGTCAGCTTTACGTCATTATAGATATTGAATTCCGTTTCATCCATAGCTTCGCGGTACTTTTTTCTTGTAATTCCCGTATGGTAAGTATTTTTAAGGCTTACATTATACGCTCCGGTAACCGAATCGGGCAAAACGTACTCCGAAACTATACTGTAGTTGTTCCTTGTGAATTCCGCTTTTATAAGCTTTTTTTCATCGGCGTAAATTTCATTCGGCACGTACTCATTTAAAAGATATACCCTGCCGTTTTCCTTAATTACGGGAGAAGTTTTATATACGGAGCTGAAAAAGCCGTTCATCACACCTAAAACCGAAGCGCCTTTTTTTACTTTTATTTCGCCGTAGCCTTTTTTGTAATCAGATTTTATGTAAAAACCGTAAGGCTCTAAAAATTTACGGCTGAAAAAGCTCAGAGTGGGATTTTTTATCTCCTGAGGCATAACCTCGTTATCCAGAAGCATAGCGATGTTACATCTTGCAACCAGCTCGAGATAAATTCCGCGGTGAGTTCTTTTGTAAATCTCTTCGTCGGGTATACCTTTAAAGATAACTTCGCCGTCACATTCCGCAGTAACGGAAATAAGTCTTTCAAGCTTGCTGTTTACTCTGAAAGAAGCCTTCATAACCGAAGCGGCGCCTATATCTTTTTTAAGCGTAAATTTACCCGGCACACCTAAAAGCAGCTTATCACCATTTAAAGTAACCGCGTAAATCAAAATATTATTTCTCTTTATTCTGTTTCCTTCTCTTACCAAAGGTACACCACCTCGTTTTCTTTTATAAAATTGATATTTTCTATATGGGGATTTTTCATAACCAGGGTATTTATATCCAGATTGAATCTGAAAGCTATATCCCACAAGCTTTCGTCTTGGGCGCTTTTTATATACTTAGGATTTTTATACCCGTTTTTTACACATTCGGTAAATACAAATTCATATCCTATGCACTCGCTCCCCTCGGGATACGTCTGCCTTAAAAAAGTAAATTCAGCTTTAAAAGGCTTGCTTCCGGGCAAAACCAGAATATCTTCTTTTTCTTTTAAAAATAATTTTTCAAGAGCCTCATATTTTTCTTTACTGTTCTCACCGAAAAACGTACCTCTCCCTTCCACCCGCCTTAATTTCATACCCGAAGATATAAGACGGGCACTTTTATTTACGTTAACCTCTTCCGCAATTTTCTTTTCGTATTCCACTTTCACTTCGCTGGGATTAATCTCCCATTCAAAATTCCCGAATCTGATTTTCATAAAATCCGTAGCAATCACCTCACTTTTCGGGATATCTGCGGTTTTCTCTTTCAAGCTCTCTTGAAAGCTGTTCCGTATCGATTCTGTTTTCTTCCATAATCAGCCTCCCTTACTCTATGCTGCCTATATAAAATTTAGCTTCGTGTATATTTTCTTCGCCCTTTGCATATATAAGAGTACAACCCTTTAAAATTTTGCCTTCGTATTCGATATCGAATTTACCTTCCAACAATTCTCTTTCTATGCTGCAATTCTGGATTTTGCCCACAAGAGAATTCTTTTTACCTATGTATGCAACAGGCTCCTTATCGCACATCTGCCACAAAGGCTTGCTTTCCGATTCTTTATAAATAATAAGCTCAGGCAAAGAAACAGACTTACCGCCTATATAACTTTCCTTTATCTCAGTGGGTACCACTGTAATTTCGAGAGCTCTTTTCTTAAATTTACCCGATACAATGTTCTGCACGTCGCTTAAATAAACGGATAAGACCGAAGGGAAATTGGTTTTTACCAGATTTGTTATAAATTCAAATACCGCAGTAATCTCACTGCTGAAAAGGTCGCCTTCTCTTGAAACGCAAAGAGTAGCTTTAATTTTTAGTTCTTTGTCCTCTTCCTTTTCGCTGTACACTCCGTCAAGCACTATGCAGGGTTTAAGATATAAACTGTTCGTATCCGCTTCGCAGAAAGAAAAGCGAACGTCATATAAAGGAAAAGAAGAAATTAAGCTTTCCTTAATACCTTCAAGTATAGTTAAATGATTCATTTTACCGCCGCCTCTCTTAAGTTTTAATTAAAACAGCCTTGGCTGTTACTCCTGCGTCGATCTCTCTTATACACAAGGGTGAAACTTCGCTGATAACAAATTCCCTTTCCTTATATTTTATAAGGTCGCCCGTTCTGATATTTGGCTCATCTGCCACCAAAGTAAATTCACAGTCCTTATCTCTTACGCCGCTTGCCCACAGATAACTTTCCTGATGGGTAGTTTTCCTGTATAAAAAGCCTCTTATCTCCTTTTCTCCTTCTTCATTTTTAAGTAAAACGGAGTCCGCGTATCGGAATAAAATTTCATTTATCTCAGTTTTATACCTCATTTCATACCTCCACAATCTTAAAAACAAAGTTATTATCCTGAAGTATCGGTGCCATTTCTCTGAAATTAGCCTTAATGATCGCTTCAAGACCTTCGCTGCCCACAGCCCTTTCCATGGTGATATCGCCTATCTTTACAGGCTTCATAAAAATAGATTTCTCCTTGCGGCAGATATCCAGAGCAGTCATCAACGCCGCTGTGTAGGCAATAAGACTCTTATATTCATTTAAAATGTCATCCGAAATATCAGCCTTCAGCTTTTTAAAAACAGAATCCAGTTTTATAAGCAGTATGTTCTCTTCAATTTCACTGAGCTCTGCCCCCGTAAGGGACGCATAGGTTTCTTTGCTGAGTAAAATATATTCGTTTTTATCGGTCATACTAAGCTCCTCTCTTTAAGATATTTATTAACCCCCATTATGCCCGCAAAAGCGGGCCGGGGGAACTAAGCGGTCTGTTATTTAATTAAACCGTATATTCAAGTGCGTGAGATGCGCCGTCAAAGAGCTTGGAGAAACCTGCAATCGTGCTGATTGTGGCTCTCTCGATCTGGCGGTCGATAAGCTTATCGTATTCAGTCAATACATCGCCTGCCTGCACCATTTCAAGAGCGCAGTTCTTATCAAGACCGATAATTTTACCTGCAGGCATGGAAGGAATATGTACGATATTGGCGCCCAGAGGTGTGCAGAGCTTACCGGTAGCGTGGAAATTCATACCCGCTGTGGAATCTTTAAACTCATTCATCTGCATAAGTGCCTTAACAGCTTCTGTACCTGCAAGGATTGTATTTAAGTTATAGGGAACGAGCTTGCCCCAAAGAGTGATAATATCAGCATAAACAGGAGCAGCGGAAAGGCTTGTAACCTCAATCGCATTTTCGTTGCCGTCACCCTCTAAAAGTACGTTAACAGCATCCAGCATCTGAGACTGCGCGATATGAGCGCCGATCTGCTTTAAAACAGCGGTAAAGAGGTCAAGCTTCTGGAATCTGATAGCCTCATAAGAAGCGGTGAGCATTCTGCCGCGTTTTCTGAGTGTAACAAGGTTAGAAGAGGTACTGATATTTGTTTCGGGAATCTGTGAGCCCTCATTTACGTTATTGAGCTTTAAATCATCGTCACTCATAGTACTTCTTACGCTTCTGTAGTCGATAGAATCGATCTTTGTAACGGTAGCAACGATGTCGGAAAGCTTATTCTGGTTTTCCATACCCATCTTTACCGCTCTTGCAACGTATTCGGGGAAAAGCGCCATACTTTCTGTGCAGGAATAGAACTTTTCCACCTTATCGCTGCCGGGACCTGCCACCTTAATGTCGAATCTCTTAAGCTGACGCTGGAAAGCATCCAAATTTTCAAGAGGAGTGCCTGCGTAATTTTTGGAAGGGTCTAATTCTTCAAGTATATCGGTAAAGCTCTTACCGGGGATACCGTACATACCTTTTTCGAGTTTAATATTCTTGTAATTCATAATTTATAATTCCTTTCTTTTATTAAAAATATATTTTTCTTAAATTCTGAATTCGCCGTCATCGGCATTTGCTTCGCCCGCTGATTTAAATAAATTTTCGGCAAGCTGAGTTTTTACAGGGAGCTTTCTTTCAAGCTCGTTTTCGTAATACTTATTGAGGGAAACAAGCTTCTCAATATCCAGAGATAAAGCCATCTCCTCCATAATCTCTCCGTCCATTTCAGGCTGAAGCATCATACACGCTTTCTTTACTGACGTAACCAGAGAGTTTCTGTAGCTTTCGCCCCACTTTGCGGCTTTTTTAAGATTCATAGCCTCATTGTAAGTGAGAGTAATGCTTTCTCCCTCTTTTAAGTTTTTAAATATTTCTGTCAAATTTCTTTCCTCCTTATTAAGAAAATTCTTATGTACACCTGCATTTCGCTGAGCAGGCACAGCAACAAAGGAAAATTCATAGGCATCGTCTGCGTTATCGAGAATTCTCACACAAGTTTCTCCGCCGTAGCTTCTGCCTTTAATATGGCTGCAGTTTTCTTTACCGCAAATACTGCAGCGGGAGGTTTTCACACTACAGCCTACGCTTACCTCCTTTAAAATACCGCTTTCAATTCTTGAAATCACGTCTTTTGTAAATTCGGTAACGGGAATATAGGCTTTGCAGTTAAGTCTTGCTTTTCTTTCGCCTATAATATTCACCCCGTCAAGCATCTGAAGCTCGGTGCTGAATATTCTGGCGGTCTGGTTTTTGCTTTTTGCATCGTGGTCGGTAATACCCGTTTTACCTACGAAAAGTTCCTTAAGGGTGTTTAAGGCATTAAGCGAAAACACCTCGTGGTCCCTATCCACCTCATTATCACAGAGGGTAAGGGAAAACACGTAAACTTCATCTTCTTTTAAAGTTCTTCTTGTATAGGTATTTATAAGCTTCAATTCCTCTTCGGTTGCAGTATTCTTTACACCCGAAGCGGCGCTTTCTTTATTGATTTTCATACTTATGACCATAGTTTTGCTTAAACAAAACTTTCCTTTCATATATTATTTGCGGGTTTTTGTAAGGAAATGAAACGTTTAAAGTTTCAAAGCCGCAAAATTATCAGTTCGGTTTGAAATTTATTTTCAAACTTTTCTCCTTTAATTTTCAAATTTTCTTTCTATTTCATCCGCCTGAGCGTTCATAAGCTTTGCCTTAGCGTGGTCAACTTCATCCTGCATGGTAATCTCATTCCATTCAAGCCTATACTGACACATTCTTCCTTCAAGGCGCATCCATAGTTTTATAATTCTGTCAATAACAGGAGAAAGCAACATTCTGTAAGATTCGATTTCACTGGTAAGAATATCTGCCTGCTGAGAGCTCATTCTTTCGGTACTTGACCAGCTTAAACCCAAAAGAAAGGGCGGCAGACCCATTTTAGCCACTATCTGCTCCAACATCTGCCTTACAGGAATCTGACTTTCGGGAATGTTGATATCAGAGCCTATGGCTTTAACGGAAATCTCACCTAAAGAGATAAAATCGTTAACTTCGCTGCTGCGCATCGCCTTCTGCCATTCTTCAGCAACGCTTTTCACTCTTTCCGAGGCAAAGGCAGAATCGTCATCCTTCAAGCTTACCGCGAACCTTATATTTCCTACTCTCTCCCAGTTGATTCCTATGGTTTTATATATTTTCATAAGGATCTCACTGATAAAAGGCAAGCCTCTTAAAAGCGAAACGCCGTAAACTTCACCGGGCTCGGGATTGAGAGCGGAAAAAAGTATAAGCTCGGGGTAAGGGCATTTTACTTCCTCAAAACCTTTTCTCACAAAGTAGCTAAGCTCCAGCGGCTTTTCTTCCTTTACGCTAACTATATCAAGGGGCGCGTTATACAAAGCAGCTATTTCCCTGCCTTTAACGGCAATTTCGCCTATTGCGCTGCCGTAAGTGAGCATCTGCTCAAGGTAATTACCGATAAAATCGCTTATTCCTCTGCCGGATAAACCCACCTTTATCCCTGCAAGAAACTCATTCAGAAGTCTTTCGGTCTCTTCATCCTCGCACTTTACTTCAAAATGTCCTACAAGCCTTCTTATCTTCAATATACATACGTCAATAAGAGGTATATTTTCTCTTATTGATTTGTAAAGAGAATTTTCGGTGTAGTTAGCGCTAAACCCGTACTTCACCCTCTCCCTCGTCTGTACGCTTATCGAGGAATTTTCCTTTGCTTTCTCCTTTCTTGATTTCTTTTCTCTAAATAATAAATTCATTAAATTTACTTTTCTCCTTTCGTAAGACTGAAAGTATTCGTCTTATCTTATCTTCTTACAACCGCAAAAATCCTGTTTTCATAAGGTGATTTTTCGTTTATGGAGGCGGTAAAATACCTTATATCGTCCATAGCGTGGTCGTTTTCCTTCAAAGGCAAATCCCTCGCGTTGTCGTTCTGCCAGGAGTAAAGCCCAAACTCCTTAATGGTTGAATAACAGTTTCTGCAAATGCGTATTTTACCTTCTTTTAGAGCTGAACTTGTAAGACGGATTCCATTTACCACGTTGTTTTCCGCCGCTGTAACCTTATATTTCCCCTTTTTCTTAATGAGAGTAATAAAGGAAGCCGCCGAAGGGTCCACAACTATGTAACTGATTTTTTTATCCTTTACAAGCTTTTCCAAAGCTGCATAATGCTCCTCGTCGGTACGCTGTACGCCGTTTTCTCTTGAAGAATAATAGTATTCGTCAATTCTGTACCAGCGCTTATCCTTTTTGCCCCAAAGACCCATACTCGTGGGGTTCACTGTACCGTAGTCTACGGATACCGCGAAATCTTCAAAAGGCGCCTGCGGTACGTCGAAAAACATATTTTCATTCATAAACGGATAAATAAGACCCTCCGCTTTTACCCACTTGCCCTCCACGAATCGCTTGTAGAAGGTGCCCGAAAACATATTTTTGTACCTTTCAATGGTTTCTTTGGTAAGGGAAGGGTTATCCCTCATTGTAAAGTGAAGGTACAGAGCGTTCCTCTCGTTTATTTTTGAGATCCACTCCGTAAAAAACCAGTGGCCGGGATGCTCGGGATTACAGTTAAACCAAAATTTAGCGCCCTCTACGGAGCATCGCGCCAAAGCCTGCTCTACGAAGGAGCGGGGCATTAAGGCAGCCTCATCAAAAAGCACTCCCGCTAAAGTCATACCCTGTATAAGGGAAGCCGAGCTTTCGTCCTTACCGCCGAAGAGGTAAAATCTGTTCACTTTACTTCCTATCCTTATATCGAGTCGGTTTTCGGAATGTCTCAATTCGCAGGTAAAGCCCAGCCCCTTTAATATGGGAACTATCTCAAAAACCAGATTTCTTTTCACGTTTCTTATGGTCTTACCGCATATTGCAAAATTCATTCCTCTGAATCTGTAGAAAGCCCACAGCACAAAGGAAAGACCCATACACAAAGTCTTGCCGCTTCTTACGGCGCCGTCGCAGATAATTGCATCCTTATTCCTGTTTCTGCTTTTCCTGCACCACCAAGTAAGTGTAATCATTTGCTTTCTTGACAGACGTTTTAGTTTCACTGCAAAACCACCTTCTTTCGGAACTTATCGGGAAGAACTTGTTCTGAGCCGTAATAAGTTCTATGGCGAAAAGGAATTATTTTAATAATCCTTTTCGGTTTATCATCATGCTTTCTTGATAATCGTTTAAGTTTCAAGTAAAGGTCACCGCCTTTCGGCATTTAGTTAACGTTATTTTACGTTTTATATAACCACCCCGCTTTAAAGTTCATCATCTTTTTCATCCTCGCTGTTTTCAATTGCCTCAGCTCCTTTCAGAATAGCCTCATAAAAACTTTCGGGCTCGGAATCCTTACGCGACATATTTTCAAGGCATTGAAGCGCTTTTATGCGGTCAAAAAACTTTATCTCCATACCGCCGCCCTTAGGCTTCTTGATTTCTGACACGGTAAATAAATCCAGCTTCTTTACACTGCCGGGCTTTAATTCCTCTATGAATAAAAGCTTGACCGCATCCGCTATCCCTCCGAAGGCTATTTTTTCGTAGCCTTTTTCAATATCCTCCTGTGTAATTGTAATTCCCATTTTTCACCTCTGATTTTTTATCTTGAGGAACAAACCGTAAATTTCTTTTCCGTAAATGTCCCTCTATATATAGCGAGGGGGGTACCGAAAAGTTTTCATAAAAATGAAAACTTTTGAAAATATTTTTTATTTTCTGAAAATCACACAAATTTTGTCTTTATTTTCGCTATTTTTATCTATATATTTTTAAAATAAATCACCGCCCGTGTTTCAGTTTGAAACAAAAAAAGCGGCGATATATTACGTAAATTATTTTACTTATTACATAAAATTCTCTTTATCCCTTTAAATTCCAAAATAGGACGATTTTCTTTGTGCATTTTGCACAAAACAGAACCCTTAAAAATATATAAAATAGCCAATTTTATATTTACCTATTGTGCTTTTTGGCATTTTGATATATAATTAATGAAAACAAGGAAAGATTTTATATCAATTTGCTGAGAAAATTTTGATATAAACAAATATAAAATTTTATCGGGATCACGGATTCCCGGAAGGAGTGTTTTTTATGAACCAGTATCTCGCCAAAAACATCATCAACGTAGCCGTTGCAGGTCACAGCGGCTCAGGTAAGACCTCTCTTATCGAGGCTATGCTCTACTTAGCAGGCGTTTCCGACAGACGCGGCAAGGTAAGCGAAGGTAATACAATTTGTGATAACGACCCCGAAGAAATTAAGAGACAGACCTCTGTTTCTACAGCAGTTGCTCCCTTTGAGTGGAAGAATAAGAAGATCAATCTTCTCGACGCTCCCGGTCTTTTCGACTTTGAGGGCGGTATGTGCGAAGCAATGCGCGCAGCTGACACAGCACTTATCGTACTTGCAGGTAAGAGCGGCGTTTCCGTTGGTACAGAGAAGGCTATGGCAGCAGCCGATAAGAGAAACCTTGCTAAAATCGTTTTCGTTAACGGTCTTTGCGACGAAGGCTCCGACTTCTACGGCGTATTCGAGGAGTTAAAAGCTTCCTTCGGTCCCGCAATATGCCCCGTTGTTGTTCCCTTCTTTGAGGACGGCAAGGCTGATAAGTACATCAATATGCTCGAATATAAGTGCTACGATTATTCCGGCGGTAAGCCCGTTCAGGTAGCTATGCCCGATATGGGTGCAAGACTTGAAGGTTTAAGAACTGCTATTTACGAAGCTGTTGCTGAAACTGACGAAGAACTCTTCGAAAAATACTTCTCCGGTGAAGAATTCACACCCGAAGAAGTTATCCTCGGTGTTTCCCGTGGTGTTAAGAGCGGTACTATCATCCCTGTATTCTGCGGCGACGCTCTCTTGATGCGCGGTATGGAACAGTTTATGGACGGCATGGCTTGGCTTGCTCCCTCTGCTCTTGATAAGGCAGGCGAAATCGCTGTTGATACAGACGGCAACCCCGTAGAGCTCCAGGTTAACGAGGACGCTACTACAGCAGCTATTATCTTCAAGACTATTGCCGACCCCTTCATCGGTAAGCTCTCTTACATCAAGGTTATCTCCGGTAAGGTTTCCACAGAATCCAACCTTATGAATATGAGAACAGGCGCACAGGAAAGAATCGGTAAAACTGTTATGATGACAGGTAAAAAGCAGTCTGACGTTAAGTACATCGGTGCAGGCGATATCGGTGCTATTCCCAAGCTCCAGAGCGCAATTACAGGTGATACACTCTGCACACCCGTAAGAAAGGTTCTTCTTGACGGCGTAGAGTATCCCACTCCTACACTTAAGATGGCTATCGCTCCCAAGAATAAGGGCGATGAAGAAAAGATTGCTCAGGGTATTCTCCGTCTTTGTGAAGAAGATCCCACAATCAAGTTCGAAACAAATAACGAAACACATCAGATGCTCCTCTCAGGTCTCGGCGAACAGCATCTTGACGTTATCGTATCCAAATTAAAGAGCAAATTCGGCGTTGAAATCAAACTGGAAAATCCCAGAGTTGCATACCGCGAGACAATCCGCAAGAAGGTAAGTGTTCAGGGTAGACATAAGAAGCAGACAGGCGGTCACGGTCAGTTCGGTGACGTTTGGATCGAATTCAGCCCCTGCGATTGCGACGGTTTAGAGTTCGGCGAGCGCGTTGTTGGCGGTAGCGTTCCCAAGGGCTTCTTCCCCGCAGTTGAAAAGGGTCTTCGTGAATGTATCTTAAAGGGTCCTCTCGCAGGTTATCCCGTAGTTGGTCTCTCCGCTGTTCTTTACGACGGTTCTTACCATCCCGTTGACTCCTCCGAAATGTCCTTTAAGTTAGCAGCTGCCGAAGCTTACAAGAACGGTATGCCTCAGGCTTCTCCCGTACTCTTAGAGCCCATCGGTTACTTAAAGGCTACTGTACCGGATGCAAACATGGGCGATATCATGGGCGAAGTTAACAAGCGTCGCGGCAGAGTTTTAGGTATGACTCCTGCAGGTGCTGGTTATCAGACAGTTGAAGCTGAAGCTCCCGAAGCTGAAATGCACGACTTCTGTACTTACGTCCGTCAGATCACTCAGGGCAGAGGCCACTTCACATTCGAATTCGTAAGATATGAAGAAGCTCCTTCCAACGTATCTGAAAAGGTTATTGCAGAAGCTAAAAATAACTAAGGTTTGATTATAAGAACATCTTTTTCATAAAAAACCTTCAATGGGAACGGCCGCTGGATTACTCCGGCGGTTGTTCTCTTTTATAAAAATTAAATTTTATGCAAACAAAAAGAGGTAAGAAATTAATCTTACCTCTTAATTTATTTAAATATTGTTGATAACCCTGTGGATAACTGTTAATAACAGTTAAAAACTTAGTTTTTCTTATTCCCTGAAGGAGATGGGCTGGGTTTCACGGCAATTGTCTCCTCACCGTCATACCATATAGTTTTCTGGTGGATGTTAAGAATACCGCCCTCGATAGCTACTTTTTTCAATCCTTTAAAATCGTTCTCAATGGAATACGAGCTTATGGGCTTACCGGATCCGTCGTTACTGATAATAATACTGATGTAAAGAGTCTTGCTGATATCATCGAAACGATAGGTAAATTCCTTAAATTCCCTTTCGTTTTTCTCATCAACCCACTCCGTTACATCTACCTTGATTTCATCCTTGGTAACTAAGCAGCGCATGGTAACTACGTCGTAGGGGTCTGCTTTAACGGGAAGGACTCTTATATAATTGTAAGCGTAGTTAAATATCACTATCAATAAAACTACGAATAATATTCTTTTGAGATATTCTCCGACCCAGTCCTTTTTAAGAAATTCCCAAAAAGTAAGCTTATCGGACTTCACTTCTTTCATCAGCCGCACCCCTCCTTATAATAAAAGTAATAATATTATACTATACCAAGTAATTGTTTCTGTCAAGTATAATTGCGTTTTCGTAATAAATTATTAAGTTTTTCTTTATTGCAAATTTATTACCGCTTTATGGAAATTTCGCCGCCGGTAAATAAAACGGGAAAGTGATATAAACCCTTTCCCGCCAATTTATAATTAATCTTTCATACAGTGTACGAGCACAGCCTTCTGTGCGTGGAGGCGGTTTTCAGCCTCATCGAAAATGGGACCTGCATTAGCTTCAAATACGTCCGCCATAATCTCCTCACCGCGGTGTGCAGGTAAGCAGTGAAGCACAATAGCGTCGCTTTTTGCATTTTCCATAAGCTCTTTGGAAACACAGTAGCCCTTGAATGCCTTTTCGCGCTCCAATCTTTCTTCTTCCTGCCCCATACTTGTCCAAACGTCGGTAAGAACAACGTCCGCATCCTTTATTGCAACACAGGGAGCATCGGTAATTTCAAACATATCGCCGTAAGATGCAGCAAAATCAAGAATCTCAGCAGGAGGTCTGTAGCCTTCGGGACAAGCAACCGAAACCTTCATGCCAACCTTTAAGCCGCCTACGATAAGGGAGTTCATCATATTGTTGCCGTCACCGATAAAGCACATCTTCTTGCCTTCAAAGCCGCCTTTATACTCTCTTATTGTCTGAAGATCGGCAAGCACCTGACAGGGGTGACAGAAATCGGTAAGACCGTTGATAATAGCTATGGAGCCGTATTTTGCAAGGTCCTCTACTTCCTTCTGCTCAAAGGTTCTTATCATAATACCGTCGAGATAGCGGGAAAGAACTCTTGCAGTATCCTCAACAGGCTCGCCTCTGCCTATCTGTAAATCACGGGAGGAAAGGAATAAAGCGTGACCGCCAAGCTGATGCATACCAACTTCGAAGGAAACTCTTGTTCTTGTGGAGGACTTGGAGAAAATCATACCCAAAGTCTTGCCTTTAAGAATATGATGTTCTATGCCCTTTTTGTTCTCGTCCTTTAATTTATCGGCAAGGTCCAAAACCTCTAATATCTCTTCTTTGCTCCAGTCAAGAAGCTTAAGTAAATGTTTCATAATGTTGTAACCTCTTAATTCAGAAATTATATGGCTGCTGCCTTTTCTTCTATAGCGGCAGCTTCTTTAAGTACGTTCTGGGGTGCGGGGCCGCCGTAAACAAGCCTGTCTCTTACGCACTTTTCAAGATTTATAGCCTCGTAAACGCCCTCATCGAAATCTTCACATACGTTTTTATATTCTTCAATAGGTAAAGTTTCAAGAGTAATGCCCTTATTGATGCACAGAGCAACCAGCTCGCCTGTAATCTTATAAGCATCACGGAAAGGAAGACCTTTATGGGAAACAAGGTAATCGGCGCAGTCAGTAGCGTTAATAAAGCCTTTAGCTGCGGCGTTTCTCATATTTTCCTTAATAACTTTCATTGTATCTATCATGGGAACAAAGGGAGTTAAGCACATTTTGAGTGTATCCACAGCATCGAAAACAGCTTCCTTATCCTCCTGCATATCCTTATTATATGCAAGGGGCAGACCCTTCATCATTGTTAAAAGACCCATCAAATCACCGAATACTCTGCCACTCTTACCTCTTACAAGCTCAGCTAAATCGGGATTTTTTTTCTGGGGCATAATGCTGGAGCCTGTAGAGAAAGCATCGTCAAGCTCAACGAATTTATATTCCCATGAACTCCAGAGGATAATCTCCTCGCTGAGTCGGGAGAGATGAACCATACAAAGTGAAACAGCAAAAGCAATTTCAGCGCAGAAATCTCTGTCCGCTACGCCGTCGAGGCTGTTAGCTGTAGGAGCAGTAAAGCCTAAAAGAGACGCGGTCATATTTCTATCCAGAGGATAGGTTGTGCCTGCAAGAGCGCCTGAACCTAAGGGGCAGTAGTTCATTCTCTTCTTAGCATCAATAATTCTCTCAACATCACGCAGAAGCATCTCGCCGTAAGCTAAAAGGTGGTGACCGAAAGTAATGGGCTGCGCACGCTGAAGATGTGTGTAACCGGGCATTACCGTGTCGTAGTGTTCTTTTGCTTTCTTGCAAAGCACGGCAATAAGCTCCTTAAGCTGAGAAACCAGACCGTCGCATTCCTTACGAAGTGTAAGGCGTATATCAAGAGCTACCTGGTCGTTACGGCTTCTTGCGGTATGAATTCTCTTACCTGCAGAGCCAAGTCGCTTTGTAAGCTCGCCTTCAACGAATGTGTGTATATCCTCGGCATCGGGGTCAATTAATAAAGCGCCGCTTTCAATATCCTCTCTTACCTTTTTAAGCTCGTTTATAAGCATTTCGCAGTCTTCTGCAGGGATAATACCCTGTGCGCCAAGCATAGTAGCGTGAGCAATACTGCCTTCAATATCCTCTTTATACATACGGCTGTCGAATGATATGGAGGAGTTAAAATCGTTTGTTTTGGGGTCTGCTTCCTTTTCGAAGCGTCCTTTCCAGAGTTTCATATATATATTTCCTTTATTTTAAATTACTAATAGGGCGAACCCTAAAGCCCGCCCTATCTATTTAATTTCAAAAATTACTTGATAAGCTTCTTCTTAGCCTGAACCTTAATGGGAAGACCGAAGAGGTTGATGAAACCTGCGCTGTCTGTCTGGTCGTAAACTTCGTCCTCATCAAATGTAGCGATATCCTCATCATAAAGTGAATAGGGAGATGTAACGCCTGCATCAATGATGTTGCCCTTGTAGAGCTTGAGCTTAACGTCACCTGTTACTGTTTCCTGTGTGGAATCAACAAAAGCGGAGAGAGCAGCTCTTAAAGGAGTGAACCACTGACCGAAGTATACAAGCTCAGCAAATCTGATACCAACCTGCTGCTTGTAGTGATATGTGTCTCTGTCGAGGCAGATTTCCTCAAGCTTGTTGTGTGCGTGGTAGAGAATTGTACCGCCGGGAGTCTCGTAAACGCCGCGGGACTTCATACCGACGAGACGGTTTTCAACGATATCAGCAAGACCTATACCGTTCTGACCGCCAAGCTCGTTAAGCTTAGCTACCATCTCAACACCTGTGAGCTCTTCGCCGTTAAGTGCTGTGGGAACACCCTTTTCGAAGTGGATTGTTATATATGTAGCCTTATCGGGAGCCATTTCGGGGGAAACGCCCATCTCAAGGAAGCCTTCCTTGTTGTATAAAGGCTCGTTAGCGGGATTTTCAAGGTCAAGACCTTCGTGAGAAAGGTGCCAGAGGTTCTTATCTTTTGAGTAGTTTGTCTCACGGTTTATCTTAAGAGGAATGTTGTGTGCCTCTGCATAGTCAATTTCTTCTTCACGGGACTTGATGCTCCATTCACGCCAGGGAGCGATAATTGTCATATCAGGTGCGAAAGCCTTGATTGTAAGCTCGAAACGAACCTGGTCGTTACCCTTACCTGTGCAGCCGTGGCAGATAGCATCAGCGCCTTCTTCCAAAGCAATTTCAACAATTCTCTTAGCGATGATAGGACGGGCGAAAGATGTACCTAAAAGATACTTATTCTCGTAAACAGCGCCAGCCTTAAGTGTGGGGTAAACGTAATCCTGAATGAACTCTTCCTTAAGGTCTGCAATGTAAAGCTTGCTTGCGCCTGTTTTGATAGCCTTTTCCTCAAGGCCGTCAAGCTCTGTGCCCTGACCAACGTCGCCGGATACAGCGATAACTTCGCAGTTGTTATAATTTTCCTTAAGCCAGGGAATGATGATAGATGTATCAAGACCGCCGGAGTAAGCGAGAACTACTTTCTTAATATCTTCTTTTTTCTTAGCCATTTTAAATTACCTCTTTTAGTTTAATAAAAAATATGATAAGTAAATAATAATTTTATTTATGCGTTTTCGAATCGCGTAAGTATAATTATACACATATATTCCGAAAAATCAACCCCTTTGCAAATATTTATTATTTTTTACTTATTGCACAATTTTTCTGTATTTTTATAGATTTATATAGATATTTTAACAACAGATTTCCGCCGCTTTAATGCGCTAATATAATTGTATCCGCCCCTTCGGGATGAATATTATTCGCATTTATGTATAATATACATATTTTTATACATTTATACACAAACAAAAGACCCTCATTTTACAGAGGGTCGAAAATTAATTATTCAAGCTTTAACTGAATTTCGCCGTTAGCTTCTTTCTCTGCCTTTCTTTTAGCAAGAAGAGCGTCTATTTTCTGGTGGGGATCGATAAGAGAGCTGATGGAAACGTCGTGGTTTAATGCGGAAATAAAGTAAGCTGCATACTTACTTACGTCAACCTCATGGAACCATGCCTTATTTTTAAGCTCGGGGTTAAGATAAGTTAAGTTACTGCCGAATACGCCGTCAAGTACGCCATCCTCATAAGCTTTGTCAAACTTTTCAAGACCTGCTGTGAAAATGGAGTATGTAGCATAGCAGAAGAACTTGGAAGCACCCTTCTCCTTTACCTTGTAAGCGATATCCAGCATACTTTCACCGGATGAGATAATATCGTCGGCAACGAAAACTGTCTTACCCTTTACGCTTTCACCCATATATTCGTGAGCAACAATGGGGTTTCTGCCGTTAACAACCTTTGAATAGTCGCGGCGCTTGTAATACATACCCAGCTCAACGCCTAAAACGGAAGCGTAGTACATATTTCTGTCAAGAGCGCCTTCGTCGGGGCTGACTATCATAAAATCTTCCTTATCTGTAGAAAGATCGGGGAAATCCTTAAACATCTTCTTAAGTACCTGATAATGAGGCATAAGGTTATCTAAGCCCATTAAGGGTACAGCGTTCATAACTCTGGGGTCGTGAGCGTCGAAAGTAACTACGTTATAAACACCCATGCTCTGTAATTCCTGTAAAGCAAAAGCGCAGTCCAGAGATTCACGGTAGCTTCTTCTGTGCTGTCTGCCGCCGTAGATCATAGGCATAACCACGTTGATTCTGTGAGCCTTACCGCTTACTGCCTGAATAAGTCTCTTTAAATCCTGATAATGGTCATCGGGAGACATTCTGTTCTGATAGCCGAAATAATTGTAAGTAATGCTGTAGTTACCGGGATCGCAAATAAAATAGAGATCGTATCCTCGAATTGTAGATTCAATAACACCCTTACCGTCACCGCTCTGGAATCTGGGGCATTTATTTTCGATAATAAAAGATTTGCAGTCAATACCTGCTTCGTTTGCCCACTTTACGATGTGCTTGTCAATTTTTTCAGCAAGCTCTCTTGCGCCTGCAAGGGGCACAATACCAAGAGGTGCAACTCGGTTGTTGGGGTCAAAATTACTTCGTACCTTAATCTGTTCCATTATTTACTCTCCTTTTAACAAAACCCAGTATATTCATTTATTTAAATCGGCGCTCCTGCCGATAAATTACTGTTACACTCCGTAATTATACCACAAAATTCTATAAAATTCCACAAAATAATTAATATTTTTAAATTCTCTTTATTGCTCATAGTTTGCCCTTATTTTAGCTGAACTTTGCATATTTTGACGGAGAAATTATTTACAGTGCAAAAAAAATAATAAAAAATACTGTGAGGTTTATGCTATAATATACGTGTAATAGGTGAAAAGGGAAAGAAATCGCGATACTTTCCCAAAGCGTAAAAAATAATAAAGAAAGGAGCCGGCCATGGATAACGGTGCAAGTAGCTACCGCCGTTTTCGGGAAAAAGGTGATAACGAGGGTCTTGCCGAAATAATAAAAGACTATAAAGACGGTATGATTTTTTATCTTAACAGCTTTGTAAATAACGTACATACAGCCGAAGAGCTTGCTATCAACACTTTCGTGCTTTTGGGCACAAAGAAACCGAAAGATAATGGCAAAGGCTCTTTCAAAACCTGGCTTTACACCATTGCAAGAAATCAGGCGCTTGATTACCTTAGAAAACAGAAAAGACAAAAAGCTAATGAAGTTTCTCTTGATGATATTAAGGATATAATTAAGGACGAAAATTCCCTGGAAATATCCTATATCAGAAAAGAAGAGAAAATAGCGCTGCACAAAGCAATGCGAAAATTAAAGCCTGAGTATAAGGAGGTATTGTGGCTTATTTATTTTGAGGATTTAAGCTGTAAAGAAGTTGCATCCGTGTTAAAAAAATCAGTCCATAATATCGAAACCCTTGTTTACCGCGCCCGCAATTCTCTGAAATCTGAGCTTACAAAGGAGGGATTTACTTATGAAAACCTCTGATGAGATTACGAAAATTGTTTTCCAAAAAATGGCAGATTACAAAGCAATGAGGAAAAAACAGCTAATTAAATACACATCCATTATTTCAGTTTTTCTTGTTGCAATCATTGCAGTATTCCTCTTTAACATCAACCCAACCACCCAAACACCTGAAATTGAAGGCTCGGGAGATAGCGATTCAATCGATTACGCTACCGATAATCCTGACTTCGAAGTATATATCGAACTTAGTGGTGATGTATCATACACTTTAGATGAAATGATAGAAAAATCGGATTTGATTGCCAGAGGCAAATTGTATTATAATAAAACATACGCCAATGAAAATCGTTTTGACTTTGTTCAATCTGATTCATTTTCAAGATATGAACCTATAAATGCATCTGATGGTGTAGAGTATATAAATACTTCGTCAACACTGTACACTTTTAGAATTGATGATGTTTTAAAAGGTGAAACACTTGACAAAATCGAAGTATATACTGATGATTACGATATATACAAGTATTGGGAATACGAATTTAATTTTCAAAATCCGTTTCACTTTTATCATGAATCCTCAAGTAATGAATACATTTTGTTTTTAAAAAAAGATGAAGCAACAGGATACTATAAACTTGCTACTCAACCCGGTGCAATAAGCATAATTAGCGATGTACCTAATTTAAATAGCAAATTAAAAAGTGACTCTTTAAAAGTTCAGTATAGTAAAATGATTGATAGCAATAGATATACTACGGGTTTTATAATCAAGATTAATGTTCTGTATCCGGTTATGAATGATACAATATCAAAAACAGATTTAGATACACTTATTAATTATATAAAAGAAAGGTGAGCTTACTATGAATAAACACAATGTTTTAAAGAGGATGGTTGCACTATTAATTGCGGTTATGCTTGTATTTTCTCTAACAATTCAAATTTTTGCTTACGATCTGTTATGTTATAAAGTAGCAGATAAAAGGGCAACATACACCTGGGGAGGAGCAATTAATACTTCAACTTCATCATCAACTTACAAAACATTTTGGAGAACAGCGATGTCAAGTTGGACTTCAGCTGTTGGATATAATATAAGTTACTCCAGTTCTTCCTCTAATACTATTACAATTGTAAATGAGTCATCATCGACTTATTACGGTTATATGCAACCTCATTCAACACCTAATTATGTTCTTACTTCATTTACCGCATACGTTAATATAGCACATACAGGAACAAACGAAAACGTATTTAAAAGTGTTGCTTGTCACGAATTAGGTCATACATTAGGACTTGATGATACTAATAATCCTAATGCAGTCATGGGATACAATCGAAACAGAAATACTATATACACACCTCAAGCTGATGATATAGAAGGTGTTACCGATGCATACAATTAAGGAGATAGAACGATGAAAACAACTAAAATTTTAAAAATATCTTCAGTTCTTGCAATAGTCTTGATGATTTCAGCTTTGTTTTTCACAGGATGTACAACACCTAATAATAATTCCATACAAATTCATTACGATTACCCTGTTTCATTAGGTGCAGAAGAAATGGCTGAAATGGCTGATTTCGTTGTTATCGGCAAGTATGAAAAGCTTGAAAAAACTTGGAATATGCGCCGTGATATTAACGATGTAACAAAAGAATCCGAAACCGATTACGTAGAAGGCAGACTTTACAGATTTACTGTAAGTGAAGTTGTAAAGGGCGATTTTACGGAAAGCAGCATCCTTGTAAACCATCGTTACATTGAAAGAATTAACCTCGAAAAATCTGATGCCGTTATTGATGAAACAGGCATAATTGTAAAGCCTGCTACAAAAACAGAAATCATTACTTTGAACATTCAGGACTCCCTCTATATTGAACCTGAGATCGGCGGAACTTATATGCTGTTCTTATCTAAAGACAGCAATTTCGGTAATTACTACGGCGCAACAGAGCCTTTTATGGTCAAAATTGAAAATGACAAGGCTATACTTCAAAGCAATCTGATTGATAAAAAAGGTGACTTTTCTTCATCTGTAAAGGCACGTAACGGCGATTTGATTGAAGTGAAAATCGGTGCTGTAAGTATAAAAGACACTGTCACCGGCATGACTCTCGAAGAACTTAAAGCAGCAATTAAATAACCAAATAAGGCGGAACCCCCTCCGCCTTTTCTTTTTTATTTTGAAACAACTCCAAAAACATAACCCACCGATTATTCTTCAGTGGGTTCGAATATAATTTTCTTAGGTTTATTTTTTCTTTTTTCTTCGTATATTTTCATACCTTCTTCGTCAAGGTAGGTTACGCTGCCGATAATATCCGGGCCATCCAAAATAAAAGCAATTTTCTCGCTTTGCCCGAAATTCAAACCCTCGTGAGCTATTCGGATTCCTTCAAGCTCGTTTTTATTAAGCTCCAATTTGAATTCTCCGAATAAATTTAAATATGTTTTGCCGTCTTCTTCCAAAAAAGGCTCGAAAACAATTACCCTTCTGCCGTTTAAAAGTACGGTGCCCTCGCCGCGCCTCTCGTAATTTTTTTCAAACTGTTCGTAAAATTCATCGTGGTCTATATCACGCCTGTTAGTTCCCCAGCTTGTAACCATGTGGTCTTTATGCTTCATTTAATCACCTTTTATCTTTTATGTAATTATTTTATCTCATAAATCCTTTTAGGTCAATAAATTTAAATTTTGTTTTAACCTTAATCTTTACAAATCATAAAATAAATAGTATAATATCTTCAAATACCGTGACCGGGAGAAGTAGCTTTCATAAAAACACCAGAGATAGGAAGCCGCAGGCTGTAAGCTTCCTTTGTTTAATAAAAAAGCGAAATGCACCCGCGAGTAGACATTCCGAAAAAATTTATTTTCAGTTTCAGTAGGTATGTACGCCATGCCCCGTTAAGGCAAACGCTTTAAAAGGAAGCGTAAGTGATAAATACGAAGTGGAACCGCGAATTATCGCCTTCGTGCAGGGTAGTTTTGTACCCTTGCAGGAGGCTTTTTTATTTTCCATTAAAATCACTTTTCCTTTTATATTAATAAAAAGGAGCGATTTTATGTTCAAAAAATTACGAGAAGAATTAGACGCCGTAATGGCGCGCGACCCTGCCGCCAAAAGCCGCCTTGAAGTTTACTTTCTCTATTCCGGCTTCAAAGCCATAAGAAGTTACCGCAAAGCCCATTGGTTTCATACCCACAATATGAAATTTATCGCCAGAATGATCTCGCAGATATCAAGAAGAAGAACGGGCATCGAGATTCACCCGGGCGCAACAATAGGCAAAAACCTCTTTATTGACCACGGTATGGGTGTGGTAATAGGTGAGACCGCCGTAATCGGTGATAACTGCACGCTTTACCAGAACGTAACCTTAGGCGGTACGGGTAAAGATACGGGCAAGCGCCACCCCACCTTAGGCGATAACGTTTTGGTTGGCGCAGGCGCAAAGGTTTTAGGCCCCTTCACTATAGGAAATAACGTCCGCATAGCCGCAGGCGCCGTGGTGCTGGACACCGTACCCGATAACGCCACAGCCGTAGGCGTACCTGCAAGAGTGGTAAGAATAAACGGCATAAAGGTAAACGAATGTCTCGACCAGATACACGTAGCCGACCCCGTCTCTCAGGAACTCTGCCGTATGCGTATGGAAATTGAAAAACTCCAAAAGCAAATGGCAAAGCTTACAAGCACAGAAGAGCCCACCGATAATATCATCCCGCCCTGCGGTCAATAATAAAAAAGAATCGAAAGGATTATTAATATGAAACTTTATAACACACTTACAAGAAGCAAAGATGAATTCATCCCCAACGAAGAAGGCAAGGTAAAAATGTATACCTGCGGCCCTACTGTTTATCATTTTGCTCACATCGGTAACCTCAGAACCTATATAATGGAGGACGTTTTAGAAAAGTTCTTAAATTTCGCAGGCTACGAAGTTACCAGAGCTATGAACATCACAGACGTTGGCCACCTCTCAAGCGACGGCGACACGGGCGAAGATAAGATGCTCAAGGGCGCAAAAAGAGAGAAGAAAACCGTTATGGAAATTGCTCAGTTCTATACTGACGCATTCTTCTCCGATTGCAAGAAATTAAACATCAAAAAACCCGAGATAGTTGTTCCCGCCACAAGCTGCGTAGATGATTACATTCACCTTATTGAAACACTTTTAGAAAAAGGCTACGCTTACATCGCAGGCGGCAACGTATATTTCGATACAAGTAAACTTTCTACCTACTACGTTTTCCAGAACTTCAAGGAAGAAGACCTTGCAGTAGGCGTACGCGACAGCGTTGAAGAGGACGAAAACAAGAGAAATAAAGCAGACTTCGTTCTCTGGTTTACAAAGAGTAAGTTTGACGATCAGGAATTAAAGTGGGATAGCCCCTGGGGCAACGGTTACCCCGGCTGGCACATTGAGTGCTCCGGCATCAGCCTTAAGTATTTAGGCGAAACACTCGACATTCACTGCGGTGGTATTGATAACGCCTTCCCCCACCACACAAACGAAATCGCACAGAGCGAAGCTTACACAGGTAAAAAGTGGTGCAATAACTGGTTCCACGTTCTTCATTTAAACGATGCAAGAGGTAAGATGAGTAAAAGTAAGGGAGACTTCTTAACAGTTTCTCTTCTTGAAGAAAAGGGTTACGACCCCCTCGTTTACCGTATGTTCTGCTTACAGTCCCATTACCGCAAGCCTTTAGTATTTACTTTTGAAAGCCTTGATAACACAGCAGGCGCATACAATAAGCTTTTAACAAGAATTGCTTCCATTCAGAACGAAGGCGAAATCGACGAAGCCGTAGTAGCAGAAGCAAAAGAGAAATTCATTAACCTCGTTGGTAACGATTTGAACACATCATTAGGCTTAACAGCAGTTTACGATATTTTAAAGCTTAAAACAAACGGCGCTACAAAGCTTGCCATCTTAAAGGAATACGATAAGGTTCTCTCCCTTGACCTTTTAACAAACAAACCCACAGAAAAAGTAAAGCCCAAGGCAACAGAAGAATTAACACCCGCTGAAATTCCCGAGGGTGTAGACGTAGCTAAAATCGAGGAGCTTATTGCAAAGCGCCTTGAAGCTAAAAAGAACCGCGATTTCGCTTTGGCAGATAGCATCCGCGAAGAGCTCAGCGCAATGAACGTCCAGATTCTCGATACAAAAGAAGGCACAAAGTGGTCTGTTAAATAATTAAATACCAACTATCAAAATTAAAAGAGAAGGATTCAAGCTTTAAAATGAACCCTTCTCTTTTTTATTTATATTACCGTTTTTTCGCCATACTGCTTTGTAATTTTAACGTTCTCTGTTTCTACAGTATAATCCTGCTCATTTAAATAAATACTGAAAATTTTGCCTCTCAGTTTCATATTTATAAGGCGCATATTCTTATCGGGAGGATTTTTTACAGGATTGATAGTTATATTTCCGTAAAAATCCGATTTCACCCCGAATATACCGAAAATTATCATCTGCGCCGCTGCGGATGAACCGATTGTAGCCTGCAAGGGAGTATCTTCTCTGTAAGCAATGGCGTTGGCAGTTAATGAATCTCCCCAATAAGGCATTCTTTCGCCCCACCAAAGAACTCTATTCAGTATATCGTTTGCAATTTCACATTTACCAATTTTATATAACTGCTCCAATATAACAGGAACAAACAGCGAGCAAATTCCGCCGCCACCGTTATCAATATCCACCTGATCATAAGCTTCGTCCAATTTGCTCATACTGTGCAAACCGAAATCAGAAAGGAACTCTTTATCGTTCAAATGGGAAACAAGCCCCTCCACTATCTCCTTATCCGCCGCGCCGCTATCTAAAAACTTAAACATCTGCACGGTATAACGATAGTCTTCCTTGCCGTCGATAATGAATTTGAACCATTTTTTGTCCTTATCCCAAAGCTTTTCTTTGGCAAGAGCTGCCACAAGCTTCGCTCTTTGCATCAAATTATCGTCAGGCGTACCGTAAAGGGATAATATCTCACTTGCTCTCTCGTAAGTTTTGTACCTTCTCATATTAAGGTCGGGCATAATTCCATGGTAAGGTATGCCTCGCCTGAGTTCCAGATGATCTTCGCCTTTTACCCCGTAATCAATTAAGTTAGCTTCTTTTTCAAGATTATCTCCAAAATATGCGTGGAATTTAACCCATTCTATTACAGTCTTCTCTCCTGCCTGCTCATTAAGAAAAGCAAAATCACCCGTATTTGTAAGGTAGTGGTAAATAAGCGCAATTATTTTCTCCTGATTTATCTGGTACCACGGGCCGTTTTTCTTGCCGTCCACAGGCATAATAGCATATGAAGAGCTAAGGTCAACCGCAAGAAAGGCTTTTATCTCCTCTTTTGTCACGTCTTTATCCACAAGAGGGTGTATATTCCATGGGCCGGCGTAATCCCAAAGATAAGAACACATACATCCGCCGGTAGTTCCGCCTGTGCTATAGTAGGGGTTAAGTTTAAAAAGCGGTATCTCCCATCGGTTCAAAAGCAAGGTAGCCAAGGAACGGTAGTAAAATTTTTCATATGCTTCGTTATCGCTTTTAAATTCAGGAAGTGCCGAAAGAAGCCTTTTTTCCTCGTTTTCTGCGAATAAAAACGCTTCATCCACGTATCTTTCATAATCCGCCATAACCTGAAGATATTCAGCCTCTAGAGTATCGATATGGCCTGAATGGAAAGAAAAATAAAACACCTTTTCTTCATCGGGTTTAAAACTAACCCTTGTTTTAAGTATTTTAGCAAGAGCAAAATGTTCAAACTCTAAGGAGCTTGTTATGGCAAATGCGGCGCCGTCTCTGTTTTTTAGCAAAAGAGCTTTATTTTCAAGCACAACCTCATCAGCCTCAGGCTTTGTCACTTTTGGAATCAGGAATATCCAGTCGTTTAAATATTCACTGTTTCCCTTATACCAAAGCTCCAACGGGATATCTATATCCCTTCCAGAAGTGTTTTTTACTTTTACGGCTTGCAAAACTGCATTTTTATAAGGAGGAATAACAGAAAGGGAAGAAACTTCAAAATCTCTGGTAGCACCCTTTCGCTCTATCAGGTTTATTCTCCAGGTATATTCATTGCACTTTACACTTTCGCCGCCTATTTTAACTTCACTTCTAAAGCCTGTGTTGGCATAAGGGGGAGCCTGCAAACTTTCAAGGTCGGTAACGTAATTAAAAGGAGTTGTTACAAGGCATCTGTTACCGGAAATTCCCAAATGCTGCGGCTTTATAATGCCGTATTTACTTTCAAATTTAAATTTACTTTCAAAATTTCTCATAATTATTCTATATAAAATTCGATATAGGTAATTTTACCTTTATTGCCTGAAAAACTTATTTCGTATTCGCCGCTTGTTAAGGTTTCCACCATAGCAGAGTAAGTAAGAGTGCCGTTTGAAATATATCCGCATTCGCAAACGATTTCCCCTTCAGTAACAATTTCCTGCATATCGGCAGGCTTCGGGTTTTCACGGGTTAAATTCAGTTTATTGCCAAAAACTTTAACTTCCGTCTCAAAAGCTTCTGTTCCCTCGATACCTATAAATAACTTAACTTTCTTTTCGGCAGGCAATTCGCCTACGTTTACTCTAATATTCTGTTCTTCACCATTTAATAAAATGGGCAAAGGCTTATACCCTTTATAACCTTCCGGCACCATATCCTGCTTTGTTACGATATAACGCATCGCTTTTGAGCGTACGTCATCTAAATTACCGCAGGTAGCAAAAATATCCATACTTCTTGCTTTTCTAATCTTCTCGCCCTCTGAATCGCTGTCGGGAAGCGGATAATAGTTAAATAAATACATTCCGTCGGCACCGTCGGAAAGATAACGGTTAGAGTATCCCCTTATAGAGTCCGCTGTTGCATGGCCTCGTTTATCGCAACTTTTTATTAAAGTTTCCATACCTGCATAAATTTCGGTATTTTTTAAGGTTTCTTTCCAAGCTTTAATGGGCATATCGCTGTCGTTAGTTTCCCATCGGGGAGTAACAACTATCATATCCACTAACTTTTCTTTATCCCATGTAACTGCATCGAAGCCGTAAGCTTTATTCTGCTCAATATCGCGCATAAGCCTTACGCCCAGCATAATTTTATGACCTTTAATTTCTTCGTGCTTTGTAACTATCCCCTTTACTTTTCTTATAAAATCATTCATTATCTTATAGCACTCAGGCTGATTTATATAGTCAAAGCAGTGAATTTCGCGCTGGAAGTCAAGCTCTAAGCCATCCACGTCATATTTATAAAGCTGCTCGTCAATGTAATTAAGCCACAAATTTCTTACTTCTTCCGCCGCATAATCAAGGCAGTTTCTGAAATATCCGTATTTTTCGCCTATCATCCATCCGTTTTTCTTAGCTTCATAGAAAAATTCGGGGCGCAAGAAGCAAGTGTCAAGCTCAGGGCAGTGGCAGTCGTTCATTCGAAGTGTTACCCAAGGAGTTAAATTAACATCCCTGCATCTTTCAAGCCACACCTCAATGGGATCAATACCATACTCTTTATACATTTTATAAATTCCGCGGAAACGTTCTTTATAATTTACTGGAATACCGTTCTCAATTTCCTCTTTATATTTATATATTGAGTCACTTAAAACCTTGCTTTCAGGAATTGAATACTGGCAGGTTAAGCAAATAAGCAAATCCGTTACGCTTTTACCTGCGTACTGATCCACAAAAGGATAAAGGTCCTCTTTTATAAGGTTATTTTTCTTATCAGTCAGGTCATTTAAAAATCTGTCACCGTAATCGTTAGTATCGATATTTGCAAACAACTTAGCCATAATATCACCTTTTCTTACTTAATTAGTTAACAAAGTAATTTATCAGATATTTTCATTATAGCATAAGGAGAAATCGTTAGCAATAAAATATCTTACTTTTCATCCTCACAGGGAGCTATTTCTACTTCATAGTAAGAACTCACCAGTTCCTCGGGACTCATTTTTCCGTTAAGCCACGGTTCAATCTGATCCACTCGCAAAAGAACAGGCATACGGCTGTGAATCTTGTTTATTTCGGTTACTGAATTCTTTGTAATTATAACAAATTCACGGCTATAGCCGCTTACTGACTCATTATCCCTGACGTTTCTGTATAAGCCTGCCATAAAAAGAAGGTTTCCGCCCCTATCCTTTGCGTAGTACTTTTTCTTTTTTCCGCCAATCCTTTCCCACTCGAAAAATTCACCTGCAGGCACAACGCACCTGCCCGTAAAAAGGTGCTTTGCAAACATAACTTTTTCTTTTAAGGTCTCTGCCCTTGCGTTTATAATGACACCGCCGTCCTGCCATTTTTTGAAGCCCCATTTTATATTCTCAAAATTCACACCTAATTTGTCTCTCGTAATTACGGGAGCGGTATTTGTGGGGAACACCTCTTTTTTGCCGCCCTCATCTACAGCATTTTTTCCTATTTCGTCGCGAACCAACCCAAGGGAAATATCCCTTAAAATCTGCCGTATCTTTATAATTTCATCTTCCGTAAGTACCGTATATCTTCCGCACATAATCAGTATTCTCCTATCATCGATGTTTTTTCCAAACTTAATTCCCCTACCCTGTATTTAAGCTGATTTACCGCAAGCTCCATCTCCTTTGAAAGGTATATTTCACTCTCGCTGTCGTTAGCAAAAAATGAAAGCTGAGTAAATTTATTATCTATCAAATTTTCCGCCCTTATACCCAGCGACCTTAAAGAGCATTCCCATTTATAATGCTTTAAAAGCAGTTCTTTTGCTGTTATAAAAATCTCTTCGCCGCTGCTCACGGGTATTTTCGAAGTAAAGCTTCTTGTAAAACCTATAAACTTATTATCTTTAAAAATCACGCTTACCGTCAAGGCGGCAAGAGCGTGTTTTTTAAGCCTGATTGCCACGGCATTTGAAAGCAGATAAATTAAAGCCAGCGCATCGGCAGTATTTTCTATATCCTTAGGCGCAGTGATGGTATTTCCCACACTTTTAACTGTATCGTTTTCGGGGTGAAAACTTCTGTCGTCCCCGTTTGCAAAGGATTTTAAATCACCGCCCACCTTGCCCAGCAGCCTTTTAAGCATTTTTTCCTCAGCTAAAGCGATATCGCCTATTGTATTTATGCCGAATCCCGCAAGCAGCTTGTTTCTTCTCTCGCCCACAAACAATAAATCCTTGGCAGGCAAAGGCCACACCAGCTCCTTATAATTATTCCTTGTAATAAGAGTGGTGGCGTTGGGCTTTTTATAGTCGCTGCCGAGCTTTGCAAATATCAAATTATCTCCTATTCCCACCGAAGCCGAAAGCTCACGGCTGTAGTAGATTTCATACCTGATTATATCCGCTATCTGCTTTGCTTCATCTATATCCGCGCCCGTATCCGTCATATCAAGCCACGCTTCGTCAAGTCCGTAAGGGATAATTTTATCGGTATACTTTTTATAAATTTCTCTTGCCGCCTTGGTCTCCGATAAATATTTACCGTAATCCGCCTTTATATACTGTAAATTCGGGCACAGCTTTTTTGCCTGACTGAAGCTTATACCCGAAATGACCCCGTACTTTTTTGCAAGGGAATTTTTAGCCATCACTATGCTGTGGCGCATCTGCGGGTCGCCGCATACGGCAAAGGGAATATTTTTAAGCTTCGGTTCGTACTTTTCCTCTACCGTAGCAAAGTAATTATTCATATCGCAGTGAAGTATCACTCTTCCTTGTCTGTACACGGGCTCACCTCTCTAAATTATATCGAACAAATGTTCCGAACTTTTGTTCTGATTATATACTATTTTAATCTCGCTGTCAATAAAACAGCTTAAAAAAGTTCATTTACTTTTAAAAATCAAAGTGGTAGTATAAAGAAAACGGCAGAATAATGCCGAAAAACAATTAAGTCAGGTGATTAATATGGCTTTCTTAACTGAAGAAGATAAAAAATACGCAAATGTCCTTGACATTTGTACTCACTTAGGTGACGAGTACGGAAAATTCAGCGGAGCTATTGTTCCGCCCATATTTCAGAATTCACTTTTTGTAAGTCCCACAGAGTGTAACGGTGTTACAGCACATGGCTACGGCTACTCAAGAACCTCCAACCCTACAGTAGACATCGCCGAAAGAAAAATAGCTGCTTTGGAAGGAGCTGACGGCGCCCTCTGCTTCTCCTCTGGTATGGCTGCCATAAGCGCCGCTATAATGTACTTTGTAAAAAAAGACTGCCATATTATTCTGGCAGCCTCATCATACAGTAACGTTTTAAGCATAGTAAGGGATTATCTACCTGATAAATTCGGTGTTGAGTATACCTTTGTGGGCGGTGATGACCCCAAGGAAATCGAAAACGCAATAAAGGAAAACACAACACTTATATATCTTGAAAGTCCTTCAACCATGGTATTTAAAATACAAGACCTTGAAGCCGTGGCAAAAATAGCTAAAGAAAAGGGAATCGGCACCATTATAGACAATACCTACGCCACACCCCTTCACCAGCAGCCTTTGAAATACGGTATTGACATCAGCTGCCACACCTGCTCAAAGTATCTTGGCGGTCACAGCGACATTGTTGCAGGTGCTATTGCTGCAAGAAAGGAAATAATCCAGAGCATTCAGGACAGAGAAAGAACCTGGTTTGGCGGTTGTATGGACCCTCACGCCGCCTGGCTTCTTATAAGAGGCATAAGAACTCTTCCCATGCGCCTTAAGCAGCACGGCGAAAACGGTATGAAGGTTGCAAAATTCCTTGAAAACCACCCAAAGGTCAAAAAGGTCTTCTACCCCGGCAGCGATACCTTCGAGCAAAAAGAGATGTTCGCAAAATATTTATCAGGCACCAACGGCTTACTCAGCTTCGAGCCCAAGGGCACCTGGCAGGATGCCCGCAATTTCGTAAATAAGCTTCATTATTTCCAGAACGGCGTCAGCTGGGGCGGTTTTGAAAGCTTGGTCGCTTTATCAGGTGCTAACCCCATCCAAAAGGAATACGGTCAGCCTGAAAGGCTTGTCAGAATACACGTCGGCTTAGAGGACATCGACACCCTTATAAATGATTTAAGTCAAGCCCTTGAGGTTTTACCCGACTAAAAAATTCCGCAGACTCATTTTTGAGCCTGCGGATTTATTTTATTCTTCAATCGCTTTATAAAGGATAAGTTCACTAGAAAAAGAAACACTGTTTCTCACTCTTATACCATCGTTAACAAGTGTAAATCCGCTTACTTTTGCAGTAGTTCTCTTGTTATCAAAAGTAACTTCATAAGTTTTGCCTTCATCAAGACCCTTAGGATATACCACAACGTATTCATCCTTAACGCTTGCTAAGTTAAATACACCTATAACACCCTTAGTGCCGTCATTACTGCTTCTTTCAATTATGCCAACGCCTTTAGGCTGATGTCCAAAACACTCAGGCGTGTGGTGGAAGATAAGTCCGTCAGTCATATAAGGTCTTATAAAGCTTTTGTAAATATCAAAGCTGTGGCGAACGAACTCAATTTCCTGAGGGTTCATATTGCTGCCCATAGGATTATAGGTATTTGTAGTAGGCTTTGCCATTAAGGTCTGCCTTACAGTCATATCAAGTGAGCCTCTTAAATGGCCGTTCATACCTGCTACAAGTCTATCCACTCGCTCGGGAGGTATAACCATAGTCATACCGTTTGTTATCATATAGCCCTTAGGCATTATCTGATAATCGGAAACCCAGGTGTGAGTGAAGTTTCTTACCATACCAAGGTCGCATCTGCCGCCGCCCGATGCACAGTTTTCGAAAATAACGCTTGGGTACTTCTTTCTTAAATTCTCAAACATCCCGTAAAGAGCCTTATAATAGCGCAGGTAATTACATTCTTTTATACCGCCGCGGTCATTTTTGCAAATGGAAGCTCTGTAATCTACATTAAAATCAAGTCGGAAAAGGTCTATACCGTATTCATTAATAAGTTTTTCTATTTGTGACTCCACCCATGCAGCAGCTTCGGGATTAGTCATATCTATAACTTCGCTCTTTTCATCGCCTAAGTATTTACTCTGGAACCATTCAGGATGATTTGCACCAACTTCAGCACCGCCTGATATTCTTTCGACCTCCATCCACATACCGAATTTAAGGCCATTTTTATGGCATCTTTCACGAATAGACTTAAAGTTGTCGCCGTGTTTAATTGGGTCGGGTGTCCAGTCGCCTGCCTTTTTATACCAGTCGCATTCCTTGCCAGCCTTGCAATTCCAGCCTGCATCAATAATGCAGCTCTCGGCACCAACCATTATAGCTGTGTCCATTGTGTGGAAAATAGCTTCGGGAGTCATAGCTCTTTCGGGGCCTATACCTGCGCCTACAGTAGCAATATTTTCTTTAGGCTCAGGAAGTGTGAATACACACTTTCTTACGTGCTTATGCATCATATTAACAGCATCGTCAAGGTCACCCTGAACTCTGCCTATGTAAATTTCGGGAGACTTAAATTTTTCACCTGCTTCAAGCACAAGCAAGGGTGCAGGGCCTGCCACAGCCATTTTGAAATCAAGCTTAGCATCTGCTCTGTCGCCTCTTATATCAATGCCGTTAGTTTCCTGGCCTGCATTCAAATTCAGATTAAACTCAAATCCGCCTGTAAAAGCCATCTGAGCAAAATAAATATGGCCTAATACGTTATTTCTTATCATAAACATCGGGTAAAGGAACCTGTTTCCGCGGTATCTGCCGTAAAGGTTAGTACCTGCTGAAGGCATATCATGCCAGCGGAAAGCACCCTCGGCGCACTGCTTGTCGGTATCCATGTATCCTATGGAATATACTTTGCTCTTATCATTCTCACTATCAACAAACTGATCCCAGTCGTAGGTTATCTCCATACCGCCGGACATAGGAACAAGCTTATTTATCTTCATTTTTTCAGAAGAATTATTTTTTAAAGTGATATATCTTGTAAACACAGCACTACCGGAAAGAACCGTGTGTACTTCTACTTCCAAGGGATAAATTCTGTTTGTTAAAGTTATTATACCGTGTAAAACTTTTGTATCCGTTGTTTCAATGTACTCTTCTCTTTTCTCAAAGCCAAGGTACTCCCAATCATAGTCAAGGCATTCGCCGTTTACTTCCACCTCAAAAACCCAAGGCTCAGTAAATGCATCGAAATGAAGTCTGAAAGGCATACCTTCAAGTACGTTTAAAGGTGTGCCGGAGTTATTCCAGCCGGCTGAAACTAATCTGTGATTATCGAAAATCTCCTCGTAAACAGTCATACCCGTTCTGTAGCAGAATACAGGCTGACCGTTTCTGCCTTCCGTAAGATAAATATCCTTATAATTATTATTAAAAAGATCCTTATGCATAATTTAACCCCTTTTCTTTTATATATCAAAATTAATCTTTACAAGTTTAATTTATTATGATAAAGTTATACCATAAACAAAAGCAAAAATCTATGATATTTTACCCAAAAAATATGAGAATTGAGTCAAATTTATGATACCTATATACACCCCCGATTTAAAAGGCATTTTGGGCGGAAGCGGACTTTTTGCCGATGCCGATTACTCCAATTTAAACTATACAGCCGAAAACGAAAACGGCAGGGACGCCCACATCCATTCCTTCTGTGAAATATATTTCAATATAAGCGGAGATATTGCTTTTGCTGTAGAAAATAATCTTTATATGGTGGAAAGCGGCGATATTATTATCACAAAGCCCAATGAATTCCACCGCTGTATTTATAAAAATGATTGCAGGCACGAGCACTACTGCTTCTGGATAAGCGCAGAGGAAAGTTTTCTGCCCTATTTAAAAAGCTTTTATAAAAGAAAAAACGGCGAAAGAAACCATATTAAACTCAATAGCGATGATGCTGAACTTTTTAAGAAAAATCTTAACGTACTTATCGATAATAAGGGCTACGGTAAATTTACAGATTCCGAAAGTCTTTCTGCTCTTTTTTCCATACTCAGCATAGTGGATAAAAACAGCTCTTCCTTTGAAGAAGCCAGCTTAATGCCCGAAAACTTTACAAAAATAGTAAAACACATAGACAAAAACTACTCCGAAGACTTCAGTGTAACGGAAATCAGCGAAAAATATTTCATAAGCCGCAGTAGCTTAAACCGCTACTTCAAGCAGTATTTGGGCACCACACCCCATAAATACGTGGAAACAAGGCGCCTTGCCGCCGCTAAAGATATGCTGGAAAAAGGAAGTCAGGTTTTGGAAACCGCCTCAAAGTGCGGCTTTCCCGATTACTCCCACTTTATTTCCCTTTTTAAAAAGCGTTTCGGAGTAACCCCACACAAGTACAGAAAATTATATAAATCAGAAAGGTAAAAAATTATGGCAAACAAAAAAATTAAAAGCAAAATAAGAGTTGGTATTTTTGGATGCGGCGGTATTGCAAACCTGCACGTAGATAATCTTTTAAAAATTGAAGGGGTTCAGATAGTAGCCCTCTATAACCGCGGCCGTGAAAGGCTTGAAAGAATGGGTAAAAAAGTACCCCGCGCAAGACTTTATCAGGATGCACTCAGTATGGTAGCAAAAGAAAAAATGGACGCCGCAATTATCAGCTTAACTCCCGATTGCCACGGCGAATTGGAGCTCGCACTTGCTAAAAACAAGGTAGCTATGTTTATCGAAAAGCCAATCGGCCTTTCCGAGAAGATTTGCGGCGATATAGCAAACGAAATTAATAAAAATAACGTAATCACATCCGTTGCCTATCAGGAAAGATATAATCCCGTTTTGGATTTAGTGAAAGAAATGGTTAAGCGCGAGCCTGCAGGTCTTGTAAACGCCTACTGGATAGGCTCTATGCCCTCCCCCGAATGGTGGAGAAAAAAAGCAAGCTCAGGCGGTCAGGCTGTTGAGCAGACCACACACTTAGCCGATATGATGCGCTATATTTTCGGTGAAGCAGAAAGCGTTTACGCTTACGGCAAGCGAAACGAAAACTTCCTCGGCGCAGAGCACGACGTTGAGGATTATTCCTCCGCTTTAATTAAAATGCGTAGCGGCATAGCCTTAAACCTTCTTTCCGGCTGTTATACAGGTGCTGAACCCAAGGTGGGCTTCGAAATTATCACTACAAATCACAGAATTGAATACAGCTGGAACAAGAGCCTTAAAATTATCTCCAGCGGCAAGCAGGAGGAGCTTGACATTCACCACGATAGCTATATGGCAGAAATCAAGACCTTTATCGACGCCGTAAAAACAGGGGACAGATTCCAGATCCGATCCAATTACTTCGATGCCTTCGAAAGCTTAAAGCTTACCTTAGCCGTGAATAAATCCATGGATTCAGGCGAAGTAATAAAATTATAAAGTTAATGAGAAACAAAAAGGACAGAGCAAAAAACTCTGTCCTTAATTTTTTAAATTCGGTTTATAAAAGCGAAGCAATTAATTCGCCGTGGGTTTTGGGTGAGAGATAAACGGGAGGCACGTCGAAAACTGTTTTACAGCCCTTCATACCCTCTTTGTTCATCTTGTAAGCGGCTCTTGCATAGCAAACTATAACGCTGGCGGTAAATTCGGGATTGGAACCCAGCTTCAAAGAATACTCGATCATTTCCTTTGTCTCGCCGTTTACGCCCGTTACACCGCTCCTCATTACAAAACCGCCGTGAGGAATACCCTTGTGGTCGCGGTCAAGCTCCTCTTTTGTGATAAAATTAACCGTTGTATCGTAATCAGCGAAGTAGTTGGGCATCGTTACTATCTCTTCCCTGATTTTTTCAAGGTCGGCGCCCTCCTTTGCTACCACGTAACACTCTCTTGTGTGCTTTTCCCGTGTGGTAAGCTCGGGATTTTCACCTGCGCGAACTTTCTTAAGAGCATCTTCAACGGGTACTGTATACTGCTTAGCATCTAAAACACCCTCAATTCTTCTTATAGCGTCGCTGTGGCCTTGGCTTACGCCCTTGCCCCAGAAGGTATAATCCTTGCCGTCGGGAAGAATGCAGTTGCCGAGAAGTCTCTGCAAGCTGAACATACCGGGGTCCCAGCCAACGGAAATAAGAGATATCTTGCCGCTTTCTTTGCTGGATGCATCGCAAGAAGCGAAATGCTCGGGAATTTTTGCGTGTGTGTCGAAAGAATCTACGATATTAAAATATTTAGCATATTCGGGGCTCTGCTTGGGTAAATCGGTAGCACTGCCGCCGCAAAGAATCATTACGTCAATTTCGTCCTTCATTTTTACGGCATCATCTACGTGATAAACGGGCACCTCGGGACTGAGTGTTTTTAAAGTTTTGGGGTCGCGGCGAGTAAAGAAAGCCACAAGCTCCATATCCTTATTCTGCCTGAGTGAAAGCTCCACGCCTCTGCCTAAATTACCGTAACCTAATATACCGATGCGAATTTTATCTGCCATTTCCATCAATCCTTTTTAATGAAATAATTTTCCGCTAATTAGTATATCACATTTTTAGCCCATTGAAAATATTTTTTTGAATTTATAAGCTATTTTTTGTAAGTAAAGGGAGTAATTCTTCGTTTAAAGTGCACTTTGCCATATTTATCTTCCAGTCAAGCTGCTCTTCGCCGCAAGCATAGCCAAGTTCTTTTGTGTAACCAAGTCTTGAATTTTCCCTTACCAATAATTTAGTCTCCTCAGCGTTTTCGATTTCCGCCTTTAAAATTTCAATAAGCTCGTTAATGACAGGCTGCTTATCTTCTGCAGGTGCTAAAGGCTTTTGGGCTTTCTTTGCATCCTCCATATTTTTCCTGCCACCCACCCACTTGGCATCAAAATCAATATGAACGTTAAGCTTAGCTTTAAGATAATGATAGCGCTTTACTCTATGGATAGTCCTTGCGCTGTTACGGATAAATTTTGCTACCTGCAAAGTAAATAATGCATCTTTTTTCTTATTTTCGGGCAAAACAGCTGTTATTTTCTCTAAAATCTCCAAGCCTTTTGTAAAAAGCCTTTCCATTTCTTTGTATTCATTAATTTCATAAAAAAGCTTTTCTTCTTTATCAAGATTATAAAAATATAGCGGGAAGCCCGTAAAATTAGCAGATTTGCCCGTAACGGAGCAATTTGGTATAAGCTCCCACCTTTCGAAAAACAAGGGGTAAGCAGGACCTATTCTTGCAGGACCCCATTGGTCAGAATTAGTTGACACGCAGTGCGCCATACCCTCAGAGAAAAATTTAAACGCTTTTAAAGCTTCCTTTAAATTCTCTTTGCCGTAATCTCTTGATATAAACTTATTTAAAACTTCATTCATATTAAAGGAAGGTAGCATATAGGCAAACTTAGTCATTTCTGAAATAAAGGAAGGCCAGTAGCCATAACTATGGGATTCCCTTACACCGTCCAGCCTTAAATTATCCTGAGCATCTGTAACGGCCTTATATCGCTCTATCCACCTTTGAGGAACGGGCAAAAAGGGCACCACGCCAAAATCCCAGGTGTTGCCGCAAGTGTTAGTCATACTATACATCTTAATTCCCTGCTCTTTTGCCGCCTTTGATTCGGCAGTAAAATATTTACCCGGGCCAATCTTCCAGATTGAATAATCCGTAAGGTTTTCTATTATATTTTCGCTTATTTTAATTTCATCAAACATCTCGAAGGTCGCCATCATAGTAACACCTTCGGGAATATTTTTTATAAGCTCCACCCTTAAATTTTCTTCTTCATAGCCCCAGTTATAAGTCCAGAAAACAAGTTCTGCCTTTTCATCATGAGACTTTACTATTTTATTCAGCATACCAATAAACTTCGGGTAATCCGAGCAAGGAAACCACCCGGGGCTTGGCTTTTCATCATTCAAACTTTTGTGCCAGGGTTTACCCGTGGTGCGATTATCTTTTGAAGGAAATTCACAGGATTCCCCCACAAGAATCAAACCCTTAACACCCTTTATTTTCTCCATTATTCTGCCGTAAATATTTTCGTAAAATTCATAAGCTCCCTCATCCTCAGGGTGAAGCTCATTTATCACGTGTGGGTAAATATATACTTCGAGCCCATATTTTGAAGCGCGCTTTATTAAATCATTAACTCTTTTTTCGGTATTTTCATTTTCAAGAATATCAGTAACGAAAACATCCACCGCAGTCATACCTGCGTGAGCTATCATATTAAGCTCGCCCTCAGAAAATCCCTCCTCCGCGCCTGAGGTTATGGTCCTTGTTTCAAAGCGCATCTTTTTAACTTCACAGCATTTTTCTATAACGGGAGCCTCGTTTAAATTCATTATATCTTCAAGATAATATGAACCTTGGGCAGCGTATTTTTCGTCCTTTCCCAAAATTAAAATTCTATCGGCAGCTTCAATTTTAAAGCTTCTTTCTTCTAAGCTTTCATCAGTTCCGATAAAAATGCTTTTTTCAAGAGAAATATCCGAAAAGCCTATATTAATTTCAATACCCATAGAAACTTTAAAATAATCTGTTAGGTCATTTGCTGCGTGATTAATTAACTCTGCGGAATCTTCTTTAACTAAAATTTTCCACTCGGGTGTAATTTTCAGTCCATCAAAATTATCGTAAATATCTTTATTCAAGCGCATCGGCTTATGGACTTCTTTGAGTTTTTGTTGAAAGTCAAGATGCTTTTCCATTTTATTCCTCTATTCTTCCTATTTTATCCACAGGAATTTCGGGGAAATCTTCAGGCTGAACTTCGAATTTCAAAGTATTCATATCAAACCCGATATCCTCCACGGATTTATAGGCTTTATTATTCTTTACGGAGGAATATTTCATTGAAGCCTCCATAATTTCACCTAAAAAGGCGCGGCTGTTAACAACTATATTATTCTCCACCACGTTGCCTGCAGGGTAAACAGGGAAATTAATATCATCGGTGTTATTAAAATCATCGCTAAGTGCTGCAAGAGAGGGGTATTTTTTTGCCCATATTTCGCTTCTGTAGGGCACTCTGTTTAAAATTCTCCACTGCTCACCGTCAGGTGTATTTACTGCCTCACGGTACCATCCATCCTCAAAGAAGCCTTCGTAAGCGCGGCAGTCAAACCTTAAGGGTACATCCGTTTCACCTATAATTATATTATTGATAGCAGTATTATCCCTGCCGCCGCCAATCTGGAAGCCATACTTCTTGGCGTTGATTATTATATTTCCGTAAGCTGTCTGACCTGAGTGGGCATCGTCCCAATAAATAGCGTCGGGGCGAAGCTCCTCGTTACCGATATCCCTTATTATATTATATCTGATAACTGTGCCGTAGCCTGCCCAGTCGCGGCCTGTGTAAATTGCGCCTGCATCGGCTGAATATAAAACCGCATCGTGAATATTGTTATATTCGATCAGATGGTCGTTGCCGTCGTACTGAATTGCTTCGTGGGGGCAGAAGCAAATTTCGTTATGAGTGCAAATACTGCCTACACCCGACATCTGCACGCCAGGCTGATAAGTTTTGTAGACCTCGGAATAATGGTGAATATAATTGTTTACAGCCTTATTTTCGGAAGGAGTTAAAGTAATTCTGTCGCCGCCGTATAAATATATACCACCCTTGCCCGTGCGTGTAACTTCGTTATTTTCTACGGTATTTCTGTATCCGTCAATTACGATACCGTGGTCGGAAACGTTTTTAACAAGGTTATTTTTTATAGTACAGCCGTTACCCCTTACTTTTATACCGCTGTTTCGTGCACATTTAATTGTAAATCCCTCAATAGTGATGTTTTCGCCGCCCAAAATTTCAACAATGGGATTTTCATTCAGTGAAAACTCAATTTTATCGCCCTCACTGTAGGGGTAAATATAGAGCATCTTATTTTCCTTATCAAGAAAATATTCCCCCGGTGCATCCAGCTCCTCAAGAATATTATAAAAATAGTAGTCGGCGCCCTTCTTACAGCCAAACCTTGCCACGTGCTCGGGGTAGACAGCGCGGTTTTTCGTATCAAACTTAACCGGAGCGGAGGAATCCGCCCAATCGTGCTTAAAGTAACCGAAAATCCAAATATTTTCAAGATTTTTCCAGGTCTGTACCCTATAATTAGTCTCCCTGTCTATTATATAACAGCCGCCGCGGTGGTTGCGCCTTTCTGCCCAGCCGTGCCAATAATTCTGGTCGGGGAATTCCGCCACGTCGCCAACATCAAAAACCTCGTCAATTTTCAAAAAGCCCTCGTCAGGGTAGCGGGCAATACGCATTCTTCTGCCGCCGCTGAAAACTTCAAAGTTGGTGCCAAGCTTAGCATTATCGTATTTTTGCGCGGTGTGATAGGCGCCTATAGGATAAATTTCCCCGAAAGCATCTATATCAATACCAAGAGCATCAATACCAATTGCCCTTACTTTATTTTTTACTTCTGCTTTAAGTCTATCTTTAATTTTCTCGGGTACTTCCAAAGTGTTTTCGTAATCAATTTCCATGCCGCCTGATAAAGTGGCGTTTACACCTATATATGAGGTGCCATTATCCTTTTCACTGAGTACGGGGAAGCTGTTATACACACCTTCAAGCACGTACACTGTGGCATTTGAGCATTCTCTTGCTTTTTCCTGCGCTTTTTCTATGGTTCTGAAAGGGTTATTTACGCTGCCCGTATTATTATCGTTACCGTTTATACTTACGTAGAATTTATTCATAGTATTTTCGCCTCCTGATTTTAAATCATAATATCACAGGCAAAAAAGGAATTCAATACTACTGATGCAAATGCTAATTTTTGTCCATATTTTCTATATGTTTTGTCTACAATTTATTTTTAATCTTTACCCGTTCCCACGTCAGAACGCAGTTCTCCCCTACAAGGGTATGAATTTTAAACCATACCTTGTAGGGGCCGCCATTGGCGGTCCGTTGAATCACGTCGAATCTCGCGGACGCGCGATGCGCGCCACCTACGGCGGGGTTTTGGGAAAAAGGCGCAAAAAAAGAAGGTGTGGCGGGTGCCACACCTTCCGGAATCAAAGGTTGATTAGGTCTTTGATTAATTTTTTCGATTAGTAACAAATTACCAAGCGATGTCGTTGTCATACCAAGTATCGTCGGCGTCTGCTTTACCGTTCCATGCTCTTACCATGTATAGCTGAACGTCATCATACAGAGTTCATCATTCTTTGTATGCAGCCAACCTTTTCATATCATCTTACTTTTGTTTTTATTTCGATTTAACTTAAGCTTAAGTTTATATTCCTTTTGTGAACATCCGCTGTTTTTTCTGTGAAGATATTCCGAAATTCAGGTGAATTTTATGTGTGATTTTTGTGAACATCTTTGGTAATAATCTGAAATCAAACAGCATATATATAAACGTGCAGGAAAATTCATGGGTAAAATTAGCGTTTTTCTTTACTCAGCCGCGCTTAAATACACAAAAAAGGAGGTTCTGTGTTAATAATTTGACAAACCGTAAAAAATTTATTATAATTTACCCTCGGGTGCAACAAAATTAAAATTTAAGCTTAAACCTAAACTAAAACTAACTAATTTCATAACAAAACTTTAAAGTAAAGGTAGTATTTATGAAAAAAGAAAACAAAAAATCATTCAGTTTAAAAGGCATAAACTCCAAAATCATAATTCCACTTTCAGTTTTAATTTCCATCATTCTTCTTTCGGTTATTGCAGTTACCGCAAACACAGTACCTTATACCGTAATTGACGGCGATAACAAATACGATGTAAGCATTATTTTCCCCGATGAAAAGGCTCTTATTGAAAAGGCCAAAAACGAGGGAATGAAAGAATTTACTGAGCTTGACGACGCTGTGTTGGATGAAACCAACTCCACTCTTACCATCTATCGCGCAGTTGACCTCACCCTTAATATTGAAGGCGAAAAAAGCACGATACACGCAAATGTGGGACAAACCGTTGAAAGCGCGCTTAAAGAAGCAAATATTAATTCCGACGGCGCCTACAACCTGCTCCCTTCAGGCGATACGGTAATTACTTCCGATACACAGGTAAGGCTCAACCACGGCTACATAGTATATGTCAACGGCACTGAATATGAAATCAGTAGTGAAAACGATACCGTAGCGGCAGCATTAAAGGAAGCAAACATCAACTATGACGATAACGACGGATTTTCCCCCGATTTAAGCGAAAAGCTTTACCCGGGAATGGAGATAAGCTACGTTAAAGGATATAAAATAAAGGTCTCAAACGGCAGTTTTACCGCTGAGACTTCCACATTTGCCACAACCGTTGAGGAATTTTTAAAGGAAAGAGAAATCACCTTAGATTCCGACGACCGCCTTTCCCCTTCAAAAATCGCAAAAATAACCGACGGCACCGAGATTATTATCACAAGAGTATATTCGCGCAACGAGACCTTCAAAGAATCCACCCCCTACGAAACCGAATACGAGACAAGCATCGACCTCTACCGCGGCGGTACAAAAGTAAAAACTCCCGGTGAAGAGGGTATTGATGAAGTGAGCTATACCTGCATTTACGAAAACGGCGAACTTGTATCAAAAACAGAAATAAGCCGCAAAACCCTGAAAGAGCCCGTTACCGAAGTTATATTGGAGGGTTCAAAGGGTAATTATCAGGAAGAAGTTGAGGCAGCTGTACTTGGCAACACAGGAAGCGGCGATAATTTCTTTATTGACCACAACGGCAACAAGGTCTATTACAAGCGTCAGCTTTACGGCGAAGCAACCGCTTATTATATCCCCGGCGGCATAACCTCGGTAGGTCTTCCCGTAGCAAGAGGCGTAGTAGCAGTTGACCCCAAGGTAATTCCTTACGGCAGTAAGCTCTATATAACAAGCGGCAGTTACTGCTACGGCTATGCAATTGCAGGCGACACAGGCGGCGCCATGCTTTCAGGCAGAGTTTTAACCGACCTTTATATGGAATCCTTGGACGAATGTTATGAGTTTGGCAGAAGAAATATGACGGTTTACATTATTGAATAACAAAAAGAGCAGCGAGGTAAATAACCCGTTGCTCTTTCCTTTTATGTTTAAATAATTATATAAGCCAACGTAAACCCATCAAAGTTTTACCCTTACTTCTTCACCCTCTGAGCTTACCGCCTCCACAAGCACCCAATCTCTGTGGCGCTTTTTATATTCTTTCACCGATTTTATTATATGCAGTAACTGTTCCTTCGTAATTTTCACGCCGTATTTTTCCGCCTCTTTAACTGCTATTCCTGCAGTGAAGCGGTTGAATACCAGGGAAGTAGGAAAAATTATTCTGAATCTTTTAGGCTTTTCGCCGCCTGCTTTCAAAAATACGTTCATTTCTTACTCCACAAAAACTTTCACGCTGTCGCCTTCGGCAGATTCACACTCCACGAAGTTACCCACTACACCCTTATTTACAAGTTCTACTATTTTATTAAGATCTATATTTTTAAGCGAAAACCCTGTGCCCTCGGTTTTTATCATATCGGGAAGTTCAATTCCGGCTTCCAAGCAGCCAACAACCAATATCATCGGTAAGTTCACTCTTACCTTATCACCTTCCGCAGAATCGCAAACTACTCTTAAAACCATATCGTTTATATCCTTGCGCTTTTCTTTCGGAAGTAAAGTAACTGCAGGTTTTTCTTCTCTGAATAGTGAATCGATGCTAACGCCAAAGGTATCGGCAATTTTAGGCAGCAAACTGATATCGGGGCAGGTTACGTCGTTTTCCCATTTGCTTACCGCCTGAGGACTTACGCCTAAAATTTCGGCAAGTTCATCCTGCTTTAATTCTTTTTCTTTTCTGAGCATTGAAATTCTTTTTCCTATTGTTTCCATTTTCAGAAACCTCCTTTGTTTTATGTCATAAATATAACAGTAAAACTAAAAACATTGAATGGCTTATCGGTTGATTTCAGCCCATTTTACTCAACCAAATTGATATTTTTCAATCAACCGTGGGTTAATTTCGGAATTTTAAAAGAGCAACGGGACTTTTTATCCCATTGCTCTTTCTTTTTATGCTGCGTAGTATAAAATTATAAAAATTATTGCAATTAAAAGGTAAATACCGCCAACGATGAAAAGGAAAGCGAAGCTGAATTTATTCTTCTCTCTTCTGTCTCTTTTCAATTCAACGTAATCTGCATACTTGGGCATTTTTTTCTCTGTGCCGGGAACAAGCAGCTTAACAGTATAACTTAAAGCATAGCTGATACCGTCGAAAAAGCCGTCGCCCGAAACCCAAACAAGGCAACCAACCAATATAAATAACATTCCGGGAATTGTGAAAGCATCCGCCAATATTCTGCTGATAGCTTTCCACTCGGTTGCGGCAAAAATACCGTAGTTATTCATGGTAATAAAAGCCATTAATGCGCCTAAGCCTGCGGTAATACCGTATTTTAAAAGCTTTTTCTTAAGTTCGTCACTCACTATTATTCTACTTCCTTCTTGTACTTCTGCTCTTCGGCATCGTTACAGTAAACGAAATGGCCGGGAGAGATTTCACGAAGTGAGGGTTTATCCACACTGTAGTCGTGAGCTGCTAAAGAATTGTAAGTAATTCTTGTTCTCTTCTTCTCGCTCTTGGGGTCGGGAAGAGGAATTGCAGAAAGAAGTGAACGTGTGTAGGGGTGTAAAGGATGAGCAAAAAGCTCGTCGGAATCAGCAAGCTCAACAAGCTTACCAAAGTACATAACACCGATTCTGTCGGAGAAATACTTAACAACAGAAAGGTCGTGAGCGATAAACATAATAGTAAGACCTAATTTATCGCGAAGCTCGTTAAGGAGGTTAATAACCTGAGCCTGAATGGAAACGTCAAGAGCAGAGATAGGTTCGTCGGCAATTAAAAGCTCGGGATTCATAATAACAGCTCTTGCAATACCGATTCTCTGGCGCTGACCACCGGAGAACTCGTGAGGATAACGGCCTGCGTGCTCACGTACAAGACCAACCATCTCAAGAATCTCATAAACCTTTTCGTCAATATACTTCTGGTCCTTGATACCGTTGATAACAAGGCCCTCGGAAATAATTTCGCGAACTGTCATACGGGGGTTAAGAGAAGCAATAGGATCCTGGAAAATCATCTGAATCTTTGTAACAAGCTTTGTGTTCTTGGCTACTCTTAACTTATCCTTATATTCCTTCTTGAGTGCAGCAAGCTTTTCGGAATCGTTTGCCGCAGCTTCAAGCTTGGGCTTATATTCGTCGATAACCTCCTGCATAAGAGTTTTTGCATACTCTTTGTCGGAATTAAGGTGATCGAACTTAGCCTTTTTGATTTCTTCGTAATTCTTGCGAATTTCGTTCTGAATTTCTGCTTTTCTCTCGGCAGTTGTTTCAGCTTTTTTCTCCTCAGCCTTAAGTGCCTTTATAGCATCCCTATAGCTTCTTGTGCCTGCGCAGATACGCTGGTTTTTAAAGTAGATGCTGCCGGAAGTGATATCGTAAATCTTAATAATAGAACGACCTGTAGTTGTTTTACCGCAGCCGGATTCACCAACAAGACCGAAAACCTCGCCCTTTTTGATATCAAAGCTTACTTTATCAACCGCCTTATTTTCATAAGAACCGGATTTGAAGTACTGGCAGAGGTCTTCAACTCTTAAGAGAACTTCTTTGTTATTTACATTGCTCATTAGTTTTCTCCTCCTGCCTTTTTGGTCATTCTTTCAATTCTGTCTGTTACTATTCTGGGAGGCTCAACCTTAGGTGCATCGGGATGGAGAAGCCATGTAGCTGCCCAGTGAGTATCGCTTATCTTAAACTTGGGAGGCTGCTGCTCGAAATCTATCTGCATAGCGTATTTGTTACGGTCTGCAAAAGCATCACCAACGGGAGGATAAATCATATTGGGAGGAGTACCGGGAATAGCATCCAGCTTTTCCTTTGTATCAAGGTCAGGCATAGAAGCAAGGAGCGCCCATGTATAGGGGTGACGGGGGTCATAGAATACGTCGTCTGCGCTGCCGTACTCAACGATTTTACCTGCATACATAACTGCGATATCGTCTGCCATATTAGCAACAACACCGAGGTCGTGTGTGATGAAGATAACGGAGAGATTTCTCTCACGCTTTAAGTTGTTGATAAGTTCGAGGATCTGAGCCTGAATTGTAACGTCAAGAGCTGTTGTAGGCTCGTCACAAATAAGGATATCGGGGTCAGCAGCAAGAGCAATAGCAATAACAATTCTCTGGCGCATACCGCCTGAAAACTCGAAGGGATACTGATAGTAACGGATTCTGGGGTCGGGAATACCAACCTCTTCCATAAGATTAATGGCCTTTTCTTTAGCCATACGCTTTGTGATTTTATAAACTACTTCAGAAGCCTTAGCCTTGAAGTAATCGATCATCTCAATGCCTCTATTTTCGAAATCAACGGACTCAGCAGCAGCAATATATGCTTCATAGCGGCTTATCATTCTGTCTGCTACGTTTGCGATTTCTTTCTTGAGTTCGTCGAGGTCATAAATAGACTTGGGAACAACCTTCCACTCAACGTGCTTGCCTCTTGCGATTAAAGCATCACGTTTTTTGGTCTGGCGCTCAAAACGAGCTTCTTCCTGGGGATTCTTCTTAATAGCAACGAAGTATTTTTCGATAGCTGTTAAAAGTGTTGTACGGAATGTGTAAGCAACACTATCCTTATTAAGCTCAAGTCTGTCAATAGAAGCCTCAACAAGTGAAGCTGTTTCTGTAGCAACCTTATCAGCGCTGGTTTTATCAAACTCGCCCTTCTTGTAGAATTCTGCAGCTTCATAGAGCTTAGGCATAAGTGCCTTTTTCTTTTCAAGAGCTTTATCAAAACTATTTTTAATACCCTTTTTCTCCATATCGATAAACTTAAACATAAAGTCCTCGTTAAGATAATCAAGAGTCATAGCGTTAAGCTCTTCTACAGACTTACTTGTAAGGTCGAAGGAGGGATTTTTAAGCTTATAGTAACCGATTCTGAAGAAGTTGGGCTTAGTAGCTGCAAGCATCTCGTTTGTAACAGCCTTTAAGCTTTCAAGAGCTGTAACGAGTTCCAAAGGAAGCTCCTTAGCAGGCTCGTTCTTCTTTGCGGGTGTGTAAAGAGCAGCCTTAGCCTTCACTTCATTTGCAGCAGTGCTGAATTTTTCAGCAAAGCCGCGAAGCATAAAGGGATCCTTAACCATCTTTACGCCTGCATAGATTTCGCCAAGTCTTGCCTTAACGTCTACCTTCTGCTTTTTGCTTGTCATAAAGATGAGGTCTTCGATCTCAGAAACAAGGCCTTCTGCCTCGCTTACGGAGTTGTTGTAGCTGTTTTCAAGCTTGATGCCTTCGATATTGAACTTATCGAATGTCTGGCACATTGCATCGATTTCAGACTTTTTATCTGCACCGATAGCTTCAATCATATTATTCTTTAAAAGTGCAAGTGTGGAGTTAAATGCCTTTCTTGCGCTCTTACGGTTACCGCGATTCTTAAGAAGCATAGCTTCTGTAATCTGCTGACCGATTTTTACAATGGGGTTAAGGGAAGAAAGGGGATCCTGGAATATCATAGATATTCTGTTACCACGGATTGTGCACATTTCTTCCTCATCAATTTTAAGAAGGTCGCGGCCATCGTAAATGATCTCGCCGCCTTCTGTAATGGAGTTACCGGCTAAGATACCGAGAACCGCCTTAGAAGTAACTGACTTACCGGAACCGGACTCACCAACGATAGCAAGAGTTTTGCCGCGCTCTAAGTCAAATGAAATATCACGAACTGCCTTCACAGTACCGCCCTGTGTACGGAAGGATATTTTAAGGTTCTTAACTTCAAGAATTTTATCCATAGTTTAATCCTCCACACCACGAAGTGACGGGTTGAATGCGTCACGTAAACCGTTACCGAACAAGTTGAAGCAAATCATAAGAAGTGAAATAATGATTGCGGGATAAAGCATTAAGTGAGGGAACTGAATCCAGCGGCTCTCTGCATCTGCAAGAAGTGTACCGAGGGATGTACCGGTTGCACCGCCAAGCTTAACAATACCGAGGTAAGAAAGCATACTTTCACTCATGATTGTGCTGGGAATAGCAAGAGCAGATGAAGTAATGATTGTACCTAAAGTATTGGGGAAAATATGCTTCCAGATAATTCTGGAGTCACGTGCACCAAGAGTTCTTGCTGCCATAACGTATTCCTGGTTCTTGAAGCGGTAGAACTGAGTTCTTACTCTGTAAGCAGTACCGATCCAACCTGTTAATACGTATGCGAATAAAAGTGAGGGAAGTGCGCCCACTTTAGCAGCTAAGTGAATCTGGAAAAGTGATGCAACAATAATAAAGGGAACACCGTTTAAGATGTCGGAAATTCTTTCAAGAACAAGGTCTAATGTGCCGCCGTAGTAGCCTTCTACTGCACCGTACATAGCACCTAAAATGAAGTTAACTACACAAACGAAAATAGCAATTAAGAGAGAGGTCTGAATACCGCCTGCTATACGAAGCGCCATATCATAACCCTGAGATTCTGTACCCATAATGTAGTTGGGCTCAAAACCGTAAAGGTACTGATAGTAGTTGTAGTAAAGAACTCTTACTTTATACTGAGCAGTGTTAATATCGCCACCGCCTGTGTACTCGTAATAAATGGGATTGCCGTTTTCATCGCGCTTGTAGTTATCTTCAAGCACCATATCAAGGCTGTAATCGAGAGTTTTTGCCTTACCCTTTTCGTTTATATAAACAGGGTTACCAATCTTCTTAGCCTTGTACCAGTTGTTTGCATCTGTAGGATCAGGGTTAAATTCATTAGCCTCTACTAAAGGATAAAGAACTTTTAAGCCGCTTTCCTTTTCGAAGTCAAGAATCTTCTGAAGATCTTCCTGCTTAATGGAATCATAAAGGAAACCAACTTCAAGGTAAGTATCAACACGGATATCGTACTGATTAACTTCCTTCTTCTTAGCATTTAATACAACTGTAGGTTCACTTACGCTGATAAGGGGTGAATGATAATTATCATAACCTTCCTGCATTGTAGCGCCGCTGCCGTCGTAGTTAGCTGCAGCAACACCCATAGATGCAAGTCTTATAAGCTCGGGCTCTGTAACAGTTCTGTCTACACCGCCGTCAAGAAGACCGATAGAATCACGAAGAGCTGTAACTCTTGCAGGCTTTCTCTGGTACTGAGGTACCATAAAGCTGTTGTCGTGAGTTGTAATGAACATGGGAGTTAAAATAGAGAAAAGAAGAATAAGAATAATAATAACAGCTGCAACAACGGAAGCGCGGTTCTTCTTAAAGCGAATCCATGCATCCTTAAAGTAGCCTATAGGCTTATCGTCAAACTTTTTATCCTTAATCTTTTCGTTCTCCTGAACGAAGCGGAATTTCTCCTTGGGGATATTCATATTAATATTTTCTGCCATATTATTTCTCCCCCATTCTGATTCGAGGATCGATGAAGCCATAGCTGATATCAACAAGGATATTTGCTAAAAGACCGATTAAAGTATAGAAAATACTGTCGATCATAAATACATCGTAGTCTCTCTGGAAAATTGAGTTAACGTAAAGGTTACCAACGCCGGGAATTGAGAAGATTTTCTCAATAACAAAGGAACCACCCAAAATACCTACGAAGGAAGAAATAATCATAGGAAGAATGGGAACCATAGCATTCTTTAAAGCATGGCGTGAAGTTGCCTGGCTTCTTGTTAAACCCTTTGTACGTGCAAGAAGCATATAGTCGGATGTAAGAGTTTCGGTAAGCTCAGCTCTTGTGAAACGTGCAAGACCTGCAATAGTACCGAAGGAGAGGGCCAATATAGGTGCTATCATAGAATAGAACATAGGCCATGTAAACCAGCTGCCGCCTGCATCTGCCAGTGAGTAAACTGTTAAGGGAAGCCAGCCCAGCTTAAAGTAGAATATAAACTGAACAAGGAAAGCGTAAACGTAAGAAGGAACCGAAACGAAAATCATAACGGCAGTACTGATAAATGTATCCTGCCAGCGGTTCTTCTTAATAGCTGCATAAATACCGAGAGCAATACCTGCGGGAATAGAGAAAATAAGAGAATATAAGTTAACTAAAACTGTGGGGAGAAGTCTGCCAACGAGAAGGTCCCAGGCAGGCTCCATATACTTAATTGTCCAGGAAGTACCGAAGTCCCAGTTAGTGAAAATGTTTTTGAAGTAAATACCGTACTGAACTAAAATAGGCTCAAAATAACCAAGCTCCGTCCAGCGGATTTTAACAATTTCCTGCTGAGCTGCGTTGCCGTCGGGCAGGGGACGCTCAAGCATTCTTACTAAGATAAATGCGATTGATACGATAACGAAGAGGACAAAAAACATCAAAAGGAAACGTTTGAGGATGTATTTCGCCATTTTCATAAGCATAACTCCTTTACTTAAAATTCAGCGAGTTTATGAAAACTGCTGTTCTTCGCTGCGGACTGTTTGTCCGCTTCAGTCCAGAGCGAAAAACAGTAGCTTTTACAATTAATCCTTAATAATGGCTATTGCCCCACCTGTTTTGTGGGGCTATACCATAATACCAATCAAGTCAGGGAGGGAAAATAGAGTTTCCCCACCTGACTAATCGGTTTTATAATTTAGAATTTAGTTTAATTAAGCAAAACTAAATATTAGTAAGCGATTTCGCCGTTCTGCTCTGCAACGTACTCTGCCCACTCAGCATCTGTGTAGTTGAAGGACATAAGTCTGATACCACCGAAGCCATACATAATGTTGTAGTCTTCTGTGAAGTAGCTGAGCTTGTAAGAAAGCATAGAGCAAGCTGTTGTTGTACAAATCGGGATGAAGTTGTACTTAGCGAGCATCTCTCTTTCCATGTTAGCGAGGATAGCAAGCTTTGTATCGAAGTCAGCTGTAGCGTATGCGCCTGTACCAGCCATGCAACGAGACCATTCTTTCCATGTCATTGTTACTTCTTCGCCGTTTACATCCATTGTTAATGTTTCAACAGCGGGATCCCAACAACCTTCTTCGTGGATGTATGTTACGTACTCATCGTCGCAATATACCTGGAACATTGTGAAGGGATAGAATGCAGCGCCGCCCCATGCGCCAAAACCGATAGCATAAGTACCGCTAGCAACGTCCTTATATCTGTCAGCGAGGTTATCAAGACCAATGAGCTCGATCTTACCAAAGCCTGTGCCCTCAAGAGCTTCGTTCATGTACTTGTTGAGGAGTGTAATCTGCTGGCTGTTGGAGGAGTCCATAGCACCTGCCATCCAACCCATGTTGATAACGATATCCTCACCGGCTGTGTAAAGACCTGCTTCTACGAGCTCTGCGCAAGCTTCTGTGAAGAGTCTCTTAGCTTCTGTTACGTTGTAACCTGTGATAGAATCGTGAGCTTCGTCAAGTGTTGCATAGAGCTCGCCGTCGCCATACTTAACGCCGTAGAGGTCTACGATAGCCTGCTTAGCATATTCTGTATCTCTATAGATAGATGTGGGATCTTCATATACGTTATAGAAGTAGAGAGAAGAAAGCATAGAGAAGGACTGCTTGTAACCAGCTGTAGCTGTTACGAACTCAGCACGGTTAATAGCCTGAGACATAGCCTGGCGGAACTTGAGGTTGGAAAGAACAACAGAGTTCTGGTTGCCGGATTCGTCCATCTTCTTAAGAGAATCGAGGTTTGTGTGGAAGAAGAGTCTCATTGTGTAAGTCTCATCAACCTGATAGAGCTGGTCGGATGTTGTGTATTCTACAACTTCGTCAGCTGCGGGTGTCCAGTCGTCGAGTTTACCGGAAAGGAAAGCGAGCTTAGCAGCGTCACTTGTCATAACGTCAACAACGATCTTCTGTGTCTGGAACTGGGGCTGGAGTTCGCCGTCAACCTCAAAGAATGTTGTAGATGTGAGGTTACCGTCTTCATCCTTCTCATACTCCCAGTAGTTTTCGTTCTGAACGTAAACGATCTGCTTTTCATCCTGCATGGATTCAATTCTGTAAGCATAACAGGAGAGAGTTGTTTCAGCGGATGTGTTGTATGTGCTTGTTACTAAAGAACCGGATGTATCCTTGCACTTCTCATAGAGTTCCTCGTGAACGAGCCAGTTGGATGTCATAGAAGTGAGGAAGTAGTCGTATGCGTATGCAACTTCGCAAACGTAACGGATTGTGTAGTCGTCAACCTTGTAAAGACCAACTGCATCCCATGTTGTACCGAAAGCTTCGTTAACAAGCTCGATAGCGAGTTCTGCATGGTAGCTACCGCCAACCTCGAGGTAACCGGGGCCGTATGCTGCAAAAATGTCAGCTGCACTAACTTCGCTGTTGTCAGCGGGGTCGATGTAGATGTGTGTATCTGTAACGTCAACGTACTCGGGGCACTCGTTGCCGTCTGCGTCAACTGCGCCTTCCATACCCCAGAAGCTCCACATGTTAAGAAGAACTGTCTTGCCGTCGTCGATAGCAGCCTGTACGCTTGCATAACCGAGGTCAGCGGGAGTCTTCATAATTGTCTCTGCATCAGAGAAGAAGTAGTTGTAAGCGCCTGCAAGAGCAGATTCGCCGGAGTAGTAGTTGTTAGCTCTGTAGTTCTTCATCTCGGGTGCGAGCATCTGCTGCATGGAGTAGATGTAAGAATCAGCGTTGATGGGTGTGCCATCTTCCCACTGCATTTCGGGACGGAGCTTGATTTCGTAAACGTAAGACTCTGTTACCTGATCAGCTGTTACACCTTCGGGAAGTACTACGTTGTACTTTGTGAGGTCAGCCTGATTTTCAGCTGTAACGTCCTTAATGTCCTCAGCAGCAACGAAAATCCACTGATATTCGCCTGCTTCGCTGTCCTTAATTGTGAGGTCAGCTAAAGGAGCAAGAACGTAACCGCTGATAGCGGAGTCAGCGTTCATTTCCCATGTATGGGGGTTCCAGTTTGTACCGAGAGCCTCAGAATAGCTGTTGTATGTGTATGTATCAACAACCTTCTCCTCGCTTTCATCATCAGCGGGAGCGGACTCAGAAGTACTTGTGCTTGTGCTTGTTGAAGTGCTTGTGCTTGTAGATGTCTCGTTACCGCCGCAAGCTGCGAATACGGATACGATCATGCAAAGAGCAAGAAGCATAGCAACAATCTTCTTCATGTTCATAGTAATTTCTCCTATATATATTTTTTGTACTTTATATTATTAAGGGTTGATTTTCCCTAAGTACACAGCGTAGCATCAGCTTACCAAAAGGTAAGCTGCAAAAAGGAACGTTCCTTTTTGCATTTTTTATATTTCAAAAACGGTAAAAAGATAAATTATGCAGGATTTACGCCTGATTCAATCATTTTATCATTTTTAACGTAGAATAAGTATAGCACATAAACCCCAAAAAATCACTAAAAATTATTTCGTCAATTTATGGAAATTTATCGCATTTTACTACGTTCTTTTCCTGCAAATTGCACAAAATTGCAGGAGCTCTGAAAATCGGCTCAAAGCTTTACTGTATTTACTTCAAACACAGCTGATTTTCCTATATATACAAGCTTATTCAATACCTGCAAGGTAAAAGTTTCAGTCCATGTTTTTAAAGCTTTATAAACAATCTTTAAGATTCATCGTCAGCAATTTTATGGACTACGGAATCTGTAAAGCAAGCTTCGCCTCTTTCGGCAAAAAGTCCTATTTTACCATGGTTTCGTTCCGTGATGTAGTGTACTGTAAGCACGTTGTCCACGTATACTTCTATAGTTTTTCCTATAACAAGTACCTTCAAATTATAGCTGTCTTTTTCAAAATCATACTTTCTTGCGTTGATTTTGGGATAATTCCTTGCACGTGTAAGCCAAACCTCGTTTTTTAAATAATCAAGAAGCACGACCCTGTTTTCCCAGTAAAGATTATCACCGAGAACGTCGAAAATCACACCGGTGCTTACGGCGTCTTTACGTTTAACAGTAGTTTCAATAACGAAGTTTTTAGCTTTTACGTCAAAAATTTTTATCGCCATATCTGATTTGGCATTGACGGATACAGTATTATCTTCAAAACACCATTTATAAAGGGAACCCCATTTGCCCTGAGTATATGCATTTTCTTCACGAAGAAAAACGTCTTCAGTATAGAGGGATTCAAAACCCTTGAACCAATTAACGCGCAGCTTGCCGTTTTCGTCTGCATCTATCTCTTTAGGATAGGACATTGTATTTTCAAGGTTTCTGTCGCCACTCCACATAGATTGTGTGTAAAAGACATATCTTTTACCTTTATGCAGTACCGTTTTGGCGCAAGCACCGCTCATATACATGGAACCTATAGCAACATTATCCTCAAAGCACTCGGTATACGGGCCTTCAACTCTTTCTGCCATAGCATAAAGAGTAATATTGCCGAAAAGATTGGGATCATACGTGGGATTTCTTTGGCCATACTGATTTCCTGTAAGGCACAGCATATACCACTTGTCACCTATCTTAAATACGTCGGGTGTTTCAACACAATCGTATTTATCGGGACAAAAACAAGGAGGTAACTGCTCCCAATGCAGCAAATCGTAGGATTTGGCAAGTCCTATGCAGCAAGTGTTATTGCACTCATCGGCAGGTTTTCTGGCGGCGAAAAATCCCCACCATACCCCGTTCTCTTCATCCCTTACAACGCATAAATCTCTGCATTCTGCATTGTTTATCCGGGGATGTTCTTCTATAGTAAGTATTGTTTTTATATTTTCCTGGGAATAAAACCTCTTATCAGGCACTATAACGGGATTATTTTCATATTTCTCCCAATTAAGGCAATCATCCGAAATAGCCACGCTTATGGTATTTCCCAGATAATTCGTATCTTTTCTTGATGAATAATAGAGATAATACTTACCCTCGTGTTCAACAGTACATCCTGTCCACATATCTATTTCATCATAGCTGCCTTTTTTGCCGCGTTTTAAAGCAGGAGGCAATTCCACCCAATGGAGGAGGTCGTCGCTTACAGCATGACCGAGTGAACCGCTTACATCATCATCCAAATAATCGTTTTTTATACCCTGCAAATAAAAGCTGTGAACTTTTTCTCCATCAGAAAACTGCCAGGTATCTCCTATCTTATATTCTTCAGAATTTGGTTTATAACTCATGCTGTTTCACCCCCCTTTTTCTTTTCCTTCACTTCTGCCGGAATCATCCTTGAATCTTTCAGAAGAAAGACATTTTTCAGACTTATCAGTTTAGTTTATACCCTCAAGGTCGAAGTTTTCAAGCCATGATTTTGCAGTTTCGCAAACAGTCTTCAGGCAAACTTCCTCGAAGGGGCTGTCGAGCTCTGCGTTCTTAAGAAGATCAGTAAAGGTGCAGCTGCCGCCCTGAACGGTGTAAGCCATATAGTGCTTCCATGCATCCTCTTTATCCTTCTGGATTCTTGCCCAGAACTGAAGTGCAACTGTCTGTGCTAAGCAGTAGTCAATATAATAGAAAGGTCTCTGGTAAATATGAGCCTGACGCTGCCAGCCTTCGCCCTCACCGTAGAAGGGGATATCGCCATCGATGTTAAGCCAGGGCATATAAACGCCTAAAAGCTCCTTCCATACGTTGTGGCGCTCACGGGGAGTCATATCAGGCTTCTCGTAAACAACGTGCTGGAAGTGGTCAACCATTGTACCGTAAGGAATGAAAGTTAAAGCGCCGGAAAGGTGGCTATAGAGGAACTTCTTGGCATCTTTACCAAAGAAGCCATCTGCATAAGGCTCTGCAAAGAATTCCATAGACATTGAGTGAACCTCGCAGGCTTCCATACCGGGCCATGTGTAGCCCTGAGGTACGCGGTCTCTGTTCATCCAGTAAGCAAAAGCGTGGCCTGCTTCGTGGGTAACAACCTCAACGTCGTGCTGAGTGCCGTTAAAGTTAGCGAAAATAAAGGGGATTTTAAACTCTGTGATACCTGTGCAGTAGCCGCCTGCTTCTTTACCCTCTGTGGAGAGCACGTCTAAAAGCTCGCACTCAAGCATAGTGTTGAAAAATTCGCTGGTTTCGGGTGAGAGATCATCGTAGAATTTCTTACCTTCTGCAAGAATCTCGTCAGGTCTGCCCTGAGGGCGGGGATTGCCGCTTCTGAATTCCAAAGCTGCATCGGCAAAAGAAAGAGGATAAGATTTACCAAGACGCTTTGCCTGCTCTCTGTAGATGCTGTCGGCAACGGGTACGAGGTACTTAACAACCGCGCTTCTGAACTTCTCTACGTCTTCCTTAGTGTAGCAGTTTCTGCCCATTCTGTAGTAACCCAGAGTTGTGTAGCCGCCGTAGTTCATCTTCTTACCCATTTCATCACGAAGATGAGTGAGCTCATCGTAAATTCTGTCAAGTTCAGCCTGATTTTCCTTATACCACTTACCCTCTGCCTTCCAGGCAGCTAAACGGCGCTCGTCGTTTGCATCTGTTTTGAAGGGAGAAAGCTGGCTGAGTGTATAAGTGCCGTCTTCAAAAGGAATCTGAGCGGAAGCAATAAGCTTGCCGTAAGCTGTAACCAGATCGTTTTCCTTCTGCATCTCGCCGATAATTTCGGGTGAAAAGCTCTTAAGCGCCATTTCAGCGTCTACAAACATTAAATCGCCGTACTTTTCGGAAAATTCCTTCTTAAAGGGGCTACCAAGAAGTGCCATAGTCCACTGCTGGCCGTATTCCTCAAGCTCGGGGAGAATTGAATCCCAATATTTCATTTCCTCGTCGTAGAACTTATCTCTTGTGTCAATAGAATGACGTATGCTGCAAACGGTAACCATGGATTCAAAATGTTTGCCGAATTCGTCAGCCTCCAAGAAAACCTTATCAGCTTCCTCAAAACTCTCAGCATCCTGAAGTCTCTTTATAAGGTCAAGCATACCTTTTTTATAAGCTTCAACGTCGGGGCGCTCGTACTTGATTTCTGAAAATTTCATTTCCGTTTCCTCCTTTATAATAACTCATAGGAAAGGAAGAATTTTCTCCCTTTCCTTTCGGTAAAGTTATTTAAATTATAATATACAGCCTGATTTTTATCAAGAAAATTTATTTATTTTCCGATTTTCTTTGCATCGTTAGCCTTGATTTCCACTCTTCTTATCTTACCGCTGATGGTTTTGGGAAGCTCGGTTACAAACTCAACGATTCTGGGATATTTATAAGGTGCCGTATTTGTTTTAACGTAGTTCTGTATTTCTTTCTTTAATTCATCGGTACCTTCGGTTCCCTTAGTTAAAACTATAGTAGCCTTAACTACCTGACCTCTTATCGGGTCGGGAGCGGGAGTAACGGCGCACTCAAGAACGTAGGGAAGCTCCATAATAACGTTTTCGATCTCGAAGGGTCCGATTCTGTAACCGGAGGACTTGATAAGGTCGTCGGTTCTGCCCACGTACCAGAGGTAACCGTCCTCATCTTTCCATGCGGTGTCACCGGTATGGTAGAAGCCGTCGTACCATGCTTCTTTTGTTTTTTCTTCGTTTCTGAAGTAGCCGTTATAGAGGCCGCAAGGTGTTTTTTCGGCAGTTCTTATGCAGATTTCACCGGTCTCACCTCTTGGTGCCTCAGTGCCGTCGGGAAGAAGAATGTGAACGTCGTAGTTGGGGCTTGGCACACCCATTGAACCGGGCTTGGGAATTGTACCTGCGGGAGTGTAAACTACGAGGGTAGTTTCCGTCTGACCGAAGCCTTCCATTAAGCTTAAGCCTGTTGCGCGCTTCCACTGCTCGTAAACCTCGGGGTTAAGAGCCTCGCCTGCAGTTGTTGAATGTTCTATGGAAGAAAGGTCGAACTTACTTAAATCTTCCTTAATAAAGAAGCGGTACATTGTGGGAGGTGCGCAGAAGGTGGTGATGTTATATTTAGCAAACATAGGAAGAATCTTGTTTGCGTCGAATCTGTCAAAGTCGTAAGTAAAGATTGCAGCCTCGCAGAGCCACTGACCGTAATATTTACCCCATAAAGCTTTGCCCCAGCCTGTATCGGAAATTGTGAAGTGTAAGCCCTCGGGATTTACGTTATGCCAATATTTAGCAGTAATATAGTGACCCAAAGCATACTTATGGCTGTGCTCTGCAATTTTGGGATAGCCCGTAGTACCTGATGTGAAGAACATAAGTATGGGCTCACTGCCGCAGGATGTATCCTCACGTCTTTCGTATACGTCGCTTGCGTTTTCAATGCCTTCGTCAAAGTTGAGCCAGCCTTCTCTTTCGCCCTTTGCCATAATGAGTAAGGGCTTCTCGTCAGCTGTCATAGCGCCCTTCATAGCTTCGTCAGCAACAATGCCGTCGCCTGTACATACAATAGCCTTTACGCCTGCAGCGTTGAATCTGTACTCAAAGTCGTGAGCCATAAGCTGGTTGGTAGCAGGAATTGAAACTGCGCCTAATTTATGAAGAGCTGTTACAGCAACCCAGAACTGGTAGTGGCGCTTTAAAACAAGCATAACTCTGTCGCCCTTTTTGATGCCGAGGCTTTGGAAGTAGTTGGCGGCTTTGTTGGAAAGTCTCTTTATATCGCCGAATGTGAATCTTCTCTCGGTTAAATTGTTGCTTATGTGGAGCATCGCAAGCTTATCGGGCTCTTTTTCCGCAATAGCGTCAACACAGTCGAAACCGAAATTGAATTTATCTTCGTTAGTATATTCAATCTTACTTAAAACGCCGTTCTCACCCATTGTGCAGGTAATGAAATTATCGGCAACGGTTTTCTTTTCGGCGCGAACCTGCTTACCGTGAACGAGACGGTCAAAGCGGCTGTCCTTATTTATGGTAGCTGCATCCTCAACGAATTCGCGGAGAACTATAGCGTAAATCTCGCAGTCCTCGCCGTCGGCGGCAACCATACCGTGAGGCGTACCGCTGTTATAATAAATAGTATCGCCTGCTTCAAGAACTTCCACGTGGGAGCCTACCTGCATTTTCATTTTACCTGAAATAACTATATCAAGCTCCTGGCCTACGTGAGTGGAAAGCTTAATGGGAGCATTCTCCTCGGCTTCGCTGTAGGGAATCTTTACGTAGAAAGGCTCGGCTGTTTTATTCTTGAATAAAGGAGCCTTATTTAAATAAGTAAAGCCCTGACGGCGTGTAATGGGCAGACCCTCGCCCTTTCTTGTAACTGTATAGGAAGAAAGAGTGGGGCTTTCACCTTTGATAAGATCGGTTGAATCTATACCGAAACGGTTTGCGCACTTATATATAAATGTGAAACTGAAGTCCTTTTCGCCTGATTCATAGGCTTTGTAATCCTCAAGGGAAACGCCGGTCTTATCTGCCATCTCCTCTTCTGTAAGGTTCATAATCTCACGCATAGTACGAATTCGCTGTGAGACCTCGTGAAGCTTGCTTTTAAGATCCATTTTTTCCATAATGATTTACCTCCGTTTTCATAATTGTAATTTAATTTATTATATTATTTTTAAAATAAAAAAACGCCTCAAAGTAAAAACTTTGAGACGGGATTAACCGCGGTACCACTCAAATTGCACTTAAATAAAAGTGCCGCTTTACAGGTTCTATCAAACCCTATGCACTAACGCAGCATTCCGCGTAAGGCGCTACTCTCAAAAGATTTCGAACCTTAAGCTCAGAAGGGATAGGCTTTTGCTGCTTATCATTACTGACTTCCACCAAACGTCAGCTCTCTGTGAAGGCATCGCAGCGCCGTCTTCGTCATAGCTTATGCAAGAAATAATACCACTATTCACATTAGATGTCAATACTTTTTTCTGAAAAATTTCAATCACTTTAAAGCGTTAAATAAGAGAGCTAAGGCAAAACCCAAGCTCTCATAATTTTTTATAACACTCTTAATGTCCAAGATATCCGTCGCCATCACAATACTTGCAATCACCGCCGATACAGCTTAAGCAATCCTGCTCTACCCAGCCAATACCCGCCTGGAATTTTGAATCCTTGCCTGAGCCGCCGCAATTACTGCAGTTGCCAAAGGTACAGTGGGGGCAATCCTCCCAGAAATCATCAGGATCAACACTCGGATAAGGCTCGTCTTTGTATCCTTCCATTGAAATGCCGTTTGAAAATTCAACCTTTATACTATTACATAAAAGCAAAAGGAGTATATTTCCTTTGGAAACATCTCCTTTTACGTTAATCTATTTACTTTTATAAATGATCATTCGCATTGAATTTAAAATTGCTAAAACACTTACGCCTACGTCGGCAAATATTGCAAACCACATATTGCCGAAACCCAAAGCTATAAGCAGCAGCACCAAAAATTTAACTCCCAAAGCAAAAGCAATATTTTCTTTAACTATTTTCATAGTTTTTTTCGCTATTTTCACCGCGGTGATAATTTTTGACGGTTTATCGTCCACAAGCACTATATCGGCGGCTTCTACGGCGGCATCACTGCCCAAAGCACCCATGGCAACGCCTACGTCCGAAAGAGCTATGGAGGGAGCGTCGTTAATACCGTCGCCGATAAACGCCGTGTTTCCTTTGCTTCCTTTCATAATATTTTCAAGGGAAGTAAGCTTATCCTCGGGTAAAAGCTCGTACTTCACAGAGCTTATATTTAAACTCGAAGCTATTTTCTCGGCGTTTATTTTACTGTCGCCCGTAAGCATAAAGGTGCGGATATTTTCCCTTTCAAGAGCGGTTACAGCATCCTTTGCATCCTCTTTTAAAGTATCGCAAGCTTCAATAAAGCCTATAAACTTTTCGTTTTCCGCAATATACACCGCTGCGCCCGTAATTTCTTTATTAATTTCAGAAGGAACGGCCACTCCATTATCCTTTAAAAGTTTCAGGTTACCCGCCAAAATTTCATTTTCGCCTAAAGCTGCAACTACGCCTTTACCCGGAACCTCTTTGATACTTAAATTTTCGGAATTATCAATTTTATTTCCGTATGCCTTCATTATTGAAAGGGCTATGGGATGGTTGGAATTACATTCGCAAAGAGCCGCCTTAAAGAGGAGTTCCTTTTCGCTTACCCCCTCTACAGGATGTATGCCCGTAACTTCAAACTGACCTTTGGTTAAAGTGCCCGTTTTATCGAAAACAACCTTTGTTACCTTGCTTAAGCTTTCAAGAGAGGTACCGCCCTTAACCAAAATACCCTCGCTGCTTGCCCTGCCTATTGAAGCAAAGAAGGAAAGGGGTACGCTGATAACCAGCGCACAGGGGCAGGAAACAACAAGAAAAGAAAGAGCTCTGTATATCCAGGTTTCATAAGTTTCTCCCTGAATAAGAAGCGGCGGCACAACTGCCAGCAAAAGCGCCAGTATAACTACCAAAGGGGTGTAAACCGCAGAAAATCTGGTGATAAATTTTTCGGACTTAGATTTTCTCTCGGCGGCGTTTTCGGTAAGCTCCAGAATTTTAGCGGCGGCGGATTCTTTCGCTTCTTTTATTGCTTTTACCTGCACCGCACCGCTTAAATTAATTTCACCGCTTAATATTTCGGCACCTTCCCCCGCTTCGTAAGGGAGAGATTCGCCCGTTAAGGCGCTTTTATTTATGCTCGTTTCGCCCTTTATTATAACGCAGTCTACCGGGAATCTCTCGCCCGGGCGCACAAGAAGTATATCGTTTATTTTAACTTCTTCGGCATAAATTTCCTTTACTTCACCGTTTATAAACAGATTAGCCTTATCGGGGCATATCTCCATTAAAGCCTGAATGGACTTCCTCGACTTATTAACGGAATATTCCTGAAACATCTCGCCGACGTTATAAAAAAGCATAACGCCCACAGCCTCAGCAAACTCGCCTATAATAAGGGCGCCTACCGTGGCAACGGTCATTAAAAAGGTCTCGTCCAGTAAATTACCGCGAAATAAACCGGAAAACGCATTTATAAGTACCTCAATACCTACTATAAGATATGAAACAAGGAAAAGAGTCTCCGAAAGATAGGGCACAAAAGGGAAAAACAATTTGCCTATAAATCCGGCAAGTAAAAACAAAGCAGATAAACTGCACTTAATTATATCTTTTTTCATTTTATTTTACTTTATATCTTTTCTACGGTACTATTTTTCTCAATTTTTGTAACTATCTTGCTTATCTGCCTCTCTAAATCCTCCGCGTTTACATCTTCCTCAGCATCAACTGTTAATTTAAGGCTCATAAAGCTTAAATTTGCTTCCTTTACTCCCTTTAATTTATTTATACTTCTTTCTATTTTTGCGGCGCAGTTGGCACAGCAAAGATTAGTAACTTTATACTTCAATATCATAATTTTTCTCCCTTACACTTTGAATATATTTAATTTATTCCTTTATATGTTCGCTGCCTGCAATAAATACGTTCTTTATGTGGTCATCCGAAAGGCTGTAGTAGATGTTTTTACCGTCGCGGCGGAATTTCACTAAATTTGCCTGCCTTAAAATGCTGAGCTGATGGGAAACAGCCGACTTGGTCATACCCAGCACCGCGCTTATGTCGCACACGCAAAGCTCCCTGCCTTCAAGGGTATAAATTATTTTCGCTCTTGTGGGGTCACCGAATATTTTAAAGAAATCCGCAACTCTTAAAAAGAATTCACCCTCCGGCATATTTTTACTCAGTTCCTTAACCGCTTCTTTATGTATCTCGCAGGTATAGCCGTGGTTTTCGTGATTATGCCCATTCTCCATAATAAAGCCTCCTTACGGTTCAATAGTTGAATAATCGTTCAACTATTCATATTATAATCCGTCCTATAAGTTTTGTCAACAGAAAAAGGAACGAATTCAAATCCGTTCCTTTTTTAAATTATTTTTATATAATTTTTTATAAAGTGCAAAATATACGGGGAAAAACAATAAATCTGCAAATATCCAAGCTGCAGGCGCCGCAAAGCCCACTGCCGTAAACCCGAAAATCGGTATAACGAAAAGCGCCATCGCCCCTCTTCCGATAAGTTCCATAGCTCCGCCGAATACGGCAAAATTTGAATATCCCATAGCCTGAATGGAATTCCTTAATATATGTATGTATAAAAGCGGCAGGAAGAATGCCACGTCGGTAACAAGGTAAAAATGGCTCAAACTGAGAATTTTCGCTATATTCGCCCCTTCCTTGGCATCCAGAAACAAAGAAACAACGGAATATCCTGCAAATATGGCAAAAAATATACTGAACACACAGTAGCATATACCTAACACAGACGCGGCTTTTACGCCTTTCTGTACTCTTTTAATTTTTCCTGCGCCAACGTTTTGACCGACGTAAGATGCCATAGCAGTACCTATAGCATCCATAGGGCAAATCATAAAAAGCATCACTTTGTCGCCCGTGGTGAAAGCCGCCATAAAATCCGGTCCCAAATCGTTTATACTGCCCTGAAGCAGTATTGCGCCCAAAGCAGTAACCGAAGTCTGAAGTCCCATAGGTATACCTGAGGAAAGCAGCGCGACGGCTTCTTTTTTTCTTAATTTCAAATCCGCCCTCTTTATTTTCAGTATCGGGAAATTTCTCGCCATATAAGCTATTGCCAATACGGCAGAAATAAGCTGAGAAATAACCGTAGCCAAAGCTGCGCCTGCTACGTCTAAAGGAGTGTACTTAATAAGTACGATATCCAAAAGAATATTCAAAGCGCTTGAAAGTATGAGAAAATATAAAGGCGTTTTTGAATCTCCCAAAGCACGCATTATACTTGCCGCCAAATTGTACGCCATGGTAGCAGGTATGCCCAAAAAGCATATAAACAGATAGACGTACGCATAACCGAAAGTTTCATCGGGATTACGCATAAAGTTAAGGATATCGTCGCAAAGTATAGCCGCCAGTGTCGTAATAAAAGCGGCTAAAACAGAAATAAGTATAATTATATTACCTACATACCTTTTAAGTAAGGAAAAATCCTTTTTGCCGAAGCTTTGAGAAATCGGAATTGCAAAACCGTTGCATATACCTATACTGAAGCCTAACACACAAAAGGTAACTGAGCTTGTAGAGCCCACTCCTGCCAACGCTTCAGCGCCGAGCACCCTGCCCACCACTACGCTGTCTGCTATATTATAAAACTGCTGAAAAAGATACCCGCCAAGAGTAGGTATTATAAATGCCAGTAAAAGCTTTATCGGAGAGCCTTCGGTAAGATCTCTGGTAATTTCCTTTCTTTTTCTCATAATCAATCTTTATATTCCGAATCTATTCCTAAGTATTCTTCAAGGCAAAGTCCGCTTTCATAAACGTCTTTTGCCAACTCTTCACCCAGATATCTTAAATGCCAGGGCTCGTATTTATAGCCCGTTATATCCTCTTTGCCCTTGGGGTAGCGGATAATAAATCCGTATTCGTGGGAGTGTTCACTAAGCCATATAGCTTCGGGAGTACCGATAAATCTGTCGCTTATCTCGTTAACGTCCAAACCGAGACCCGACTGATGTTCGCTGTGACCGGGGCGGGCGGAATATCTGTCAGCCGCCTCCTGACCGTCACGGGCGCAATATCTCTCATATAAACTGCTCTGCAGATTATAATCGCGGTAACCTGAGCTTATATAAATACTCAGGCCGTCGCTTCTTGCGCCTGCCTGCAGCTTATAGAAAGCTTCGTAAACCTCAGGGAGCAAATCACCGGGATCGTAATTTGCAGGAAGGGGATAGGTTTTATTTGCTATTAAAATTCCGTCAACGTAGGTAATGCCGTTTTCAACCGTAATAACGGGATTTTTTACGTTTTCTTCAAGGAATATTTCACTTTCGTGAGAGGTAATACCTGTGGATATATGTGAGTTTGAGTTTGAATTTGAATTTACGTTTTCACTTTCACCTGCAGTTATATCTGCATTGGCTTGCGCATCCTCAGAAAATTTCTCTTCCTCTTTGTTATTATCTGTAAAATCCTCTGTACTGCTTTCCACTATAGCGCCTTCACCGCTGCTTTCCTCTAAAATTGCAGAGTTTACTCTGTAGCCGTCGTTACTCTCCGCTTCTTTATTTTTATTCATACAGCCTGAAAATATGCTTATCGTAAGCGCTGCGCCAAGCAGTAAAGCCAAACTTTTTTTGTACATTTTATATTACTCCGTATCCGTAAAATTTGCTTCTTCGTTTCTACAGTTAACTATATTTCAAAAAGCCGTTTAAGTCAAGTAAAAATAAAAAACCGAAGGCATTTAATTATTGCAATTAAAATTAAACTGCAAACTGCCCTCGGGATATTTATCAGCCTGCTTTGCTCTTAGCGAAAGAAACGGGCTTCCACTCTGTCTCTTCGTATCTTAAAGTAAGCTTATTGTATTTACAGAATTCTTCCATCTGCTTTTTAGCGAAGTCCCATGAGCCCTTTTTCATCGTCTCTACGGCATCCTTGGTAACGGGTGCGCCGCCTTCGGGACCGCCGCGGAAATTGATAAGCATCACTTCACTTGCTTCGGTCTTAAAGAACTTCTTAACTACGGTAGGTCTGAAAGTAACTGCCGTGATCTGCTCTGCTCTTATATTATAAGAAACAGGCTTTTTATCCGCCATTCTCAGAACTATCTCTGTTTTGTCAAACATAATATCCGCTTTTGCCATAATTCCATCCTCTTTCTATACTTATTTAAGTTTATTACACGAACTCTCTGTATATATTATAAGTATAGAGCAATCAAATCAGCTTGTCAAACCAATTCTTCTTTTTTAAAGAGCTTTTTAATTAATAAATAAAGCAGATATCCTATAATTCCGCCCAATGTATTCGTGATAACGTCGGTAATATCGCTGTATCTTACGGCGCTTATAAAAGGCTGGAAAACCTCTATAAAAACGCTGAAAGCCGCGCTTAAAAGTGTAACGGTAAGTAAATTATGCTTCCTTATAAGCGGCAGTAAAAAGCCGAAGGGTATAAACATAACCGTATTTAAAACTATCTGCTTGAAAGCCGCCACTCTGCCGCAGTTATAATCGTCAAAGGGTATCAGGCGCATATAACGGTAAGGAAAAGAGCCTATGTATTTTATATTTTCGATAACGGGCATTATAGTTACCGTTAAAACTGCCACTATGTAAAAATACGCGATGCTGTTAAGTAAAATTCTCTTTGCGCCTTTTTTCCTCCAAAGGGTAAAAAGCAAAGTCAGATACACTAAAGCAGCAACAACGAAATCCGCAATAAAGCTTGAATCTATTCTCATTACATATCTCCAAAAAAGTCTTAGAGCAATATATTACTACAAACTGAAGAAAATGTAAAGGAGATAGAATAAAAATTAACAATCAGATAAAATCTATATGATATCTTGTGCCGTGGCTGAAAAGTACGCCTTCCTTTAATTTGATTTTAAGTATAACCGTATTTTCATCGTCAAAATTATTATGACCGTTATCTATCCACTCAGAAAAAGCGGACTTTAACTTCTCTGCAATTTCTTTATTTTCCTCTTTGCAGAAATAGCCTAAATTCTCACCCTCACCTTCAGCCTGAAACCAGTCTCCCGCTATTGAAACGGCAGGAGTTTCTTTTATATGCTGCATTTTATTTGAAAGAGCGTAGGTTATCACGTAAAACGCGCCCTTTTCATAGTAAGCGTCTACGTACCTTACGTAAGGCTTATTTTCCTTTACGGTGGCAAGAGCAATAACGTTATCTTTGCCAAAGCGCTCATCCATTATTTTAGCCGTAACTTCATTTAATTTTTCCATTTTTTATTCTCCTTAAACTTTATTCTATATAGGCATCTTGTATACTGAGTCTGAAAATAACAAAATCAGCCTGCCTTTCGCCTATATATTTTGCTTTTATCACGGAGTATGCGTTTATCATTTCTTCATGGACGGCAATTGAATTTTCCTCTTCGGCTTCAGCGCTTATTCTTATCCACTTTCGCGTGGCTAAATTGTAACTGCCTACTTCCACAAAGGGATTTTCTTTTATCTCTTTGTACGCATTCTTTTGTTTATCCGTCGCAATATAAAGCCCCTTTTCATTTGAATATATCATTCCGAAAGGTCTCAAACGGGGTTTATTTTCTTTAACCGTAGCAATAAAAAAATAACCGCACTCTTTTATAAACTTTCTGCATTCATCAAATGAAATCCCGGTATTTTCATTTTTCTCGCTGAAACCCGAATTTAAAAGGAAATCTATACTGCAATCAAAAAGCCTGCTGAGTTTAATAAGCTTCTCCGTTTCAGGAAAACTTACGTCCATCTCCCATCTTGAAACCGACTGACGGGAGACACCCAATATTTCGGAAAGCTCCTCCTGTGTGATACCTTTCTTTTTTCTGAGCATAGCTAATTTTTCACCCGTAGTCATTTTACACACCTCTTTATTACAATTATAAGGAAATTAAAAGAAAAATAAAGCCACTTGCAGTTGCAGTAAGTAAACTTAAAAGTGCTATTTATTTAAGCAAATACTCCGCAACAAGAGTCTTTTCCGTATCATCCGTACTGTTATCGGGAAAAAGCGTTCTCTCAAAGCTTAATTTCTCATGCTTTAAAAGGGTTTCAAGGAAATAAAGGTAAATACCCATATCTATTCTATTATAATAGATAACTTTATCGGCAGGCATAATTCCCCTCTTGCCGGTTTTTTTATACCTGAATACCGCAAGTTTTCCACCGCGGTTTTCGGTTATCCATGGCTGAGTATTGCAGGCAGAGGGAGCAAAACGCAGAACGTCTGCAATATTCAAAGTGTCGCCGCTCCACACTTCACTCAAAGTCTTCCTTTTGGCTTTAAACATATCTGTTCTGAACTTATTCTCAGGCATTTTGGAAATATTTATCATTATTATAAATTCCAAACCGAATTCGCTTTTAATCTCAGTCTTTCCAACGCCGTACCACAAGGCTCCTATATTTTTTGAAGCAAGGTATAAATCTATCTGCTCACCTATATACCCTATATTCCTTAAATATTTTTCCTTTATCTCGCTATAAAACAAAACGCAGTACTCACCGCCGCGCTTGCAGGTGGTTTCTTCTTCCTTTACTATTTTAATCTCTGTCCTGATCTCGGGGCATAAGGGCGTAAGAGTAGTGATAAAATCTTCCAGTTCATTTATTTCTTCGCCGCTTATCTTCTCTGTTTCCTTAAAAATGTGAAATGACTTGCGCTTAAAAATCTCATTATAAAAATCCATAAAATTTCCACCCTCTCTTAACTAAATACTATCACAATAAATTTTAAATGTAAATAAAAAAGGCAAGAGCGTAACAAGCGCCCTTGCTTTTTATTATAGTTTATAAATAAGTTTTACAAGATACTCATCGGTATCTTCTTCAGGTATTTTCTCTTCAGTCAAAGTGAAACCATGGCATTTGTAAAAATCGATTGCGCGGGTATTTTTCTCAAGCGCCCACAGAAAATTTACCTTTAAATTACCTAGCGCAAAATTTAAAAGAACCGTACCAATTGAATTTCCTTGCAGCACAGGCTCCACAAAAAGCTTTTTAATTTCGCCTTTTTCTGTTTCAATAAAACCTTTTACCGCGCCGTCATCGTATACAAAAAGGTTGCTTAGTTTTTCTTCAAAACTTTTCGCCAATATATCTGATTGAAGCTCTATGAAATAGTAAGCGTCGTTTTTAAATATGGGATAGAAATTAAGTCGGTAATTAAATATATAAATCTCTGCTATTCTTATTAAATCTCTTTTTTCAGCTTTTCTAATATATTTTCCCATAATAATCCTCATTACAACAATATATCGGTTGGCTTAGCCTTTTGTTTTTTTTATTATTCAGCCACCTGCCGTAACCAACAGATTTTCAACTGTGCCTTCATTCATAAATAAAGGCTGTTCGGGACAATTCACAAACTGCTGAGTAACATTGTTAATAACTAAACGGCGCACGGAAGAATCAGGAGTAAGGTGGATTGTGTATGCTTCTGTAACCGCTTTTTCGTAACGGAAAATATTGCTTAAAGTAACGTTTCCGCACTGTACGCCCGATTCAAAATAAATGATATCGGCATGGCGAATTTGCCAATCATGACATCCCTCACCGTAGAATTTATCTAACCCGTCAATAAAGCGGCGGTCAACAGGAGGATCCTGCGGCTGCTTGGAGCAATATATACCATCAATATTAATATTATCAAACCAAACGGGAGCTCCCGGTATTATATTGTGGTGTGTAAACGATACACCGAACAAACGGTAGGTGCCAAAAATATTTCGTATTGTAACGTTGCGCAGTTTACTGCCGCAGGAAAGCAATCTTACTCCTGTATAGCCGTTATCTGCATAAAGTCCATCTACAGTAATATTTTCAATATCACCCTGGGTTATGTAGGTGTTATTCCAATCGTGATAGCTGTCATCGCAATTCAAAGCAACCAAATCATCATTTGTTGCTCCTTTAATATTACGGACGTATCCGTTGCGGGCAGGCCCTTGAATATGAATTCCATCCATATTGGGGCGATACATATTAAAGTCAAAATTTATATTTTCAACGGTAAAACGATCTGCATCCAATATCTGGCACGCATACGCTTCGGGATCTTTGAAAGTTACGTTATGAATATAAAGGTCTTCTATACCTTCAAAGCGCATCACAGTTCCGCAAAAATAAGGCTTATTTTCAAACACTTTTCCTCTGCGCTGATGCTCGTTATTTCCGTCCCAGGTACCTCCTTCTACAACAATATTCTTATTTCTGCCGGGACGCATCCACTTATCATTTGCCAGCATAATACAGCAAGCGTCATCAGCAAGACGAATAATTGCCGTGTGGGCAAGTTTAAGGCTTGTGTTACTGTGAATAAACAAGGTATCGGAAATCAGGTAAGTTCCTCCGGGAATAAAAACATCGCCACCGGAGCAATCAATAAGCTCCTGCAAAGCAGCGGTATCATCATGTATACCGTCACCATAAAGATTTAACTGTGCGGTCATTTTAAAGGCTCCTTTCTTCGTGTATCTGCTTAAAAAAATTTAATTCTGATATTAATTATAGAATAAACTTAAATTATTGACAAGCATAAATGCGCCGTAAATTTATTTGCAGAATAAACTTCATTTCAAAGTAAGCCTTTTATGATTTAAAGTTTCGGCAAAAAAATAACACCCGAAAGCGTAAACCTTCGGGTGTAAATAAGCAAGGACATAAACAAATATATTCACTTAACCTGCCTGAGTTCTCCGCTATCCATCTCAAACACTTTATCGCAAAGAACAGAAATATCCAGCGGATTGTGAGATGCCAACAAAATTGTCACACCCTGCTCTTTCAGTTGGAGGAGTAATTTTCGAATATCCTCTACGCCACGATTATCGAGTCCGTTCATCGGTTCATCCAAAATAAGTAAGGAGGGCTGATCCATAATGGCTTGTGCAAGTCCCAAACGCTGACGCATACCGAGTGAGTATTTGCTCACCGATTTTTTATTTTTAGGGTCTAAGCCAACAATCTGCATAAGCTGTTCAGCAGGTATGCACTTTTTTCTGCTAAGCCCGGCAAGATATTTGAGATTTGAAACTCCGCTTTCCGTGTCAATAAACCCCGGTGTTTCAATAATCATTCCCGTGTCAGGTGCAAAATCGCAGTCTTTTCCTATCTCCTTATCAAACACTGTCACTTTTCCTTTTGTTGGCTTCATAAAACCAAGTATACATTTCATCAGCACTGTTTTGCCGGAACCGTTGCGTCCTATAATGCCATATATTTTCCCCGCTTGTAGTGATAGATTGATCTCTTTAAGCACTTTTTCTTTTCCGAAACTTTTTGAAAGTCCGGAAATGCTTACTACATCAGACATATTGCTCTCCTTTTCCAAAACTGAACTGCATTCTATGTACTGACCACATAGACAGTAAGATCAATATAAGATTGACGGAACCCATCAATATATGCGTCTGTACAAAGGTCGGCAAAGAATCATAGCCAAAGCTGTGCATCGTGTAAGTAGCGTGTTGCAGCGGAGACATCCACGCCGCAAGCAAATTTGCAATATATTTAATTTGTTCATCCAAACCAAGCCACGTTTCAAATCTACTCGGCGTAAGCAAATAAGAATAAAGGCTGATGCCGATCACCGCACTGATTCCTGCTTGCTTTCCGAATTGCAAAGAGACAACTAAACTCACAAGAGAAAGAAACAACATATATTGTGCCATCAAAAAGAATATGGATGCCGCACAACTATAAGGGTCTGTCTGTTTCACCGTACGGCGTACAACCGTTAACGCCACATCAAATTGTTGCGGAGCAAAGCTCATCACCGTAGCTGTATCGCTCCAGCAGTTATCAAAAAACACATTGCCAACAGTCATCAAGCTTGTACATAACAGCAGAAATACCGTATATAGCATACTGATGCTCAAAATAGTTATAATTTGTCCCAAAAACCAACTCTTGCGCCCTGATCGCAGGATTAGGTACGATGTCGGCGCATCCAATCTCGGAATCTGCGAAAGCGGCAGCAGTAGCGCTAATGAAGCAAACAAAACGCTGTTACCGTCCGCAAAACACCAAATAAATGGCTCAAAAAATTGAATATCTGTACGGAAAGCCTGAGCTAAACTTATTGTTTTCTCCGTCAGAAAAAAGCAAATAAGAAAACCAAGCAGCAATCCTAAATAGAATCGCAAATTTTTACCAAGCATACGCAAATTCCATAAAAAGCAAAGCGCTGCACTTTTCATGCTAAACATTTCGCCTCACCTCCTGACACAAAAATATTATGTATCCCGTTATAAGCAATACCAATACTGCGCCCATAAACAACAGTTTATCCGGTGCACCTGACAGCCAGCACAGCGGGTCTATAAACTCAGCATCAATCATAAATCTCGCACGCAGCATTGTTAGTGCAAAGCATAAAGCAATCGGAATAGCATAAGCACAGGTCGTGTCCCTTGTCAGCAAAGCCCCGAAACTGCCGACAACCGCAAACACCGCTGCACAAATCACTCTGGCAATTAGAAAGTTAAGCGGAAAATAGAATTCTGCAGCTAAAAAAGAAATAGCTAAAATAAATCCACCCGCGCCTATACACTGTGCAGCCATAGAGGAGAAAAGCAAAGAAATAACGCGGCTGAAAAGATATTTTCGCATATTAATCCGAAAAAGAATACCCCTTAGGCTACCGCTGCCTAATTCCTTACGTGTTAATGCCGCACCGGGCAATGCAGCCAACAACGGCAGCGAGATTGCATTCACACTGCTTGTAAATGCATTTTGAAACAGCCACGCTGACTCCATCTGCGAACCCTGCAAAAGCCAATAACTGTCCGGACCTATTCCTGCCCACAATGTAACAACCGTAAATAAGGCAGATAACCAAAACCATTTGCCCTTAAGGATTCTAAACACCTCTATCATAATAACTGTCATATCAATATCCTAAATCACGGTCAATGATCGTTCCGTTAACAGCATTGATGGTCAAGCAGGATTTTCCTTCAATTGGCGGAATATTGTTGCTACCTTCATAGGCACCGGAGCCTTTCAAGATGCGTCGAGCATAGAAATCCCACACCGGTGTATACTGATATGTCCCGTCCCCCTGCAAAACGGACATATAGCCAAATCTTATGTCGTAAACTTCAAGCTCATTTTGCGTAATTTCTTCATACATTTCGTAACTTTGAATGGATAAAACCGAGATCTTCTTAAAAATCTCCCAGATATCATTAAATGAGAGCAGTTCCACATCCTTCTGCACAACTTCGCCTACATCAGTGGGAGCTTCGTACTCCAAAGCGCAAACACCGTCGTCATTTACTGTAACGGTAACAACGCTCTGACCTGAAGTATAGCCGTACTCTATATCGCACTGCTCCATACCATAGGAATTATTTACGGAAACGCCGCCGATCTGCTGTGTATATCTAAAAAGATAATACTGCGGATTATTAAATTCCTCATATTTTCTGTTCTGACCGAATTCACTCAATACATAATCCGAAGCCAAAGCTTTTACTTCGTCATCCGCAATTTCAATCGCTTTTTCCATAGAGATCGTGCAGTCATTTGCTTTTTCTTCTGTGAGAGGAATCACTTCATCACAGTCAGCCAATTCATTACTTCGCACAAACTTAAAGCCTGGGGGAAACATTATTTCCCCGGATTGTTTGGATAATCCGTAGGAAATAATCAGTGACATTCTTACGTAATTATCTCTTACTTCCTCAGGAAGCTTCTCCTTAATAGCTGTAATAGCATTCAAGTTATGAGAGTAGCGCATCTCAAAGGGAATATTACTTAGCCACAGCTGATAACCCTCATAGTTTTCAATTTTTTCATCAATCGACGGCATTTGCCCTGAATAAGGCTCTACTGCTTGCATTGTATACCATCCGATTTCATCATTATGCCTTTTTATAAACCCCGATATCTCTTCTTCACTGTATATTCTCGGCAACGCCTCTACAATATCTACTCGTGAAACTTCAGGTATTTTTACCGAAGCATTCACAACCACACGGCTTTTCCCGGATTCTGACAGAAATTCCCCATTCACATGTTCAGGAACGTTAAGTTTTTCTTTCAGCAAAACTCCGCTTGTATAATCTGCATCAAATCTATGTTCATCGGTTGCTTCAGGCTCATTTTCTGTACAGCCGACTAACACCGATACCAATAATATAACGGCTAAAAAAAGACTTATTAAGCGTTTTATCATTGCTTTTTCACCTCCACCCTTAGTATAAAAGGGAACACCGCAAAAAGTCTTCCGTTGCTTGCACACAATTTGTCATCAAACTGTATGCATCGGGATAATTACTGAAATTGTTGTACCAACGCCAACTTCACTTTCGATATGTAGTGTACCGCCATGCTTTTCTGCTATTAATTTACAGATAGATAAGCCTAAACCTGCTCCACCTGCTTTGCGAGACCTGGCCTTATCCACTCTATAAAACGGATCTGTCAAACGTGTAATATGCGAATCAGGAATACCACAACCGCGATCCTGCACGGAAATCCTTATAGAGCTCGGCTCAAGCAGCTGTACCGATACATTTACAGTTTTGCCTTTATCAGAAGCACATAATGCATTTTGCACTAAATTAGATATCAAGCTACATAGCAGCGTTTCGTCACCGAAAATTTCTTTTACATCGCAGGAAACCACCACTTTCTCGCCAAATATATCCTTAACAGCTTCAAGTAAATGCTCAGTATCAAAGACTGTTTTATTTATCTCCTGTTCCACAGATAAGCTGACAAGCTCCATCATTTTTTGCGAAAGCTGTTCCGCACGTCTGCCGGAATCGATAATCCTATATGCACAGGCACGCTTTTGCTCTTCTGTCAGCGGCATATGCAATAAAGATTCACCATAACCGATAATTGAGGTCATCGGCGTACGCAGCTCATGGGAAAGTGCACCGAGTAAAAACTGTTTGCGTTCATTTTCTGTATCCAGCGCATGGATCTTTTCTTCTACAGCCTCCGCCATTTGGTCAAACGCCATTGATAACGTACCCACCTCATCACCGGAGACATATTTGCTTCTAAGATGATATTCGCCTTTGGCAATTGAATCGGCGGTCTGCGTCAACTTTGTGATTGGTTTTGTGATATAACGCAAAAGTAAAATTGAGATGAGAGCTGTCAGAAAACAAGAAAGCAAAATCATACAAATGCTTATTCCGTACATCTGTGCAATTCTTTTTTCTGTTTGAGATACATTCATACTGATATAGACTGTATATTCCTGTGAACCCGCCGAAAAACAGCATCCGCCAATCCATACCTGCTCTCCGTTCTTAGCAGTCAATCTCTGTGTGATTATCGAATACGGTTCATCCGATATCCCGCAGAGTCTATCTGACGGTAGCACAGCCTTTGGGTCATAGGGACTGTTATTAAAAAGGTAGTTGCCGTCCGAAGTCAGGGAAAAATAAGTATTCTCGTTTCGTACAATACCCGCATACTCTGAGAAAAAATACTGAACAACACTTCGCTGTGTGGTATCCTGCACAAATCCTATGTGCTGTTTTACGGCGGAACTCACACTCGTTCTACAGGCAGTTAAGGCATATCTTGTGTTTTCTTCGTCAATCTGCCGCATAGATTTCGCCTGTATGCCCACAAGGAAAAACATACTTATACTCATAATCGGGAGCATCACCGCTAAAAGTAGTGCCGCTATCTTCTGCCACAGCTTCACGCTTTCACCTCCAGTTTGTACCCGACACGGTGCACAGTAACAATGCGCTCTGACCAGTTCAGCTTTCTGCGCAGAATAGCAATATGATTATCTACCGTACGTGTTTCACCGAAATATAAGTCGCCCCACACTTCACGAAGGAGTTGTTCGCGTGTGAAGACAATATTCGGGTGCTTCATAAGCATATGAAGCAACTCATATTCCATAGGCTTCAAATCAATCTGCAATCCGTCTGACCATACTTGTCGCTCCTTTGGACAAAGACGTACACCAAGTATTTCAATATCGTCCGACTTCAACATTCTTCTCCCAATAATCTTTTCGATTCGAACCAAAAGCTCAAGTACGCTGAAAGGCTTCACAAGATAATCCTCTGCGCCAAGCCGCAAACCTTTTACTCTATCCATTTCTTGTCCTTTGGCAGAGACAAAGATAACCGGAATGTCTGCTTTTTGCATATGCGGTAACAATTCATAACCATCTGCTTCGGGCAACATAATATCAAGCACCGCAAGATCAAACGTATGCAATGCAATTTTACTAAGCGCTTCTCTCCCATCCGCCGCCGTCTCACATTTATGCCCGGCTATATTCAGATTCATTTCTACCAACTCACGTATGGAATCATCATCCTCAACGATTAGAATTCGAGCCATACACTCACCTCCGATATTATTATAGCATATGCACCCCTGCTTTGCTTCGCGTTTATGTAATCATTTTGTAAATGTTTACATCGATAAAAAAACACCCGAAAGCGTAAACCTTCGGGTGTAAATAAGCAAGGTGTAGGTCGTATACGGCAAATTCCTTTGAGATAATTATCTCTTGGATAATTTCGATTAGCGCTTGCATAACTCCGGAGCCTGGAAAGTATCAATGTGCTGTTTGGGACTTTTCTTCGTTTTGCGCCCAAAAACAGCCGAAATAAGCGGTTTTCAGATGTATTTACTCAAAGAATCAATGTGGTGCGATAGACCACAAAAACAGTATTTGTATCCTACTTGTTCCTTGTGGACAGCATCCCAGGACTGCCCAAGACAACAAGTAATCAAGAAGCTGTATTTGAATCACCTCAAACTCAAATACACTACTGGAGGACACAACAATGGAAAAATACA
>SVPY01000045.1 GCA_015065615.1 Oscillospiraceae bacterium | reverse complement strand
AGAAAGCAGTTCACGCAAGCCCTTATGCTCCTCGTAGTATACATCCAGCTTCTTAACGAGTTCATCCCAATAATACTGGGATTCCGCTTTGGCTTTGGTGACCATTTCGGCGCAGCGGATTTTTGTTTCCGCCTCCATAGCCGCGCACTTCTTCTGGGTTTCAGCCAGCTCTCTGTCCGCTTTTTCAAAAGTTTCTCTCTCTATATTTCGGCAAATTGACGCCTGACGCTCACTTAAAAGCTTTATATTATCCATATACTGCTGGCTTGCAGCCTGAGCAGCTTCGAAAACACCGTTAAGCTTTAAAGAAGCCTCGGCAATAGAGCCTGCATTATTTATATCCAGTTCCTTCTGTTTTAATGCAGCTTCCGCCTTATTTAATTTTTCCTTTACTTTATTAAGCTCGTTGCTCTGGTCTATAAGCATCTCAAGAAGATCTGCCCTTGAGAGCTTTTTCATATCGTTTTCAGTCATAAACACCTCATAAGGATACTACTTCTCTAATTATGTTCAGTATACAATATATAGTGTAACAGAAGCGTAACATTTACCTTTGAGCAATAAAAAAATTGGAAATATTATAAAATATTTCCAATCAGAAGCATTCGGTAGAGCTGAGCGTTGCGCTCCTCTGCCCATGAATATTCACTTAAGTATTCGCCGTTGTATTTTTTAGCGGCGTTTTTATCGCCTGATAAAACTCTATATAGGTCGCAGTCCACCAAATCTACCCTTAAATACCTGCGGTTATCGCCTGTTTTAATTATATTTCCTACGCCTGCGGCATCAAGCGTATCGCAAAGGCGCTTGAAGGTCATTCTGAAAAGCGACTGGGTGCTTGAGTCGTTGGGTCTTTCGGGCCAGAGATAAGCAATACCCTCGCCTGAGGTTATACCTCTGTCTGCCCTGTCGATAAGAAGCGCAAACATCTCTCTGGTTTTTGCGCCTGAGATATGTATACTTTTTCCGTCCACTATAAGCGAGAGGGACGGAATGGTATTTATTACTACATGCTGTGAGGGAAGGGGCCTGAATTTACATTTATCAAGTTCTTTTTTAATATCCTCGGCTATATAGGGCTTCAGCACGTAGCCCGTAGCATCCACACCCCAAGCCTCCATAGCAAACCGGCTGAATGCGGTTACGAATATTATTCTTACGTTGGGAGAGAATTCCCTTAATTTCAAAGCAAGGGCAAGACCGTGTACGCCGGGCATTTCCATATCAAGAAAAGCAACGTCCACAATATTACCTTTTGCCCACTCTATAGCTTCTTCCCCGTCCTTAAATAATTTAAGGCTTTTAATTTCGAAAAACCCCGCTACAGTCAACCTGAAATTATCAAGTGCCGGCTGTTCGTCGTCAACATATATCACGTTCATTTTAAATTCTCCTTAAAAGGCATAATGATGGTGGTTTTGGTTCCTTTGCCGATTTCGCTCTCTATTTTCATCTCTCCGTTTATCATGTGCTTTAAGCGGAGCATCACGTTTTTAAGCCCGACGGATTTTTCTTTTTTAAGCGCCTCAATGTCAAAACCGACACCGTTATCCGTAACCTCTATAATGATTTTATCATTTTCTTTACGGGTTGTTAATTTTATCTCTCCGCCTTTCGGTTTAGGAGTAAGACCGTGTTTTATTGAATTTTCTATTACCGGCTGTATAACCAGAGGAGGTACTAAGAAGTTGTTTTCTTTGATTTCGGTAGTGAATTTAATTTTATCTCCAAAGCGTATTTGTTCAAGAGCCACGTAATCCTCAAGGTGCCGAAGCTCCGAATAAAAACTTATGAGATTATCTTCCTGCATAATATCGATATTCGTTCTTAAATATCTTGAAAAGCGCACAACGGTCATATCGGCTTTCTGAGGGTCGTACTTACACATACCGCTTATGGCGTTTAAGATATTGAAAACGAAGTGCGAGCGTATCTGACTCATCATGGTCATCACTCTGCTCTGTGTTAATTCCGTTTCTTTTTCCGCTATAAGCATCTCCTGCTTTTTGTAGCCCAACATAACGCTGAGACCTGATATTATAAGGAATATAACGAACCCCAGCAAAGTATAAAAAAGATCTGACGAACTGCCCTCATTATAATACTTAACGGCATCGGCAACTGCGCCCAACACCACTAATATAAGAGCAAAATTTTCATAATAAATTCCGCTTTTTTCTTTTTTAATTGAATTGTGGTAAATTATTATACAGCTTACCGCAAACAGTGAGCTGAAAATTACAAAATGGGTGGCAGGGAGAGAAACGTGGAAATCGCATACGCCGAATAACTGCAGCAGAATCTGAATTACGCATATTAAGCCTACTGCGATTATACCGATTCTGAGAAGCCTCTTTCCCCTGTTTTTCACTCTGTTGAGCATCCAGTATAAAAGAGTGATGGAGCCTATCATAAGTGAGGAAACGGAAACGTAAAAAAGCATAACGGTCTTTCGGCTCAGTATAAGGTGTATAAAGCTGATATCCGTTATACGCCACAAACCCAGAAGTATTGCAAAAAATCCGATTGCCGCAACGTCTATGTTATTTTTCTTTATTACGTTAACGTAAAACGACAGTGTAAGCGCCACTATACCCATAAGAACAGAAAGGGTGCTTATAAGTATTTGGGGCATATCCTTTTTAAGGATATTTTTGTATATGTTATATTCTGAGCCGAGATAAAAATCCAGATCGTTTACCTGAGCATCCTTATATACAGGGGTAAGATGAATAGAAATTTCTTTATCTGCATCCTCTCTGTAAAGAGGTATTTTTACCCAGTTGCTTCCCGGTGTTATAACACTCTTTAAATTTTCGCCCTGCCTTAAGCTGTATATATTTTCGCCGTCGATATAAACGTCCACGTACTGGTGTACCGTATAAAATATAAGATACTTATCCGTATCCAAAAGTCTGCCGGGCGTGAATTTAAATTCCGCAGCTATTCCCGCGGGAGCATCGGGATCGTTTATACCTCTGTAAAAATAATATTTCACCTGCGAAACAGAGTTGGCATCTCTTTCGTTTTTAACGGTGATGTTATTGGAAAAAGCTAAATAAACTATTAATATTAAAAGCATTACACCTGCTATGCAGCTTATGATAACGGACAGTTTATTTAAAACGCCGCCTTTTTTCTTTTCCATATTTACTTTCCTTCAATATAAAATGTTATAGATACAACTGATATTATTATAACTGTAATTTCTTTTTAAAGGAAGTGGTAATATTAAATTTTTTATAAAAAAAGAGCACAAACTGCCTTTTTAGCAATTGTGCTCTTATATTTTATAGGTTTTATTTTACTAATTCGATTTCTTCGGGTAAAGTATAATTTACTTTCATATTGCCTTCTTCATACTTTACGCTTACTTCGATTTTGCCGTAAGGCGTTGTGATATAGCCTTCGATATCGCCAAGCTCGGGAAGATAGTAAGGTTCTATTTTAATTTTCTTATATCCTGCTTCGAGCATCTTGATACCGAGGAATTCTGTGAAGAAAAGCTTTACGCAGCCGCCGAACATATGGTGGTTGTGGGAATGATTGCCGCCGTAAAATTCTTCCCAGATAGTTGTGGCGCCCATATTCATCATATAGCCGAAGGAGTGGTTTTCTTCCTCGGAGGACATAATTTTAAACGCAAGGTCGGCTCTGCCTACTTTGCAGAGAACTCTTGTCATAACCTCGCTGCCGAGGAAACCTGTATCGAAATAAGGCTCCTTTTCATAGTGGGCAAGCATATTTTTGACCGTTCTCTCATCGCCGAGGTCAATATCAATGGCGTAGGCGTTGGTGCCGTGGATATTGCCGTGGTAATCGCCTGTGGTTTCGTCAAAATATTTTGCTTTAAGGGCATTTTTGCAGTACTCTGCCTTTTCGTAAAGCTTATCGGAGAGCTCCTTTTTACCCATTACCGCGCAAACTTCGGCAGTATAGTTGAGGCATCTTACAAAGTAGCAGGTATTTACAAAGGGTTCCTCTATGGGCTGCTTGGTGCTTACGTAGCCTAAAGGAATACACCATTCGCCGAGGCACCAGCCTTTTTCCTCTTCCCTTACAACCAAGCCATCGTCGCTTCTTGAATCGATATAGTCGAACCAGAAAAGAATTTTATCGAGATATTTTTCGTAAAGCTTAAGGCTGCCTGTTGCCTTATAATAGAAATAAGGAACAATTGCAACTGCACCGCCCCATCCGCAGGGACCGCCGCCGCCGCCGTAGTAGGGCGCGGTGTGCTGGATGTGACCGTTTAAGGTATTCTGGGAGTCGATAATATCCTGCATCCATTTTTCATAAACGGGAGCGCTCTGAAGCACCATTAAAGCTGTATCGCAGGTCACCTGACCGTCACCTGTATAGCCTAAACGCTCACGGTGAGGGCAGTCGGAAGGAATAAAGCCGTGCATATTGCCCAGCTGACTTCTCTTATAAGCATCGTAAAGCCAGTTGAGAACCTTGTTATTTGATTTAAATTCGGAGGTAACGGGAACGTTACTGTGGATAACTTTAGTAACTGGGTTTTCTATTTCACCTTTTACGGAGAAATATCTGAAGCCGTGCCACGTAAAGTGAGGCATTACGCCCTGCTTTTTATCCTTACCGAAAATAAATTTATCGCTCTGAATCTGGTCTTTACCGCCTGCGCTTGTTACGTTGAGGTCGGTTTTTTCTCCGTTTAAATTTTCGGCGTAAGTTAAAATAACTTCGCCCTCTTTAACGCTGTCGAAAGCAACGAGACCCGTGATATTTTCGCCGTTATCGTAAATGCTGAAATCGCCCTCTTTATAGATAAGCTTGGGGGTGATTTCTCTTATTACTTTATCGGTAGGATAAGTCCACTTGGTTACTTCGCCGCCGAATTCCTTTGCTGAATCTGCCTTTTTAAATTCCGCGTTATCTTTTAAAAGGCAGCTTTTGCCTGTGTAATCGGTTGTTTCGCCGTAGAAAAGCTCGTTTTCCAATATAACACTTTCAGAAACCAAGGTGTTTTCGCCGCTTCTAATTTCTTTATCTTCATATTTTATTACGTACTTTGTCTGGGGTTCGCCCTGATAGAACACGCCTTCGGCTACGCGCTTTCTCTGTGCGTAGAAGCCTGCGCCCAGTAAAATGAAAAGCTCGTTTTCGCCCTCATTTAAAGGGAGCTCGTAAGTTAAATAATATGCGCGCTTCGTCATTACGTCCTCGGAGGGGTAATTAAGTATTTCGATTTCGTGAGCTGAGTGGTAATTGGAAACTGCGGGAGTGAAAAGGTCGTCGCCAACTTTTTTACCGTTTAAATATAATTCAAACCAACCAAGAGAAGAAATATCAATAGTAGCAGTTACTGCTTTTTCAGCTTTGATAACTTCCTTAAATATAGGAGCGTGGTCGTTTATTTTTTTTATCCATTTTGCGTTTTTCATAATAGTAAATCCTTTCAATAAACTTATCTGCGGATTTTACAAAAGGAGACCAATTAAATTGCTTTATCGGTCTCCTTTTATTTTTACATTTTAGGGAGACCGTGATTTGCTTGCAAATCTGTCTCCCCTATGGATTCAATATTTATTAACCGAGGAGTTCCTCGTTGAGCTTGATTCCAAAATCACGTGCAATGTCAAGAAGCTGCTGGTCGGAAATAGTCTGACGGATGCCCTGACCGCAGGATAATGCCTTTACATAAATTTCAGCTGCTTTTTCGATTGTGTGCATAAGGCCGAATGTTGTATCGAAATCGGGACCTGAGCAGAAAAGACCGTGGTGAGCCCATACAGCTGCATCGTACTTCTTCATAAGCTCACTTGTAGCCATAGCGATATCAGCACCGCCGGGTACCATCCACTGAACTACGCCAACACCACCGGGGAATACAACGGGGCACTCTGTAGCGCTTGTCCAGAGAGCTTTTGTGAAAGCCTTATCTGTTAAAGGGAGAACGAAAGTCATAGCGATGATGTTGCCGGGATGAGCGTGGTAGATAACTCTGTGTGCGCCGTCTGTAGCAGCCTTCTTAACGCTGTGGTTCATAATGTGGCTGGGGAATTCACTTGTGGGTCTGCCGCCCTTTGTTAAGCCCCATACTACTCTGTACGCGTCGCCCTTAGCGTTTAATTCTGCAATACAGATATTCTCTTCGGGAGCTAAGATAACGTTTCTGAAATATTTACCGCTGCCTGTAGCAATAAAGAACTCGCCTGCTAAGTTTTCGGCTGTTACACCCATGGGAACCCAGGGGCGCTCGTATGTAAAGCTATCCTTACAAGCTTCAACCTCTTCCTTAGTCATACGGTATGTTAAGTTACCGCCGTTTCTTTCGTGCCAACCCTGAAGCCAGCCGTCGTTACACATTCTTACGTAGGATTTGATTACTTCAACGTTTAAAATAGACATAGTATTTGACCTTTCTTTATATAGAAATTATGCTCTTTCTGCTAAGATTTTTGCTTCGTACTCTTTAACTTCATTGAACCAGGATTCATCGGCGGGAACACCTTCGCGGCGGCAGTACTCTTCCCATACAATGCTGAAGGGAAGTGTTTTAACTTCTTCACTAAGCATTAAAAGCTCTGTGAAGTTGCCTTCATCCTGTAAAGCCTTAAGGCGTACGTGGGGCTCAAGCATAGCAGCCAACAGTGCCTTCTGCATATTTCTTGTACCGATAACCCATGCAGCAACACGGTTGATGGAGGCATCGAAGAAATCGAGACCGATAAGAACCTTATCGAGAGCGTCGTTTCTTACAATTTCCTTTGCGATCTCCTTAAGCTCATCATCAAATACCACTACGTGGTCACTGTCCCAACGAACGGGATGTGTTACGTGAAGGGGTACTTTATCGAAGAAAGCGAGGATAGCGGGAATCTTATCGCTTGTGGACTCTGTGGGATGATAATGACCATTATCTAAAAGATTGTAAACGCCCTCGTGAGAAGCTGCGTAGGACATATAGAATTCGTTTGAACCTACTGTGTAGCTTTCAACGCCGATACCGAAAACCTTGCTCTCAACGCAATCTATAACGCCTTCATACTTTGTTTCGAAAATTTCGTCAAGAGATTTCTTTAAGCGGAGTCTGGGGCCGAGTCTGTCGGAAGGAACATGCTTTAAGCCGTCGGGAATCCATACGTTATTTAAAACGGGTGTACCGAGAGCTTCGGAGATTTGCTGTGCGATTTCACGGCATTTAATACCGTGGCGTACCCAATATGCTCTTACTTCCTCGTCGGGTGAAGAAAGTGTTAAACCGTCCTTAACCATGGGGTCGGAGAAATAGGTGGGGTTAAAGTCAATACCGATATCTCTCTTTTTTGCATATTCTACCCAAGGAATGAAGTTTTCGTAAGAAATTTCATCACGAGCTGTTTTCTTATCGAAAACGCCGTAGCAGGCGTGAAGGTTAATTCTCTTCTTGCCGGGAATTAGGGAGATTGCCTTATCAAAATCGGCAGTCAGCTCTGCAAAATTTCTTGCCTTACCGGGATAGTTACCTGTAGTCTGAATACCGCCGGAGAGAGCCTCGCCTGTGTTTTCAAAACCTGTAACATCGTCACCCTGCCAGCAGTGAATGGAAATTGCCTTGTTCTTTAATGTTTCAAGAACTTTTTCGGTATCTATGCCGTATTTGGCATAAACTTCTTTTGCATACTCGTAAATAGCGCTCATAGTTATTCTCCTTTATATTTAATTAAACTGTAAATTTCTTAATATCAAAGCTCTTCTTAACACAGTTTCTTGCATCCTGTAAAGAAGTAAACTCTTTGTTTTCTATCATCTGGCTCATTAAGTTGCCTAAAGCAGTACCCTCGGTAGGACCTGCATAAAGGGTAAGACCCGTAGTTTCTGCAGTTAATTTATCAAGGTAAGTATCCTTACTGCCGCCGCCAACTACGTTAATGGAAGTAAACTTCTTGCCTGCAACTTTTTCGAGGTTGACGATCGCCTCTTTATAACCTTCCGCAAGGCTTCTGTATACGCATTCCATAATCTGGCCGATGTTTTCGGGCTTAACAGTTGCCTTTTCTGTAACTGTATCTATCATACTTTCGGGAGCTAAGAAGCATTCTTCGTTTACGTTGATTCTGCCCTTGAAGCCTGTTTCTTCCTTAGCGAAGTTTTCAAGCTCAGCAAAACTATATTTCTTATTTAAATTTCTGCGGATGCTCTGAATAATCCATAGACCCATAATATTTTTAAGGAAGCGGTAACGGTATAAATAGCCGCCCTCGTTGGTAAAGGAGCTTTCCAAAGCTTCTTTACTTGTGTTTGCTTCGGCGTTTTCTACGCCCAAAAGACTCCATGTACCGCTTGAAATATAAACTGCGTTATCATCCTTGGCGGGTACTGATAAGAAAGCGCTGGCGGTATCGTGAGAAGGAGCTAAAAGCACCTTGGTCTGATAGCCTACCTTTTCAGCTATTTCAGCTTTAAGGTTGCCGACTAACGTGCCGGGCATATTGAGCTTGCCGAAAATTCTCTCGGGGAAGCCTAAAGTATTTAAAATATCCTTATCCCAGGTTTTTTCTGCGGCGTTTAAAAGGCTTGTTGTGGAAGCGTTTGTATATTCGTTTGCCTTGTTGCCCGTTAATAAGAAATTGAAATACTCGGGAATCATTAAAAAGCGCTGTGCTTTTTCCAGATATTCGGGATTTTCCGATTTGATTGCAAGAAGCTGATAAACCGTGTTGAAGTTCATTTTCTGAATGCCTGCTTTACTGTAAAGCTCAGTAAAGGGCATTATCTCCTCGCATTTTGCTATCATAGGCTCTGTGCGCTTATCGCGGTAAGCAACGGTATCGCCTATTACCTTATCCTCACTGTCAAGAAGAACAAAGTCAACGCCCCAGGTATCGATGGCTACGCTTTCGGGCACCATACCCTTTTCGCCTGCAGCCTTTAAACCTGCTACGATGTTCTCAAAAAGAACTTCGGTATCCCAGCAGAGGTGACCGTTCTTTTCAATAAGGTTATTATCAAAGCGGTAAACTTCAGTAAGCTCGATTTTACCCTCTTTAACTTCACCTACAATATGGCGGCCGCTTGAAGCGCCTATATCTATTGCAAGATAGTACATAAGTATTTTCCTTTCGATAATTTATTTAAAGTAAAAAATAAACCTAACTATACATTTTGATTATACCAAATAATTTACTAAAAGGCAATATTTTGTTTTATATGTAAAAGAAAAAAGAGAAGCTTTTGCTCCTCTTTTAAACGTAATATGTTTTTCCGCCGAAAAAGATTATCGTTACCGTTGGGGGACCTGCAGAAGCAAGAACGTAAACGATAATAAAAAGAATCTTATTATCCGCAAGTATTAAAATAAGACTCGTCATTAAAAGCGCGATAAATATAGCGGGAATAAAGCTTATTACGAAGCATTTGGCTAAGAATAAGCTGAGCTTTTTGCCGCCTTTCATATTTGCCGCCATACATAAGTAAAGAATAAGCATAAAAATCGTAACCAAAATTACAATAAGATATGCAAACCAATCATTTTTGCTTAAATCACCTATGTAACCGAGCGTTACCATTGTGCCTGTAACGAAAGCAGTTATGACGGACATAATTACCGTTTCGTCCTTTTGAAGAGACTCTTCACTTTTGGATTTAATAAAAAGCACGGGTAAGCCTAAAATAAAAAATGGAAGTGAAGTTAAGCTCATTGCGAAAAGCCTTGTAGTTAAATCTTCCTGATATAATCCCCACCATACGTTTGAAATAAACATATTAAGGACTATAGCGTATAAAAGCCATATACCTGTAAGCAAAAATGCAGTTGCCTTTGGTTTCACAATCTCATCTCTCCTTTTATAAAAGCATTATTCCGCCTGATTTGAAAAGGGCTTTTGTGGCGGTTTTAAGCATTCTGTGTTTTGGGTCAATTAAATCGGGGTCTTTTGCTATAATTTCGTCCGCTGCCTCCTGAGCATCATGGAGAATATTTACGTTTTCCATTAATGAAGCAGTTTTAATTTGCGGCAGACCCGACTGCCTCTCGCCGAAGAAATCACCGGGGCCGCGCATTTTCAAATCGTACTCGGCTATCTTGAAGCCATCGGAAGTGCCTGCTATAGCTTTTAATCTATCTTTTGAAGTGTCGTTTTCGCTGTCGGAAACTAAAATGCAGTAGGACTGATATTTACCTCTGCCCACTCTGCCGCGAAGCTGATGAAGCTGACTTAAACCGTAATTTTCTGCGTTTTCTATCATCATAATGGTGGAGTTTGGCACGTCCACACCAACTTCTACCACCGTGGTAGCGGCTAAAATATCTAATTCACCTTTAGAAAATCTTTCCATTACTTCATCTTTTTCGGAATTTTTCATTTTTCCGTGAAGAACGCCTATTCTGTAGCCCATAAATTCGGGCTCTAAAATTTCCATATATTTCTCTAAAGACATTATTTCGCTGTCCGATTCGCTCTCCTCAATATAGGGGCAAACGATATAAGCCTGCCTGCCTTCGTTTATGTGCTTCTTTATAAAACTGAAGGCGCGCTTTCTTTTATTACTGTCTATTACATAGGTCTCGATTTTCTGCCTGCCGGGAGGAAGCTCGTTTAAAATTGAAATATCCAAGTCGCCGTAAATTATAATAGCCAGGGTTCTCGGTATTGGTGTAGCGCTCATAACAAGAGTATGGGGGCTGTTGCCCTTTTCCGCTAAAGCGCTTCGCTGGTTTACACCGAAGCGGTGCTGTTCGTCGGTAATTACAAGGCTTAAATTATTGTATACTACCCTTTCGCTGATAACGGCGTGGGTACCTACAATAAACTTTGCTTCGCCCGATTCAATTTTTGCGTAAACCTTTTTCTTTTCCGCCTGAGTTAAGGCACCCGTTAAAAGCACTACTTCAATACCCGTACCTTTTAAAAGATTATTTATGGATTCATAGTGCTGGTTTGCCAATATTTCTGTAGGCGCCATAAAGGCAACCTGACCGCCGTTTTTTATAACGGTATAGGAAAGTGAGACGGCAACTGCTGTTTTACCGCTGCCAACGTCACCCTGAACAAGGCGGTTCATGGTGAAATTGCCCATCATATCCCCTACCGCTTCGCTTATGGTTTTTTTCTGGGCATTTGTGAGGCTGAAAGGCAAAAGCGATGCAAATTCCTCGGAATAATCCTTTGTTATTTTATGAAGGTTAGAGCTTTTAACCTGATTTCTTAGCTTATATAAGCCGAGCCTCAGAACCATTAATTCCTCGAAAACAAGGCGGTTTTTGGCGATATCCGCCTCCTCCATACTTTTGGGAAAATGGATATTATTGAGTGCGTAGGAAAGGTGGCAAAGCTTATACTTTTTTCTTATCTCGTCGGGTATAGGGTCCTTTATTTCTTCGGGCAGCATTTTTAAAGCTTCGGCTACAGCGGTTATTACGGCGCGCTGAGTTAAGCCCTCGGTCAATTTATAAACAGGCTGAACGCTTAAAAGCTTTTCTTCGCTTATAAATTCGGGGGAGGTCATTTCGGGCAGACCGTAGCCGCCCTGAATTCTGCCGCGGAATACGTAAGTCTCGCCGTATTTAAGTAAATTGGGGATGTATTTATTATTAAAGAAGGTAAGCCTGATAGTACCCGTATCGTCGCTTGCGGTACCTTTTATTAAAAGCTTGCCGCCTTTTACTCTGGTGGTAACAAATTTGGTATCTATCGTAGCCTTAATTATTGCGACTTCGCCGTTTTCTGCATCCTCTACGCTTGTAAATTTATTCCAGTCAAGGTAATTGCGGGGATAAAATTTTATAAGGTCGCCAACGGACCAAAGACCAAGCTTATTAAAAAGCTTAGCCTTCTTTTCGCCTATTCCTTTTATGTTTGTGATACCGGTTTCAAATAATGATGGCATTTGGGATTCCTTTAAATATAAAAACGGGAGACATTTCCTGCCTCCCGCCCATTCTTGAAATTATTCTACCGAAATCATAAAGTAGTAAACTGGCTGACCGCCGTTAACCAATGTGATCTCGATGCCTGTGCCCTTATAGCGGTTCATAAGCTTATCGTAAGCTTCCTGTGCCTTTTCTTCTTCAAGGCCTTCACCGTAAATAAGAGTGATAAATGATGCGCCGCCGTGCTTACGAACAAGATTGCGTGTAACTCTGTAACAAGCGTTTACGGGATCCTTTTCGATATATTCCATCTTACCGTTTGTAAGACCTAAAATATCGCCTTCCTTGATCTTTGCGCCGCCGTACTCGCTGTCACGTGCTGCGAAAGTAACAAGACCTGTTTCAACCATAGAAGCCTGAGTGAGCATACTCTCTTTATTTGTTTCGCCGTCTGCATCGGGGTCAAAGGCGAGCATAGCAGAAAGACCCTGAGGAATAGTTCTTGTGGGAACAACCGTTACCTTTCTGTCTGTAACAAGGGGAATGCACTGCTCTGCAGCCATAATGATGTTCTTATTATTGGGAAGAACGTAAACGTGCTCAGCGGGAGTAGCTAAAACAGCAGCCATAATATCCTCTGTGCTGGGGTTCATGGTCTGACCGCCTGAAACAACCTGATTACAGCCAACGTCTGTAAAGAGTTCGCGCAGACCGTCGCCTGCTGCAACTGCAACGAAACCGTAAGGCTCTGTGGGCTCTGCGATTTCAAGCTCCTTCTTCTCTTCAGCCTGAGCTTCAAAGCTCTTTTTAGCTGCTTCGTTTTCTTCCTTGGCTTTTCTGTGCTGTTCGCGCATATTCTCAATTTTAACCGTTAAGAGAGAGCCGAACTCCAGAGCCTTCTGTAAAGCGTTACCGGGATTTTCAGTATGAACGTGCGTTTTGATAATATCGTCGTCGTCAACTACTACAACGCAGTCACCGATTGTTTCTAAATAAGCGCGAAGCTCCATGGGGTCGGTTTCACATTCGGGATTTCTGCCTACGATAAACTCTGTGCAGTATGTGAATGTGATCTCGCTGTCAAATTCAGCGGCAACACTTGCAAAGAACTCCTTAACGTCGTCAGTATCGGTGGATTTAGCAGCCTCAACCTTCTCGATTTTGCCTTCGCCCTTAAAGACCTGAAGCATACCTTCGAAGATAAGTAAGAGACCCTGACCGCCTGCGTCAACTACGCCTGCCTTTTTAAGTACGGGAAGCATTTCGGGAGTTTCAGCCAATGCTTTTGCGGCGCCCATACATACACTGCTCCATACGTATACGGGGTCGGTATCGATTTCGCTTGCCTCAGTACCAACCTCGGCACCAACTCTTGAAACTGTTAATATAGTACCTTCCGTAGGCTTCATAACAGCTTTATAAGCAGCCTCAACACCCATGGAAAGAGCGTTTACCAAGGCTCTGCCGTCACTCTCCTTAAGACCTTCAAGACCCTTAGAAAAACCACGGAATAAAAGGGAAAGGATAACGCCTGAGTTACCTCTTGCGCCGCGGAGCATTGCGGAAGCCGCAGCTTTGGCAACTGCGCCAACTTCTGCATCGTCAGCTATTTTTTCAAGCTCAACACTTGCAGCAGAAATTGTCATAGACATATTGGTACCTGTGTCACCGTCGGGTACAGGGAAAATATTAAGGTCGTCTACCGCCTTCTTGCTGTTGATAATATTGTTGGCACCTGAGATTATAGCATCTCTTAAAAGCGCGCCGTTAATCATTTGAACACATCCTTTGATTTATATTTAAGAATAGAATTACAGAATTATAGATATAAAGATTATAACACAAATTTTGTTAATTTCAAAGCTTTTTTAAGAATTTATTAATATTTTATTGCGGTTTTTTTACATTATCTGATACTTAGCCTTTTTACACCTCGGCAAAGACCCGTTTTTTCGTCAATATCGAATAAAACCATATCCATTTTACATTCGCCCTGCTCGTAATCGAACCTTACCGGAAGCTTTGTCTTACACTTTTTAATCACAAGCTCGGGCTTTACGCCTAAAACAGATTCTATGGTACCTGTCATACCCACGTCCGTAATATATCCCGTACCCTTGGGAAGAATACATTCGTCCGCCGTCTGCACGTGGGTGTGGGTGCCGAACACGGCGGAAACTCTGCCGTCCGCAAAATAAGCGAAGGCTCTTTTCTCCCCCGTTGCCTCGGCGTGAAGGTCCACTATCCTTATTTTCGGCAGGTCATTTTCCTTTAATATTTTATCCAAAGCGGCAAAGGGACAATCCACGTTATCCATATACATCTGACCCATTAAATTTATAACGGCTACGCTTCTTATGCCCATATCGTAAATAACCAAGCCGTGACCCGGAGCACCTTCGGGGAAATTATAGGGCCTTAATATGCTCTCCGTCTCGTCAAGATAATCGTAAACCTCGGCGCGGCGGTAAGTGTGGTTACCAAGAGTGATGATATCCACGCCGCTGTCGAAAAGATGCCTTGCAGAAGAAACCGTAATACCGTTGCCGTCGGAGGCGTTTTCGCCGTTTGCTATAACTAAATCGATACCGTAAGTTCTTTTTAAGGAAGAAAGCTTACTTCTTAAAAAATTACAACCGTTACCGCCCACAACGTCGCCTATGCATAAAATATTCATAAAAAAGCCTTTCGAATTGTTAATTAAGTTGATTATACTACTTTTTTTAAGAAATAGCAAGGGGATTAATCGTTGACGCGGCAACATTATGTAAAAAAGGAGAGGCAGGCTCTCCTTTCTTTATTTTAAATCATATTTGAAATTTTAAGAAGGCGGTTATATTTAGCTACCCTCTCTCCTCTTGCAGGGGCGCCGGCCTTAATAAAGGGAGAATTAAGCGCCACGGCTAAATCGGCTATAAAAGCATCCTCACTTTCACCCGAGCGGTGCGAAATAATGGGAGTAAAGCCGTTTTTCTTTGCTAAAATAACCGTTTCTATTGTTTCGCTTATGGTACCTATCTGATTTGGTTTAATTAAAATTGCATTACCTGCATTTTCCTTTATACCCTTTTGAAGCCTCTTTTTATTGGTGACGAACAGATCGTCGCCCACTATCATAATTTTATTACCCACTCTGCCCGTTAATTTTTTGAAGCTTTCAAAATCCTCCTCGCCGAAGGGGTCTTCAATAGAAATAACGGGGTATTTATTTACTAAGTTTACCCAGTATTCTATAAGCTCATCCTTAGTAAACTCTCTGCCTGTTTTCGGCATTACATACTTCTCGGAATTTTCTTTACACCATTCGCTGGCGGCGGCATCGAGAGCGATTTTAATATCGTTTTCGCTGTAGCCTGCTTTTCTTACAGCTTCCAGAATAAGCTCTATTGCCTCCTCGTGGCTTCTTAAATTCGGCGCAAATCCGCCCTCGTCACCTACCGAGGTGGCAGAGCCCTTTAAGCTTAGAATATTTTTAAGGCTGTGATACACTTCACTTCCTGCCCTCAGCCTTTCGCGGTAACTGCCAAGACCTACGGGCACTATCATAAATTCCTGAATATCTAAATTATTTCCTGCGTGAGCGCCGCCGTTAATAATATTCATCATGGGCACGGGAAGATTCAAAGCGGAAGCGCCGCCCAAATATTTAAAAAGGGGCATATTATAGTGGTTTGCAAGGGCTCTTGAAAGCGCCATTGAAACTGCCAAAGTGAGGTTTGCGCCTAAATTCTGCTTATTCTCCGTTCCGTCAATCTCCAACAGATATCTGTCGCAGGCGCGGAGAGTGATGTTTTCAAGCCTTTTTAATTTGGGTTCAATTTCCTTTTTAATGGCAGAGAGGGTATTTTTTACGCCTTTACCGCCGTACCTTTCCTTATCGCCGTCTCGCTTTTCGTAGGCTTCGTATTTACCCGTTGAGGCGCCGCTGGGAGAAATGGCGGTACCTGCCGCGCCACTTGACAAAACTGCGGTAACCGATACCGTGGGATTACCTCTTGAATCCAATACCTCGTCGCCATAAATTCTTTCAATTTTAAGCATATTATCACGTCCTTTTTTTATTTAATGGTAATATTCTTTTCGAAATTGCCTTAATTATGCAAAAAGCGGTATACGCCATTTTTATTTGTTGATTTTATTTGTGAATTCTATAATTTCATCCGTGCTTAAATTATTCATACCGTGATTGATTATTCTTTTTAAAGAAATAAGCTGATATTTTTCTCCTTCGTGCTCTATTATTTCGCTCAGAGCTTCATAATTTTCAAACTCAAATTTACCTTGCTTGGCGTTTTCGGGAGCTTTCTGAACATAAAAGGCTTTAAACTTTACGTTAAGGCTTTCGTTTTCCTTTACGGTATCGTTAACGTATAAAAAAGAGTTTTCACAAGGTTTGTAGTAATCCGTTAAAAAAGTCTGTTCCTCTATGTTTATTCTTTGGGCTTTGCCTATTTCCGTGCCGAGGAAACCTAAAAGACCGCTCACCTTATCATTTACATCCCTTTCATACACTTCAAAATCAAGGACACCTTCCTTTTCACATACGTATATTTCTTTTACACCATGATAATCTTCGTACTTTACGGTATGGATAACGTTTTTTCCGCTGAGTTTAAGTTTTACTTCGGGGTCGCTTTGCCATTTTATAAAAGCGGCGGTTAAAGAAAGAATTAAGATAAGAGGAATTATTACCGAGAGAGTAATTATAAGTTTTTTCTTATTCCTTTTCATTCTGTTTTGCCGCTCCTTCTTTAAATTATTTTAATTTACCTCACTTTTAATTCATATACATTATAACATATTGTTTGTAATATGTAAAGATAAAAACTTACCTGAATCAGTAAGCTCTCATAATTTTATTTTTATTAATTTTCTTCGTCCTTTTTTATAAGTCTGTAAAGGCACTGGTCAAAGGAAAATTCCTCCATAAGCTTTTCGGCTTCTTTTAATTTCGTTTCCTTATAAGCTTTGGGAGTTAAACCCTTCTTAGTTGCTCTTATTAAAATATTCTTTGGGGTATGGCTTAAATCCACAAATTCCAATAGCTGTGTTTTGTAGCCGCAATATTCGAGCATATTTGCCCTTATTGCGTCGGTGGCAAGGGCGCTGAAACGCTCCTTTATGATTCCGTAATTTGAAAGAATTTTAAAATTCTCGGTTTTAAGCTGAGAATTTAACTCGTGCTGACAGCAGGGCACGGAGAAAATCATTTTGGCATTCCAGTTTATGGCGTTATATAAGGCGTAGTCGGTAGCCGTATCGCAGGCGTGAAGGGTAATTACCATATCCACGTCAAAAGGAGTTTTGTAGCCGTTTATATCACCAAGCTCAAATTTCAAGCCCTCGTAGCCGTATTTTAAGGCGGCTTCGTTACACTTTTTAATTACGTCTGCCTTTAAATCCAGGCCAATAATATTGGCTTTTATTTTTCTTACTTCCGTTAAATAGTAATATACGATAAAAGTTAAATAAGATTTACCGCAGCCAAAATCGATAATATTAAGCTCATCTTTATTTAAATTCTTAACTTCATCGTCAATAAGCTCGATAAAGCGGTTTATCTGGCGGTATTTATCGTACATTGAATTAATAACTTTACCCTCTTTGGTAAACACACCCATATCCACAAGAGGCTCAATAACCTTGCCTTCCAGCAAAATATACTGCTTCTGGCGGTTGTGGGAATCGGGCAGTTTTACCTTTTCGGCTTTGGTTATATTATTCTTCTTTAAATTACAGCTGCCTTTCTTGGAGATAAGAACAATGTATTCCTTAGTATCGCTGAAGGCATTCACCTGCTTAAAGCGGTCGGTGATTATTTCCTCACACTTATCTACAAGCTCTGCTTCGCTTATATTCTCGTGGAAAACCTGCTTTTCGGTGTATTTTTCCACCTGATAGCCTTTATTCTTTAAAATTATATTTATCTTCTTATACTCTTCACTTTTATTTTTAGGTGCGCTGATTATTACTTTATTTATTTTATCCTTGAAAATTTCTTCAAGGCAAAGTTTATGTTCGCTCATAATTACCATCCGTTTTTTGATTCTTCCAGTATTATAGCACACAGCTGGAACTTTGTAAATAAAACAAAGAGGAGTCTTGCGACTCCCCTTGTAAATAATTTTAAATTATAAATCAACTTCAACTTCGTGGCCGCAGGCTGCACTGCGGATGATACTGTCGATAATAGCCTGATTGTAGATAATTTCGCTTCAGATAATAACTTTAATAATACTGTTATTTTATATTAACTTAAGGATGATAAGTATATACCCTGCTGCGGACAATTTCCGTTTCCAATTTTGTATAAATTTCATCTGTACCTTCAGGAGGAATACCGGTAGCGTGAACAATTTGTCCTTCTTGATTATACTTTAGAGTCCAAACTGCTGCTTCATATTCATATTCATCGTAGCCGCTTTCCCAATCGTTTACTTCTTCGATTTCCGTTAAAAGTCCGCTGCTGTCATAATTAAATTTTAAGTTGCGTTCTTTTATTCCGTAACCTGGTACCTTATAGTCCTGCTTCCATTCAATAAGCTTTCCGCTTTCGTCATAACTATAATACATTGTGCATCCTTTATGACTGCGTTTCACAAGTCTTCCTTCGATATCGTACTCATAAATTACTTCATCTTGTTTATCGTTAAACTGAACGCTTTCTGTTAAACACTTACCATCCTCATCGTATAGGCTTTCAATTTTTGCCACTAAAACAGAACCCGAATATATTTTTTTATTTGCATCTGTCAAGGAAAAGTAGACACTTAAAAACCCCATAGTATTAGAAGCCCAGTTCGGTCTTGTACTGAACTGGGCTTTTATAGCCCAGAGCGGCCGCAGGCCGCCTGTTATTAAAGTAATACA
>SVPY01000006.1 GCA_015065615.1 Oscillospiraceae bacterium | reverse complement strand
GCGGGCGTGGTGTCCCAATTCCAAATTCCGTCAGACCGGTCCCTTTCATCATATAGGAAAAGCGAAGGCTGTTAAACCCTCGCTTAAATATTACCAATTCCAATTCATCTGAAAATTACAGATTTATATAAGAAAAACATAAACGGATGTGCAAATTTACTGCACACCCGTTTTTTTATTTATTGTATGCTTTTTCCGCCATCAACAAAAATATTCTGGCCTGTTATGTATCTGCCTTCACCGGAGCAAAGAAGTGATACTATGCCTGCGCAATCTTCAGGTTCGCCGAGAAATCCAACAGGGATACTATCGGTAACTTTTTTCGCGTAATCGAGGTTTGAAAGAACTTCGGAGTTTCTGTCGGTATAAATAACACCGGGAGCTACATTATTAACGGTAATTCCGTTCTTTGCAAGTTGGAGTGACAGTGAAGTCATCATATTGGTCTGTGCTGCTTTTGTGGCTGAATACACAAGCATATCAGGGTGCGGTTTTGCCTCCTGAACTGAGCCTATTGTGATAATTCTGCCCCATTTGTTTTTAATCATATTATCGCTTGCTGCCTGAATAAGCATCATTCCCGATATGAAATTGCAGTTAATTTGCTCCATACATTCTTCGGGTGTAATATTCTGCCAGGGGGTGCGATACTGAATTGACGCATTGAGCACAAGTACGTCAATATTTTTATCTTTTATTTTTTCGCAAAGCTCTTTTGTTTTTGAAAGGTCTGTTAAATCTGAAATTATTGTTTCACAAACGCCGCCGCTATTTGTTATTATATCGGCAGTTTCTTTTAGTTTAGGGCTTTCGTTTGCCCCGTGAACAATAATTTTGTAGCCTTCTTTTGCAAGGCGCAGGGCAATTGCTTTACCTATGCCACGTGAAGAGCCTGTTATAAGTGCTGTTTTCATAATTCCTCTTTCGTAACTACGAATATAATATAGATTTATTGCATTATAATGCGGTTTGTGTATCGCTGGGGTCACCGTTTCTTGCAAGGTCATATTCTTTTGACCAATCAAGGTCGCGGTATTCTTCGCCTCTGGGGTCGTTCTTTATCCAATCAAGAAGCATATCAAGCATATCTTCAGTCCAAGTGTTTTTATCAATCTGTGCGGTTGTGAACTTGCCCTGGCAAATCATTTCGAAACCAAAATCATCTTTAACGTGTGTTTTTGCCGCACCCTCAACAACTTCTGCAACAAGGTGTGAAGGAATAAATAAAACTCCGCCGCCTGCACCGAATACAATGTCGCCGGGAAGGCACACTGCACCGCCAAAGTTTGTAATATCGTTCCAATCCTTCATAACAAAATCGCGGATGGGTGTGGGGTCAATACCTCTGTAATAAACCTGAACGTCGGGTACCTTTTTCATCTGCTCAACGTCACGTACGCCGCCCCAAATAACTGCGCCGCCGTTTTTGGTACGCTTTTGAATTGCAGTAGTAAGATTTCCGCCAACGAAAGTGCCTTTATAAATTTTATCGTACATATCGCAAACAACAACGTCGCGCTCATAGAGACGGTCTATAACCCACTGGTTATAATTACCCTTAAGTCCATCCTCGGCGCCTCTGTTAAATTGAACGCTGTGAAGGTCGGGGCGTGTGGGGCAATAAGTACAAGTAACGGCACGGCCAACCAATTTGCGGCCGTCATCGTGCAAAGCGTGAAGGGGGTTTTCGCCGCCGCCAACAAACTGATTTTCGTAGCCAAGCACAAAAATAGGCTTCCATACTTCTTCTAAGGTCATACCGTAAAGTGCATCAAGATATTTATCCGCTACCTTAGGTCTGCCGTCCGGTAGGCGCTCACCTTTCCATAATGGTGTAAGCTTAATTATTTTTTCTCTATCGTTAAAATTCATTGTTATTTACCTTCCTTTTCTACTGCTTCTAATATTCCTTTAAGATAACCAATTGCATAAAGTCTGCCAAGTGCACTGTAGCCTGCAACGCCCTGAGTTTCACCTGCAAAAAGCGGCACGTGGTCTACACGTATTGGTACGTTTATACCAAGCTTATTATAAAAACGGATAAGATTTGCCATATCAAGCTCACCGTTATCGTGAAAGGTTTCTCTGAAGCTTAATTTATTTCCTACTGCATTTCTGAAATGAATAAAGAATATTTTATCTTTAAGCTTTTCTATAGCGTGGTATAAATTTTCACCCATCATATAATAAGTTGCCTGGCACATTGTAACACCAAGATTTTTTGATTCTACAATGCCGCTAATTGCCTTTTCTATATTATTAAGTGATATCATAATACGGCTGACATCGCCTAATTTTTCAAGCGGCGGGTCATCGGGGTGAAGCGCAAGGTTTATATTGTATTTTTCAGCATAGGGAATTACCGCTTTTATAAAGTATTCGTAGTTTTCCCACAGTTCATTTGCGGTTATAGATTTATCCGTTGGTTTAAAGTCATTTATATCAAATCCTGTTACCAACGAGCCGCCACGCTCAATTATTGATTCGCTTGTGCGCAGCCACCCGATATGCGCCATCCAGTTAAAGCAGATGGTTCGTATATCTAAGCTATCCATAATCGGGAGCATTTTTATAACCTGTTCTATAGCCCAGTCGCGTTTACTATCGCCTGTTTTTATATGATTGTGAAGGTAATTGGGCATAGGCTCAATTACAACGGGCTTTATTTCTAAATCATTTAAGTTTTTGTATATTGTTTGCCAATGCGAAAAGTTTGTTACGTCAAACCCATCTGTTTCGGGCAGCCTTAAAACTGCGTGATTAACGCCGCATTGTTTTGCGTAATCCCAGGTGAGGTCTCTTTTGCCGGGTAAAATATCTGTAAGTAACATAAATTTATCCCTCCTTTTCTTTAATATTATAGAATACTTAAGCTCAATTCAACCGAAAATAAAACACAAAAAGTTTAAAATATGATACTTGAACCCTCAGGTTTTGTGTGATATCATAGCTTTAAAGGAAGTGGAAATATGTCTGATTTTTTGGCTTTTAATATAGTGGATATTGGCCTTATGGACCGAAAAGCAATAAGTATGGAAACTAAAAACAAAGAATGCTACGTTTTAAGTTGCAGGCTTACAGGAAGTGCGATATATAATACAAGGCTTGGCGCTTTAAACGTTATGGCAGGTGATATTCTTTATTGCCCCAAGGGCGAATACTACTCACAAAAAACAAAAGGTGAACGTATAGTTTACATTCACCTGGATATTATTGGCAATAAATATAATAAAATGCAGCACCTTGTTACCGCTAACCCGCAAGAAACAATAGAATTTTTTGAAAAAATAGCAACAATATGGAAGCAAAAACCCGAAAATTATAAATATATTTGCACCGCTATGCTCTATGAGCTAATTGCCAAAACCTCAATTATGTTGCCTGATAACAGTAAAAATATTCTTGCCCCTGCGCTTCAGTATATAAATGAACATTTTTGCGATATCGATTTTTCTCTTGATTCAGCTTGCAGCAAAAGTAACATAAGCCGTTCTTATTTTAACCGTATTTTTAAAAAGCAGTTTTCTGTAACTCCCGTGCAATATATAAATAAACTAAAAATAGAAAGAGCAAAATTTTTGCTCTCTTGCGATGCATACACCCACGAAGAAATTGCTAACCTTTGCGGCTTTAACGATACGAAATATTTTTATACCGTGTTTAAATCAGTAACAAACACAGTAACAAAAAAGTTTAAACAACATACTTTTCGATAAAAAATTATTAATTACGAAATTTAAATAGAAAAATTAGTAATAATAAAACTGTAGCACCTTTAAATTAAAGGGTACTACAGTTTAATTTTTTTGTTTTTATGAATTTTAAGCTTCTAAAACTTCCTCTATTTCTGCCACATACATAGTGTGGTAATCCTTAGTGGGGTAATTTTTAGCATCTAAAGTTTCGTCAATGAAGCATTCGCCCTTTAAATCCTGTGCATAGAGCTTCTTGCATATAAGCACGTATTTACTTGCTTTAAAGTAAGGCACGCCGTTTTCGTAGTCTACTTCAAGACCTGTTTTTGCGATTTTATCTTCATCTCTGCCACTAACTCTGCCTAAATAAGTTAAATCCACTCTGTAATCATCAGGTAAAACGGAAAGAGAGAAATAATCGTTAGCGTCTACAAATTCTTTTGTATAACGCTGAGGGCGGATAAAAATATAAGCCACTTTCTTATTCCAGATAACGCCGACACCGCCCCAGGAAGCTGTCATTGTGTTTACCTTACCCTCTTTTTCGGCTGTGATAAGCATCCAGTCGGTGCCTATTAAGTCAAAGGGATTTCTTTCAATTTTTTCAGGAGTGATTTTGTTCATTTTGATTTTCCTTTCTTCATTAAATATTTATTTTTGTTTTTTCAGATTTTGATCTCGCAGTAAACAATGTTTTTTCTGTTGTAAGTATAAGTAATATATATTTTTTCTTTTTCGTTTATTACCGAAGGATAGGAAAATTCGCCTTTTACTGTTTCCAAATCATAAATTTTAGTGAAATTATCACCGTTATCATCGGAAATATACAAAGAAAGAGGTGACCTTGCCGCCCAGTTGCCTTCAACGGGGTTACATATCAAGATTATTCTGCCGTCTTTTAGCTTTACCAAGTCTATGCCGCTGTTATTGTTTGGCATATTCGTTTTGTAAGAAAGGCACCAGCTTTTGCCGAAATCGCTGCTGTCGCTTCTATATATAAAGCCATTATTGCTTCGCATCAAGGCGTGAATTTCGCCTTCTTTATCCTGCCAGAAGGAGGGCTGAATTAAACCGACGTTTTCGCAGGGGATATTTATCTTTTTATAGCTTTCGCCGTTATCGTCGGAAATATCGCAGAAAGGCAGCCACTTTCCCTGTTCTGTGGAGGCAGGGCACAAAATTCTGCCGTTATTAAGCCTGATGGGTTTATTTTTTACAGGACCTCTGCCGCCTGAAAAATCCTTTTCAATAAGTATTTCGGGATTTGTAAAATTTAATCCGCCGTCAAAACTATATGAAATGTAGGTTACCCAGTCTTTAATTTCAAAGCCGACTTTAAAATAAAGGGCAATTTTATCCCCTAAATCAAAAAGCACGGGATTCCAGTGAGGGGTATTTTCTTTGGCGGATATTACTTTTGGCTCTTTGAATACACCGTTTTCATATATAGAAAGCTTTATTTTTACGTCATTCGATTTTTCTTTAGTGCCCTCAAACCAGGCACATATAATTCTGTTCCCTTTTTTAAGAAGGGTACTTGCGTGGCACTCGTATTCAGAATTATGTTCTTTGAAAATGAATTCTTTTTTAATTATTTCCATATTTTTACCCCGTTTCAAATAGTAAAAACCCACAATAAAATATTACCATAAATTTTTAAAAGCTTCAATATTAATTCGATTTTACGATATAAATTATCTAAGCTGATTGAATTTTTCAGGGTTTTGTGATATACTTTATTTATCTATGATAAAAAATTAACAGTTTGATTTTTTGTTGATTTCACTTTTAATTTTAAGGAGTACCTTTACGAGGGTGAAGGTAAAACATTTTCTATGTTGTATGATGTACTTATAATCGGCGGCGGCGTAATAGGCTCTGCTATTGCAAGGGAACTTGCAAGGTACGAAGGTAATTTTTGCCTTATAGAGAAAAACGAGGACGTTTGCACGGGCACCTCAAAGGCAAACAGCGCCATCGTTCACGCAGGTTTCGACGCCAAAAACGGCACTTTAATGGCCGAAATGAACGTTAAAGGCAACGAAATGATGGGTGAAGTAGCCAAAGAGCTGGATATCCCCTTCAGAAGAAACGGCGCATTCGTTCTTTGCTTCGATAATAAAGATTTAAACAGTCTTCAGGATTTATATCAGCGAGGTATTAATAACGGCGTTAAGGATCTTCAGATCTTAACAAGAGAAGAGGCTTTAAACTTAGAGCCCAATTTAGGCGACAGCGTTGTGGCTGCTTTATACGCCCCCACTTCAGGTATTATTTGCCCCTTCGCTTTAACAATAGCTTTAGCCGAAAATGCAGCTGATAACGGCGTTGAATTTAAGCTCAACACTCCCTGCGAGAAAATTGAGAAAACAGACTTCGGCTTCAGAGTATATTCCAAAAATGAAGTAATTGAAACTAAAGCTATTGTGAATGCTGCAGGCGTATATGCAGACGAAATTCACAATATGGTTTGCGATAATAAATTAAAGATAACTCCCAGAAAGGGCGAATACATCCTTTGCGATAAAAAGGTGGGCAAGCTCTGCGAAAGAACGCTTTTCCAGCTTCCCACTAAGCTCGGTAAGGGTATATTGGTTTCCCCCACAATTCACGGCAACCTTATTTTAGGCCCCACGGCTTTGGATATTGAGGATAAAGAGGGTATAGATACCACAAGAGAAGGTCTTGACGACGTTATTGCAAAAGCATCCCTCTCAGTTAAGAACGTACCCGTAAGAAGCGCAATTACATCCTTCTCAGGTTTAAGAGCTCATATCAATCACGACTTTATTTTGGAAGAATCCGCCGATAATTTCTTCGACGCTACAGGTATTGAATCCCCCGGTCTTTCAAGTGCTCCCGCTATCGGTATTTATATGGCAGAAATGGTGGCAAAGAAATTCAGTTTCAATAAAAAAGCTGACTTTAACCCCGTAAGAAAGGGTATTGTCCACGCCTCCGAGCTCAGTAACGAGGAAAGAGCTGCTTTAATTGAAAAAGACCCTGCATACGGCAGAATCATTTGCCGCTGCGAAATGATAAGCGAAGGCGAAATTTTAGCTTCCATTCATCGTACCCTCGGCGCAACTACTCTTGACGGCGTAAAGAGAAGAACAAGAGCAGGTATGGGCAGATGCCAGGCAGGCTTCTGTTCACCCAAGGTAATGGAAATTTTATCCCGTGAGCTTAATATTCCCCTTGATGAAATTAAGAAGAACGGCGAAAACTCATCAGTTGCAGTAGGCAAAGCCACAAAAGGAGGCATTTAATTATGTTTAACCTTAAAGAAAATTATGATATTGCTATTATCGGCGGCGGCCCTGCAGGTCTTGCCGCGGCAATAGGCGCCAACGAAGCAGGCACAGATAAAGAGGATATTTTAGTTATCGAGCGTGACGTTAAGCTTGGCGGTATTTTAAATCAGTGTATTCACAACGGTTTCGGTCTTCATACTTTTAAAGAGGAATTAACAGGCCCCGAGTATGCAGGCAGATTTATCGATAAGCTTCTTGCTTTACAAATTCCCTACGTTTTAGACACAATGGTAGTTGATATAGCTGAAGGCGAAAACGGCTTAAAGCTCATTACAGTTATCAGCAAGGAAAACGGCTTAAAGGTAATTAAGGCTAAGGCAGTGGTACTCTCTATGGGCTGCCGTGAAAGAAGCCGCGGAGCTTTAAATATTCCCGGTTTCCGCCCTGCAGGTGTATTTTCTGCCGGTACAGCACAGCGACTCGTTAACATCGAGAGCTATATGCCCGGTAAGGAAGTTGTAATTTTAGGTTCCGGTGACATTGGCCTTATTATGGCAAGAAGACTTACTTTAGAAGGCGCTAAGGTTAAGGTAGTAGCAGAGTTACAGCCTTATTCAGGCGGTTTAAAGAGAAATATAGTTCAGTGCCTTGACGACTACGGCATTCCCTTAAAGCTTAGCCACACCGTTACAAGAATTGACGGTAAGGATAGAGTGGAAGGTGTTGAAATTTCTCAGGTAGACGAGAGACTTAAGCCTATTAAGGGTACCGAAGAATATTATAAGTGCGATACTCTCCTTCTCTCAGTTGGTCTTATTCCCGAAAATGAGCTTAGTGATTCCTTAGGCGTTAAGCTTTCTCCCATCACCTCAGGCCCCGTAGTTAACGAAAGCCTGGAGACTAATATTGAGGGCGTATTTGCCTGCGGTAACGTTTTACACGTTCACGATTTAGTTGACTTCGTTTCCGAAGAAGCTAAAGAGGCAGGTAAGAATGCTTCTAAATTTGCTAAATTCGGCAAAACAAATGAGGAAAACGTAATTGCTCTTATTCCTGAAAACGGCGTAAGATACACAGTACCCTCCACAATCTGCCCCGAAAATATGAACGATACTCTCACAGTTCGTTTCCGTGTTGCTAACGTATTTAAGAATAAGTACGTTTCCGTTTATTTCGACGGCGAGAGAGTTAAGAGAACAAAAAAATTAATTCTCGCTCCCGGTGAAATGGAAAGCGTAGTACTTAAAAAAGAAGACCTTTTAAATAAGGGTATCAAGAATATTAAGATAACCCTTGAAGACTAAAAATTTGAATATAAATTTTCAAATTTTGTCTGTAATTTTAAAACATAAAGGACTGATTATATAATGGAAATTAAGAATCTTATCTGTATACAGTGCCCCATGGGCTGTCCCCTTGAAGTAGAAATGGAAAACGGCGAAGTAGTAAAAGTCAGCGGCAACACCTGCAAAAGAGGCGAAGTTTACGCTAAAAAGGAAGTTACTTCCCCCACAAGAACCGTAACAAGCACGGTTAAAGTTGAAAATGGCGAACTGCCCGTAGTAGCTGTAAAAACTAAGCTTGATATCCCCAAGAGCCTTATTTTCGAGTGTATGGCTGAAATCAATAAGGCAAAGGTTAAAGCTCCCGTAAAAATCGGCGACGTTATTATCGAAAACGTTTGCGGCACAGGCGTTCCTGTAGTAGCTACAAGCAACGTAAATTAATTAAAAGCAAAACCTCCCAATCCGAAAGGAAAGGGAGGTTTTTGAATGCATTACGCATCGTAGGGGAGGCCTTTACGGCCTCCCTTTACTTTGAGTTTAAGGTAGGGAGTGAACCTCTCCCCTAAGATTAAATTCTAATCTTCCATTGTCTCTTTTTACGCGGTATGGTATAATTTAATTAAAGGAGGGATATTATAATGAAAAAATTACTAATTATATTTTTCTTGATGATTTTCGTAATAAGTAGCTTCGTTTCCTGCTCAAGCGAGCCTCAAATTGTAGAATTACCTGCTATGTACGCTTCATACGCAAGCTTTGAAGAAGCATTTTACAGTGCTGACCTTGTGGTTTACGGTGAAGTTAAAGAGCTTAAAGCTTCACATTTTCCCTCTTGGGACGTTAATAAATGGTTTTGCAAGACACCCATTGTATTGAACGTTTTAGACGTTATTAAGGGTGAGGGAATCGGCGAAACTATTACTTACGAATCTATGGGCGGTGTAATAGGCAATACTAAATACGTAAGTGACGCATACCCAACGGATGACATTAAGGTGGGAAGTAAGATTCTGGTATTTTTATTAATAGACGACCGTGACGGTGCTTACACCTGCATATCCCCCACAACAACTTTCTTAGAAGATGAAAACGGTAAAATTCTGGTATCAGTTTCATTACTGCCTGCTTCATACAGTGAAAACGCTGAAAAAGGAAGCGGTACATTACTTTCGGTAGATGTAGATAGCGACGAAGTAATCGGTTTGATTAAAGAAGAATATAAATTATGGGAAGCAAAAAATGCTCCTGCTGAAGACTAAAAATATACTCTCCCTTTCCGAAAGGATAGGGAGAGCTTTTCATTTCTTGCAGAGTGATGAATTTTTTGGTATAATTAAAAAAGAATAAATTTTGGAGTGAATGTGGTATGAAAAAACTACTTATAACAGGCTTTGACCCATTCGGCGGCGAGAGTATAAACCCTTCATGGGAGGCAGTGAAGCTCATTCCCGATATTATCGGTGACTATGAAGTTCATAAAATGGAAATTCCCACGGTTTTTAATAAGGCTTTTGAAGTTTTAATGGAAAAAGCCGAAGAAATCAAGCCCGACGTTATAATCAGCGTGGGTCAGGCAGGAGGAAGACGCGGAATTACCCCCGAAAGAGTGGGTATAAACCTGATGGATGCCTCAATTCCCGATAACGAAGGAAATAAAATAAACGACAAAGCAATTATTGAAAACGGCGAAAACGCTTATTTTACCACCTTAAACGTCAAAAAAATGATGGAAGCCATTAAAGAAATCGGACTTCCTGCATCTGTATCACTTAGCGCAGGAGCCTTCGTTTGTAATAACGTTTTATATCTGCTTCTTGATAAATATAAAAATACCGAGGTAAAAGCAGGCTTTATTCACGTGCCTTTTATTCCAAGTCAGCTTGAAAATAAGAAAAATAAGGAAATTTTACCTTCAATGGAGCTTATGGATATTGCAAAAGGACTTGAAGCAGCCATAGAAGTGCTGTGATTTTTAGTTGTTAAATTTATTTGATACAATTAAGCTTAATTATCATATTTGAAAAGGAGACCTTTACGGTCTCCTCTCCCGCGACACTCCTCATCCACCGTCGTACGACGGTCCCCCTTCCCCAAAAGGGAAGGCAATAAACAAAAAAGGTGTTACCAAATTGGCAACACCTTAATTTTTTATATTCAGTAAATTTATCAGCCGGAAATAGAGTAGTTGGGAGCTTCCTTAGTGATCTGAATGTCGTGGGGATGGCTCTCAATAAGACCAGCACTTGTGATGCGAACGAACTTAGCCTTCTTATGGAGTTCGTCAATTGTCTTACAGCCTGTGTAGCCCATACCTGAACGTAAACCGCCGAGGAGCTGATAGATTGTATCAGCAAGGGGTCCCTTATAAGGTACTCGGCCTTCAACGCCTTCGGGAACGAACTTTCTGTTATCAGCCTGGAAGTATCTGTCGCCTGAGCCCTTGTTCATAGCGCCAAGAGAACCCATACCACGGTATACCTTAAACTGACGGCCCTGGTAGAGCTCGTACTCACCGGGGGATTCCTTACAGCCTGCAACCATAGAACCAAGCATAACAACGTTAGCACCTGCAGCTAAAGCCTTAACGATATCGCCACTGTACTTGATACCGCCGTCAGCAATTACGGGAATACCGCTCTTTGCGGCTTCGTTAGCAGCATCGAAAACAGCTGTGATCTGGGGAACACCGATACCTGCAACAACACGTGTAGTACAGATGGAGCCGGGGCCGATACCAACCTTAACGCAGTCAGCACCTGCATCGATAATAGCTCTTGCGCCTTCAGCAGTAGCAATATTACCACCGATAAGCTGAAGCTCAGGATACTTAGCCTTTACTTTTGCAATAGCCTTTAATACGCCGCTGTTGTGACCGTGAGCGGAGTCAAGAGTAACAACGTCTACACCTGCTTCAATTAAAGCAGCAACTCTTTCTAATACGTCATTAGTAGCTCCGATAGCAGCAGCACAAAGGAGGCGGCCTCTTTCGTCTCTGGCGGAGTTGGGATATTTAACAGCCTTTTCAATATCTTTAATAGTGATAAGGCCCTTTAATACGTTATTTTCATCTACAAGGGGAAGTTTTTCAATTCTGTGCTTCTTTAAGATATCCTGTGCCTGCTCAAGTGTAGTACCAACAGGAGCTGTAACAAGGTTATTCTTAGTCATAACGTTTGCGATAGGCTGGCTATAGTCAGAACCTGTCATAAAGCGAAGGTCACGGTTTGTAATAATACCAACTAACTTACCGTCTTCACAAATCGGAACACCTGAAATCTTATATTTGCCCATAAGCTCTTCAGCTTCGCCTACGATATGATTGGGAGAAAGGAAGAAGGGGTTAACAATAACGCCGTTTTCACTTCTCTTTACCTTATCTACAAGGTCAGCCTGACGCTCAATAGACATATTCTTATGAATAACACCGATACCGCCTTCACGTGCAATTGCAATAGCCATGTCAGCTTCAGTTACAGTGTCCATAGCAGCTGTAATGATAGGTGTGTTAAGCTTTACTTTTTTTGTAAGATTTGTAGAGAAATCAGCCTCGTTAGGAAGAACGTTACTTTCACCGGGGATGAGAAGTACGTCGTCGTAAGTAAGACCTTCTTTTACAAATTTCTCGTTGAATTCACAGTTGATCATAATTACCCTCGCTCTCGTAAATAATATTAATCCACAATAAATTATGTTATCTTAATAGAGAATTTTAGCACAAAGGAAAGAAAAAGTCAACTTTTTCAATTTATAATTATGTTAACAAATTCTGCCGTTTTTTGTTGAAATAACATAAAAACAATTAAATATCAAAACCGAAGCGGATAAAGCTGTAGCGGTTAAAGTAGCCTAAACAAATTTCATCTTTCCACTGGTTTTCCATTGAGAAAGTGCCGGGGCCTACACCGTAGGGCTCGGGATCGTAGCAGTGGTGTACACCTAAAAGATTGCGGTTAGAGTTAATTAAGGTGATAACTATCTCATTTTCGCCCTCTGTTAAGTAATCTTTCAGGTCTGTTTCGTACTTAAACATTAAAGTATCAGCTTCTTTGCCGTTAACTTCCACCTTAGCTATGGCAAATCTGCCTTTAAGCTTTAAGCAGGTGGGGTCGCCGCTCTTGTAATTGAGCTTAGTAGTAACGGAAACCTTACCTGTAAAGAAGGGGTAACCGTTTGTAACAATATTTCTTACGTCAATATTTTCCTCTGCTTTTTCAATAATGAAGCGATCGCTGAAGTAAATATGGCTATCTTTTACGCTCTTTACAAATACACCGGGAGTATTTACCTTGAATTTACCAAAGAGATACATACATTCGATTTCTGTATCGAATACAAGGCAGTTACGAAGGCTCTCGGAAACGCCGCCATATAAAACATAGTAAACGTAATCGCGCTGATAGTAAGGCAGAGTAACTACAATTTCGTTAACTCCTTCCTTTACGTACTTGGAAATATCGGCTGTTTTGAAGAGTCTGTCCATTTTCCAGGGACCGTTTACTTCAATTTTTTCGCCGTTTACTTCATATACTGCATCTTTATTAGGTTCAATAGTTAAAATAAGCTCCTCGGGAATATCCTTAACTGTAAACTGAGCTTTAAGTGAAAGTGTGCCGCTGAATCTCTCTCTTAATAAATTATCTCTGATTCTTTCAAGAGGACGAAGCTCACTATATTCGCCGCCGTTTTTAGATACCATAAATTTATCGAGAGTTAAGGCGTTTTCGGGAATTTCCTTAAATTTAAAGTTATTATTAAATTTAATATACTGTTTTTCTTCTATGTCGCTTACCTTTTCTGCCTTAATTTCGTCGCTTACAAGGAACACTTTGGACTCAACGGGAACAAAATCGGAAACAATGGTGAAATCGTTTTCACCGGCAAAACCTTCTGCTGCAATTTTGCTTAAATCAGCTGTTTTAAGCTCAATTACGTTTTTAGCATCCTTTACGAGAATATTTACACCGAGATTTTCTTCCATACTCAAATTAAGTACGTACAAAAGCTTACCGTACTCGGTATCTCTTAGGTTTACTCTGTATTCGGGAAGATTATTGCCATCTTTATCAGTAATTTTTACGAAGGCGGCGTTCTTGATGTCTTCGAAGCTGCAGGTATTTTTAATGGCGCTTGTATCAGCAATTCTGCCGTCGATTCTTGTAGGAACTTCACCATAGCACCATACTTTGCCGCCGCCTGCTATAAATTCCTTAATAAGCTTGTAAGTAGTACTATCTATATTTTCAAAGGAAGGAACAACTATATAATCGTAAGTACACTTACCTACTTTAATTTTATTGCCCTCAACCTTTGCCATTTTTGCCATCATACACTCGTCACCCCAATGGTAGGAGATCTGATTTCCTGAAAGCAAATCGGAAAGCTGGTGGAATTCTCTTTCCAATTTTTCGATAGATTTTGTTTCAAGATGGCGCTTGTAGGTTAAATAAGCTGAATGAATGGGGTGAACTACAAGAGTATTTACCATTTCCTGGCCGCGGGAAAGTAAATAACCTAAGTTATTGAAGTATCCGTTAAAATCAGCCATTTCACTCTGCCAAGGAAGATGCTCGGAGTAATGTGCGGGGTAATCGCGCTTTCTCTGGCCGCGCATTGAGTAGCCGTAAAGGTGCTGGCACATAACGTTAACGCCGTTTACGTACTGGCGCTCGGCAATTCTTTTAAGTTCAAGGGGAGTAACGTCCCATCCGCAGCAGCCGAACATTTCGGAAAGAGCCTTCTTTTTGCCAAGCTGCTCGCAGGCGGAGCCTAACTGCTTACTTCCAACGTCGTCGGAAATATCTCTGCCTAAATAGTCTATACCGGGAATATGCTCATACTCATAGAAGGGCATAACACCGCCTATGCACCACATCTGACCGTTTAAATTATTTTCTTCTACTGCGTGACCTGTTAAGCGGCAGCCGTTTTCTTCACACCAATCGTAAACAGGCTTTATCCAATGGTCTATAAAAAGGCGGTGGCACATTTTGTAGTAATCAAATTCGAATTCCTTGGAGCCTTCAAAATCTATAAAAAGGGCAGGAAGCTTACTGAATACGCTGTAGCCGAACATCTTCTCGAATTCCTCGGGGAAGGTATTTGACCAGGGTGTGCCCCAGCGGTAATACTGCGGCTCGTCGGTAAAGAAGCCGGGCATAGCACCGCCGAAGTCACCTTCGGGTATGCGCTTTTTATATTCCTCATGAGTATATTTAATAAATTCCTCAGTTACTCTTAAATCGAAGCTATCGGCAAGGGATGGGTCTGAGTGAAGAGTAACTACGTGGTATTTTTCTGCAGTTTCGTTTTCGTTAATGAGCCTAATTGTATCTCCGTCGTTTACGTATACGCCTAAAATATTATCACTTTCGGGGATAGCATCGCAAAGCTCGTATTTTAAGTAAAGGGCGTGGTTTTTGCTGTCTTCCAGCACTTTGCCCCCTGCAAAGCCTGAGGGCCAGCCGTTTTCGTCGTAGGACCAGGCTTCCATATTAAGCTTTTTGGCTTCGTCGATGCAGGCGTCAATACACTTAAACCAATCGTCACCGAGGTACTCTGTCTCAAGGCCGCCTCTGGCGTGCATAAAGAAGCCGTTCATCTTCATATCGCGCATATTTCTGATCTGGCGTCTTAATTCCTCGGGGTCCAATTTATCGTTCCAGCTCCAGAAAGGAATGCTGCCGTATTCTATAGAATGTTCTTTTGTATCCTTAATAAGTTTATTTATCAAAATAAATACCTCCTTTAAAATTTGGTATACATATTACTTCATTTTAATTTTACCTATTAATACTCAATTTGAAAATACATTATTTTAATAAATTTATTGAATATTTTTAAGCAGAAAAAATCCCAAAGCCAAAAGCCTTGGGAAATAATATTATACAATAGGAGATTTGGAGATTTTGTTGCCGTGGCGTGGGTACTCCTTGGGAGTGAAGTTAAATTTGCGCATTACGGCTATTTTTCTCTCGCTCTTTTCTAAATCGGGAAGGATGAAGCTATCTATTTTCTCTACTTCGCAGCCTAAAATATCAATTGCTTTTTTTGCTTCCTTCATTTCCTCTTCAAGGGAGGGACCCTTCATAGCCACGAAATAGCCCTTCATTTTAACTAAAGGAATGCAGTATTCGCATAAAGTGTTCATAGGTGCAACGGCACGGGCTGTGGCTACGTCATACTTTTCGCGCATGGTATTGATTTTACCTGCTTCTTCTGCCCTTTTATGCACAAATTCCGCTTCGAAACCTAAGCTTGATGCAACTTCCTGCAAAAATTTTAAACGCTTATTTAAGCCGTCTAAAAGAGTTAATTTAATATCGGGGCGCATAATTTTTAAAGGCACACCGGGGAAGCCCGCTCCCGTACCTACGTCTATTACCTTTGCACCGGGCTTAATGTTGTGGGATTTTAAAAAGCTGATGCTATCTATAAAATGCTTTATTACTGCTTCGTGAGGGTCGGTGATAGCAGTTAAATTTATTTTCTCGTTCCACTCTAAAAGGAGCTTTAAGTATAGATTGAATTTTTCAGCCTGCTCATGAGTAACCTTCAAACCTGCTTCTTTTGCTTTCGCGATTAATTCTTCTCTGATATCAATTTCCTGATAATTTACGTTTGTGTTTTCGTTTTCCATGATTTTACCTTTTAAAATTTAATTGTTGGAGCTAGTTTTATTTACACCTCATCCGTCTTGAAAGTAAACTTTCAAGCCACCTTCCCCTCAAGGGGAAGGCAGGGTGTCGGGCATAAAATCACTTTGTAGAGAGCCATATAAGTAAAACGGAGATATCGGCAGGGCTTACGCCTGAAATTCTGCTTGCCTGACCGATATTTACGGGCTTTACTTTATTAAGCTTTTCTCTTGCTTCAAGCCTTAAACCCTTAATTTCGCTGTAATCTATATCTTCGGGAAGAAGCTTATTTTCGATTCTTCTCATTTCGGAAATATCCGCCCTCTGGCGCTTGATATAGCCGCTATACTTAAATTCTATTTCAACTGCTTCTAAAACGGCTCTTGGGAGATTTGGGCGGGTTACGTCTATCTCGGTAATATCCTCGTAAGTAATCTGAGGTCTTTTTAAAAGCTCACTGAGTCTGATACCCGTATTTAAGGCCGTGGTACCCTTTTTAACGAGAATTTCGTTAAGCTTTTCGGAGGGAGGGAATACTATGCTTTCGGCTCTTTTAATCTCTTCTGCCTTCATTTCCTGCTTTTTGAGGAAGCGTTCGTATCTCTCGTCGTCTACAAGACCTATTTCTCTGCCTAAGGGAGTTAAGCGCTCATCGGCGTTATCCTGCCTTAAAACAAGGCGGTATTCGCTTCGGGAAGTCATCATACGGTAGGGGTCCTGGCAGCCTTTAGTAACTAAATCGTCAATTAAGGTACCTATATATGAATTATCCCTGCCGAAAACCACCTGCTCGCGGCCTAAAATTTTTAAAGCGGCGTTTATACCTGCAACAAGACCCTGAGCCGCAGCCTCCTCGTAGCCTGAGGAGCCGTTAAACTGACCAGCGCCGTATAATCCCGGGTGATCTTTAAATTCAAGTGTAGCGTATAAAGCCTGAGGATCTACGCAGTCGTACTCAATTGCGTAGGCAGAGCGCATAATTTTTACGTTTTCAAGGCCCTTTATAGTTTTGTAGAAAGCTATCTGCACGTGCTCGGGAAGTGACGAGCTCATACCCTGCAGGTACATTTCCTCTGTATCTCTGCCGCAAGGCTCAATAAAGAGCTGATGGCGGGGTTTCTCAGAAAATCTTACTATTTTATCTTCCAAACTCGGGCAATAACGGGGGCCCACACCCTCAATTATACCTGCATATAAGGGTGAAAGGTGAATATTTTCTTCAATAATTCTCTTTGTTTCGCTGTTGGTCCAGCTAACGTGGCAAACTGCGGTATTTTTAAGCTCCTTTTCGCTGTTCATATACGAGAAAGGCACCACGGGCTCGTCGCCTTCCTGCACTTCGAGGCCTTCGAAATTAATTGAAGATTTTAAAACTCTTGCAGGAGTACCCGTTTTGAATCTTCTTAAAGGAATACCCAATTCTTTAAGTGACTTAGTTAAAAACGAAGCAGGGAACATTCCGTCGGGACCGCTTTCAAAATTAACGTCGCCAACAAATATTTTACCGCCCAAGAATGTACCCGTAGCTAAAATTACCGCCTTACACTTATACTGAGCGCCCATTCTGGTGGTAATAAGCCACAAATCACCGTCCTTTTTAATATCTGTAACCTCTGCCTGCTTTACTTCAAGATTTTCTTGAAGTTCAAGCTTATGCTTCATTACTCTTGCATAGTGGTTGCGGTCTATTTGAGCGCGAAGCGAATGAACAGCGGGACCCTTACCTAAATTGAGCATACGGCTCTGTAAGAAAGTTTCGTCGGTAGTTTTACCCATTTCACCGCCCAGAGCATCTATTTCGCGTACCAAATGACCTTTTGCAGTACCGCCTATGCTGGGGTTACAGGGGCAATTGCCCACGGCATCCATATTAATTGTGAAAACCGCAGTCTGTAAACCAAGTCTTGCGCCTGCTAAACCTGCCTCAATACCTGCATGGCCTGCACCGATTACCGCTATATCTAAATTTCCTGCATCGTAAAGCATATATTTACCCTTTCAAAGAAAGTTTTAAACAGTTGTGATTTTTAAAGTTGAAAACTTAATGTAATTAATTAAATTAAGTTTATGTTTAAATCTAAATTTATATAAAATAAATTCTTCCGTACCTTTTATACTAACATATTTTTATTTTTTCCGCAATAAATTTTGAATGATTATAAAAATTTTGTAGGTTTAGTATCGCAGGTGAAGGTTTTACATCTGTCCCTTTGCCGTTAGGCAATTTATTAAACGCGTGAAAATTATAATGTAATTTGTTGTGAAATTTCGTATGCCCATGCAATGTGTAGTACAACAGTAAATGTTGTACAAAAAAGGACAGCAGTAAATGCTGTCCCTACGGTGTGAATAATTAAATTTGTGTAGATTTTTACCTTATTTACCAACACAGAAACGGGAGAATACGTTATCTACCACGCTGTCGCTTACTCTTTCGCCTGTAAGCTCACTGAGGGAAGCCAAAGCAGACTCGCAGGAAACCGTGACGGCATCTAAAGTAAAGCCCATATAGAAGGCTTCTTTTGCCTCGATAACAGCCTTTAAAGCTTCCTCGGTATGATGCTTCTGTCTTTCCGTAAACAGATTTTCACCGTCGGTGCCCACTTCGTTAACTTTCAAAAGCTCCTCGCATTTTGTTCTCAGTTCATCCAAACCGTTGCCCATTTTGGCGGATATATATGCAATTTTTGAAAATTTACTCTCAATATATTTTATATCCAACTTGGTTTCAAGATCACACTTATTTATAACTGCAAGGCAGGGTACTTCGCCAATGCTTTCAATAAGCTCTTCATCCTCGTTGCTTAATTCTTCGGAAGAATCGAACACAGCCATAATAAATTCGGCACTTGAAATTCTCTTTTTGGTAAGCTCTACACCTATGCTCTCAATAGGGTCGCTTGTATTTCTTATACCTGCAGTATCTGCAAGGCGCAAAGGAATACTGCCAAGCATAACCGTTTCCTCTACAACGTCTCTCGTAGTACCTGCATAAGAGCTTACAATACTTCTCTCGCAGCCGGATAAAAGGTTCATAAGGGTAGATTTACCTGCATTAGGTTTACCTGCAATTACGGTATTTACGCCTTCTCTTATTATTCTGCCGGCTTCAAAATTACTTAGTAAATTATTAAGCTCCTCTTCGGTATCCGTTAAATAAGTTATTAACATTTCGTCGTCTACCTGTGGAATATCGTCGTCCGGGTAATCTGCCCAGGCAGAGAGGTTGCCGCAAAGCTCAATTAATTTATCTTTAATATTATTTATTTTTTTAGAAAGTGCGCCATCCTTGGCGTTTACGGCGCTTTGCATGGCTTTTTTACCTTTTGCGCTGATAATATCCATAACAGCTTCGGCTTTGGTGAGATCCATTTTACCGTTTAAGAAGGCTCTTTTGGTAAATTCACCGGGGGATGCAGGTTTGGCGCCTGCCTTATAAATTACAGACAAAACCTCTTTAACCGCATAAATACCGCCGTGGCAGGAAATTTCTACCACGTTTTCGCCTGTAAAGCTATGGGGTGCATTAAAATTTAAAGCAACCGCCTCGTCTATTTTCTCGCCGCTATCGCTTTTTACGTCACCGAAAAGCGCCTGATATGGGCCTAATTCACTCACTTTTTTACCTGATTTTGAGAAAAATACCTTATCGGCAATTATTTTGGCATCTTCGCCCGATATTCTTATTACCGCTATACCGCCTGTGCCCATGGGGGTTGATATTGCAGCTATTGTGCTCATTGTTTTCTCCTGTTTTATATGTTTTTAAACTTTCATTTAATCTTGCTACGTTGCGCCGTCGATTTCGCAAGAAATCTTGTGTCCGCATACGCGCAGCGTTGCGCCGTTGATTTCGTTAGAAATCTTGTGTCCCCTGAGATATTGTTTTAACTTTTTGTAGAATTTTGCGGGATGTCGTAAACGCCATCCCCTACAAGCAAAAACAGCTCCATTGTTTCGGACAGTAGTAAACGCGCGAAAATTCGTAGAATTTATAGCGGACCGCCAATGGCGGCCCCTACAATTAAATCTTTGACATTTAATAAATATATATTACTATAAAAAAGGGAGGTACAAGACCTCCCCTTTTAATTGATTATTTAGATCTTTCGATTCTGCCGTAAAGAGGAGCATCCTCGATTTTCTTTGTTACGCGGTTGGGGTCAAGGGGAGCAGGACCTGAAATTTTCTGAGGAGCCTTGGGAGCAGGTTTTGTATCTGCCTTTTTCTCGAAATTTCTATCTCTCTTCTGATTGTTGTAACCATCTTTACCTCTGCGGCGGTTTCTGTCTCTTCTTTCGCCGTTTTCGGGACCGATAACTACGTGTCTTGCCATATCCTCGCCTTCACTCCAGGACTTAGCGCCCTCGATATTCTGTACGGCTGTATGGATAATTCTTCTCTCATAGGGATTCATGGGCTCTAAAGGCTGGTTTCTGCCTGTTCTTATTGCTCTCATAGCCATTTTTGTACCTAAGTTCTCAAGAGTTTCTTTTCTCTTCTCACGGAAAGAGCCAACGTCCAAAGTAAGGCGGAAATACTTATCTCTTGTCTGGTTAGCAACTAAAGATGCGAGATACTGAAGTGAATCAAGAGTTTCACCTCTGTGACCGATAATAAATCCGATGTCGTCGCCGTCAATTGTAAGCTCTGCGGCGCTCTCTTCTTCCTTGATATCGATCTTTACGTTGCCTACACCCATTTTTTCAAGCACGACCTTTAAATAGTCGGCTGCATTCTCACCGGGAGTGGGGAGAATATAAGCTCTTACCTTTGCTTCTTTACCGCCGAAAAGACCAAGGATCTTCTTTTCGGGTTCAGCGAGAACTTCCATTTCTGCATTTTCTGCACCAAGCATCTCAAGGGCATTTTTAAATGCAGCTTCAATAGTATCGCCGGTTGCGATAGCTTCTCTTAACACGATTTTTTCCTCCATTATAGATTTCTTTTACAATATATTAACTGAGATTCCCTCAAATTAATTTTAAATAAACTGAGTTTTTTAAAGCTTATCAGAGTTTTTTGCCCATATAGTCACTGCTGCTGTTTGAGTTTTTCTTACTTGAGCTTGATGACTTTTTCTTTTTATCCTGAGCTTTTGCTGCTTTTTTATTTGCGTTTTCGGTGTTTGCCGCTGCCTGAGCCTTAATTTTATCTGCTACCATATTCTGAAGGGCAACGGGAAGTGGTTTAACGGAACTTTCGTTACTTTCAAGGAGTAAGAAATGGCTTACTTCCTGCTTTGCAGTGATCTGCTCGTTACTGAAGAACTTATTCATAACAACACTCTGTGCAGCACCTACAAGGCTACTTACAACCCAGTAAATACCAACAGCTGCAGGCATTATGTATGCCCAGTAAGCGGAAAGGAGGGGAAGAAGATACATTGTGTACTTCATGCAGCCCTGCTGGCTCTGCTGTGCTTCTGCGGAGTTGGGGTTTAACTTGTTCATTATAAACTGCATTCCCCATGAGGAGAGAAGTGTGAGCACGGGAATGATCCACAAGAAGCTCATAAAGCTTTCTTCTGCGGGAGTGCCTAAAAGGTTGAGGCCAAGGAAATTAAAGCCGCCTGTGAAGGACTCGATTTTCTCTACGTCGGAAGCGCTGAACATTGTAAGGTGATCCTTTAAATATGCCCAGTTCTTTACGATATCAAGCTCGATATATGTGCTTACGGAAGTCATACCGGGAATATGCTTGATATATGCACTTGCCTGTGAGATGGTTTCACTTGCAATATGAAGTGTATTGGTTAAAGGATAGATAACGGAGTAATAAATACCCAACATAATAGGGAAGGGTAAAAGGTTTATAAGACAGCCGGACATAGGGCTGGTGTTTTCTTTTTCGTAAAGCTTCTGAAGCTCTTCGTTATATCTCTGCTTATCGTTACCGCAGGCTTTCTGAAGTGCCTTCTGCTTTTCTGTAAGGCGAGCCTGAGCTGCCATACTCTTCTGCTGTTTTAATGTTAAGGGGAACATTATAACTTTAAGAAGAATTGTGAACATGATGATGGCTACGCCGTAATTTTTAAATATGAGGTAAAGACCCCAAAGGAGGTAGCCGAAAATACTGCCGATGAAATTCAAGATTCCCATAAGAGAGCACTTTGACCGCTTATTGCGGTTCCTTTCGTTTTTTTGTATTAATGTAAGAAAATTATTTTTCTATATCATTCTCTTTTTGCTTCAATTTTCTTTTATTGAAAGCATCCGAAAATTTTTCAGGTACCGGGTCATAGCCGCCCTTTGAAAAAGGGTTGCACCTGAGTATACGCCAGAAAGCAAGAATAAGGCCCTTGAAAGAACCGTGAAGCTCTAAAGCTTCTTTGGCGTAGCCTGAGCAGGTAGGGTAATATTTACAGCAAGGCGCGCCTTTTAAAGGAGAAAGCACCCTCTGGTAAAATTCTATCATTTTAATAAATACTTTTCTGAGTTTCATTCTTTTAAGATACCTGCTTTTTTAAATTCTCTTAAAAGACATTCCTTGATATCGGTACTTTTCAAGAAGGGAGTTTTACCTCTGGCAACCAAAATCAAATCGAATCCCTCTTTCATATCAGGAAGCAATAATCTTACAGCTTCCCTTATGATTCTTCTTGCTCTGTTTCTTTTTACGGCGTTGCCTATTTTTTTACCCGTGGTGATACCGATACGCTTTTTATTAAGTCTGTTCTTAAAGATATATATGACAATTTGAGGGGTAACCACAGATTTTCCCCTCGAATATATTCTGCGGTAATCTTTATTCTCGCAGATAGGTATTATTTTTTCCATAATTTTATATCCTGATAGACTGAATGCATAACACAAACATTAAATAATTATTTTACGTTTGTGCCTAAACAAAGAAAGGTCACGCGAGGTGACCTTAAAGGCAATTATCAATAAGATAAGCGTGCTCTTCCCTTTGCTCTGCGGCGTGCAAGAACCTTGCGACCGTTTTTGTCAGACATTCTCTTTCTGAAACCGTGCTCCTTCTTTCTCTGGAGCTTCTTGGGCTGATATGTTCTAAACATATTGAAAACACCCTCCTTTCGGGAAACCGTCGTAATATTTACAAAATTCACAAAGCCGAAACTAAAAGTTTACCTTGCGAGTTATCATTATATCGTAAAACTACCTTATGTGTCAACCGCATTTTACATAATTTACTCATCTTTTTTTGTTTTTTTTAATATATTGAGGCTTTTTCGGTTAATTGTCTATATATAGATATTATTAAGGCGGTAAAAAACACGGAAAATTAAAAATTTGTGCCTTAATTTTGTCAAGACATAAAATAAACTTTGTCATTTCTTCCAAAATTACCTGCCTTTAAAGCCTTTAATTCTACCAAGTAAAAGCTAAAGAAATTAAACACTTTTCTTGATAAATTTTCCTTTTTATGCTACAATAGTAAGGTATAATCCCATACTTATATATATTATATTTCGTCCCGCAAATATGTTTTCAAGGGCTTGATTTAAATAAAAAATAAAGGAGAAAAAAGGAAAATGGAATCTTTTAACGAAGCCTGGGAGCTTATATGCTCCTACTGCAAATCTAAATTGACCGATATTTCTTATAACTTATGGTTCGAAAAAATAAAACCCGTATCACTTGATTTTAACGAAGGTATTGCAATTATTGAAGCACCCAACTTTTTCCATAAGCAGACTCTCGAAAAAGCATACTCAGCTCTTTTGAGCGAAGCTTTTGATTCAATTTTCGGCGGAGCAATCAAATATAAGATCTGCATTCACGAGGATATAGTAAAGGAAAACGAGAAGGAAAATAAAAAAGCCGTTCACGATGAATACGAGCTTACCTTCGATACCTTCATAGTAGGCCCTTCAAACCGCTTTGCCCACGCAGCCTGCGTAGCCGTAGCCGAAAAACCCGCTTCAAGCTACAACCCTCTTTTCATTTACGGTAACTCCGGCCTCGGAAAAACTCACCTTTTAAGAGCTATTTCCACACACATAAGCACTCATAATCCCAGCGCAAACATTGTATATATTAAGGGTGACGACTTTACCGTTGACCTTATTGACGCTATCTCAAAGGGTACCACAGCGGCTTTCAGAGAAAAGTACAGAAAAGCCGACGTGCTTTTAGTGGACGATATTCAGTTTATCGGCGGTAAAGAGCAGACTCAGGAGGAATTCTTCCATACCTTTAATGCCCTTTACGAATCTAAAAAGCAGATAATCCTCGCTTCCGACCGCCCTCCCAAAGATATTGCAACTCTGGAAGACAGATTAAAAGCAAGATTTGAGTGGGGCTTAATGGCAGATATTCAGGCACCCGACTTTGAAACAAGAATAGCTATCATAAAGAGAAAAGCCGAAGTTTTAAATATCGAAATTCCCGATATGGTCTGCGAATTTATTTCCAATAAACTTAAGAGCAATATCCGTCAGCTTGAAGGCGTTGTAAAAAAATTGAAGGCTTACCAGCTTCTTGAAGGTAAAAATCCCGTTATAGCTACCGCTCAGATGGCAATAAGCGATATTATCAATAACGACCAGCCCACTCCCGTAACGGTAGATAAAATTATGGAGGAAGTTGCAAGAACCTACGGCGTAACTCCCGACGATATTCTCTCATCAAAGAGAAACGCGAAAGTTTCCTCTGCAAGACAGATAACCGCCTACATAGTAAGAGAAATCACCCAGATGTCAATGGAAAACATCGGCGAGGCTTTAGGCGGCAGAGACCACTCCACTATGGTATACTCAATTCAGCAGATAGAGGATAAAATGAAGCAGAACCGCCAGCTTAAAGCCACCGTGGACGATATTATTAAAAATATAAGAGACAGATAAGAATTTTTAAGCATGTTTTTTAATAAAAAAGTTATTAAATTATAAATAAAACTTTCAAAAAGTTTTAAACAATTAACAAACATCTTTTAACACTTATGTTTATAATATTTTCAGTTTAAACATTTTAAACATTTTTTCTACAGCCTTTTCTTGAAACTTTTTACGGCTCAAAACGGCATAAAATCTGGAAATTCTGAAGTTTTAAACAAATCAACGCCCCCTACTACTACTTCTAAATCTATATAATTAAATATAAATAATATTTAGGAGAAAACTTCAGAAATTAATAAAAGAGCACTGATAAAGCGAAAGTTATTAACAAGGCACAAATTTAAAAAAAGGAGCTTCTTTACGAGGGTAAAGAATGTAAAATATTCTATATGAAATTTTCAGTTAACACAAAAGAGCTTGCCGAAGCTTTACAGAATTTAATAAGAGCTGTTTCTACAAAAACAAGCATTCCCGCATTGGAAGGTATTTTAATTAAAACCGACGTTGGTTCAATCAGACTTTTTGCTTACGACCTTGAAATAAGTATGCAGACTCAGATACTTGCAAACATTCAGGAAAACGGCAGCATCATTCTTTCCGCCAAGCTTTTCTCCGATATCGTAAGAAAGGCACCTGCCGACATCTTAAACGTAAGCATCGACGATAAAAACATTGCCGTAATCACAAGCGGCGACTCCACCTTCAATATTATCGGTATAAATGCAGACGAATTTCCCGAGATTCCTTCCGTTAATCAGAATAACAGTAAACTCATTATTCCCGGCGAAATTTTAAGAAGCATGATCCGCCAGACTATTTTCGCAGTTGCCGAAACAGACACAAAGCCTATTTATCAGGGCAGTAAGTTTGTAATTGAAGACGGCGTTTTGGATATAGTTTCCGTGGACGGTTTCCGCTTAGCACTTCGCCGCGAAAATATTGTAAGCAATCTCCGCGACCATTTTGTTGTTCCAGGTAAGACACTTTCTGAAATTATGAAGCTTATAAAGGAAAGTGACGTGGAAATTTACCCCAGCCGTAAGCACATTATGTTTAAGATCGATAATTACACCGTAGTTTCAGGCGTAATTGAGGGTGAATTTATTGATTATAAGGCTGCAATACCCGAGGAGTGCACAACAAGAATAACAGTTAAAACAAGAGATTTAATTGAAAGTACCGAGCGTGTTGCTCTTCTTATTTCCGACAGACTCAAAAGCCCCATCCGCTTCTATTTTGAAGATAACGAGATAAAGCTTTCCTGCACAACTTCCATCGGCCGCGCTACCGATAAGATAAACTGCCTTATTGAAGGTCCCGGTCTTGAAATGGGCTTCAACAGCCGCTATTTACTTGACGCTCTTCGTAATACAGAGTGTGACGAGGTTTTAATTAAAGTTACCGGCGCTTTAAAGCAGATGGTAATTGTACCCAAAGAGGGCGAAAACTTTAAATTCCTCGTTCTTCCCGTAAGACTTAAGAACGACTAAATTTATCTTAAATTTTAATTTAATCAGATTAATTACGTAAATAACAGGATATAAAATAAAAAAATGAATATTGAAATTATTACAATAGATACTGAATTTATAAAGCTTCAGGATATGATGAAGCTTTCGGGCGCTGTGGATACAGGCGGCGAGGCTAAGGTGCTTATTCAAAGCGGCGAAGTGAAAGTAAACGGTGAAGTATGTACCATGCGCGGCAAAAAAATGCGCGACGGCGACGATTTTACTTTTGAAAACAAAACATATTTACTTAAATCTTTATTCGGAAAATAAATATGATAATAAAAAAAGTAAGCTTTGATAATTTCAGAAATTTAAATAAAGGTGAAATTTTCCCCGAAAGCGGTATAAACGTAATTTACGGCAATAACGCTCAGGGCAAAACCAATCTGCTTGAGGCTATCTGGCTTTTTACCGGCGGCCACTCTTTCAGAGGCAATAAGGATAAGGAGCTTCCGAAGCTTGTTGACGGGGTAAATTCACCTGACTGTAAATTATCTATAGAGTTTGAAAGCTTTAAAAGAGATCAGGAAGCCGAAATAATTATTAAGGACGGCAAAAAAAGCTGCTCTTTAAACGGAATAGGAAATAAAAGCGCCGCCTATCTGGTAGGTAAAATTTGCGCCGTAATATTTTCTCCCGAGCATCTTGATTTAATTAAAGAAGGTCCCAATAAAAGGAGAGCTTTTATTGATGCGGCTATCTGCCAGATAAAGCCTTCCTATGCTTCACTGCTTTCAAAATACAACAGAGTTTTGGTTCAGCGTAATGCTTTAATCAAGGATATTTATAAAAATTCTTACCTTTTGGATACTCTTTCGGTATGGAATGAGCGTATGGCTATTTTGGGCAGTGAGATAATAAAGGAAAGAATAGATTATATTGATAAGCTCACGCCTTTTGTAAAGGATATTTACAAGGGTATGAGCAGGGAAAAAGAAATTTTAGAGCTTTCTTACCGTATGTCTTTTAATATTTGTGAAGGAGATATTTTCGCTTCGTTTATGAAGGCGCTGGATGAAAGCTATAAAACCGATGTAAATTTCGGTTACTCCACGGTTGGCCCTCACAGGGATGATTTGGATATTTTTATTGATAATAAAGCCGTAAGAAATTTCGGCTCCCAGGGTCAGCAGAGAAGCTGTGTGCTCTCCTTAAAGCTTTCGGAGGCTGTAATGCTTCAGAAAAACATAGGCGAAGCGCCCATAATTCTGCTTGATGACGTTATGAGTGAGCTGGATTATTTAAGGCAGGATTATTTACTTAACCATTTAACGGACAAGCAGGTTTTTATTACCTGTTGCAGCCCGGAAACCGTAAATTTAATGCAGAAGGGCAAGACCTTTTACGTAGAAAACGGTGCGATAAGTGAGAAAAATTAAAGGAATTTAATTTATTATGTATCTTCATTTAGGTAACGATACCGTTATAAAAACAAAAGATATCGTAGGTATATTTGATATGGACAATACCTCGGTATCAAAACACACAAGAAATTTTCTCTCTAATTCGGAGAAAAAAAAGAGAGTGGTAAACGTAAGCTTTGAGCTGCCGAAATCCTATATAGTTTGTTTCGACGGCGAAAAGGAAACCGTGTATATATCGCAGATATCACCCTCTACGCTTATAAAGCGAATGAATTATCTCAAATAAATAAGGAGAGTTTTATATATGAAATATTTCGGAATTCCAAAATGCCCATACTGTAAAAAAAGAATAAATATAATAAGAGTATGGCGCCTTAAAAAGCGCGGTGAATATATTTGCCCAAGATGTAAAGGAATATCTAATATTTTCCATTCACCCCTTATTTATGCTCTGGCGCTTTTATGCTGCGCTGCAGGTTTCTTAATTTATTTCTTTGAAAGATATATTACGGATACCGTAGATTTTACAACTGTATTTAAGGTACTTATTCCGTTTGTGATTTTCTATTTTTTCAGCCTTTTTATGATTTATTTGGAAAAGCCCGTAATCAGGAAGGTTTATAGAAGAGCGGACGGTAAAATGGTGGATGAAAACGGCGAAGTAGTTCATATTGCCGTAAATACCATTCTTTCTTCAGGTGGCAAAAAGGTAAAAAATACCGTTAAAAATCCCGCTAACGGCGAAATTATGGATTTAAGGGAAGACCCCAACGCTTATAAGATGAATAATGAACTTATAAGAAGAGCGAAGGGTACAAGATACAGAAACGAAGAAAATAAGGTAAGTGAAACTGATAATCAGGTAAAAAGAGAGCCTCTTTTAAAGGAAAGCGCTCCTGAAAAGGAAATTATTCCGCAGGAAAAAACTGATGAAATAAAGAAAACAGAAAGCGTTCCGGCTGTTAAAACAGAAAATGCAACTGTAAATGCAAATGTAAATGCAAATCAAAACAGAAACGAAACAAAATATACAGAGGAAGAATTAAATAAGCTTGAAAAAAGGTCAAGCAGCGGCACAAGGGATAACGGTCAGAAAACCATAAGGTCACGTTATCAGAATGAAAGCGAATTTGATGAAATTTTCGGCGCTACTCAGGAAATAAGCGATAAAAGGCTTAAAAGCGCCAAAGTGAGAACAAATTCCTCAATTGCAACTCCTTCGGTAGCTGAGAAGAAAAGCGAAGTAAAAGAAAGCGCGCAGACAGAAAAAACCGAGAAGAGAGAAGCTAAAAGATTCAGAGATCTGTAAAAATTGATTTAATTCGGTTTAATTAATCTGATTAGTTTATTTTAAATCATTTAAATTTTAAATATATTGAATGCATCAGAAAAAGAAAAAGGAAAGTAAAAAATGGAAGATAATATTTACGAGGCTTCAAAGGTCAGCGAAGAAAATAATTATGACGAAAGTCAGATTCAGGTTCTCGAAGGTCTTGAAGCTGTAAGAAAAAGACCCGGTATGTATATTGGCTCCACAGGTCCCAAGGGTCTTCATCATCTTGTATATGAAATTGTAGATAACGCTATCGACGAAGCTCTGGCAGGTTACTGCGATAAGATTACTGTAGATATATTACCTGATAACGTAATAAGAGTAAGTGATAACGGCCGAGGTATTCCCGTAGGTATTCAGCAGACTACGGGTCTTCCTGCAGTTACGGTTGTATTTACTATTTTACACGCAGGCGGTAAATTCGGCGGCGGCGGATATAAGGTATCAGGCGGTTTACACGGTGTTGGCGCTTCTGTAGTTAATGCTCTTTCTCAGTGGCTTGAAGTAGAAGTTATTTCCGACGGTAACCTTTATTACCAGCGCTTTGAAAACGGCGGTAAGGACGTTACAGGTTTAATTAATAAAGGTAAAGCACCCGAAGGCAGCAATTACAAAAAAAGCGGTACAACCATTACTTTTAAGGCTGACCCTGCTATTTTCAGCGAAACAACAGTATATGATTACGATACATTGCAGACAAGGCTTCGTGAGCAGGCTTTCTTAAATGCAGGTATTGATATTGTGCTTAACGACCTTCGCGACAGCGAAAACGAAATATCCAACGAATATTGCTACGAAGGCGGTATTACAAGCTTTGTAGATTTTCTTAATAAGAAAAGAGCTGCCGAAGTAATTCACGATAAGGTAATGCACTTTACTGCAGTTGCACCCGACGGCAACTCCACAGCCGAGGTTGCGCTTCAGTATACCGATAGCTTTAACGAGCTTATTATTTCATTTGCCAATAATATTCATACGGTAGACGGCGGTACCCATGAAGATGGCTTTAAGCGTTCGCTTACTGCGGTAATGAATAAATACGCTAAGAAATATAATATTTTAAAGGAAGCAGATAAAAACCTTTCCGGTGAAGACGTACGAGAGGGTATTTGCTGTGTTATAAGCGTTAAAGTTAAAGAAGCTGAGTTTGAAGGACAGACCAAGGGTAAGTTAGGTAATACCGAAGTTACCGGTCTTGTTTCACAGATGATAAACGAAAGCTTAATGACTTATCTTGAAGAAAACCCTGCAATTGCAAGAGCTATTTTCGATAAAGCTATGGCAGCTTCCCGCGCAAGAGAAGCTGCCAGAAAAGCAAGGGATTTAGTTCGCCGTAAGTCTGCTTTAGAGGGTACCACACTTCCCGGTAAGCTTGCCGACTGCCAGTCAAGAAATGCTGAGGAAACCGAAATTTACATCGTAGAGGGTGACTCTGCGGGCGGTTCTGCTAAAGGCGGCAGAGACAGAAAGTTCCAGGCTATTTTACCTCTTTGGGGTAAAATGCTCAACGTAGAAAAAGCAAGACTGGATAAAGTTTACAGTAATGAGAAATTGGTTCCCGTTGTTATGGCTTTAGGTACGGGTTTAGGCGAGGATTTTGATTTAAGTAAGCTTCGCTACGGCAAGGTTATTATTATGGCCGATGCCGACGTTGACGGCTCCCATATCAGAACTCTTCTTCTTACTTTCTTCTACCGCTATATGAAACCCCTTGTAGAGGAAGGCCACGTATATTTGGCTCAGCCACCTTTATACAGAATTACTAAGAATAAAAAGCACCGCTATGCATACAGTGATGAGCAGCGCGACAGAATTATGGAGGAACTTCAGTCCGGCTATGATATTCAGCGCTACAAAGGTCTCGGTGAAATGGACGCAGAGCAGCTTTGGGAAACAACCATGAATCCCGAAACAAGACTTATGCTCAGGGTGGAAGTTGAAGATGCGGCTGCTGCCGATGAAATATTCTCCGTTTTAATGGGTGACGCAGTTGAACCCAGACGTGAGTTTATTGAAAAGAATGCAATTTACGCAAATCTTGACGTTTGATTTTAATTGAAAGGATAAACTTATATTTTTATATTTTAAATTAAGTTTGGTATTAAATTAATATGGCAACAACCGTTGAACTTATGTACAGCCTTAATGAAAAAGAAATATACGATGGCTTAAATGCTTCCGGTATATTTCAGTTAAGTAAGAAAAAGCTTTTTATTGAGTGTGCTGTAATTTTATTCTGTGCTGCATTTTTCGTTTATATGGCAATTACAGATTTTAAGTGGTATTATCCCGTTATTTCATTGGCTGCCGTTTTATTTATGCTTTTCCTGGTTTATGCTCCTAAACTCAGCATAAAAAAGCAAGCAAAAGCAATGAACGGCAAAAACGTAAGACTCCGCGTTATGATGGAAAAGCTCGTGGTAATTGACGGCGACAGAAGCTGGGAAATCAAGCTTGACGGTAAATCTTACTATAAAATTGTAAAAAGCAACATTGTAATAGTAACAAAGAATAATAGTGTACTAATTATTCCCGCGCGCGCTTTCCCGCCTGAGAGATCAAGCGAGCTCCAGTCCAGAATTTTAGCAGGTACAAGCGAAAAAACAGTATAATTAAATTTTAAAAATTTAAAAGTATTACGATTAGTTTACATAAAACAGTAATTAAGAATTATTTTAAAAGGCAAGGATTTATAATATGGAAAATAATGAAGAAAGAGTAATGGGAACCATACAGAACGTAGACCTTTATAACGAGATGAAGCAGAGCTTTCTCGATTACTCTATGTCTGTTATCGTTTCCCGTGCCCTTCCGGATGTAAGAGACGGCTTGAAACCCGTTCACAGAAGAATATTATATACTATGTATGAAAATTCTCTGTGGCCCGAAAAAGCTTACCGTAAATGCGCCGATACCGTAGGTTCCGTTTTAGGCCGTTACCACCCCCACGGTGACGCATCTGTTTACGATGCTTTAGTACGTCTTGCTCAGGATTTCTCAATGAGATATATGCTTATTGACGGTCACGGTAACTTCGGTTCTATTGACGGCGACCCCCCTGCTGCTTACAGATATACTGAGGCAAGAATGTGCAAACTCTCTGTAGATATGCTTCAGGATATCGATAAGGACACGGTAGATTTTCAGCCCAACTACGATGATAGATTAAAAGAACCCGTAGTATTACCCACACACTTCCCGAATTTACTTGTAAACGGTTCTATGGGTATTGCCGTTGGTATGGCTACGAATATTCCTCCTCATAATATGGGCGAAACTATCGATGCTGTTTGCTGTCTTATTGATAACCCCAACGCCACACTTGACGATTTAATGCAGCATATAAAGGGACCTGACTTCCCCACAGGCGGCATTATTATGGGTAAGGCAGGTATAAGAGCTGCTTACGCTACGGGCAGAGGTAAAGTTTACGTAAGGGCAAAAACAGAAATTACCGAGGAGAAAAACGGCAGAAATAAAATTATTGTTTCTGAAATTCCCTACGGTGTAAACAAGGCTAAGCTTATTGAAAATATAGCTTCGCTTGTAAAGGATAAGAAAATTGAAGGTATTTCAGGAGTTGAAGACCACTCCGACCGTAACGGTATGCACATCGTTATCGACGTTAAGCGTGAGGCTTCCGCTCAGGTAGTATTAAATAAGCTTTTCTCCTATACGCAGATGCAGTCCACCTTCGGTATTATTATGCTGGCAATTTCAAACGGCATACCGAAAACTCTTACTCTGCATCAGATCCTTCAGGAATATATCAATTTCCAGCAGGACGTAGTAAGAAGAAGAGTGGAATTTGACCTTAAGAAAGCTAAGGAAAGAGCACATATCTTAGAGGGCTTAATGAAAGCTCTGGAATTTATCGATGAAGTTATCGAAATTTTAAAGGCTTCAAAGAGTATTCCCGAAGGTAAAGCCGCTTTAATGGAGAGATTTGATTTAGACGATATTCAGGCTACTGCAATAGTACAGATGCGCCTCGGTCAGCTTACAGGTCTTGAAAGAGATAAAATTGAGGATGAACTGAGAGAACTTAATATAAAGATTGCAGATTACCTTGATATTTTAGCAAGTGAAGCCAGACGCCTTGCAATAGTTAAGGACGAAGCTATTGCAATGAAGAAGAAATACAGCGATGACCGCCGTACAGAAATTGCCGCCATCAGCGGTGAAGTGGATATTGAGGACCTTATTCCCCATGAGGAATGTGTTCTTACCATGACAAACTTCGGTTACGTTAAGCGCCAGAAAATTGATGAATACCGCCTGCAGAAGCGTGGCGGCAGAGGCGTAAGCGGTATGAGCCGCCGTGACGAGGACTTTGCTACCGATATGTTTGTAATGAACAGCCACGACGGTATAATGTTCTTCTCTAACTTAGGTAAGGTATATAAGCTTAAGTGCTACGAGGTACCCGAGGGCTCAAGAAACAGCCGCGGTATGAATATAAATAACCTTCTCCCATTGGAAGGCGAAGAGAAGATTAATGCGCTTATTAAATTCCCGGGCTTTGATGAAAATAAATACCTTGTAATGGTAACAAGAAACGGTATTATCAAGCGTACTCTTTTAAATGAATACGATACCGCAAGAAAAGGCGGCTTAAAAGCTATTGAACTCGATGAAGGCGATACACTCTCCTGGGTAACTATTACTGAAGGTAACGATGACCTTATAGTTGCTACAAGAAAAGGTATGGCAATAAGATTCAATGAAAACGATGTACGCGCCGTCGGCCGTGCTGCAAGAGGCGTTAAGGCTATTGAACTTGATGAAGGCGACTGCATTGTAGGTATGGCAAAGGTAAGAGAAGATGCTTACATTTTAACAGTTTCTGAAACAGGTAACGGCCGCTTAAGTCCTATTGAAGATTACAGACTTCAGCGCCGTGGCGGTAAGGGCTTAACTAACTACCATACAGAGAAAAACGGCGACGTTGCCGCACTTCAGATGGTAGACCTCGATGATGACCTTATTTTAATTTCCGATGACGGTATTATCATAAGAATCAAGGCAGAAGAAATAAGAATTTGTGCTCGTCCCGGTAAAGGCGTAAGAGTTATGAGAACAAGTGAACAGAGTAAACTGGTTACACTTGCAAGAGTACCTAATGTAGACGGTGATGAAAGCGACGATATTGAGGTTTCAAAGCTTCCTGAGGATGATTTAGCTGATGATATAGCTGATGAAACTGAAGAAGAAATAATTGAAACAGAAGAATAAAAATAAAAGGCCGATAGCTTAAAACTATCGGTCTTTTTTTAATATAAATTTATTTATAAAGCTTAATGCAAACTGTGGTAAAGGCGTAAATATCGCTACTGAAAATAAGCTTATTATCTTTTAATGTAGCTTCGCCGCCCATTACTTCTACTTTACTGAATTTATCGTAAAGGGTAATTTCGGGGGTATAAATAATATCCGCGCCCATATTACTAAGGAATAAAGATATACTGTTTTCATCTTTATTAGCTAAAACGTAAAGGTCACTACAGTTATTTATACTCATAGGTATGCTGCCGCCCATATTTAAAATAGCTTCAATTAAATATTTACGGCGGTAGTAGGAAGAATAAAGAGGACATAATAAATTTGGAACAAAGTTACCGTCAAAAGCATAAATTAAGTATTTTTCGCCTTTTTCATTTTTATAAATATATGAGGACGGACTATAAACTCCTCCGTCAAACTCAAATTTACTTAAAACTTCGGCATTTTTATTTACTTCTAATTTATAAGTGATACCCATATCAAGCGAAAGGGCGGTTTTTTCATTTTCGGCGAAATGTTCCGTAACAGGTGCAGCTTTTTCGTAAGCTTTTAAGCCAAGGTCGTAGCCTCTTTCCTGCAAAATTATTGCGGCAGGAAGATCTAAAATAATACCTTTACTGTATTTTTCAGGTTCAATAAATCTTGCGCATTCGCCAAAAACCGCCACTGTATTATCGAAGCCTTCATATTTTACGGGAAGTGACTGCTTGGTTATAAAGCGCTGAGCGTTTTTGAAAACTTCGGTAGTAAATTTACTGTAGCCGCCGTTTTCGGGAAGATTTATATATTCCAGCTTTCTCTGCTTATCAAAAATAATAATGCCTTCGTCCTTATTACCTTTATTATTTAATATAAACTCGCGCATTTTTCTGTTTTTATTGTGAGCTTTTATGTAGCCAAGTTCATATTCGGGGCTTGATACGTAGTCGTACATATATTTAAATGATCCCGTATCGGTAGAAAATCTAAGGCACTGGTCGTAAATTTCCATATAGGATGCAGGTACTATAGATCTTGGGCGAGGGTAAGAATCGTTTTCATCAAATAGCTCTATATCGCTGCCTTTTTCTTTGCACCAACTTACCTGCTCTCTTACGTATTCGATAACGGACTGGAAGTTCTGGCCGTGGAATCTATCCTGCCAAACAATCCAGTAAGGAGCGCCGGTTAAGCGCATAAATGGTCTTGTGTTGCCTGCCAAAATTTTGGTAAGCTCAATAGCATCGGCACCCTCTTCGTCCCATGAAGTATAGCCTGAGCAGTAGCCAAAGCGAATATCGGGATTAATAGTATCGGTATAATCACGAAGCTTTCTGCAAAAATCACGGAAAGTATCGCCAATAGTTTTCATCCATATACTTCTTACTTTATTGGGTTTACCTTTTGTAAGATTATCGTATATTTCTTTACGGGAAATTTCATAACCTAAGTTTTCATAAAAAAGCTTTAAGTGCTTTTCGCAGGCACAGCCGGCTTCCCTTAATGAAAGACACATATCGTCGTCAATCATAAGCATTTTTGCCCCTGATTCTATTGAAAGCTTTATTATTTCCTTCACGTACTCTACTAAATTATCATCTAAAATGCAGAAAGAGTTTATATTTTCAGGTACGTTTTCCTGAATAAGGCCTACAACTTTGGTAAAATGCTTACTGAGCTTGTGGGATTCATTATCAAGTAAATAAGGAAGACCAATTGCCTGAAACCACACACCGCAGCTAAAACCTTCTTTTTCAAAATAGTTAATACATTCTTTTAAATTTTCAAACTGCTTTATATTTTCTTCACCGAATTTACGGTCCAATGCAATAAATAAAAAGTCTACTTCAGCATCTTTTAAAAGCTTTAAGTACATAGGTCTTGTTGTTTCGTTTAAGGTACTGAGCATTAAAGGTGCGTAGAGTTTTTCTTTTTTCATAAATTCACCTCATAAACATTTTTATATAATTAATTTACTTAACAATTTTGTTTTATAAAATGAGATTGTTTTTCTTAATTATAAATAAAACCATAAAAAATTGCAATAAAAAAGAGAGGTTTTACCCTCTCTTAAATTATCTTGCATTGTAAATTGCGTTGTAATCTCCGTAGCAGATGTTTGTGATTAATGTACCGTTACTGATTGCTGTACTTACGCAAACTGTATCAAGGAATTTCTGGTGAGCCTCGGCACCTTCAAATCTTGCGGCATCAAGATACTGCTGATATTTTGTGCGGGACATAAACTTATCGTTATAATAATAGAAAGCGTAAACGTAGCCGTTGGTTGCATCGCCGCCGGTTAATGCAGCGCTGGGGAAGCTTGATTTATATTTTTTCTCGGAGTCGCCTATGGATATGCCGTTAATCTTAGCGCCTACGTTACCGGTCATAAAGTAACCTGCAACAATTGTTTTGCCGTCGGTCTCACGTAAAATAAGTGAAACGTACTGATTTATGGAGTAAGAAGAGCCTGATACCTGAGTGTTGGGGTATTTTTCCAAAAGCTTCTCTACGTCAATTTCCATACCGTAGTAAAAGCTGTCGCCGTTATAAGTCATAACGGGGTGAGGTGTGTCGGGTGTACTTGCGCAGGCTGTAAAGCAAGCGAAAATAAAAAGTAAAGATAAGAGGAGAGAAATACCTCTTTTTAAAACAGTCTTATTCATTTTTTCTGATCCTTTAAATTATATTAAATTAAATTAGTGAAGCGATAAGTTCTTTTGTATATTCGAGGTATTTTTTACCTATAAACTCAGCGCCGTAAGCTGTGGGATGAACGCCGTCCTCTGCAAATTTGAGAGGGTCGTTACCTATAAACGCAGAAGCCAAAATACCGTCTGTGGGAATATAAATGTCAGCGTATTCTCTTGCAAGCTTTCTTATTATCTGAATCTTGGGGTCTAAATCTTCACGGAAGAAAAGCTTATCCTCCACGGGAATAAGGAAGGGCTCGATAATAACGATTTTTGCCTTTGTTCTTTCCTTTAAAGCTTTAAGGACGGTAGTGTATCTTTCTTCAAATACTTCGTTTGGTATCCAGGATTTATCGGATGCATGGTGCCATGTATCGTTTACACCAATCATAATGGAAACCATATCGGGCTGAAGTGAAATAAAATCCTCTTCAAGTCTTGCTACCAAGTCCTTTGTCTGGTCGCCGCTTATGCCTTTATCTATAAATTCGATATCAGCCTCGGGAAAAGCTTCTTTAATGAATTTGGCTGCATATAAGGGGTAGCCGTGACCTAAATCGTGCAAATCTTCGCGGTTTCTGCCTGCATCGGTAATGCTGTCGCCCTGAAATAAAAGTCTCATATATATTAATTCCTTTCGTTTGTTTGATTTTAAATAATAAGCACATTATTAATTAATTTTATCACAAGTAAGTGCAAGTGTAAAGTATAAATAATTGTGAATTTTTAATGAAGAAAAATTTTACCGGAATCCGAATAAAAAATATATTGTTTCACGTGGAACAAAAAATATGTAATATTTTGTAAGACCTATAATAAGACAAAGTATTTACTTTTTATGTGGTAATATATAGCCAAAGGAAGGGGTGAATGAAATGTTCAGTAAAAATGAAAACAAGCTTATGAATATATCGGTAGATAAAATTTACCCCAACCCCTATCAGCCACGCAAAGTTTTTAATGAAGATGAAATAGAAAAACTAAGTGAGAGCATAAAAGAAAATGGTCTTCTGCAGCCTGTTACTGTACGTAAACAGGGCTCAAGGTATATTTTGATTGCAGGCGAAAGAAGGCTCAGAGCGGTAAAAAGAGCGGGACTTAAAGAAATTAAAGCTATTGTAACGGAATGTGAAGTGAAGGACGCCGCAATTTATGCCCTTATAGAAAATATAATAAGAAAGGATTTAGGCTATTTTGAGGAGGCTGAAGCAATAGAAAGGCTTATAAATGAAAAGAAGCTTTCAAGAGAGGAAATATCAAGCAGACTTTCTATGAGTGAATCCTCAATATCAAATAAATTAAGACTTTTAAAGCTTTCTAAAGGCGAAAGAAGCATAATAGAAAAGAATAGACTCACGGAGCGCCACGCAAGGGCACTACTGAGAATAACAGATGAAGAAGATAGGCTGAGAGTTCTTGAAGCAATAATAAAAAACGGTCTCAGCGTAAAAAAGACGGAGGAACTGATAAATAAGATATTGTTCCCTGAAATTAAGAAAACAAGAAAGCTTATGGTGCCAAAGGACATCAGGCTTTTTATAAATACCATAGACCACGCCGTTTCCACTATGCTTACGGCAGGAATTGAAGCAAAATCACAGAAGAACGAAACAGAGGAATACATCGAGTGTATTGTGAGAATTCCGAAAATCAATAAAAAATAAAAGCATAGTAAAATATTTATTTACCTTTGATTACGTCTTAACCCATTCCCTTATTCATTTCCCTAAAAGAGAAGACGGAAGTAGTTTTTATAATTACTTCCGCCTTTTCTTTTTTATTATTTTAATTAAAAAACTTTCTGAAGCCTTTTACGTCCTCATAGCCTATTTTATTATAAAAAATATGTGCTTCAGTTCTATTTAAGGAAGAGCAAAGCTCAGCATAGTAGCAGTTTTTCTCTTTTGCGAAGTTCTCCATTACTTCGAACATCTTTTTACCCACACCCATTCTGCGGTAATTTTCGTGGGTTACCACGTTTTCTATATACATAATAGGCTGCAAATCATAGCAGAAGTCATCAGTAACTATTCCAAGCATTGTGCCGCATACTGTGTTTGTATCATTATCAAAAGCTACAAGCAGGAGCCTGTTTTCATCATTAATAACTTTTCTTATAATCTCCCGTAATTTATACTGGTCCTTGGCTCTTTCTACAAGCTGATCCATCAATACGTTAAAGCCTTCTATATCGCTTTCTTTTATTTCTCTTACTATAATATCTGCCATTTTTTTAAAATCCTCATATAATGCTAAAATCTGTCTATATATTATATAGTTTTTGTCTTGCTTTTTCAATAAATAATTCTTATAATTAAATAAATTAAATTGATACGTGTTTAATTTAAAAATAAAAATAAGGAGTTTTTAATATGAATCCACAGGACAGAATGCTCAGTAAAAAGTGGGGTATATTTAACCATTATCTTTACGGCAGCCAAAAAGGCTACCCCTACAAGGAAGCTCACAAATATGAAAAAGAAATGGCTAAAGAGTGGAACGAGCGTGTAAATGCTTTTGACGTAGAGCGACTTGCTGAAAATTTACACGAAATCGGCTGCGGCTACTATTTCATAACAATTATGCAGGGCACAAGATTTATGTGTGCTCCCAATGAGACATATTCTAAAATTACAGGCATTGCTCCCGGTATGGCTTGCTGTGAACGTGATTTAATAATGGATATTGCTTTGGCTTTAAAGAAATATGATATAGACCTCTATTTATATTATACCGGCGACGGCCCTCACTTCGATAAGGTTGCAGGTCCCAGAATGGGTATGTATGAAGATTACGAGAATGATATCTGGGGCAGAGTAAACAGAAGCTTCGTAGAGAACTGGGCATCCGTACTTGAAGAGTATGCAGTAAGATACGGCGATTTAGTTAAAGGCTGGTGGGTAGATGGCTGCTACGCTCACTTAGGCTATAATAATGAGCTTCTCTCTATCTATTATAATGCTATCAAGAAAGGTAACCCCAACGCTTTGGCTGCCTTTAACAGCGGTACTGCCAGCTTTGTAAATGACGGCGACGATACTCCCGTTAAGTGGTTCGAAAACGAAAGCTTCACTTGCGGCGAGGATAACGACTTTACTTATATATTTAAGAACAGATTTACAGATGGCGCTCAGAACCATCTTCTTATCCCCTTTGGTGATTACCGTGAAGGTAACGTAACATGGGGCTGGGGCAACACAGGCGTAAGAAGAAGTAAAGAATACGTAGCAGATTACGTAAAGAAGAATAACGATGCAGGCGCAGTTATTACAATTGATATTTATATTGGTTGGGCAGGCGAATTTGACCCCGACCAGGTAGAAGCATTAAAATACGTTGGCGAATACGTAAATAAATAAAAAATTTTATATGACCTTTCCCCAAAAGACATCTTTTTTAAAAGATGTCTTTTTTGGAAATGTACAAACTTATTATTTTATGTTAGAATTAAAAACGTCTAATAAATAGTAAGGAACAAAATAATTATGAATTCACAGGATAGAATGAGAGATAAAAAATGGGGTGTTTTTAATCACTTCTTATACACAAGTGAAAAAGGTTACCCCGATTTAAATATAAATAACAGTGTAGTTGACCAAAGCATAATTACCGAAATGGCAAAAGAGTGGAACGAGCAGGTAGATTCATTCGATGCCGAAAAACTTGCCGAAGCTTTGCATGAAATTGGCGCAGGCTACTATTTTATTACAGTTATGCAGGGCACTCGTTTTATGATAGCTCCTAACGATACTTACACAAAAATTACAGGCATTCCTACAGGCGAAGGCTGCAGCAATCGTGACCTTATTATGGATATCGGTAAGGCGCTTAAAAAATATGATATAGACCTTTATTTATATTATACAGGCGATGGCCCTCACTTTGATAAGGTTGCAGGCCCAAGAATGGGTATGTATGAGGATTACGAAGCTCAAATTAACGGCAGAGTAAACAGAAGCTTTGTAGAAAACTGGGCAAGTGTAGTAGAAGAATATGCAGTAAGATACGGCGATTTAGTTAAAGGCTGGTGGGTAGACGGTTGCTACGCTCATTTAGGTTATAATAACGAGCTTCTTTCTATTTATTATAACGCTATGAAAAAAGGTAACCCCAAGGTTTTAACTGCCTTTAACAGCGGTACTGCAAGTTTTGTAAGTGAAGATGGTTCCGATACTCCTATTAAATGGTACGAAAACGAAGGTTTTACCTGCGGTGAAGATAACGATTTTACCTATATTTTTTCAAACAGATTTACCGACGGCGCACAAAACCACTTACTTATACCTTTCGGCAACTACAGAAACGGCAATATCTGCGAAGGTTGGCGCGGCAGAGGTGTAAGGCGTGATAAAGATTATGTTGCAAATTACGTAAAGAAAAACAACGAAGCAGGCGCAGTTATTACCATAGATATTTTTGTAGATACTCACGGTAACTTAGACCCCGACCAGATTGAAGCTTTAAAATACATTGGTAAGAAGATAAATGAATAAGCAGGTAGCATAATGGAGCGTAAAGAAATAATTATAAGTGACATAATTAAAGCTGCTGAGTGTGAAAACCTTTGCAGTAATTACACTGTTTCAGATAAATGGGAAATTGTAAATTACGAAACTAAAGATATTAAAGGCAGAGGCATTTTAGCTTCTTGCAGAACTCACCCTGAGAAAATAGAAATTAATCCTAATTTAACAGGATGGTATAAAATCTATTTAGGCATAGTAAGTGAAGATGGCTACAATGCACTTGAAATTAAGCTTACTGGCGATGAATTCTCACATGTAGTAAGACCCGGCAATATAGACCCCTTTATAAACTGGAACCATTTTGAAATTATTGAGGAATCTTTCTATAGAGCTATCGATTTAACAAACGAGACTATTACTATAGAAAAGCCTTTTAAAGGAATGTCTTATACCGCTTCACTTATGTTTATACGTTTTGTTCCTATGAGTGATGAGGAAGTAAAAGAATATATAAAAAAGCAAAATAGCTTAAAGCATAAAAAGATGTATGCTCATATGGATACAGACTTTACCTGGTTTGATCAGGTTGATTTAAATAATATTCATGATTATTGCAGAGCTATATACAATATGAAGGATTCCGACGTAAAAATATTTGCTCAGGAAGTTTTCCTTGATTTCGAAAACGAGGCATTAAACGAATTACCGAAGAATTTGGTGACAAGGCGCCCCTTTGGCGATGAAGTATATGCAAGCATGCGCGACGTTAGATGGCATAACCAGGAAGTAAATCGCGATGCTATAGTAAAAGAGCAGGTAGAATACGCACATAAGCATAATATGGAGTTCTTTGCAGCGAAAAGAGTTTCTTTCTCAGATGGTGTTGTTCCCTATGCCAATATAAAAGGCTTTAAATTCTTAAAAGAACACCCCGAATGCCGCTGCGAATCACGAGACGGCAAGAGTCTTTTCTATTTATCATACGCTTACCCGGAGTTTCAGGATTTCGTTGTAAATAAGCTTAAGGAACTTGCACTTTTAGGTGTGGATGGTATTACTCTTATTTTTACAAGAGGTCTTTTCGTTGCCTTCGAAAAGCCTGTTAGAGATTTATTTGAAGCTAAGTACGGAAAAAATGAAGATATAAGAAAACTGCCGAGCTCCGATAAGCGCGTTGGCGAAATCAAGAGCCTTGCAATGAAAGATTTCTTTATTAAGCTTCGTAAAGCTGTAAACGATGCCGCTAAAGAAATAGGTAAAGATTATATTAAAATCTACGTAACCGCATACTCAAACATTGATGATTTTAAGAACGAAGGCGTAGACGTAGCTGATTTAAGTAAAGATAAGCTTATTGACGGCTTTATTCAGAGTAATATGACAGTTTGGGAAGAAACAGAAGATGTTCTTGATGAAAACGGTCTTATTGATTTAGATAAGTACACAAAGAAGGCAGAAACTCAGTTCATTATCAAGCGCGCACACTTTAACGAATTAAACAGAATACTTCAGAGTATGGGTGAATACGACAGAATTGCAAAGGAATACGGTGTAGATTACTTTAGTGAAATTCAGTGGGAAAATTCGGTACAACCTGAAGAATTTATGAAGTGCGCAGAAAAACTTCTTACAAGCGGCAGTTGTAATATTGCTTTATGGGATTCTTATCCTCAAAGAGTATCCCGCCTTTGCGAATGGTATATTACTTCTAAGCTTGGCAGTTTGGAACATATAAAAGAGCTTAAAGAAAATAAAGAAAATTACCGCAGAATTCATAAAGTTCTTAAATACAGTGGCGAAGATATGAGCCTTCATAACCCCAACTGGTACGGCTGATCAATTTAATAAAATAAGGGCGGAAAATTTACCTCTGCCCTTTTTTGTTTTGTTTCACGTGGAACAATTTGTTTTTTATTATGCCACTGTAGGGGCTGCCATCGGCGGTCCGTTAAACTTACCGAAATCTTGCGGGATGTCAAATTTCGCCTTGCGAAATATAGCGCCATCCCCTACAACGAACAATCCAATAAAATTTCAAGAATTTAGAAAAAACAGTTCACTTTATTCATTTTATATGGTAAAATTAAAGTTACCTATTAAATTACTTATAAATTAAGTTTCGGAGGCATTAATTTTATGGCTAAAATTATTTCTATCACAAATCAGAAGGGCGGCGTAGGCAAAACTACTACGGCGGTAAATCTATCTGCAGCTTTAAGCCATAAGGGTAAGAAAGTGCTTCTTGTAGATATTGACCCTCAGGGCAACTCCACCAGCGGTGTAGGTATTGATAAGAGAGATATTGAAGATTCCTCCTATACTTTATTAATAGGTCAGTCCAAGGCTAAAGACTGTGTAGTAAAAACAGAGTTCGAAAACTTAAGTCTTATCCCCTCTCACATTGATTTAGCCGCTGCCGAAATTGAAATCTCAAATATTGATAAACGCGAGTATTTACTAAAAAACGCTTTAGCAGAAATAAGAACCGAGTACGATTACATTTTTATCGATTGTCCCCCCTCTTTAGGTCTTATTACCACTAACGCTTTAACTGCCAGCGATACTATATTAATTCCTATTCAGTGCGAATATTATGCTCTTGAGGGACTTTCACTTCTTATGAATACTGTAAGAAGAATTAAGCGTGCTTCCAATGAGCGCCTTGATATTGAGGGTGTTTTACTTACAATGTTCGACGGCAGACTTAACTTAACTCAGCAGGTAGTAAATGAAGTAAAGAAATTCTTCCCTAAGAAAGTTTTCTCATCTGTAATTCCCAGAACCGTAAGACTTTCAGAAGCTCCTTCATTCGGCACACCGATAATATATTTTGATAAAAACAACAAAGGTGCCAAAGCTTACGATAGCTTGGCAGACGAAATTTTAAGAAAAAACAGATAAGTTTAGTTTCAGTATACTAATATTATATATAGAAAGGGATTCAGTTTATAAAGCTGAATTTAAGAAATAATATGGCAGAGAAAAAAGTTAAAAAAGGCGGCCTCGGTAAAGGACTTGACGCTATATTTGCCGAAAATACCAGCGAAACAGAAGGTACGGTAGAAATTAAAATAAACGATATTGACCCTAACCGCACTCAGCCCAGAAAAGATTTTGACGACGAAGCTTTGCAGGCACTTGCCGAATCCATTACCGAGCACGGCGTTTTGCAGCCTATTCTGGTGCGCCCCTTGTTTATGGGCGGCTACCAGATAATTGCAGGCGAAAGACGTTGGCGCGCCGCAAGAATGGCAGGCTTAACCACAATTCCCGCAGTTATAAGAGATATGGACGATGAAGCAGTTATGGAAGCTGCTTTAATCGAAAACTTACAGCGTGAGGATTTAAACCCCATGGAAGAAGCTATGGGTTACAATAACCTTATTTTAAATTACGGTTTAACTCAGGAAGAAGTTGCAAAAACCATTGGTAAATCCCGCCCTGCTATTGCAAACTCTTTAAGACTTCTCTCCCTGCCTGAGGAAGTTATAGATATGCTTTCTAAGGGTGAGCTTTCTGCAGGCCACGGCAAGGCTCTGCTTGCTTTTAAAACTCCCGAAGAGCAAATTTCAAACGCAGAAAAAGCCGTAAAGGAAGGCACAAGCGTACGTGAGCTTGAAAAGCTTGCAGGAAAAAAGAAAAAGGATTCAGGAGAAAAGAAGGAGCAGCCTCAGAACCACTACTACGAGGAAGTAAGACTTGCATTAAACGAGCACTTAGGAAGAAAAGTTACTCTTTCAGGTACGAAGAAAAAGGGCGAAATCAAAATTGAATTCTACGGCGAAGAGGATTTAAAAAACCTCCTTTCCGATTTAAAACTTGATAAGTGAAAAAATAATTAGGTTATAAACAAAATTATATAAAGTTGTTTAAAAAGGAAAGTAAAACAAAATACTTTCCTTTTCTTTATTTTATAGTATAATTAAATTGTAAATAAAATTAATTGTAATTAAATTTGGTAAAACTTTATCCGTCTTATATAATGAAAAGAAAAAAATCAAGAAAGGAAATAAAAATGAAGGTCAGTAAATTATTTTGTTTTATTATTTTAATTATTGTTACCTTAAGTTTTACTTCCTGCGGTAATAATGGTGTTGTAAAAAATGAAAATTTTGTTCCTATTAATTATACTGTTCCTGATGCTGACGTAATAGATAAAGCCAAGAATTATTTATCTGAAATATTTAAGGAAAGAGATATTTGTGAAAGCATAAGTGAAGTTGATTACAGAATATTATATAGTCCTGAGAATGATAAGCCAAATGCAATAGTTTTTGAATTTGAAAGTAATTCAGATAATTCTACAAGTGGTTATGCTATTGTATATATAAAGAGTGATATGAATAAAGAAGGTATGGATTTAAAAGTTTATTCATTATCAGCACCTTCTCCCTATAAAAACGTGCCTGAAAAATATTATTGCTATTACGGCGGTCATATGGGGTATTATTATAAAACGGGCAGAAGCTCTTTACTTTATGACGTTTATGAAGATTATCCTCCTAACTAAAAAAAGTAGGTTATAAACAAAAATACGTATAATTACGAAAAAAAAGGAAAGTAAAAAGCTTTCCTTTTTCTTTTTATTAATTTATAATATAAACGTAAGGATAAAACTTAATTCACTCGGAAAGGACTGAAAATAAAGTGAAAAAATATATTATGATAATTCCATTTGCTTTGATTATAATTTTAATTATTTTTTCTTTTATTATTTTCAGTACAAATAAGCCTATTGAAGTTACTTTAAAATATAATAGTATAGAAAAAACTGATGAAGTTTCAAGTGTAAGAAAAATGAGTATTGAAGATATAATAAAAATAAGCACCGCAGGAATTGTAGGTGAGTTTATTTCCTGTGAAGCTGACGGTGAAGTAACAAATTATGATTTTAAAATAAAGGAAGTTATTTACGGTAATGCTCCCGATAAATATGCAAGAATAAAAATTAAATCTTACGGTGATATGGGCACCGAAGGAAATATTAAGCCTGATACGTATAAAGATGGCCACGAATATCTTTTGTTGCTCAGAAGAAAAGAATCAATATTCTTAGAATACGCTCTTTATAGCTTTATGGGTTATTTTGTTATAGATTTAGAAAATATTAGTGATGCCTATTGGCGGGAAGGCCCTATAAGTATTACAGAAAATATTACGAAAGAAGAGCTTATTAATCATTTTAAAACCATATCGCAAAAAGTAGGATATGATGAAGAAATTATTAAATAAATATCAAAAACAGAATGCTTAAATGGTAATTAAAAATTAATAAAATTTCGTTTATAGGGAGACCGCGAGGGTCTCTCCTACTTATTGTACGTGGTACTTTTAAATACTAAATATTGATGCCGGAACAAAAGCTATACTTTATCTTGTAAAAATAAAAATTTTTCAAAAAAATGAAAAAAATACTTGCATTTTACCCCCTCTTATGGTATTATAATCAAGCGTGACTGCGACAGATATGCGATGAAGCGGGAGGTTGCGGCTTAAATGTGCCGGTTTTTCCGCAGAGTATGTCCGATTTTAAACCGGGCGAAAGGACAGTCGGTACCTGAAATTCAGGTATGCAATTTTATATTGTATTCTCATGTGTCAAGTATCAGTCAAGATACCTGCGCTTCCGTAAGGAGCCGAGGAACCACAGGCAGATTTTTAATGCCTGCAGGCCGCAGATTTCTGTGAAATCAAAGGATGAGAGCCGAAGGTTTTTAGAATGTGTGGGTTTGTGCTAAGCACTTTCCCAGGGGGACCCGGAATTCACAAAAGTGAATATCCGGTTTTTAAATGCTCAGGGTGGAAACACCCGGGAGAGTGTAAAGTAAATTCGAAGTAAAAGTTACTCAATACTTCGAAAAAAGCTAAAAACCCTCGCCCGCCAACTCAATACTATATTAATTAAGGAGGCGATTTTCGTGGCAGTCAAAGAGAAAATCAGAATAAGAATCAAGGGTTACGATCATCAGTTAGTTGATCAGGCATCTGCAAAGATCGTTATGACAGCAAAGAAGACAGGCGCAAGAGTTTCAGGTCCTGTTCCGCTGCCTACAGAGAAGCAGGTCATCACAATCCTCAGAGCTGTACACAAGTATAAGGACAGCCGTGAGCAGTTTGAGATGAGAACTCACAAGAGACTTATTGACATTCTCAGACCCAGCAATAAGACAGTTGAAAGTCTTATGGGATTAGAGCTCCCCGCAGGTGTTGAAATCGAAATCAAGCTTTAATAAGCGATTTTAACCAACCGCAGGAGGGTCATGTCGGAAACCCCGACCAATAACCTAACAGGAGGAAAAAAGATGAAAAAGGCAATCATCGGTAAGAAGATCGGTATGACACAGATCTTCGACGAAAAGGGAAAAGTCGTTCCCGTAACAGTTGTCGAAGCAGGTCCCTGTGCAGTTACACAGGTTAAGACAGCTGAAAATGACGGCTACAGTGCAATCCAGGTTGGATTCGGCGATCAGAAGGCACAGAGAGTTTCTAAGCCTCTCATGGGCCACTTCAAGAAGGGCGATGTAGCTCCCAAGAAGGTTCTCAAAGAATTCAGACTCGACGAAATCACTTACAACGTAGGCGACATCATCAAGGCTGATGTTTTCGCAAACGGTGATAAGGTAGACGTAACAGGCACAAGCAAAGGTAAAGGTTACGCTGGCGTAATCAAGAGATGGAACTTCCAGAGACTTAAGGAAACACACGGTACAGGTCCCGTTGCAAGACACGGCGGTTCTCTCGGTGCTATCTCCGATCCTTCCAGAGTATTCCCCGGTCACAAGATGGCTGGTCACCTCGGTGCTGAAAAGGTTACAGTTCAGAACCTCGTAGTAGTAAAAGTAGACGCTGAAAACAATCTTATCGCTATAAAGGGTGCTGTTCCCGGCCCCAACGGCGGAATCGTTGTTATCCGCAACAGTGTTAAAGCATAAGGGAAGGAGGAAAAAAAATGCCTACAGTTGCAGTTTTGAATACAAAAGGTGCTGAAGTTGAAAAGCTCGATTTAAGCGCAGAAGTATTCGGTATTGAACCTAATGTATCCGCTATGCTCCTCATGGTTAAGAATTATCTTGCTAACCAGAGACAGGGTACACAGTCCGCCCTCACTCGTGCAGAGGTTTCCGGCGGCGGTAAAAAGCCTTGGAGACAGAAGGGCACAGGCCGTGCACGTCAGGGTTCCACAAGAGCTCCTCACTGGTACCACGGTGGCGTTGTTTTCGCTCCCAAGCCAAGAGATTACGGTTTCTCCGTAAACAAGAAAGTAAGAAGACTCGCTATGAAGTCCGCTCTTTCTTCCAAAGTTCTTGATGAGCAGTTCATCGTTTTAGATGCTCTCACAATGAACGAGTACAAGACAAAGACAATCGCTGAGATGCTCAAGGCAATCGGCAGCGAGAAGAAAGCACTTATCGTTCTCGAGAATAACGACGAGAAGGTAATCGCTTCCTGCAAGAACATCCCCGGTGTTGAAACAACACTTGTTAACACCTTAAATGTATACGATATCCTCAACGCTGACAAGCTCATCGTTCTGAAGGGTGCCGTAGCAAAAATTGAGGAGGTGTACGCATAATGACAGCTCAGGAAATCATTATCCGCCCCATTATCACTGAAAAGACAATGGCAGGCGTACAGGAAAAGAAATACACCTTTGAAGTAGCTAAGGCTGCTACAAAAATCGATATCGCAAGAGCCGTTGAAGAACTTTTCGGTGTTAAGGTCAGCAAGGTTAACACTCTTCATGTTAGAGGCAGAATGCGCCGTCAGGGTCGCTTTGAAGGCTATACAAGAAGCTGGAAGAAAGCAGTTGTAACCCTCACAGCAGAAAGCAAGACAATCGAATTCTTCGAGAGCATGGTTTAATCCAGGCTCAAGGCAGGAATGGGTATCATAAATTAACCCGCAAAGCCAATTATTATAGGAGTGTGAAATCATGGCTATAATCAATTACAAGCCGACCACAAACGCTCGCCGCAATATGTCCACAACAGACTTCAGCGGTTTAAGCAAGAACGGTCCGGAAAAAAGCCTTTTGGCACCCCTGAGCAAGAACTCAGGTAGAAACAGCTACGGTAAGATCACTGTTCGTCACAGAGGCGGCGGTAACCGTAGAAAGTACAGAATCATCGACTTTAAGCGTCAGAAGAGCATGGTTGCTACAGTTCTCGGTATTGAGTACGATCCCAACCGCTCCGCATTTATCGCTCTCATCCAGTATGAGGACGGTCAGAAGAGCTACATCTTAGCTCCCAACGGCTTAAAGGAAGGCGACAAGGTTTATGCCGGCGCTGATGCCGACATCAAGAGCGGTAACGCTCTCCCCCTTTCCAACATTCCCGTTGGTACATTTATCCACAACATCGAACTTTACCCCGGTAAGGGCGCTCAGCTTGCAAGAGCAGCAGGTATCATGGCTCAGTTAATGGCTAAGGAAAACGGCATGGCTCTTTTAAGACTTCCCTCCGGTGAACTTCGCAACGTACCCGAAAACTGTATGGCTACAGTTGGTCAGGTATCTAACATCGATCACGAAAACGTTAAGATCGGTAAAGCTGGCCGTAAGAGAAACATGGGTTGGAGACCTACAGTAAGAGGTTCCGTTATGAACCCCAACGACCATCCTCACGGTGGTGGTGAAGGTAAGAGCCCCGTTGGTCGTCCCGGTCCTGTTACTCCTTGGGGTAAGCCCGCTCTTGGTTACAAGACTCGTGATAAGAAGAAAGCTTCCGATAAGTTTATCGTAAAGCGCAGAAACAGTAAATAAGGTGTACGGAAAGGAGTAATTTAACATGAGCAGAAGCTTGAAAAAAGGACCTTTTGTACAGCCTGTGCTGCTTAAAAGGATTCAGCAGATGAATGAAGCCGGCGAAAAGAAAATTGTGAAGACATGGAGCAGAGCTTCCATGATATTCCCCGATTTCGTAGGCCACACAATTGCCGTACATGACGGCCACAAGCACGTTCCGGTATATGTTACAGAAGATATGGTCGGTCATAAGCTCGGTGAGTTTGCACCTACCAGAACCTTTAAGGGTCATGCCGGTAAAACAACCAAGTAAGGCGAAAGGAGAGTATATACAATGGAAGCAAAAGCAATATTAAAATATACCCGAATTTCCCCCCGTAAGGTTGAGATTGTTCTTGATCTTATCCGTAATAAGCCGGTAGATCTGGCTATGGGTATTCTTAAGCATACTCCCAAGGCAGCTTGTGAGGATTTAGAGAAGCTCTTAAAGAGTGCTATCGCAAACGCTGAAGCAAACTTCGGTATGAATAAAGCTAACCTTTATGTATCCGAGTGCTTTGTTTGCCCCGGCCCCACACTTAAGAGAATCCGCCCCAGAGCTCAGGGTAGAGCATTCAGAATCGACAAGAGAACTTCACACGTTACAATCGTTGTGAAAGAGAAAGAATAAGCGGTTAGGAGGTAAATTATGGGACAGAAAGTTAATCCGCACGGCCTCAGAGTCGGCGTTATCAAAAACTGGGATTCCCGCTGGTTCGCTAAGAAGAACGTATTCGGCGATACCTTAGTTGAGGACTATAACCTCCGTAAGGTGCTTAAGAAGCAGCTGAATGCCGCTGGTGTTCCCAAAATTGAAATCGAGCGTGACGCTTCTAAGGTTCGCGTTCACATTCACTGCGCTAAGCCCGGTATGGTTATCGGTAAGGGCGGTACAGAAATCGAGAAGCTCCGCCTTCAGTGCGAGAAAATGCTCGGTAAGCCCGTTGTAGTGAACATCGTAGAGGTTAAGCAGCCCGACCTCAACGCTCAGCTCGTAGCTGAGAATATTGCACAGCAGCTCGAGAAGAGAATTTCCTTCAGAAGAGCTATGAAGCAGTGCATCGGCAGATGCATGAAGCTTGGTGCTAAGGGTATCAAGACACAGGTTTCCGGCCGTCTCGGCGGTGCTGAAATCGCAAGAAGCGAAATGTATCATGACGGTACTATCCCGCTTCAGACTATCAGAGCTGATATCGACTACGGCTTTGCAGAGGCAGATACAACATACGGTAAGATCGGTGTTAAGGTTTGGCTCTACAAGGGCGAAGTTCTTAATGAAAACAAAAAGCGCGCACATAAGGAAGGAGGCCGTAAATAATGTTACTTCCTAAGAGAGTAAAGTACCGCAGAGTTCACAGAGGTCGTTTAACCGGTAAAGCTCTTCGCGGCAACAAGGTATCTAACGGTGATTTCGGTCTTCAGGCTATGGAGCCCGCATGGATCACATCCAACCAGATCGAAGCAGCCCGTATTGCAATGACTCGTTACTGCAAGCGTGTTGGTAAGGTTTGGATCAAAATATTCCCTGATAAGCCCGTTACAGCTAAGCCCGCTGAAACTCGAATGGGTTCCGGTAAAGGTTCACCTGAGTATTGGGTAGCAGTTGTTAAACCCGGCAGAGTTATGTTTGAAATCGGTGAAGTTCCCGAGGCTACAGCAAGAGAAGCACTTAGACTTGCTGCTCATAAGCTTCCCATTAAGTGCAAGTTTGTTACTAAGGAGGACTAAGAGTAATGAAAGCTAACGAAATCAAAGCACTTACAAATGAAGAGTTAACTTCCAAGCTTAAGGATTTACAGGCTGAGCTCTTTAACCTTCGTTTTCAGCTTGCTATTAACCAGCTCGATAACCCCATGCGTATCACAGCGGTTAAGAAAGATATAGCCCGTGTAAAGACTGTAATTCGTGCAAACGAATTAGCTAAGAACGCATAAGGGAGGAGGATTCACTGTGAGCGAAAGAACAACTATGAGAAAAACAACTGTAGGTAAGGTTGTAAGCAACAAGATGGACAAGACAATCGTTGTTGCTATCGAGGACAGCGTTAAGCATCCCCTCTACAGCAAGATCATCAAGCGTACAGTTAAGAGAAAAGCACACGATGAAAACAAGGAGTGCAATATCGGTGATACAGTTCGCATTATGGAAACTCGTCCTCTTTCCAAGGATAAGAGATGGCGTTTGGTTGAAATTATTGAGAAGGCCAAGTAATTTGGACTTCATTTAAAGGAGGAACGCACTGTGATTCAGCAGCAGACTTACCTCAAAGTTGCCGACAATACCGGCGCGAAAGAGCTTATGTGCATTCGCGTTCTCGGTGGTACAGGCAGGAGGTACGCTAATATAGGCGACGTTGTTATTGCTTCCGTTAAAAAGGCAGCACCCGGCGGCGTTGTTAAAAAAGGTGACGTAGTAAAAGCTGTTATCGTAAGATCAGCTACAGGCTTACGTCGTGAAGACGGTTCATATATTCGTTTCGATGAAAATGCAGCCGTTCTTATTAAGGATGACAAAAACCCCAGGGGCACACGTATCTTTGGACCCGTAGCCAGAGAATTACGTGAGAAGGATTACTTAAAGATCCTTTCTCTTGCTCCCGAAGTTCTTTAATGGAGGTGCCCGAAAATGAATAAGCTTCATGTAAAGACCGGTGACACCGTTGTTATTTTAAGCGGTAAGGACCGCGGCAAGAAAGGCAAGATCCTTGCAACTTCTCCCAAGGAGGGCAAGGTTATTGTTGAAGGCGCAAACATCATCAGCAAGCACGTAAAACCCAAGAAGATGGGTGAAGCAGGCGGCATCATCAAGGCTGAATCTGCTATCTATGCTTGCAAGGTTCAGGTAGTATGCCCCGCTTGTGGCCAGGCTACAAGAGTAGCTCACAAGATCGAGGACGGCAAGAACATCCGCGTTTGTAAGAAATGCGGCAAGGCACTTTAATAAGGAGGAACTTTATAATGGCAAGACTTAAGGAAATATATAAAGCTGAAGTCGCTCCTGCTCTTATGAACAAGTTCACTTATAAGAGTGTTATGGAGATTCCTAAGTTTGATAAGATCGTTATCAACGTAGGTGCAGGTGAGGCAAAGGATAACGCAAAGGTTATCGATGCTATCTCCGCTGACCTTGGCAAAATCACAGGCCAGAAGCCTATGGTTTGTAAGGCTAGAAAATCCGTTGCGAACTTTAAGATCCGTGAAGGTATGCCCATCGGTGTTAAGGTAACACTCAGAGGCGAAAGAATGTGGGAGTTTATGGACAGACTCTTCAACATCGCTCTTCCCAGAGTTCGTGACTTCAGAGGTATCAATGCAAATGGTTTCGATGGCCGTGGTAACTACAACATGGGCATCAAGGAACAGCTCATTTTCCCCGAAATCGAGTACGACAAGATCGACAAGGTTCGCGGTATGGACATTTGCTTTGTTACAACAGCAAAAACAGACGAAGAAGCAAGAGAGCTCCTTACACTTATGGGCGCTCCGTTCGCTAAATAAGGGAGGGTATTACTGTGGCAAAGACATCTATGAAAATTAAGCAGCAGAGAGAGCAGAAGTTCTCCACAAGAGAATACAATCGCTGCAAAATCTGCGGTAGACCCCACGCATACCTTCGTAAATTCGGTATTTGCCGTATCTGCTTCAGAGAGCTCGCTTACAAGGGCGAGATTCCCGGAGTTAAGAAGGCAAGCTGGTAAGATAGCATAAGGAGGAAAAACTAATGCAGATTACAGATCCTATTGCAGATCTCCTTACCCGCATCCGTAACGCTCAGAGCTCCAAGCATGAGACAGTTAAGGTTCCCGCTTCAAACATGAAGAAGGCTATCTGCCAGATTCTCGTTGATGAGGGCTTCATCAAGAACTTTGTTGTTGAAGAAGACGGCAAGCAGGGTATGATCACAATCAATCTTAAGTATACAATTAACAGAGAAGGCGCTATCAAGGGTCTTAAGAGAGTTTCTAAGCCCGGCCTTCGTATCTATTCTAACGCAGAAGAGCTTCCCAAGGTTATGAAAGGCCTCGGTATCGCTATCGTTTCTACTTCCAAGGGCATCATGACAGACGCTCAGGCAAGAAAAGAAAACATCGGCGGCGAAGTTCTCGCATTCGTATGGTAATAGGGGGTGCAACAACATGTCTAGAATTGGAAGAAAACCCATAAATATTCCCGCAGGCGTCGAAGTTAAAGTAGACGGTTCTTGTGTTACTGTTAAGGGTGCTAAGGGTACTCTTACTCAGAAGTTCAGCTCCAATATGAATATTGCAGTTGAGGGCACAGAGATTATTGTTACAAGACCTAATGATGATAAAGAAAACCGCGCTCTTCACGGCTTAACTCGTACTCTTATCGCTAACATGATCGTTGGTGTAACAGAAGAGTTCAAGAAGGAGCTTGAAGTAAACGGCGTTGGTTACCGTGTACAGAAGCAGGGTAAGGACCTTGTTATGAACCTCGGCTTTTCACATAACGTTGTTGTAAGCGAGACAGAAGACGTTAAGATCGACGTTCTTCCCGGTAACAAGATTGTTATCCATGGTACTGATAAGCAGAAAGTTGGTCAGTTTGCAGCTGATGTTCGTTCCAAGAGAGCTCCCGAGCCTTATAAGGGTAAGGGTATTAAGTACTCTGACGAAGTTATCCGCCGCAAAGAAGGTAAAACCGGTAAGGGCAAATAAGATAGGAGAGTGTTTTAAATGGTTAATAAGGCTGATAAAAACGAAGCTAGACTTCGCCGCCACAAGAGAGTTCGTGGCAAAATCTCTGGCACAACAGAGTGCCCCCGCCTGAATGTATATCGCTCATCCGCTAACATCTATGCTCAGGTTATCGATGACACAAAGGGTGTTACACTTTGTGCAGCTTCTACTCTGGACAAAGAGTTTACCGGAATCGGCAGTAACAAAGAGGCAGCAAAATTCGTTGGCAAGCTCATCGCAAAGAGAGCTTTAGAAGCAGGTATTACTAACGTGGTTTTTGACCGCGGCGGTTATATCTTCCACGGCCGCGTCAAAGAGCTGGCCGAAGGCGCCCGTGAGGGTGGCCTCAACTTCTAAGAAGGAGGATTATGGTTTTGGCTACTAAAATTGACGCATCAACATTAGATCTCAAGGAGCGCGTTGTTACCATTAACCGCGTATCCAAAACAGTTAAGGGCGGCCGTATCTTCAAGTTCGCAGCTCTTGTAGTTGTAGGCAACGGCGACGGCATCGTAGGCTTCGGTATCGGCAAGGCCGGTGAAGTTCCGGATGCTATCCGTAAAGGTATTGAAGACGCAAAGAAGAACCTCATTAAGGTTTCCCTTAAGGGTACTTCTATCCCCCATGAAATTATTGGTGAATTCGGCGCAGGCCGCGTTCTCTTAAAGCCCGCTGCTCCCGGTACCGGTGTTATCGCCGGCGGCGCAGTAAGAGCTGTAGTTGAGGCTACTGGTATCAAGGATATCAGAACAAAGGCTCTTCGTTCCAACAACCCCTGCAACGTTGTTAGAGCTACAATCGAAGGTCTTAAGAACTTACGTACAGCTGAAGAAGTTGCTGCACAGCGCGGCATTTCTGTTAAAGAAATTTAAGGAGGTTCGCAATTATGAAAATTACTCTTGTTAAAAGCTTAATCGGCTGCAAGAAAGATCAGATTGCAACCGCTAATTCCCTCGGCCTTAAGAAGGTCGGCGACGTTACAGAGCAGCCCGATAATGCTCAGACAAACGGCAAGGTAAACAAGATCGTTCACCTTGTTAAGGTTTGCAAATAAGCAAGGAGGTGCGAATAATGAAGCTTAATGAACTTACAAAGATCCCCGGTTCCACAACTGAGGCTAAGCGTATTGGCAGAGGTCACGGTTCCGGTAACGGTAAGACAGCTGGTAAAGGCCACAAAGGCCAGAAGGCTAGAGCAGGTCACGGTTTCCGTGCAGGCTTCGAAGGCGGCCAGATGCCCTTACAGAGAAGAATCCCCAAGAGAGGTTTCAACAACATCTTCGCTACAGAAGTTACAGCTATCAATGTATCCGCTCTCAACGTATTTGAGGACGGCGCTGTAGTAGATCTTGCTTCCTTAATCGAGGCAGGCATCGTAAACAACAATACAGATAACATCAAGGTTCTTTCCAACGGCGAAATTTCTAAGAAATTAACAGTTAAGGCTAACGCTTTCTCTGAGAACGCAAAGGCTAAGATTGAAGCTGCAGGCGGAAAGGCTGAGGTGATCTAAGGTGTTCAATACAATCAGAAACGCCTGGAGAATCCCGGACCTTCGCAAGAAGCTCCTCTTCACCTTGCTTGTTATTGTTATTTTCAGACTTGGTTCCGTAATTCCGGTTCCCTTCTTGGATGCTGTTAAGCTTAACGCTTTAATGGCTAGTGTTGATGCAAGCGGTTCCGCTTTAAGCTACATCAATATGCTTACCGGTGGTGCTTTCTCCTATGCAACAATCTTTGCAATGGGTATCGCCCCCTACATCAACTCTTCAATTATTATGCAGTTACTTTCAATTGCAATTCCTGCTCTTGAAAGACTTTCTAAAAACGGTGAGGAAGGCAGAAAGAAAATTGCTTCCATTACAAGAGTCGTAACTGTTGGTTTAGGTCTTGCTCAGGGTACAGCATTCTTCTTCTACCTCCACAACTCCGGTATCACCGTTTATCCTACAGGCGCAGCTGCTGTTTTCGCAGCTATCGTAATTATCCTCTGTTTCACAGCAGGTACAGCCGTTGTTATGTGGCTTGGCGAGCAGATCAACGAAAAGGGTATCGGTAACGGTATCTCTATCATCCTCTTCGCAGGTATCGTTGCACGTCTCCCCGTAACAGTGGGTCAGCTCTGGAGTTACTTCACATACGCTCTTGCTTATCCTGCAGAACAGTGGCCCTACTTCATCTTTGTTCCTCTGTTCGTTGTTCTTTTCCTCATCGTTATATGGGTTATCGTATTCATGCAGGATGCTGAGAGAAGAATTCCCGTACAGTATGCAAAGAGAGTTGTAGGCAGAAGAATGTATGGCGGCCAGAGCACACACATTCCCGTAAAGGTTGCAATGAGTGGTGTTATGCCTGTTATCTTCGCTTCCGCTATACTTTCAATCCCCAGCACAATCCAGCTCTTCACAGGTACACCTACTGAAGGATTCTGGGCAGGCTTCTTCAATGCCTTTGCTCCCAACGGCTGGCTCTACATGGTTCTCTATTTCCTTCTTATTCTTGCTTTTGCATATTTCTATATGACAATTCAGTATAACCCCATGGAAATGGCAAACAACATCAGAAGCCAGAGCGGTGCAATCCCCGGTATCAGACCCGGTAAGCCCACATCCGACTTTATAATGAAGATACTCAGCAAGCTCACTCTTATTGGCGCATTCTTCCTTGCATTCGTAGCTATCATTCCTCTTATCTACGGTGCATTAACAGGTATGAGCGCAATGTCTATGGGCGGTACATCACTCATCATTATGGTTGGTGTTGCACTCGAGACAGTTAAGCAGATGGAAGCTCAGATGATGATGCGTCATTATAAGGGATTCCTTGATTGATAATTTTTAGTAAAAAATAAAAATTTTACTTTATTTTTTGAAGGAATGGTGATATAATGAATCTGATTTTGTTAGGCGCTCCCGGTGCCGGTAAAGGCACTCAGGCAGAGATGATTAGTAAGCATCTCAACATTCCAACAATATCCACGGGTAACATTATCCGTGCTGCGCTGAAAAGCGGCACAGAGATGGGTCTGAAAGCTAAATCCTATATGGATGCAGGTCAGCTCGTACCCGATGAGGTCGTAATCGGCATCATCAGCGAGAGACTCAAGGAGGAAGACTGCCAGAACGGCTTCATCCTCGACGGTTTCCCCAGAACTATCCCTCAAGCCGAGGCTCTGGATTCCATGGGCATTGTAATCGATAAGGTAATCGATATCGAAGTACCTGACGAGAAAATTGCCGCAAGAATGTCCGGACGCCGTGTTTGCGAGAATTGCGGTACATCCTACCACCTTCTCTACAAGATTCCCAGAGAAGAAGGCAAGTGTAACGAATGTGGCGGCACCCTTGTTCAGCGTAAGGATGACCACCCCGATACGGTACTCAAAAGATTAACAGAATACCACAATCAGACAGAGCCCCTTAAGGGTTACTATGAGAAGCAGGGTAAGCTCTTCATAGTAGAAGGCCAGGAAGAAGTAGCTGATACAACAGCTCTTACATTCAAGGCTTTAGAGGCTTAACTTAAAATAACAGCCCGAAAGGGTAAACAAGAATTACCCTTTCGGTGCTATTAATTAAGGTGAAACTATGATTATTCTTAAAACCAGCCGGGAACTTTCACTTATGAAGGAAGCGGGCAGAATTTCTCAGGAAGCTCTTTTAAGAGCAGGTGAGCTTGTAAAGCCCGGTATCACTACTTATGAGATTGACGAGTTCATTCGTAAATTCATCATCAAGTCCGGTGCTACCCCAAGTTTCCTCGGATATTGTGATTTCCCTGCAAGTGCCTGTATCTCGGTTAACGATGTGGTTATCCATGGCATACCTTCCAAAAAGCAGATCCTTAAAGAGGGCGATATAGTCAGTATCGACGTTGGCGCTTACTACGAAGGATTTCACGGCGACAACGCATGGACCTTCCCTTGCGGAAAAGTCAGCGATGAAGCTATGAAGCTTATGGACGCAACACGCGAGAGTTTATTTTTAGCCATTGAAAAGGCTGTTGTTGGCAACAGACTCGGCGATATAGGCTCCACGGTGCAGCAGTATGTCGAAGCTCGCAATTACTCGGTTGTACGAGATTTTGTCGGCCACGGAGTAGGTGCGAATTTACACGAAGACCCCAGTGTTCCCAATTACGGCACATCGGGAAGAGGCGTGCGACTTGCAGCCGGTATGACTTTGGCAATTGAGCCTATGGTCAATGCGGGCAGTTGCAAAGTAAGAGTTCTCGATGATGGTTGGACTACCAAAACAGTTGACGGTAAGCTCTCCGCTCACTTTGAACACACTATTGCAATTACCAATAACGGCCCTGTTATTTTAACAAAGGCTTAAGTTAAGAGGTATAAAAATGGAGTTTCAGCGCGGGCTGGTAGTAAAATCCAAAGCAGGTCACGATAAGGGCACATTCCTTACTGTTTTAGAAGTAAAAGGCAACTGCCTCTTACTTTCAGACGGTAAAAGGAGAAGTCTTTTAAAGCCAAAGCTTAAAAAGATTATCCATGTTGCCCCGACTTCTTATGTCCTGAAGGATTTATGGCTTACTACCGATAAGAAAATAAGGGAAGCATTAAAAAACTTTACCCAAACTAATGCTTAATATTGCGGAGGATCATATGTCTAAAGATGACGTAATTGAACTCGAAGGCGTCGTTAAGGAAGCGCTCCCTAATGCAACATTTCAGGTAGAGCTCCCTAACGGTCATACCATTTTGGCACATATTTCCGGTAAGCTGAGAATGAACTTCATCAGAATTCTTCCCGGAGATAAAGTAACTGTTGAAATGTCTCCTTACGACCTTACAAAAGGCCGTATCACATGGCGTAGTAAATAAGTTACTAAGTTTAGTAAGTATTTTTTAAAAAGACATTTATGCTCGGCAGTAAAATAACGACTGCCGTTTCAAGAAAGGACGGTCACATATGAAAGTCAGACCTTCTGTAAAGAAAATGTGTGATAAATGCAAAGTTATTAAGCGCAAGGGCAAGATCATGGTTATCTGTGAGAATCCCAAGCATAAGCAGCGCCAGGGCTAATGCCTTAGGCCAATATTAACGGAGGTGCAATAGCATGGCTCGTATAGCTGGTATAGATTTACCCAGAGACAAAAGAATCGAGATTGCTCTTACCTATGTATACGGTATCGGCCGCAAAACAGCAACAGACATCTGTGCTAACACAGGCGTAGATCCCGACATCAGAGTTAGAGATTTATCCGAAGATGATGCTGCAAAGCTCAGAGAATATATTGAAAAGAACATCCGTGTTGAAGGTGACCTTCGCCGTGACGTAGCTTTTGACATCAAGAGACTCGTTGAAATCGGATGTTACCGTGGCGTTAGACATCGTAAGGGTCTTCCCGTAAGAGGTCAGCGCACAAAGACAAACGCAAGAACACGTAAGGGCCCCAGAAAGACAATGGCCAATAAGAAGAAGTAATTGGAGGGTTCATAAATGGCAGCAGTAAAAGGTAGCAAGAAAGCTACAACAACAGTGCGCAGACGCCGTGAGCGCAAGAATATCGAGCGCGGAGCTGCTCATATCCAGTCCACTTTTAACAATACAATCGTAACTATCACAGACGTACAGGGTAACGCTGTTTCCTGGGCCAGCGCAGGCGAGCTCGGCTTCAGAGGTTCCAGAAAGTCCACTCCCTTCGCAGCTCAGACAGCAGCTGAAACAGCAGCTAAGGCAGCTATGGAGCATGGTATGAAGTCTGTTGAAGTATATGTTAAGGGTCCTGGTGCCGGCCGTGAAGCTGCAATCCGTGCTTTACAGGCAGCCGGTCTTGATGTAACAATGATTAAGGACGTTACACCCATTCCCCATAACGGATGCCGTCCTCCCAAGAGAAGACGTGTCTAATTAGTACAGTAGGATTAATAAATTTATTATCCACTCGAAAAGAAAGGAAAGGTCATATTTATGGCAAGATATACAGATGCTGTTTGTAAGCTCTGCCGCCGTGAGGGACAGAAACTTTTCCTCAAAGGTCAGAGATGCTACACAGATAAATGCGCATTATCCAGAAGAGCTTATGCTCCCGGCCAGCATGGTCAGGGCCGCAAGAAGTCTTCCGAATACGGTATGCAGCTTCGTGCAAAGCAGGCTACAAGAAGATATTATGGTGTTCTCGAAAGCCAGTTCAGACATTACTATGAAATGGCTACTAACATGGCTGGTAAGGCCGGTGATAACCTCCTTATCCTCCTCGAGAGCCGTCTTGATAACGTAATCTACAGACTCGGCTGGGCTAACTCCAGAGCCGAAGCTCGTCAGCTCGTTGTACACGGTCACTTCACCGTTAACGGTGCTAAGGTTGACATCCCCTCTTACCTCGTAAAGAGCGGTATGACAATCGCTATCAAGGAGAGCAGCCGCTCTTCCGATAAGATCAAGTCCATCCTCGAAGCAAACGCTTTCCGCCCTGTACCCAAGTGGCTTGAGGCAGGCGCTGAGCAGCAGGCTCAGGTTATCGCTGTTCCTGCTCGTGAGGACATCGATCTCGATGTTGATGAGACACTCATCGTTGAGTTGTACTCCAAATAATTAAACCTCAGTTTGCTTGAATTTTTAACAATACGCTTTATAGCTATGTGTAATTGAGAAGGAGGATCGCGAATGATTGAAATAGAAAGACCTAAGATAGACATCAAAGAGATTTCATCCGACGGAAAATACGGTAAGTTCGTTATCGAACCCCTCGAGAGAGGTTTCGGTACAACTCTCGGTAACAGCCTCAGAAGAGTTCTTCTTTCCAGCCTTCCCGGTGTTGCTGTTAAGTCCGTAAAAATCAGGGATGTCGTACATGAGTTTTCTACAATCGCCGGTGTTAAGGAAGATGTTACAGAAATCGTTCTTAACATTAAGGGTATTATCGCTAAACTCAACTGCGACTGCGAAAAGACAGTTGTAATTGATGCTGAGGGTCCTTGTGAAGTAACTGCCGCTGATATTAAAGCAGACAGCGACATAGAGATCCTCAATCCTGAACTTCATATCGCTACTCTTGATAAGGAAGCTAAGCTCTACATCGAGCTTACTTTCGACAGAGGCAGAGGATATGTATCAGGTGAGAGAAATAAGCAGAACATGACATCTAATGAAATCGGCGTGTTGGCGATTGATTCAATTTACACACCTGTGCTCAAGGTTAATTTCAGCGTTGAGAACACAAGAGTTGGTCAGAGCATTGACTTTGACAAGTTAACTCTTGATGTTTGGACAAACGGTGTAGTTAACGCACAGGAGGCTGTTTCTTTAGCTGCTAAAGTTCTTACAGACCACTTAAATCTCTTTGTAGACCTCTCCGATAAGGGCAAGGTAACAGAGATTATGGTTGAAAAAGACGATAAAGGCAAGGAAAAGGTCCTTGAGATGACAATTGAAGAACTGGATCTCTCCGTACGTTCTTTCAACTGCCTCAAGCGTGCAGGAATCAATACTGTTGAAGACCTCATCAATAAGTCTGAAGAAGATATGATGAAGGTTCGTAACCTTGGCCGCAAGTCCCTTGAAGAGGTTGTCTGGAAGCTTGCTTCCCTCGGCTTCAGCCTCAGAAAAGAAGACGAATAAGATTAATATCAAAGGATAGGAGTGACATTTCATGCCGGGAACAAGAAAACTCGGAAGAGACACTGCTCATAGAACTGCTATGCTCAGAGGTCTTGTAACATTCTTCTTTGAGAATGGTAAGATCGAGACTACAGATACACGTGCTAAGGAAGTTCGTTCTTTAGCTGAAAAGTTCATCACAATTGCTAAAGAGGACAATCTCGCTAACAGAAGACTCGTTATGGCTTTCATCACTAAGGAAGCTGTAGCTAACAAGCTCTTCAAAGAGATCGCTCCCAAGTATGCTGACCGTAACGGCGGCTACACAAGAATCTCTAAGCTCGGTCCCCGCCGCGGTGACGCAGCTGAGATGGCAATCATTGAGCTCATCTAATTTGTGTAAATGTAGATAGCTTTTGGAGCTTTGTACATTCTAATAAATATAAATCAATCCCCAAGCTTCGGCTTGGGGATTTTTTTATTGCATACGGAAAGTTCTTCTATTATAATTAAAGGGTAAAAGCATTTCGGGATAACGAGGGTGAGTATGAGTAAAAAAGGAAAGAGAAGGCTAATAAATCGAATTTTGTGCTTAATTCTTATAGTGTTTTGTTGCTTTTTAATGTACGGATGTGCGTCAAACAGATTAAGTGAAACTGAAATAGAAGGTCTGCGGGAAGAATATCCTACTTATGGAATTAATGCACCTGAACATATAGACATAAAGTTTACAAGTTTTGAAGAAACAGAAAAATACATTGATACGTTTGTTTACGGAGAAATTGTCGGTCAGACAAGAATATATACGAAAAATATTCTTACAGGAATTGAAGAACTTGATAAAAAAAGAGAAGAAAACGGCATAAGTTCTACTTTTTCATTCAGAGAAAATATCTTTAGAATTACAAAAGACACTAAAGGTTATTATAATGAGGGTGACGAAATTATTTTGACAACTTCCGAGGAGCTTTTAGGATATCTGCCTGAATTTAAAGAAGGTATGAAGCTGATTATTCCCGTTGCATTTGACAGTGATGATAATAAAAATGCAGACTATACTGTTAAAGGGATGTATCACGTAACGGAAGATGGTTTTTGCATAGCAGCTTTTGACGAAGAAACCTATTCCAAACTTGATTTGAGCGGCAGAAAAATTGAAGAGGTTTTGAAGGAGCTCAAAAAATACGGTAAAAGTGAATAAAAATGAGAACTGCACCCGAAATTAATCGAGTGCAGTTTGCAGTTTTTTATCAGATAAATTTACCTGTAAGCTTAATAAGTTTATCGCTGCTTTCGTAGGTCATTAATGCGCTGCGGCTTTCTTCGTCCCAATCAAGTGTGATTTCTACGTTGTTACCGTCTTCGTCGGTTGCAGTTACACTCTTAACTTCCTTAGGTAAGCGAACTCTTATATAGGATTTAATTAAGTCAGCGGCTTTCATTTCACTTGTGAAGCCTTCGTCAGTAATATCGAAATTAAATATTCTTGAGCCTGAAGCTAAAATTCTGAAAGTTTCGTCCTTAATATAATCAAGGTCAAAAAGAACTGTGACTTCGTCGGGCTTAATTACCTTCTCGGTTATAATATTATATTCGCTACTGAGCATATCAACGAAATGACCCTTTATTACCTTGGGTTCATCGTTTACGCTTTCGTCCATAACCGCGCTTATTACGTAGGGACCGCGGCGCAGGGTTAAATCGTTTCTGTACTCCCATTTTTCGCCTCTTTCGAGAAGGATACCTCTTATATATTCGCGGTAGAAAGCGGCTATTTCGGTGTTTAAAGTGAGTTTAGCAGGTGCTAAATTAAGCATACTTAAGCTACCCTTACCAAAGCTATAGGTGCCGTTTTCAGGATAGTTTTCAAAGCCGAAAAGTTCAAATAAGTGCTTTGCGGGGTCAGAGTAGCCTGAATTTTTCCACCAGGAAGTAACGCCGTGGTAGGGGTCGGTGCCATCGCCGATATAAATTAAGTTGCCGCCTGCGTTTACCCAGGTGTAAAGAGCCATATTAACGTCGGGGGATTCGGGCTTCATATATTCATAGCTTAAAATAAGGGTCTTATAGTCATTTAAATATCCGGGGAATCTTCTTATATTATCAAGCTGAACGGGGGTTACAGGTAAGCCGTACTTTAAAAGAGGCATAGCCATACCGAAGAAGTTGGGGAAAGCCTCTGTTTCGATATAGGAGAGAAGGGCATTTTCGTCCTTTTCAATAATCTCCATAAGTTCCTTATCTACTTTAAGTTCGCCTTCGGCGTTATTGCGGTTGCGGACCTTTTCGAGTCTGTCGGCAATGCCTTCACCCTCGTAAGTATTATCGGGGAAAGTTCTCTGGAATAAACCTGAGTCACTCATTAATACGCCAACACCTGAATTTACACCTTCAAAACTGTAATCATCCCAGTTCATATCGCCAAGCATCTGGAAGGTGCCTGAAAGAAGTGTGGAGTAATGCTTGGGGATTCGTGTGGCGTTTGGTGCAGGGGGAGCGCTCTTGTCGCAAGCTTTTGTCATTAATGGGTAAATGTTATCGTTAAATACACGCCAGGGCCAAGGAGTAATTTCATAGCGGTGTACCTTGGGGTGGAGAAGAGATGCAACAAGAGTTTTCTTGTAGTTATATTCATAGTTTGCCCAGGTAAAGCCGTAGCTATCTTCAATGGGGTCGCATAAAAACCACATTTTTCTGCCCGTACCCTTTACAAGCTCCTGCATAATACCGTACTCCAAAAATGCGGTTTCGAAGGTTCTTTCCTTATAAATACCGCTATATACGTTTGCTACGCGGCTTGTGCCTGTCCATACCTGCGCGATGCAGCCATCTATAGAGGGAATATCAATTAAGGATGCCTCGGGGCTGATGATTTTCCACTGTGTGTAGTTTACAAGTGAGTGGGTGGGTACGTATACTTTTAACTGGCGGTTATATTTCTTTTTTGCGTATTCCTTTAAGCTTTCGCTTACTCTTGAGAGGCAGCGGCGGTATAAATGCGCCTTCAATTTACTTGCTTTATATCTTACTTCCAAATTTTCGTGAGGAGGGGTCCATTTTTCGTCGTAATAAACCTCGTATTCACGCTTGAAGCCCTCACTGTAGCCGCTTTTATCCCAGAATTCAGGCTCTTCAAGGTGAATAGCTTCAACTCCTGCATCAACGGCTATTTTAAGCCTTTCGGTTAAATAATCGGAAAATTCCACGGTAGGTACCATATAAGGGGTGCTTATTCTTACGTGCTCGCCGTTTCGCATAAGCTGGGATTCATCCATCTTATTAACTTCATCCTCTGGGAAGCCGTAATAATCGCGGTAGCCGCCCCAGGCAGCGCCTGTCATAAGGTGAATTACGTAGCCTTTACTTTTAAACTGCTGTATTAAATCATAAAGCTCCTTGCCCTGCTTAAATGCATAAACCATTACAAAATCGTTGCCAAGGTCCACGGTAGGGGTCCAAGGGTCGCCCTGCTGGTAGCCTGTGAGCTCCTCGTGGCGGTCTCTAATATATGCCATAAGTTAAATCCTTCCTTTCAGGGAAATTTTACTGATTTCATTATATAGGTAATAGTCAACTAATAAAATGAATTATTTTAATTGATTAAGTGAACTTTTTGCATTTTATGTACAAAAGGTGCATTTCAATCATTGTAAAGTGATAAAAAAGAAAAAATAAAACGAAAATATTAATTCAATAATAAACGGTATTTATTATACCTATAAGGAAAATTCAAAGAGACTTCCGCCAAGTGGTTCAGGTCAGATATCTAACGCTATAGAGCTTTCAAAATATCTCGGTAACGGCATATTGTTTGCGCTTAATGATGCTTATGGCTAGATAAAGCAGACGAACGGCGCAATTGATATTATAAGAGCTTTTAATAAAGAATAAATAAGAACAACCGGCAACGTGAAGTTGTCGGCTGTTTTTTTAATCTGTGAAAACTATGTCGTTCAAAAGCTTCTGGAATTTGGGGAAGTCGTTATAATCGGAGCACTGAATGGCTAATACGGCATTTTTCGATGGGATTACAAAGCTAAGCTGACCGTGGGCACCGTCGGCACGATAGGCGCATTTTTTGGGGCCCATCCAGAACTGGTAGCCGTACTCTTTGCCCCATTCGTCTTTATTACCTGTATCTATCTTTTTTGTTGTAGCTAAATTTACCCATTCTTCGGAAACGATGCGCTCGTTTTTCCACATACCTTTATTTAAGTAAAGGATACCCAGCTTCATCATATCCTTAATGGATAAGTGCAGGCCTCCGCCGCCTATTGGGTGACCCTCTGGGTCAGTTTCCCAAATTGGGTAAACCATATCCATTTTACTGAAAAGTTTTTCGTAAAGGTAGATATTTATATTTTTGCCTACGGCTTTTTCCACCATTCTTGCAGCTAAGTGGCTATCGGCGGTGGAATAAACAAACTTGCTGCCGGGCTCATCTATAACAGGGCGGGAGAACATATACTTCATATAATCGGGGAAGCCTACGCCTGCTCTTCGCTGGTCGCCCATTAAATAGGGTTTACCGAAGCCGCTGGACATCGTAAGAATATGGCGAAGCTTTATTTTTTTAATATCCTCGTTTACTGCAAATTCCAGATATTCGGGAAAAAGGTCAACTAATTTTGTATCAAGGCTAAGTTTGCCTTCATCGATAGCTATGCCAACTGCGGTGGAAGTGTAGCTTTTGGTATGGGAGTAAATATTCTTTGCGGCAATAGGGTAGAAGACCTTATGAATTTTATCTTCGCCGTTTATATTGAGCACTACGGCTTCAACACCGGGGTTATCATATTCAATAGCTTCTATAAATTTATTTACGGCTTCTATCATATTTATTCTCCTTTAGCTATTTTGATATTAATATAATACCACTAATTTTTTTAAAACAGAAGAGTTTAAACGAATTTGTTAACATTTATTTCAAAAATTTTGTCACACAACTTTCACAATTTGAACTTATAATAGTTTGTACTGCCGCTGAACAAGGCTTTTTTCGGTAAAAAAGCTGCAAATATGTAAGAATATTGCACTATTATTCACGAAACTCTTGTATTTCTATATAAAATGCGGTATAATAACTTGGTATCTTTAAAAATAAGAGCAAAGCTTCAGTTTTAAGTTTGCTTTTTAATTTAAATTTTATTAATGTCTGGGAATTATTCCCGCGAAAGGATGAAGTATATGATCGAGGTAAAAAACCTCACAAAACGCTACGGCAATAACCTGGCTCTTGACAACGTATCCTTCAAAATTGAAGAGGGCACGGTTGTAGGTTTCCTTGGCCCTAACGGCGCAGGCAAATCAACAACTATGAACATTGTTACAGGTTATCTTTCCGCTACAGACGGAAGTGTTACAGTAAGAGGCAAAAATATTCTTGAGGAGCCCAATGAAGTTAAGAAGCTTATCGGTTTCTTACCCGAATTACCTCCCCTCTATCTTGATATGACAGTACAGGAGTACCTCTCCTTTATGTACGACCTTAAGAAGGTTAAGCTTAATAAGGTTTCCCATATCAATGAAGTTTGTGAAATTACAAAGATCACCGACGTTAAGGGCAGAATCATCGGCAACCTCTCAAAAGGTTACCGCCAGAGAGTTGGTATTGCTCAGGCACTTTTAGGCAATCCCCCCGTACTTATTCTGGACGAGCCTACAGTTGGTCTTGACCCCAAGCAGATTATTGAAATCAGAACTCTTATCAAGAACTTAGGTAAGAAGCACACTGTTATTTTAAGCTCCCATATCCTTCCCGAGGTTCAGGCTGTTTGCGAAAGAATTCTCGTTATCAATAAGGGTAAATTAGTAGCTGACGGTACTGCCGACAGACTCGCTCACGATTTATCTAGCGAACATAAGCTTATTGCAAGAATTGAAGCTCCCGAAAAAGAGCTTGTTATGGCACTTAAGGCACTTGCAAAGGTTATTGACGTTGTTTGCTACGGCGAAAAAGAGCCCGGCGTATTCGAAGTTTCCATTGAAGCTACACCCGGCAGCGATATAAGACGCGACCTTTTTGCTATGCTTACAAGAAAGGGCTGGCCCATTCTTTCACTTAAGAACACAGACCTTACTCTTGAAGAGGTATTTATTCAGCTTATTAACGGTGACGCCGTTCTTATCAATAATGATGAAAACGAAGAGAAAGGAGAAAACGAATAATGAGCGCAGTATTTAAAAGAGAATTCAAATCCTATTTTAATAACCCCGTGGGTTACGTATGCGTAGCTGCATTGGCTGCTCTTTACGGCTTCTTCTTCTATCAGGTTATGATAATGGGTTCCAGCTCCTACGTTGGTAACATCTACTACACTATTTTTACATACGGTATGATGATAGTTCCCATCCTTACCATGAGAACTTTCTCCGAGGACAGAAAGAACAAAACCGATCAGGCTCTTTTAACAGCTCCCGTAAACGTATCCGGTATCGTTATGGGCAAGTTCCTCTCCGCTTTCGCTATTTATGCAATCGCTACACTTATGGGTCTTCTTCCCGCTTTGGCGCTTTCCGCTTTTGCTACACTTCCCTGGGGTATCATTATCGGTAACGTTATCGGTACTCTTCTTTACGGCGGCGCTATGATCTCCATCGGTGTATTTATCAGCTCACTTACAATCAGCCAGGTTATTGCAGCTTTAGGCACATTCGCAATTTCCTTAATGCTCCTCTTTATCGAGAACCTCGCATCTTCTTCCGGTATTGTAGGTACAATAGTTAAGTGGATCTCCTTTACTTCCAGATACTATACTTTCACACAGGGTATTTTCAATATTCCCAGCTGTGTATACTTCATCAGCATCATGGCTATCTTCTGCTTCCTTACAATGCGTAAGATTGAAAGCCGCCGCTGGAACTGATGATACGGAGGTAATAAAACAATGAATAAGAAATTCTTTAAAACAGAAAAATTCAAGCACGGCACAATGGCTACTGTTTTCACAGCAGTTTTCATCGTTCTCGTTATCGTGCTTAACGTTATTACATCAGCTTTGGCTGACAGATTCCCCTCAATGAATATCGACCTTACTTCTCAGGGTCTTAACTCTCTTTCCGACAAGGCTTTGGACGTAGCAAAGAACGCAGAGTATAAGACGACTATCTACCTTTTAGGTACAGAAGCTAACTATAAGGACGATTTAATTTACGCTAACTACAACTTAAGGTACAGCCAGGTTGCTAACCTCGCTGAAAAGATGCAGGAAGCTAACCCCGAAATGGTTAACGTTGAATACATTGACCCCGACCTTAACCCTCAGTTTATCAGCAGCTATCCCGACGAGACTCTTACAACCGGTATGGTAGTTGTACAGACAGAAAAGAGATATAAGGTTTTAACAGTTACAGATATGTTCAACATTGAGCAGGATTCCACAACAGGCGCTTACGTATACTACTCAATGGTTGACGGTGCTCTTGCAAACGCAGTTCACCTTGCTAACCTTATGAACGTTCCCGTTGTTGCTTTTGCATCAGGCCACAGCGAACTTCTTACAGCAAGCCTTCGTACTTCCATGGAAGCTCTCTTTAAGGAGAACTCCTTCGAGGTAGTTGAATTTAATATTATGACGGAAGCTATTCCCGAAAATGCTGCAGTTCTCTTTATTCCCGCTCCTACAACCGACTACACCAAGGAAGAGGTTGACAAGGTAAGAGCTTACCTTGAGGACGAAACAAAAACATATTCTCACTCTGTTATAGTTACAGGCGACCCCAACCAGACTTCTATGCCCAACTTATACGCACTCCTTGAAGAGTGGGGTATCGGCGTAGAAAGCGGTATCATTCTTGACAGCGACGAAAGCAACGTTCTTTCAAGTTCTTCCGGTCCTGCTTATAACTGCTACTTTACAAATAACGTAAACGAAGTATTTGCAGAAAACGGCTACAGCGCAATGATCACAATCAACTCCCGTCCTATCGAAATCCTCTTCAATACAGTTATTAACGGTATCGAAGTTACACCTCTTTTACAGACAAACGATACAGCTTACGTTTCCCAGAGCACTGAAGCAAGCGAAGACCCCGATACAGGCGTTGTAACAAGTGCGGCTATGGCTGAAAGAGCTTACACTGCACCCGACAAAAATATGTACGCTTCTTACCTCTGCGTATTTGGTGATACTACAGTATTTGCCGATACATACTTCAGCTCCACAGCTTTCGGTAACAGAGCGTTTACTTTGGGCCTTGTACAGCATACAACAGGCACCGCGGATAAGACTCTCGGTATCACAATCAACCCCACAGCTACAGCTTCTTACGATATCGTAATGAGCGCATCAGTTGCTAATTTCGTAGGTTTCATTATCTTCACAGTTATCATTCCTCTTGCGATTTTAGCTCTCGGTCTGTTCGTATTCTTAAAGCGCAGACATCTGTAATTTAATTACGATTTAATACTTGAAAGGTAAGCCGGTAACCCGTAATTGGGCTCCGGCTTAAGCTACTGAAATGAAAAAATATAAAAAGCAAATAATTATACTTTCAGCTGTGCTTGTGGTACTTGGTATTGTTATGGCTGTTCTCCTTATTACTGCACCCAAGGAAGAAGCAACATCCTCCAACAGCGCCGTTGAACAGATTAATCTTATCACTAAGTCAGACGTAACCGTAACATCTTTAAGCATAAAGAATTCTCTTTCCGATTATACAATCAACTTCATTGAAGAAGAAAACGACGACGGCTCCATCACAACAAGATACGAAGTTCCCGGTTATGAAGATATCAATTTCACTACAAGTAACTTCGATGCAGCCGCTAAAATTATGCTTAACTTTAACGTTGATAAGGAATTAGGCGAGATAGAAAATCTCGAAGAATTTGGCCTTACAAGCGAATTAGGCAGCACGGTAACCGCAACTTACAGCGACGGCAGTAAAGAAACAGTTATTGTAGGTAAAGCAGCCAGCGAAAGCAGCGGTAAATACATTCTTTATAACGGCAAGGTTTATATTACACTTTTAAACCTTATCTTCAGTGCCGATATGGCTACTCAGGTTTCCATTCCTTCTTGGGATATTTCCGCTTATATTGAAAGCGACGGTACGGAGTCCTATACCTTCGACCACGTTTACTTAAAGGGCAGAAACTTCAAGAGAGAAATCAGACTCGACTATAATAAGAATACGTTCTCCTACGATATGACGGCTCCCATTATCTGCAGCGGCGGCTACAGCTTCAGCAGTGACCTTGCAGACAGCCTTATCAATTTCACAGCAGGTTCTGTTGTAAAGGTACACCCCACAGAGGCTGAAATTGAAGAATACGGTCTTAACGATTGCTATGCTGAGTTAGACTTCTCCTTAAACGGTGTTGCACACAAAATTACACTTGGTAACAAGATAGATAACACAAAGAGATATGCTTTTATCGATGGTAACACAAGTGTTGTTTACGGTACTTACGTAACTCACACAAATACATGGGCAGAAAGTAAGGAGCTCGACTACCGCGATACTTATGCATCCATTGTTTATATCTACGACGTTGATAAGTTTACTGTAGAGGCAGGCGGCAAGACTGTTGAAGTAGATATGAAGAGAACTATCAATACCGACAGAACTACCGATACTACAAAGTCTTATGACTATACTTGTATTGTAAACGGCAAGGAAATGCCCTATGCCGACACAACTAAGTTCTACAGCACAGTTATTGGTATTCCGCTTTTAAATATGACCGATGCTGATGGCGACGGCAAAACTCTTCTCAAGATTACTTATGAATTCTATGAGGACGAAAAGAAAGAAGATTTAGTTATAGAATATCAGAAGTGCATCTCTAATTCCGACAGAGCAGCGGTTTACCTCAACGGTGACTACAACGTTTCAGTAAGAATGAACGCTGTTCAGGACGTAATAAAGGCGGTAGAAGAGTTTTATAACAGCGCAAAATAATTTAAACTAAAATAATTTATCGGGTACGCCGTGTATTACGTTTGCGTGCCCGATTTTATTTCTGTAATTAAATTGTTTTATGTATGCAGGCGTTTACAAAGTTTTTTGCCGATAAGTGATCATGCGAAGGCAGCTGTGAGCGATACGGCTGTAAGTATTCTAATTATTTTAATTAACAGTAATAAAATTATTGACAAGATAAGTAGAATGAAATAAAATGACTTTAAATTAAAGTCGGGCTGAACTTTACTTAAAACACGGTCCGTTTTATAAAGGAGAATATTATGGCAACAGTTAAGCCCTTTGCGGCAATAAGATTCAGTGAGGAAAAAGCGGGTAAAATAGAAACTCTCGCCTGCCCCCCTTACGATATAGTAAGCGATGAACAGCGCGCGGCGCTTATTGAAAAGAACGAATATAATATGATAAAGCTTGAACTTCCCAAGGGTGAAAATCCCTACGAGGAGGCATCTGATACCTTTAAACTCTGGCAGGAAAAAGGCGTTATGGTACAGGATATGGAGGAAGGACTTTATATCTACGAGGAAGAATTCCTCGATAACGTGGATAAGGGCGAAAAAAAGATTCTTCGCGGTTTTATTGCAAGAGTAAAGGTGGAAGATTTTAAAAACGGCGTAGTTCTTCCTCACGAGGAGACCCTCTCCAAAGCAAAAGAGGATAGATTCAATTTGATGAAGGCGACAAACTGCAATTTCAGCCAAATCTATTCCTTATATATAGATGAAGAAAGAACGACGGATAAAAAGCTTGATAATATCTGCGAGAGTACTGCGCCCAGATACGAATTTAACGACGGTCTCGTTACTCACCGCCTCTGGGTAGTAAACGACGAGCTTACAATAGCTTCTGTATGCGACGATTTTCAGGACAGAAAGTTATATATTGCCGACGGTCACCACAGATATGAAACAGCCATAAATTACCGCAATTACTGCGCGGAAAATAATATCTACGCTCCCGATGCAGGCTACGTGATGATGATGCTTGTGAATATGGCTCACGAAGGTCTTGTGGTTCACCCCACTCATCGCCTTGTAAGAGATATGGAAAATTTTGACGGAGATAAATTATTAAATGCCACAAAGGAATATTTCATTACCGAGGAAATAGAGGGTATAGAAAACGCCGAGAAGGTATTAAAAGAAAAGTACGAAGAAAATAAGTGCGCCTTCGCTTTTTATGAGGGCGGCGAAAGCTTTACACTTTTAACCTTAAAAGACAGAAGCGTTATGGATGAAGTTCTCCCCGAAAAGAGCCTTGCTTCAAGGAATTTAGACGTTTCGGTTCTGCATAACCTTATTTTAGAGCGCCTTTTAGGTATCGATAAGGAAAATATGGCAAAGCAGAAGAATCTAACCTATACAAGAAGCACAGATGAGGCATTTGAAGCAGTAAAAAGAGGTAAAGCCAACTGCACCTTTATCCTTAACCCCACAAGGGTAAGAGAAATAGGAGAGGTTGCGGCGGCAGGCGAAAAAATGCCCCAGAAGTCAACCTATTTCTATCCCAAAATTATTACAGGTTTAGTTATAAATCCCTTATATTAATCAAATACTAAAAATAAAACGGTGTGATTTAGTTCACACCGTTTTTTGTAATGAATATTACTTTTTATGTTCTGTGTATTTACCCTGCAAATAAAATGCGTGGTTCAAGGGGCCTGAGCCTTTGCCCAGATCCAGCATAGCTTCAAGAGCATCGCATATATAGTCTTTTGCTCTTTTTATGGATTCATCGAGACTAAAGCCTTTTGCAAGGTTTGCAGCTATAGCGCTGGAAAGAGTACAACCCGTACCGTGGGTATTTGGGTTATTTATGCGCTTACCTTCAAACCAGGTAATGCCGCTATCGGTATAAAGAAGATCGTTAGCATCATTAATACTATGGCCGCCTTTAAGCAGAACTGCACAGTGAAATTTCTCATTAAGGATTTTTGCGGCAACTTTCATATCCTCTCTTGTTCCAATTGTTATGCCTGAAAGAACCTGTGCTTCGGGAATATTAGGGGTAATAAGAGTGGAAATCGGGAATAGTTCTTCGGTGAGCGTGTGCAAAGCATTTGATTTCATTAATTCAGAGCCGGAAGTTGCCACCATTACAGGGTCTACTACTATGTTTTTAGCTTTATAATATTTAAGGCTTTTAGCTATTGCGTGAATAAGCTCTGCGGATGCTACCATTCCTATTTTTACGGCATCGGGGTAGATGTCTTCAAATACAGCGTCAAGCTGCTGCGTAAGAAACATTGGTGTGGATTCCTGTATTCCTTTAACTCCCATGGTGTTTTGCGCAGTAATGGCAGTTATTGCGCTCATTGCGTAGGCACCGTTCATGGTTATTGTTTTTATATCTGCCTGAATGCCTGCGCCGCCTATACTGTCGCTGCCTGCAATTGTTAATACCGTTTTCACTTTTTTACTTCCTTCTTTCCTTATTTAATATTAATTTAGCCCTTTACTGTTTTTTCAGCCAGTTTATGAAGCATACGGCACTCGCTCTCAATATCATCAGCGGCAAAAACCGCGCTTACAAGAGCAACACCGTCAATGCCGCAGTTTGCAAGCTCAGGCATATTGAGTTTACTTATGCCTCCAATAGCAACCACAGGGATATTTACCGCGGCACAAATATCCCTGAGAGTTTCTTTGCTTAAAGAACTCACGTTTGTTTTAGTGGAAGTAGAAAACATGGCGCCTGCACCGAGGTAATCTGCTCCGTTTTTTACCGCTTCCAATGCTTCTTCTACCGAGTGAGCAGAAACACCTATTATCATATTTTCACCCAATAGTTTGCACGCCTGCAAAAGATTCATATCGCTTTGCCCGATGTGAACACCATCTGCGCGGCATTTTATGGCAATATCTACGTTATCGTTAACTATGAAAGGAACTTTATAACGCTTACATAGGGCAGAAATATCCATAGCTTCCTTCAGAAAACCTTCATAATCAAGGTCTTTTTCCCGAAGCTGAACAATTGTAACTCCGCCTTTTAATGCTGATTCAACCTGTTCGTATAAACTCTGTTTGCCTGCCCACGCTCTGTCGGTAACAGCGTAGAGAAGCATTTGACTTTTATCGCACTTCATATTTTGCACCCTCCTTTAGTGTTTGTGGCGTCATATTATAAATCGCATCAATAATATAATTTCTGTAGCTTAAGTTGCCATCTATGCTTGTAAGCCTTTTGTAAGCAATTTCCCCCGCAATACCCATAGCGCAAACAGCGGCGGCTGCTGCTTCCAATGGGTAAAGAGGATTTGCACTTACAAAAGCGGTAATCAATGCAGAAAGCTGGCAGCCTGTTCCCGTAACTGTGCACATCATAGGATTACCGTTATATATGCAGTATGCTTTTTCTTCATCTGCAATAACGTCGATACCGCCTGTAATGGCAATAACTGAGCCTGTTATTTTTGCAAATCCTTTTGCGAAAGCTACGGTTTCCTCTAAGTTTTCTTTAGTTATTTCGTCTTTCTTGTTGGCATCCACGCCGTTTGAGCCGATTCTTCCCAAAGCCAGAGTTTTAATTTCTGAAAGGTTGCCGCGAATAACGGTGAATTTTAATTTTGAAAGAAGTGTATTGGCGGTATCGTTTCTGAAATTTGATGCGCCAACGCCTACGGGGTCCAATATAACAGGATGATTAAGCTCGTTAGAGCGTTTGCCTGCAATAAGCATAGAGGGAACTGTGTGGCTTTTGATAGTGCCGAGGTTAATATTAAGCCCTGCACAAATGGAGGTGATTTCCTCCACTTCTTCTTTTTCATCTGCCATAATGGGTGAAGCGCCGCTGGCAATTAAAATATTTGCGCAGTCATTGGCGGTTACGTAGTTTGTTATATTGTGTATGAGAGGGCTTTTATTGCGAAGTATTTCAAGGAGTTTTCCAAACATGGCTTACCTCGTTATCGGTTGAGCGATTCCTGCATTGTGTGCAGTACGCCTGATTTTTTAAGGCTGTAAATTAATACCGCGGAGATAATAGCGCCTGCTGCGGTAGAAATCAAGAAAGGAACAATGTAAGCGTAAAAAGCAATATTTGCGCTGCTTTGACCCATAAAGAAAATGGCAACGGGATAAGCGCAAAGACCGCCTAATATAGCGGTACCGAAAACTTCACCTATTAAAGTTGCGAGAATGTTTTTTGTTTTTGCATAAACAAGGCCGCATACCAATGCGCCGAACATACTGCCGGGAAAAGCCATTAAGCTGCCTATACCAAGCAGGTTGCGTATTAAAGCAGCTGCAAAAGCTGCACCGAAGCTATACCCGGGGCCCAAAATAACTGCGCATATAATGTTGATCATATGCTGAACAGGTGAACATTTACTGCCGAATACCGGGAATGAAAATAAACTTCCCACGACCGCTACTGCGCAGAAAATTCCTGCAATTGCCATTTTTTTAGTGTTTGTTTTTAACATAATAAATTTCTCCTTTAAGTAAATTTGGAAACGGCTGAAAACAGCGGCGCTTCCTAAAATGAGTATGGTTATCCTGATAATATAATATAATATAATATGATAACCCCTTGGAAGTTCGGTCGGTACTTGCTGGTACCCTCTCACGCCGGAACACGGCTTCCCATCGCCACTATACAAGGCTCAGGGCGCTCCCCCTCAGCCTGCCACTAATGTGGATCTCGTTTCCTCCTTTCTTAAAAGATAAATAAAAAACAGGAAAAGCTTTTGCGGCTTTTCCTGTAAAAAATCTTGAATATGACTTCCTACGGCGGCATTATCCGCATCAGGTTAAAGGGTCGAAGTTTGATTACTTCCTCTCAGCCTGCGTACACAAGCTCCCCTGTTTTTAATTTAATAATATTATACACCTAATTTTTTGAAACGCAATATTTTTTTACAATAAACGCGATTTAACTTAAATCAAATAACCATTCCGCCGTTTACACCAAGCACCTGACCTGTTACAAATTTAGCTTTCTCTAAATAAATACAGGCTTCGGCTACGTCGGAAGGTGTGCCTATAATACCTAAGGGTATTTCCTCCACTACACTTTCAAGCTCTTCCTTACTTAAATGGGCGTTCATCTTGGTATCTATAAGTCCCGGGGAAATACAGTTTACCCTTATGCCGCTGAGCCCCACTTCTTTACTCAGGGCTTTGGTCATAGCTATAAGCCCGCCTTTTGAAGCGCTGTAAGCAACCTCGCAGGAAGCTCCTACCTGACCCCACATGGAGCTGATATTTATAATATTGCCCGATTTATTTTTAAGCATAAGCTTAACGCATTCCCTTGAAAGAAGGAAGGGACCTGTTAAATTTACCTTTAAAATTTCCTCCCATTCATTAAGGGAGATATTATCGAAAAGCTGAATTTTCGAGATACCTGCGTTATTTACGAGGCTGTCTATATTTCCGAAACGTGATTTCACGGCAGAAATTAAAGAAATAACCTCCTTTTCATCCGTTACGTCGCATTTGAATATTTCAATTCTTTCGGAATCAGTAAGGATCAATTCTTCTTTTAAGCTTTGGGCGGATTTTTCGTTTCTGTTATAAACTGCGGCTACCTTATAGCCTTCTTTAAAATAGGCTTTTGCTATTTCTCTGCCAATATCTCCTGAAGCTCCTGTAATTATTACGGTTTTCATTCCATATTCCCCGTTTCATACATAATAATTGCCGCTGCGGCTAAGGGCGCGGTTTCCGTGCGCAGAATTCTCTTGCCCAATGTAACTATCCGGGCGCCCTTTTCTTTTGCAAAATTTACTTCTTTTTCGCTGAAGCCTCCTTCGGGACCTACGAAAACGGAAATATCCTCACAGCCCTTAATAAGCTCTTTTATGGGAATACCGCCGCCCTCGTAAAGCAAAAGCTTGGCGCCGGGGGCGTTTTGTATGGCGTCCTTGAATTTTTCGGGACTTTTAATTATTGGAATAAAGCTTCTTTTGCTCTGCATAGCGCCTTCCAAGGCGATTTTCTGCCATCTTGCTACCTTTTTATCCTCTTTGCCGCTTATGTCGCTTACCGTAAAATCTGTTTTGGTGGGGGTTATACTGTAGCCGCCCAGCTCGGTGAATTTTTGTATTATAAGCTCCATTTTGTCGGATTTGGGCACACCCTGATAGAGGTGAAGCCTTACGCTTGCTTCGGTTTCACCACTTTGGCATTTAAGTATATTAACTTCCACACAGGATTCGTTGATAGTAAGGATTTCGGCTTCGAAGTCCTTGCCTTTTCCGTCGGTCAAGGTTAAATTATCCCCTGTTTTCATTCTGAGAGAACGGGAGATGTGGCGGTAATTTTCACCTTCTATAAAATATTTTTCTGTTCCTTCCCTGATATCGGGTTCGTAAAATTTCGGCATAGCTGTTCCTTTATTAATTTCTTTAACTTATATAAATATTACCCTTAATTCCCTTATATGTCAATGGGAAAGAAATAAGCTTTCACTTGTAAAGTTCGTGACTTTGTGATATATTTTACATATAGACCTTAAGAAGAATTAAGAAGGGAGAGAATAATATGAAAGCTTTAAAAAGATACCTTGCATTTATTATGTGTATATTGCTTTCCCTTTCCTTTACAGGCTGCGCGGTAGTGGATCTGGATATAAGAAATATGATGGAAGCCCCCAGAAACGACGCCGATATGGCGGCTGTAACGGCAATTCTTGATAACGGCGGCAAGGCAGACTACTGCTACCCCCAAAACGGCGACTATCGTGAAGCGGTTATGTTTACAAGTTTCACAGGCGGCAGTCATAAGGATGCCTTCGCCTTCACTTACGATAATTCAAAAAGAATCAACATTACTTTCTTCAGTTTCAAAGAGGGTAACTGGATAAGAACAACGGAATTTACAGATAAATCCGACAAGGTAGATAGAGTTATTTTCGGCGATATTACCGGTGACGGCATCAACGATATAATAGTGGGCTTTACCGATTCCGAGGACAGAAACATAATATCCATTTTCACTTATTCCGAGGAAAATGACCGCATAGAGAAAATAGACACCAAATTTTACTATGATGCTATGCTTCTTACGAGGTTCAGAACAAATGATAAGGATGAGCTTTGCATACTTAAAACGGAGAGAGTTCCCGATGAGGAGCACGGCAGTCTCACGTTTTCCGTTTACCAATATAATAACAAAAAATTCTATTCGATAGGCAGGGAGCTTTTGGTTACAAGGCTTTTATCCTTCGAAAACGTATATTTCGATAAAGATACCGACGGCAAGGCTTACGTGGCGGCTGAAGGAAAAGGAAATTCCGGCGTGTACATAACTCAGATATTTACCGAAAACAGTTACACCGAGAAAATTTACACACCCTATTCCGTGAATCCCGAGCGGACTACCCCCGGTGAATTTAAAAGAGGCAGTACGGACGCTTTATTATCCATGGATATTGACGGCGACGGCAGTATGGAGATACCGCTTATATATTCTTCAAACGAAATAGACAGCGCTGTGGCAGGGTATTTAACCGATTGGGTAAAGCCAAGGCTTCAGAACGTGTCCAAAGAAGTAATTATGAGCACCATAGTTAATTATCAGTATAATTACTATATCCCCGTTCCTCAGGAGAAAAAGGATAATATCATTTACTACAAGGGCTCCGATCAGGATTCCATTGACGTATATGAGATCGAGGGTGACGGCGAAGGCAATATAAAGAAAGCCACCAAGCTTTTCACCGTAAGAGTGTTCACTAAACCCCAGTGGCAGGAATACACCGAGGGCGAATATTTTGATTACATTTTGGTGCTGGATTCCCGCGGCGATGCTGTATACGCCGTAAAAGATCTTTACAGATGTGAAACTACGGAATATATGCTTGAAAATTTTGGATGTTTGAAATAAGAAAGGAAATAATATATGAAAAAGGTTCTTATCTGTGAGGATGAACAGAACATAAGAGAGCTTATTGCCATCAACCTGAAAATTGCAGGCTATGAAACTATGGAGGCAGGCAACGCAGAGGAGGCTTTAAGCCTTTTTGCCGATGCCGAGGAAAAGCCCGACGTTGCCGTGCTGGATATTATGATGCCCGGCAGTATGAACGGTATTGCCCTTTGCAAGGAATTAAGAAAGCTTTCCGACTATATGGGAATTATTATGCTTACCGCTAAGGTTCAGGAGGCTGATAAGATTTTAGGTCTTACAAGCGGCGCCGACGATTATATGACAAAGCCCTTTTCACCCTCCGAGCTGGTTGCAAGAGTTGCGGCTTTATACAGAAGAGTAAGCATATATACAGAAAAGGACAGCTCCTTTAAGAGAGAGCTTATTTCGGGTGAATTTTTAATGGATATGAAGAGCCACAAGCTTTTTAAAAACGGAATGGAGATTGATTTAACTCAGGTTGAATACGCCCTTATCGAGTACTTTATGGAGAGACCCGGTGTGGATATTCCCCGTGAGCAGCTTTTAAAAAGTATATGGGGCGAGACCTATGCGGGCGACGAAAAGATAGTGGACGTAAATATACGCCGCCTGAGAATGAAAATAGAGGATGTCCCCTCGGCTCCCACACATCTTGTCACTGTATGGGGCAAGGGATATAAGTGGCAGTAAAATTTTATGTTTAGTTTGGTTTTTGTTTCGTTTTAAATTTCGGTTTATAAGAGTTAATATAAAATATTATATGGAAAGGAGAGCGTATTTAAAATGGGAAAAGTTAAGCCTGTGGGCGTAAGAAAAAGTATTGCTACAAGATGGCTGATTCACGGTCTCGGTTTTGCTATTTCGATTATTATAATTGCTATAGTTGCTCTCTCTTTCTCTATTAAAACCTATATTTATAACTCCATTGAGTCTGCGCTTCGGGGCAGAAGCGACGAAATGATAAGCAACTTAAGCCTTCGCGCCGAAAAAGAAGCGGAGCTGAGCAACACATTAAGGGACTACGTGCGAAACTTTACCGATAAAAACGAGCTTGAGGTTACTGCCTTTTCAGTTTACGGTGATGCTATTGCCAGCACCTCGGGTATGAGTAATATAAGCTACGAAGGCTTTAAGGATATGGAAATGGCTATGTACGACCCTGATAACTTCGGTAATTGGGAGGGTACAAACGAATACGGCGAAAAAATAATGGCTATAACAAGAATCGTCCGCGACCGCAACGATAAGGCTTTAGGCGCGGTGAGATACGTTACGAGCCTTGAAAAAGCCGACAGAATGATAAGTCAGACTATAGGACTTTTTATTTCTATAGGTGCTGTTATTACCGTTTTTCTTGTTTTTTCGGGCATTTATTTTATCCGTTCAATTATCACTCCTGTTAAGCAAATTTCCGAAAGCGCCAGAATTATTTCAAGCGGTAACTTTAACGTAAGACTCAATAAAAAGACGGACGACGAAATCGGCTACCTTGTAGATACGGTTAACGATATGGCGGTGGAACTGGGTAATACCGAAAAATTAAAAAACGAGTTCATTTCTTCCGTTTCCCATGAACTGAGAACTCCTCTAACCTCCATTAGAGGCTGGGCGGAGACTCTGGCAAGTGCTCAGGTAGACGAAGAAACCTTTAAAAAGGGCTTGAGAGTAATCAGTAAAGAGAGCGAAAGGCTTTCGGGTCTTGTTGAGGAGCTTCTCGATTTCTCAAGGCTTCAAAGCGGCAGACTTGTTATGAATATGGTGAAAACCGATATTTTAGCAGAGCTCGACGAAGTTGTGTTCGCTTTTACCGATAGAGCAAGGGCCGAAAACGTGAAGCTTATTTACGATGAGCCCGATATTCTTCCCTACGTTAAGGCGGATGCCAACCGTATACGTCAGGTGCTTGTAAATTTACTTGATAATGCTTTTAAATATAATAAAGAGGGCGGCGAGATCAAGGTGGCTGCCTACAGCGAAAAGGGAATGGTATATATTAAGGTTTCCGACTCGGGTATAGGTATCAGAGAGAAGGATTTGCCCAATATCAAGAAGAAATTCTATAAGGTTAACACAATGATTAAAGGTTCGGGTATCGGTTTAGCCGTTTCCGACGAGATTATAAATATCCACGGCGGCAGCTTAACCGTTGAAAGTATTTACGGCACGGGTACCACCGTAACCGTAACACTACCCGGGATGTAAAATAAAACTAAATTTATAAGGTGAAAAGTGCCGCAGGCTAAAAACTGCGGCATTAATTTTTTGCTGTTCTTTTCAGGGGGAACGAAATCTCTCCCCCTGCGGCTTGAAACTTTACTAAATTCCCTTAAATCGCGCATATCCTCTTGACAAAAAGGTAAAATAATGTTAATCTTTACTCTGTACTGAAATGTTCAGTAAAAATTTAATTTGCACTAAAAACGCAGTGACGGAGAGAGTAACCTCTTTAAAAAGTTTCAGAGAGCCGATGGCTGGTGTGAATCGGTATAAGTATAAAAAGGCGAAAATCACTCCCGAGCGGCCGTACTGAAAGCTTTGTTTAAGCTATAAGTACGGACGGACCTGTACCGTTACAAGCAGGGCATATAATAAGGGTATGCTAAATAGGTGGTTTTGAAGCTTCGCTTCGTCCTGTTTTGGGCGAAGCTTTTTTATTTACATTATCCTTAAATTAATTTAATTAAAGAAGGAGAAATATTATGCTTTACAATGAAGTATCAGCAAGCCAGAACGTTGTTGCCAGAGAAAAAGAAACGGTAAAATTCTGGAATGAAAACAAAATTTTTGAAAGAACAGTAGAGGACTGTAAGGGTAAGCCTACCTATACATTCTACGACGGCCCTCCCACAGCTAACGGTACTCCTCATATCGGTCACGTTTTAACAAGAGCTGTTAAGGACCTTATTCCCCGCTACAGAATTATGAAAAATTACGACGTACCCAGAAAAGCCGGCTGGGATACACACGGTCTTCCCGTTGAAATTGAAGTAGAAAAGATTTTAGGCATCAACGGTAAAGAGCAGATCGAAAGCTACGGCCTTGACCCCTTTATCAGCAAATGTAAGGAAAGCGTTTGGAAGTATAAGGGTATGTGGGAAGATTTCTCTAAGGCAGTTGGCTTCTGGGCTGATATGGATGACCCCTACGTAACATATGATAATAACTTCATTGAGTCCGAATGGTGGGCTTTAAAAGAAATTTACAATAAAGGTCTTCTTTACAAGGGCTTCAAAATCGTTCCCTACTGCCCCCGCTGCGGTACACCTCTCTCTTCTCACGAGGTTGCTCAGGGCTATAAGCTTGTAAAAGAGAGAAGTGCCGTTGTTAAGTTTAAAGTTAAAGACGAGGATGCTTACATTCTTGCCTGGACTACAACTCCCTGGACTCTTCCCTCCAACGTTGCTCTCTGCGTTAACCCCGTTGAAACATACGTAAAGGTTAGAAAAGACGAAACAGTTTACTACATGGCTGAAGCTTTAGTTAATAAGATTCTCGGTGAAGGCGCTGAAATTTTAGAAAGCTACGTAGGTAAAGATTTAGAATATAAAGAGTATGAGCCCCTGTGGCGTTTTGTTAACCCCACAAAGAAGTGCTGGTACGTTGTATGCGACAGCTACGTAACACTTACTGACGGTACAGGTATAGTTCATATTGCTCCTGCATTCGGTGAGGACGACGCCAACGTAGGCAGAAAGTACGACCTCCCCCTCGTACAGCTTGTTGACGGCAAGGGCGAAATGACTAAGGAAACACCCTGGGCAGGTACATTCTGCAAGGCTGCCGATAAGGAAGTTTTAGTTGACCTTGAAAATAAGGGTCTGCTTTTCGATGCTCCTAAGTTTGAGCACAGCTACCCCCACTGCTGGAGATGTAACACTCCCCTTATCTACTACGCAAGAGAATCTTGGTTCATCAAGATGAGCGCAGTTAAGGATAAGCTTATTAAGAATAACAACACAGTTAACTGGATGCCCGACAGCATCGGTAAGGGCAGATTCGGCGACTGGCTTGAAAACGTTCAGGACTGGGGTATTTCCCGTAACCGTTATTGGGGTACTCCCCTTAACATCTGGCAGTGCTCCTGCGGCCACACACATGCTGTTGGCAGCATAGCTGAGCTTAAGGAAATCAGCGATAATTGCCCCGAAAATATTGAATTACACCGCCCCTATATTGACGAAGTTACAATCAAGTGCCCCGAGTGCGGCGAAACTATGACAAGAGTTCCCGAGGTTATCGACTGCTGGTTCGACTCCGGTTCAATGCCCTTTGCTCAGCACCACTATCCTTTTGAAAACCAGGATAAGTTCGAAGCACAGTTCCCCGCTGACTTTATCAGTGAGGCTGTTGACCAGACAAGAGGTTGGTTCTACTCCCTCCTTGCTATCTCCACTCTTCTTTTTGATAAGGCTCCTTACAAGAACGTTATCGTTTTAGGTCACGTTCAGGATGCTGACGGTCAGAAGATGAGTAAATCTAAGGGTAACGCAGTTAACCCCATGGATGCTCTTAATCAGTACGGTGCCGATGCTATAAGATGGTACTTCTATTCTAACTCCGCTCTGTGGCTTCCCAACCGTTGGCACGAAAAGGCAGTTATGGAAGGCCAGAGAAAGTTCCTCTCCACACTCTGGAACACATATTCATTCTTCGTTCTTTATGCTAATATCGATGGCTTTAACCCCACTAACTATAAGCTTGAAGACTGCAAGTTAACAGTTATGGATAAGTGGCTTCTTTCTAAGCTCAACACAGTTATTAAAACTGCAGACGAGAACTTAGAAAACTACAAGATTCAGGATACTTCCAAGATCTTTACTGATTTCGTAGACGAAATGAGTAACTGGTACGTAAGAAGAAGCCGTGAGCGTTTCTGGGCAGAGGAGATGACAGAGGATAAGATTGCGGCTTATATGACTCTTTACACAGCTCTTGTAGAGTTCAGCAAGGCTGCAGCTCCCTTAACTCCTTTCATCACAGAAGAAATTTACAGAAACTTGGTATGCAGCGTAAATAAAGAAGCTCCCATCAGTATTCACCTTTGCTCTTACCCCGAGTATGATGAAAACAGAATCGATACAGAGCTCGAAGAAAATATGGAGAAGGTTTTAGCAGCTGTTACTCTTGGCCGTGCCGCAAGAAACGACGCAGCTATCAAGAACCGTCAGCCCCTTTCCAAGATGTACGTAACAGGCGATACAGATATCCCCGAAGTTTACTGCGAGATCATCAGAGAGGAATTAAACGTAAAGGCTATTGAAATTACAGATAACGCCGATAAGTTCGTTTCCTATACATTTAAGCCCCAGCTTCGTATCCTTGGCCAGAAGTACGGCAAGCAGATCGGTGAGATCAGAAACCTTTTAGCTAATATCGATGGCTCCGCTGCTAAGCGCGAGCTCGACGAAACAGGCACAGTTAAACTCCAGCTTTCCGATAAGGAAATTGCACTCTCTGCAGAAGAACTTCTTATCGATACAGCTAAGATGGAAGGCTTCGTATCCGCTGCTGAAAACGGCGTAACAGTTGTTCTCGATACTACACTTACCGACGCTCTTATTGAGGAAGGTATGGTAAGAGAAGTTGTAAGTAAGGTTCAGTCCATGAGAAAAGAAGCAGACTTCAAGGTTATGGACCACATCCTTCTTTCTGTTTCCGGCAACAAGAGAGTTGAAGCTATTGTAGAAAAGAACGCAGCTGAAATTGCTTCCGACGTTTTAGCCACTAAGGTAGTTTGCGGCGAAGAGCCCGTAGAAGGCGCAAAGGCACAGACATGGGATATCAACGGCGAAAAGGCAACTATCGCAGTTAAGGTTATTGAAGAATAATCAAGCAAATATAAATTTATAAAATTACCCCCGAAGAAGTAGGCTAAAGCTTATTCCTTCGGGGGATTTTATTATTCTGCCAATGCTTCAGCCATCATTTTTACCGCAAAACGAAAACCTTCACTAAATGCTTCTTCAATTAAAAGAAGCTCATATCTATCTTGGTTTTCCTTACATTTCAAGCTGAGTGCTTTTTGGCTATCGCTTAAGGTTTTTATAAAATTACTGTAATCTATCTCAATTTTCGTTTCTGCTTTTTTTATGTCGAGATTACGCTTTCCAAAATTATCAAGAATGTTTATATTTCCGTTTAAAATATCCGATATGATATTCATATATTTGCCTCCTTTGGTCACCTTATAAGATGCAAATATTATAGCACCTTATAAGGTGCAAGTCAAGGGCATCTTATAGGGTTCATGGTATAATTATCTAAATTAATAATCGGAGAAATGCTATGGAATATTACGAGAGACTTAAGGATGTTAGGGAAGATCGTGACCTTACTCAAGCGGATGTTGCAGAAATACTGAAAACAACAAGGCAGCAGGTAAGTAAGTGGGAAACAGGCGCGCAGATGATGGGTGTGGATAAATATATCATTTTGGCAAAGTATTATAACGTTTCTGTTGATTATCTTCTTGGACTTATAGAAAATCCAAGAAAGCTTAAGTAATTAAGGTGTCTGCGTGAAAAAACAAATTATATTAGATTTAACAGACTGCAAATATCTTATGGAATTGCACGAAAGAATTAAAACCGCTTTCGGTTTTCCCGATTGGTACGGAAAAAACTTCGATGCATTTTACGATTTACTGCGCAGTGAATGTTCTGCAGAAAAGCTTATGATTAAAGGCTTTTACACAGTAAATAAGGAGCTCGCTCCATCACTTAAAATAATGGCGGATATACTTGAAAGATTCAGTGAAGAAAGATATGTGCAAAGCAGGGAATATAACGATATTTTGCCTTTTGATTATGAAATAGAATAAAAAATACCCCCGAAGAAGTAGGCTAAAGCTTATTCCTTCGGGGGTTTAATTTTTTAGAAGATGTGTAAATTAAACGTTGCCTTCCCCTTGAGGGGAAGGGGGACCTGCGATTGTAATGAGCAGGTGGATGAGGTGGTGAAAAACGATTAATTCTTGTAACATCACGCCTGCGTTCAACTTACTTTTAATAAAACATAACCTTATCTTACCTCGATTTCACCTCATCCGCTTCGCGAACAAGTTACGCTCAGCACCTTCCCCTCAAGGGGAAGGCAGAATAAAGTTATAAAAAATTAAATTCCTTCCAAAATGAGGATCTGATAAGGTGTAAGGGATATTTCTCCTTCATAAATTTCGCCTGTTAAAATGTCCTGCATCTTATTTTCAAGCTTGAAGGATGCGTTTTCGGCTGCGTTTTCAATTAAGATAAGGCCGTTTTTATTTTCGCCTGTTCGCTTAACTGCTGTTATACCGCCTTCAAACTCCATAGGCTTAATATTTTTCGTTTCAAGAGCTAATTTAATGAGCTTTATCATATCCTTTTCGGAAGGAATTGTACCGAGAAGAATAACCTGACCCTTGCCGCAAGGCTTCTTGAGGATAATGGGCTTATTGATAAGAGCGCTGTGACCTGCTGTGATGGAAGCCAGTGTGCCCTCAGTTTCCTCGTAAACGTCATAGAGGCGTGTGCCTGTAAATTCTTCGCCGTCTGCCCACTTTGCTTTTATAATATTATCAAAGTCGGGTATCTGATAAAGGCGGTAAGCGTCGGTAATTTCCTCTAAAATGCCGTAAGCGGACTTTGTGTAGTTAGCGCCGCACCAGGTTCTTATATCGGTCATAGGTCCTGCAACCCAGGTTCCGCCGTTTTCTACCCATTCCTTGATGTTTTCGGGGAGGTTGCCGTCCTCAAGAGTCATCATAAAGGGTGAGAATATAACTTCGTATTTGCTTAAATCCGCCTTAGCACCGATAACGTCGGGTCTTACGCCAGCTTTTACAAGGGGTTTGTAAGCATCTTCGGTTAAGTGGTCTATGTACTTAAAGCCGTCTGTTAAAGCCTGGGAGAGGAACATATTCCAGTTCTTTGAAGTAAAGTGAAGGGCTACCTTGGTATCTACCTTAGTTTCTCTTATGAATTCTGTGGATTTCTTAAGTATCTCGGCTGTGTCCATAACCTCGTTTATAATGTGGTAGGGTCTGCCGTTAGAATATAACACGCCGCCGTGAACTAATTCGTGGCCTGCCTGATGTGTTCTCCACAGCCAGTAGAGGTTAGCTTCGCCGCCCAAAGCTACGGGCATAAAGGAGTTAACTCGGCAGAAGCCCTCGGGTTTGATGCTTTGATGAAGAGCTGTGCCGCCGTTCCAGCAGGTAGCGGTCTCGGTATTCCAGAAGGGTCTGTCCTTTAAATTTCTTAAATAGTCAAACCAGAAGTTTGTTACCCATAAATTTTCCTTGGTGTTATAGTGGTTATACTGAATAACGTCAGAAAATTCGGCAATTTTCTCGTAGTCGAGGCCGTTTAAGGGCATACAGTCGGTACCGATGGGCGCTTTTGTATACTTCCTTAAGATATCCGCTTGCATTTTTACGAAAGCGATGTTGCTTTCATTCTGGAAGCAGAACCATTCAAAAGCAAGGTGGGGGTTAATCCAAGAGTCACGTGGCGGTGGTACTTCGTCAAAGCTTGTATACATCTGGCTAAATAGGTTCAAAGTCCAGGTTTTATTTAAATTCTCTATAGTACCGTATTTTTTCTTTAAGTTAAGGCGGAATTTTGCCACGCACTCAGGGCAGAAGCAGCCTTCGTTGTGGTAGATTTCGTTATCTATCTGCCAGCCTATAACGTTTTCGTCATTTTCAAAGGATTTAGCCATTTCTTCCACGATTCTGCGGGAATAATAGATGTAATGGGGGTTATTTGAGCAGCAATGGCGTCTGCCGCTGTGATTCTTCCTCCTGCCGTTGATGCTTTCATACATAACGTCGGGATATAATTTGGAAAGCCAAATAGGAGGTGTGGCGGTAGGTGTACCCAAAATTGATTTGATGCCCTTTTCCGCAAGGGAATCAACTACCTTGTGAAGCCAGCTAAAGTCAAATTTACCTTCTTCAGGCTCCATTTTTGCCCATGCAAACTCAGCCATACGGGCAACGTTCATACCGTATTTCTGCATTTTTTCAATGTCAGCGGGCATTTCGCTTTCGTCCCAGTCCTCGGGGTAGTAAGCAGAGCCTAAATATAAAGGTTCATATTTTTTATCCATAGCAATATTTCTCCTTTCGGGTTTAAAAATAAAATAAATTCCGAATTCAGTGACTTCATTATAGCTTAATTTATTCTTAAGGTCAATAAAAAGAAAAAAGCCTGCATAATTACTGCAGGCTTTCTTTAGTTTTAAAATATTGCTTTAATAGTTTCTTTATTGCCTCGAAGGGCGTGTTCTACGCTTATTTCGGCGGAATTTAAGTGATAGGTAATAGTTAAATTTGTGCTTCTTACTATTTTAAGTGTTCTGTAGGTGATGCTTAATACGTTCTGATCAAGCCATTTTGCGCTGGCATAGAAATCGAGCTCGCCGTTTTCTGTTTTGATGGTGTTTTTGATAGCTTCACCCTTTGTGCCTGCAGCTATAGTTTCTGATTTTTCTCCGTTTTCAAAGGTTAAAATCACTTTATCTTCTTCGAAAACAGGGGTTATAAATTTAACACCGCTTATTAAAGGGGCGTTCATAAAGTTGCCTGCGGCTATGAAAGTGAGTTTGTTATCTTCAAGCGCAAGCTTTTTGCCGCTGGCATTTAACTCCATAAGGGATTTTTCACTCTTTATAAGTTCCGGCAGGCGTAAATTATTAAGCTTGTTTATAAGTTCGCCTGAAGCACCTGTATTTTCGGGCAGAGCTTTATCTGAAAGATTATTCAAAATATAACGGCGGATCAAATCAAAAATATCACCGAGGCGGTAGCTTGCCGCTGTGAAAACTACTGCTAAATCTTCATCCTGGCATACGAAGGCTTCCTGACCGAAGGCACCGTCGAAACGGTAGGAGTGTTTATTTTTATTCATCCACATCTGGTAGCCGTAGCCTGCTTCCCAGTCCTCATTATTTTCACGGTGCTCGCCGTTGGAATTATCTACCTGAGGAATTGTGGCTGTTTCTATCCATTTTTCGGGGATAAGTTCTTTTCCCTGCCATTTGCCTTTATTTAAATAAAGAGCGGCAAGCTTAGTCATATCCTCTGTTTTAAGGGCAAGACCGCCACCGCCTGAGGGGAAGCCGTCAGAATTATTTGAACAGGAGAATTCACCGAAACCCATAGGCTCAAATATATAAGGCTTTAAAAATTCAATGAAAGTTTTGCCTGTTACCTTGTGGATAATTCTGCTTACTAAGTGAGTGGCGGCGGAATTATAGCGGAAGTAGGTGCCGGGCTCATGGGTAACAGGGTGGCTTAAAAATGCCTTCACGAAATTTTTATCGGTGATTCTTGGCTCATCGTGGTGGCCGCAGCTCATACTTAAAAGGTGGCGGATCTTCATATTTTTAAGGTTTTCGCTTGGGTTTTCGGGTGTTTCTTCCGGGAAAAATGAAATTACGCTATCTTCAAGGGAGAGAATGCCCTCGCTTTCAAGTATACCGAAAGCAGTGGAAACAAAGCTTTTTGTAAAAGAGTGGACGTTATGAAGCTCGTTTTTACTATAGGGTTTCCACCAGCCTTCGGCACATACTTTGCCGTGGCGCAGAATCATAAGGCTGTGAAGCTCAATTCCCTCTTTTTCTATATTGTTTATGAAGCCCTCAATAGCATAGGAGGGTATGCCGAGGCTTTCGGGAGAGGTTCTTTGGAAGAAAAATTCATTATTACTCATTTTGTTCATTCCTTTCGTCTTTATATTTTAATTATAAGGGCGCAGGTATGAATTTGTCAATTAAAATAGTGGCAAACGCATCTAAAATGGCAAAAGAAAAACGGGGACGTCTTTTTCAAAACGTCTCCGTTGAATTCGCCTTATTTAATTATGCTTTACCTACGCAGCCAAAAAGCTCCATTTTAGCTTTTACAGCTTCTTTGATAGCGTTTTTCTTGATGTTTCTTGTCTCTAAGTAGCCAACGCCCTTTTCAAGACCTTCCTTAACACCCTTTTCACCTGCTAAGCAGAGGTCTGTAAAGATATTAACCTTAGAAATACCCTCTTTAATAGTGGTTCTGAAGTCATCGTCAGAAAGACCTGAGCCGCCGTGAAGAACAAGGGGAGTATCTACCTTTGCTCTTATAGCCTTTAATCTCTCGATATCAAGGCAGGGCTTTGTCTTATATGCGCCGTGAGCTGTACCGATTGCAACTGCCAGTGCGTCAACACCTGTTTTCTCTATGAAATCAAGAGCCTCTTCGGGAGTTGTGTACATATCGTTTGTTTCGTTATCGCCTACGTCTGCGTTACCTACGTGACCGATTTCGCCTTCTACGGAAGCACCGAAAGAGTGAGCAATTTTAACCATTTCTCTTGTAGCACGGATGTTTTCTTCTTCGTCGCCTGCGCTGCCGTCGAACATAATGCTAGAAAAACCAAGCTTTAAAGCTTCGATGCATCTGTCGAATGTTAAGCCGTGGTCATAGTGAACTACAACGGGAACAGTTGCTCTTTTTGCAGCTTCAATAATAGAAGGAGCAATAAGCTTTAACTCACCGTAAGGGAGTAAAATTTCAGCTGTGCCGATAATAATAGGTGCGCGCATTTCTTCGGCTGCTTCAATAGCTGCCTGAAGCATATCGGAATCTGTTGTGTTAAAAAGACCTACTGCATAGTGACCTTCCTGAGCCTTCTTGAGCACTTCGTTTAATGTAACTAACATAAGTTTTCTCCTTTAAATTAATTGTATTTTGTTTTAATTAATATAAATCGTGAATTTCTCTTGCGTATTTTTCAGGGAGCTTTAAAATTTCCTCGCGGCTTCTCATACCTGATACGGAGTCCTCTGCAAAGAGGTTGAAGCTTGCAGCGCTGCAGGCAAATTCAAGAATCTCTTTATCGGGGAGATTATGATAAATACCGTAAAGGCAACCTGCACAGTAAGCGTCGCCTGCGCCTACGCTGCCTTTGATTTCGCTTCTGGGAATATCAAGGGATGCAACGGCGGTGTAGTTATAATTTTTATCCATAAGGAAACCTGCTTCCTTAGAGTGGACTATAACTTTCTCCTTAACACCTGCATCGAGAATTCGCTTCATTGTTTCCTTAATATTGGGGATATTGAGCTTGCCGTTTTCGTCTCTGGGAGAAAGACCCCAGATGCTTGTGCTTTCGATTTCGTTCATTATTGCATAGTCGCAGTATTTTAAAGCAGGAACTATAGTTTTCTGGTAGTCGGCTGTGGAGGAGCTTACTACGTCGATACTTGTTTTAATGCCCTTTTCCTGAACATCATGCAAAAATCTTGCCATTACCGTGCCGTACTCCTCGTCGAATTCATCGAATTTATCAAGAAGTAAAATATAGCCGATATGAAGCATAGAAGCGTTTATGGAGTTTATATCCACGTCAGCAGGGGAGAATTCTGCGTTGGCGCCTCTTGCGTGGAAGAAAGTTCTCTCGCCTGAGGGGAGATTCATAACGTCGCTGAAGCTTGTGGGCGCACTACTTGAAATTCTTACCATATCGGTATTAATGCCCACGTTTCTCATTCTCTCCGTTACGTATCTGCCGTATTCGTCGTCGCCAACTTTGCCCACTGCAGAAATAGGAATGCTCTTATCTATAGTAGCTAAGTCGATGCCTGTGTTGGGCACGCAGCCGCCCACGGCTCTTTTTACGCTTGAGATATTTGCAAGCATACCGATTTTGGGGTAAGTATCAATATTTTTGCAGACGTCGGTTAAAATATTACCTGCAATTACAATGCCTTTTCTTTCACCTGTCATAAGATAATCCACGGAAACACCGAAAAGCTTGGATATTTCGGGAAGTAAGGTGATTTCGGGGAAACCTAAGCCGGACTCCCACTTGCTTACTGCTTTATCGCTGATTTTAAGCTTTTCTGCCAGAGCTTTTTGCGTTAAACCCTGCTTTTTTCTTAAAGAAGCGATGTTCTTTCCCATACTTTTGGCGTCCATATTTTGCCCTCCTTATTAAAAAATTAAGTTCGTTTTTACTGATTTAATTATATATCTAAAATTTAAACTTGTAAACCTACTAATGGTATAAACTTAAAGGAGTTTTTTGGTGCAAAAAGAAATAAAACTCCACGGAGAGTGGAGTGGTACCTTGGTTGCTTGCTTTTAGATTCTATGATATAATAAAGATGGTTATAGTGTTACTAATAAATGAGGAGATGAAGTAATGAAAAAATTCAGAATACCTGTTATTATTCTTTCATTAATGTGTATTGCTGTATTGGCGGTGCTGTTTGTTTTCCATTTTATGCCTGATGATTCCGATACCATCACTTTACCAAAGATAGAATCTTATGCGGTAATAACGGAAAAACCTTATATGGGGGCGTCGGGATATACTCTTCTTACTGTTCATGCTGACTCAGGAGCAGATTATTTTTTCACTATTGATAAAACAGAAATATATGATGAAAACGGCAAAAGAGTTAAGGCAGATGCCCTTGAAGATAATATGAGGATAAAATTTATTTACGAAGGTATCATGCCGTTACAAACAATTTATGACGAGAACGGAAACTTACAGCCGCAATCTTTATACAATTGCTACGAGATTCATATAATTGACGAATAAAAAAATCGGAGAGGCTATTTAAACTAAAACAGCTTCTCCGTTTTATTTTTTATTTAATTATATCCTTAATAACTTCCCCTGCGATAATAAGTCCTGCGGCGGAGGGTACGAAGGAAAGGCTGCCGGGGGTAACACGCCTGCCGTCTTTGGTTTCCTCGCTTACTCTTGGGGTTAAGGGAATCTCCTCAGAATAGAGTACTTTACATTTTTCAACACCTATATCCTTTAGCTTTTTGCGCATTACTCGGGCTAAGGGGCATACACTTGTTTTATTAATATCGGTTACTTTAAAAGCTGTGGGGTCAAGTTTATTGCCTGCACCCATAGAGCTTATTACGGGTATATTTAAATCGTAGGCTTTTTTGATAATTCCCACCTTGCCTGTAACGGTGTCGATGGCGTCTACCACGTAGTCAAACTTAGCAAAATCAATTTCGTCTATATTTTGCTCGGTTACAAAGGTATCGAAAATATTAATTTCAGCTTCGGGGTTTATATCGAGAAGCCTTTCTTTAGCGACTTCCACCTTTTTTCTGCCTATGGTGGAGTGAAGGGCGATAATCTGGCGGTTTATATTGGTTAAAGACACGGTATCGTTATCAAATAAACTTAATTTATAAACGCCGCCTCTGGCTAAAGCCTCGCAAACGTAGCCGCCCACACCGCCAACGCCAAAAACGGCAACGTGGGAATTTTTAAGTTTTTCCATAGCTTCGCTTCCTAAAATAAGCTCAGCGCGGGAGAATTCATTTATCATAATACATTTTCCTTAAAATTAATTTGTATCAGAATCACTAACGTTATAATTATACCATAAATCCTATTAAAAATCTATTTAGAAAGTAAAAAAGTTTTAACTCTTTATCACGCGAAATTTTATGCAGGTTTACGTATTGTTTGTCAGATATAAATATGATAAAATATAAGTGAAATAAAGAAAGGCGTAAGTACATGCTTTAGCACAACATGTGGACAAAATGTTATGCAACCGATATTGCCGATGTGTTTATCTCGCACAACTTTAAGAGCGTATGATACTTCTTCATATATCGTTATTTACTCATAAAAAGGAGGTATATATGAAAAAAATTATAATAGAAATAAGTTTATTGTTAGTGATGATTTTCATAACAGCCTGCGGTAATTCGGTTCAACCTATAAATAGTGAAAACGAAATACAGCTTGAAAAAGAAGTGATAGTAAAAGATCGATTAACAAGTTATAGAGGTTATACAAGTTACCAAGATGCTTTGACGGTTGCCGATAAAGTTGTGTATGGAACAATTATTGAAATAGGAGATCCTATAGTTGTCAATCATGGCAACGAAGATCTCGTGATTAAATCCTACTATACCCCCATCACTATAGAAGTAATCGAATATATAAAAGGTAACTCGAATTCGTCAACAATTGTATATAATGCACTGGGAGCGGAATTGGAAGATGTGATTTACGACTACGAAGCTTACGATACTCTTGATTTTAAAGTAGGTGATAAGCTTTTAGTGTATTTATCTGAAAGGAACCAGTGCATTGGACCGCAGTGTGTTATAAGTGAAGATGATAAAGGGGTTTCTACAAGATCTACTTTGCAAGGAATCCCTGACTATAGTCTTGAAAAACACGTCGAATTGGCTAAAAATGCTTATTCAAAAATGCTCGCAGATGAAAAAGTAACAGAATAAAGATGTAAGCTATAAAAATTCGGAGAGGCTATTTAAACTAAAATAGCTTCTCCGTTTTGTTATTTTAAAATAATATTACTGTTTAAAACCGTGGAGGAATATAGGAAGAGTACGTCCTTATTTTCAAATTCCACGTATTCTTTTAAGAGGGCGGAGCTTAAATATCTTAAATCAACTAAGGTAACGCTTCTGTACTCCTCTAAAAACAGGGGCGAAATTGAGCTTCCGAAGGAATCGCGGAATATAATAAGCTCTTTTTCGGTTTTTGAATTCCCGTTAACCGCGGTTATAAGGGGAGTAGCGCCCTGCATAAAGAAATCGTAGGGGTCGGTGCCGTAGAATTTTTCGATATCGTGAATTCTTTCACTGCCCTTGGGCTCAAGATTAGAAGTAACCTTGCCGTCAATTACTACGTAGTTCATTTCTTCCATAGGAATTTCGGCGGCTAACTGGCCGTAATAAACGCCGTAAAACTCACCTGCAGATTTAATATTACTGAAATCGGGCAGTGCGCTCATATTCATTTCGGTTTTGAAAACTTCCATAACGGGCTGAAGCTTATCCTGAGACCAGTGACTGTCTGTTTTATAGTAGCTATCAATACTCAAAGCAGGGAAAATATCGATATATTTAGCTTTCTCAACGCCGCTACTGTAAAGCTCGGCGATTTTTTGCGCATCTGCCTTGGGTCTTGCTTCAGTACTGAAGTGGTTTTTATCGGGAATAACGCTTAAATAGATATTGTTTGCGCCTTCTAAATAAGTTTCGATAATTTCGTTTGTTTTCTTTACGAAGTTATTTACGCTTTTCTCGTTTAGCTTTTCATCCATACTGAAAATATATCCCTTTTCAATATATAAGCCGTTTACGTCCCTTTGCAAAAGGATATTGCGGCGGATAAAGGAATTTATCACACGGAAATTATCGCGTAGCAGGAATTGGTCGTCGCTGTAGCTTTGGAAGGATGTGAAAAATTCACCGCTGAAAACGGATTCCGCCGTAACTTCAGGGAACTGTGTAAGCTTGCGTCTCTCCCATTTTGAAATTTCGCCGTCGGGGAGAATTATATTAAGAAGGAAAACAGAGAGGATTACCGCAAAAAAGAGGGTGATTGTAATAAGATTAGTAACTTTTTTCATCAGAATCTGAAGTACAGGAAGGGGTTAAAGGAACCGTCTACGGAAAATGCCGTTACAGCAATTAAGATAGCGGCAACAAACAGGGGCTTTAACCAGAGAAGTACTTTTTCGCCTCCTTTTTCTGTGATTTTAGTGCATATCTTTTTCATAATGGGTGTAGAGCCTACTGCGGCAATTATTATAACGGGTAAATAGCTTGTAATATAATAGATAGCCTCACTTGAAAGAGGTGCGAAAATATTAAGCATATTATAAAGGAAAGCAAAAAGCATACTGAAGTCGGTTTCCTTGAATATTACGAAGCTTATGATAACAAAGAAAATTACGTAAATATGGGAAATAAATTTAGGGAGCTTTTTAAAAATATTACCGAGAACAGCTTTTTCTGCAAGCAGGAAGAACGCAAAGTAAAGGCCCCAGATAATGAAGTTCCAGGAAGCGCCGTGCCAGAAGCCTGTTAAAAACCACACGGTGAAAATATTTAAGAACCAGCGGTAAGAACTCACTCTGTTGCCGCCCATAGGGATATATACGTAATCTCTGAACCAGGAGCCAAGGGAGATATGCCATCTTCTCCAGAATTCTGCTATGCTTTTTGAAATAAAGGGGTAATTGAAGTTTTCTTCAAAGTCGAAGCCGAATATTTTGCCAAGGCCTATAGCCATATCGCTGTAGCCTGAAAAATCGAAATATATCTGCAAGGCGTAAGCTATGGCGCTGAGCCACCAGAATAAAGCACCCGTTAAATTTTCGCCTGCAAGAGCGGTAAATTCACCGAGTACGTTAGCGATAATTACCTTTTTGCCAAGGCCTACCGAGAAACGGAAAATACCTTCGGCGCATTTTTCAATACTGTGGGTACGGTTTTCAAGCTGGTCGGCTATAATACTGTAGCGCACTATGGGGCCTGCAATAAGCTGAGGGAACAAAGCGATGTAGCAGGCAAAATTAATGAAGTTCTTTTGTACCTCTACGTTTTTGCGGTATAAATCAATTGTATAGCTTGTTAACTGGAAGGTATAGAAGCTGATTCCTATAGGTAAAACCAATTTTAAAAGAGGGATGTTTAAGCCTATAATATTTATATTGCTTATAAAGAAGTCTGTGTATTTAAAGAATAAAAGGGGCAAAAAATTAAGAACAAGGGATAAAGTGAGGAAAGCTTTTCTTTTATTTCCCTCTGCTTTATCAATAAGAAAGCCGAAAAGGAAGGCTACAAGTGTGGAAGCAAGCATTACCACAATGTATTTCGGCTCACCTAAAAAGTAGAAAAGCAAGCTGAAAATAAGCAAACAGAAATTTTTAAATTTTCTCGGCAATATAAAATAGAATATACATACTAAAGGTAAAAAGTAATATAGAAAAGGCGTGGATGAAAATACCATATTTAATTAAAATCTCCTTTCTTTTGTTTTGTTACCAGCCGCTGATTCCGGCTCTTTGCATGGCGCCTGTTATCTTGTTTTTTATGTCGGGAAATTCTTTCTCCAGGTTTTTAATAAGTTCTGTAGTTTCGGCTCTTTTGCTTACGCCGTCCTCAGGGCATTTGCTTTTTACTACAGGTAAATTCATACGGTTAACGGCGTTTTGCACCTCGTTATCGTCCATAAATATAAGGGGGCGGATCATAGTAATATCCTTTACGCTTAAGTAAGTAACGGGAGAGAAACAGCCGATTTTACCGCCGTAAAGAAGGTTCATCATAAAGGTCTCGGCGGCGTCGTCGTGGTGGTGGCCTAAAGCGATTTTATTGCAGCCTGTTTCTTTTGTCATATCGTGAAGCATACCTCTGCGCATTCTTGCGCAAAGGCTGCAGGGGTTTTCTTCTTTTCTGTCCTCAAATATTATTTTGCCGAGTTCCGTCCTTCTTATTAAGTAGGGTACGTTTAAACTTTCGCAGAGCTTTTCGATCTCTGAAAAATCAGCGTTTTCGTTACCGAAACAGGGGTCAACGGTGATGGCAACGATTTCGAACTTTTTGGGGTAAAATATCTTTAATTTAGCAAGGGCGCATAAGAGAAACAAGGAATCTTTGCCGCCGGAGACTCCCACGGCGATTCTGTCCCCATCTTCTATCATATTATAGCGCTCTACTGCCGCTCTTACTTTTCCTATAACCTTTTGCATTAATTTTCTCCGTATAATAAATTTGCATACATATTTATTATAACCTAAAAAGTATAGCCTTAGCAATAGAAAAGGCAGATTTTAAGAGATTCTTAAGGGGATTTTAAAGCAGTATAGCGTGTAAGTGAAAAACAGAAAAAACGAGGTTTTTAAAGAAAATAAGAGGAAAAAGGAGCTAAATTAAATATAAATTAAAATAATTTTTAAAAATCGTTTTTGAGAAAACGAGAGAAAATGAGAGTAAATAAGAGAAAACGAGAGTATCTAAAATATAGATTAAATTTTTCAAAAAATGTGCTTGACTTTATAAAAAGCTTGTGGTATTATATCTAAGCGTCAAAAAAGCGCATAGCATTTTATTTTAGTGCTATCAAATATGTTTATTTAATATAAATATCAATTTTATGGAGGAAACGCTAATGTCCACATTTATGGCTAAAGCAGGTCAGATTGACCGCAAATGGTACGTAATTGACGCTGCAGGCAAGCCCCTCGGCCGTGTTGCAGCTGAAGCCGCTGTTCTTCTTCGCGGTAAGCACAAGACAATTTTCACACCTCACGTAGATTGCGGTGACCACGTTATCATCATCAACTGCGCAGAGGCAGTTCTCACAGGTTCTAAGCTCCAGAACAAGTACTACTATCATCATACAGGCTACATCGGCCATATGAAGTCCGTTAAGTACGACACACTTATGAAAACAAAGCCCGAAAAGGCTATGGAACTCGCAGTTTGCGGCATGATCCCTTCTAACACAATCGGTACAGCTGCAAAGAGCAGACTCCGTGTATTCGCAGGCGCAGAGCACACACACGCAGCTCAGAAGCCCGAAGCATGGGAATTATAATAGGAGGTAGTAGATTATGTACGAGAAAGCACCTTATTTTTACGGCACAGGCAGAAGAAAGTCTTCTGTTGCTAGAGTAAGACTTTATCAGGGTACAGGTAAAGTTACAATCAACGATCGCGATATCGACGATTACTTCGGTCTTGAAACACTTAAGGCTATTGTTCGTCAGCCCCTCGCAGTTACAGATACACAGGAAAAGTTCGACATCGTTTGCCGCGTTGCAGGTGGCGGTGTTACAGGCCAGGCAGGCGCTATCCGTCACGGTGTAGCAAGAGCTCTTCTCCAGTTCGACGCTGAGAACCTCAGATCTACACTCAAGAAGGCAGGCTTCCTTACTCGTGACCCCAGAATGAAGGAAAGAAAGAAGTACGGCTTAAAAGGCGCACGTCGTGCTCCCCAGTTCTCCAAGAGATAATCAGCCGATTATTCTTCATCAAATCGCTCAAAAACCCCGAAAAACCTTGGTTTTTTGGGGTTTTCTGCATTTAACGTAGTTTGATGAGTTTATAAAGATTTAGCTTAATTTGACCTGTTATGTGCCGCTTTTAATGTGTTAATGATAGGACAATCTGCATTTTTGACCCCATTTGTGTTAAAAAATAGGACAACTTAACGGCAAATAAGTGGTTTTTTAGCTCGATTGTTTTGATTTTTTAAAGAAAATAGGGGTGATTTGTGTGAAAGAATGTAAGTGCAGTTTTTATGAGATATGAGTTATTATGAGCTAATTTAACATAATTTAGAGGGCTTTTTAATTGATGATAATTGGGAAAATGTGAAGTGGTTCTTTTTATATCTAATAATCAATAATATGTAACTTATGAATAGTAAAGAATATATAGCTACTTTAAATCTTAATGATATTTAATTCATGGCACTGGTTAATTCATTAATAAATTCAATTAACACATTGATTTTAATTTCTATATATTGTATAATTAATGCATATTATTAAGGCGGTGGTAAAACTGAGTTTTAAGACTACGGATGATTTGATGAGTCATCTTAGAAAAAATGGCATCGATATACAAGGTGATACACAAAAGAAACAGTTGATAAATACAGGATATTTTCATGGCTATAAAGGATATAGATTTTTCGAAAAGGCAAGTAGACCTATACCTTTTTCTAAATATAGTGATGTATACGCGACTATAATGTATGATTCGGATTTGAAATCTCTCTTTTACAGTAGAATTATGTTTATAGAGACTGCTGTGAAGAATATAGCGTTAGAAAGAATCATGATTGATGCAAATTCCGAGAAAATACAGGATATGTACAATTGTGTTGTTGCTGGATATAATAGTTTTGATAAAAATATAGATGAGAGAACTAAGAAAAAGGCTCAACATAATAAGTTGATATTAGAAAAAAACATTCAATCTTCTTTAGTTAAAGCGTATGATAAAAACAATCCACAAATTGTCCATTTTTATAATAAAACGAATTACGATGGAGTTCCTCTGTGGGCATTGTTTGAAATATTAACTTTAGGCGATTTTGCTTATCTGTTATCTTGTTTGGATATTTCTACAAGGGATCATATAACAATTGATTTGGGTATGAAAGTCGCATCAGTAGATACCAATCGAGAATTAATATATAAATATTTATACACATTGAAAGATTTGAGAAATGCCATTGCACATAATGCGGTGGTGTTTGATGCGCGTTTTAGAGAGATGGATCCATCTCCTGCAATGAAAGAATGCTTAAAGCGAGAATTTAGACTTCCGTATATTAACTTTAAAACCATCGGAGATTATTTGATTTTAATCTGTTTTTATTTGAAATTGCTCGGTGTTTCAGAAACTGATATTAAAGAAATGATTAGAGATTTTGAGAAGATAACAGATGAATATAAAAATTCTGTTGAGTCTGAAGTTGCAAATATGGTTATTCATCCAGATTTAAAATCAAGAATAACAATTTTGAAAAAATCTCTTTAAATATTGACATATATTTAAAATTTGTGTATAATAATATTATTAATAGGGGTGTGTGTTTTCGGATGCATGCTTGAAGGAATCGGCTTCTGCTGATTCCTTTTTTAAATATATATCGTATAAATTGGTTTCATTGAAATCTAAACATAGTCTTTAAGAACATATGCGCTTATTCGAAAAGAATAGGCGTTTTTTTATTTTAGTACATAGCCGGGCATTAATAGTGTTCGGCTTAATTTATGTAAAGGAGGAATACACTTATGGCAGAAACACAAGTAATTGCGGTTGCCAATCAAAAAGGCGGCGTCGGGAAAAGTACCACAGTGTATAATCTGGGCGCCGGACTTGCGATGCACGGCAAAAAGGTTCTTCTTGTGGATGTAGATCCTCAGGGAGATCTGACAAAGATGCTGGGTCACAGAAAGCCTCATGATATGTCCCTGACCCTGGGTAATCGTGCCAAACAGCAAGGATTCTAATACAAAACAAAAGGAAGCGGATGTAACAATTCGCTTCCTTTTGCGGATTTATGGATTGGGAAAATATAGTTCAAATGTAGAAATGGAGGCAGCGAACTTCTTTTACTCAGCAAAAGCTCCCCAAGCAACTTGATCTTTTGCTTTCCCATTGGGTTTGTCTTTCCATGTTGTGAACAGAAACTGATCAAATTCAAAAAACGAAATTTCGTTGTATGGATACTGCCTGTTATATCCTCCTATGTTTGTTATAAATCCAGTGGCTACCGAACGCAAGTCGTATTTTTTGTATTTTAGAGAAGGTGCCAGTTGTGTGTATAGGAAGAAATTGAACGCATCATCTATTTTCATGTGTTTCTCAAGAGATGAGTTTTTCTTTCCATAGTCAGCAAACAGCGCAAGATTGATCGCACAAAGGGCGAACACTTCGTCATATATTAGTCATTCAGATGACAGTGTATTCGGCCTAACTCAAGGCAGGTACTACTAAAGCCAGCCACCAATATGGTGACCGGATAGTGGCCGTATTAAAGAAGCATTAAAAGATACGACGAAACAAAATATTCACCAAGTTAAATTAGCTTGGCGAAAGCGTTGGGTCAACTTACGAAATCACAAGCAGCACTTCTTGCAGATTTATGTTGCGTATATTCGCCTTCAGGAATCAGGGTTTTGTTGCCTTGGTCGAT